>NZ_CP023507.1:1255000-1882500 GCF_002386345.1 Streptococcus oralis | reverse complement strand
TAACCTTATTTTTTGACCTTTCAGTCATAAACTCTTTTAATACTACAGCGTTTCGGTTTATTTTCTTGTTACTATTTGATATAGATATTCAATTTTCAATGTGCATTACTTGGTGATCTCTCACCAATGGAGCCTAGCGGGATCGAACCGCTGACCTCCTGCGTGCAAAGCAGGCGCTCTCCCAGCTGAGCTAAGGCCCCACAAGACCTCTCAAGACTAAACAAGACCAATGTGCAGTTCCTTATCCTTAGAAAGGAGGTGATCCAGCCGCACCTTCCGATACGGCTACCTTGTTACGACTTCACCCCAATCATCTATCCCACCTTAGGCGGCTGGCTCCTAAAAGGTTACCTCACCGACTTCGGGTGTTACAAACTCTCGTGGTGTGACGGGCGGTGTGTACAAGGCCCGGGAACGTATTCACCGCGGCGTGCTGATCCGCGATTACTAGCGATTCCGACTTCATGTAGGCGAGTTGCAGCCTACAATCCGAACTGAGACTGGCTTTAAGAGATTAGCTTGCCGTCACCGGCTTGCGACTCGTTGTACCAGCCATTGTAGCACGTGTGTAGCCCAGGTCATAAGGGGCATGATGATTTGACGTCATCCCCACCTTCCTCCGGTTTATTACCGGCAGTCTCGCTAGAGTGCCCAACTGAATGATGGCAACTAACAATAGGGGTTGCGCTCGTTGCGGGACTTAACCCAACATCTCACGACACGAGCTGACGACAACCATGCACCACCTGTCACCTCTGTCCCGAAGGAAAGCTCTATCTCTAGAGCGGTCAGAGGGATGTCAAGACCTGGTAAGGTTCTTCGCGTTGCTTCGAATTAAACCACATGCTCCACCGCTTGTGCGGGCCCCCGTCAATTCCTTTGAGTTTCAACCTTGCGGTCGTACTCCCCAGGCGGAGTGCTTAATGCGTTAGCTGCGGCACTAAACCCCGGAAAGGGTCTAACACCTAGCACTCATCGTTTACGGCGTGGACTACCAGGGTATCTAATCCTGTTTGCTCCCCACGCTTTCGAGCCTCAGCGTCAGTTACAAGCCAGAGAGCCGCTTTCGCCACCGGTGTTCCTCCATATATCTACGCATTTCACCGCTACACATGGAATTCCACTCTCCCCTCTTGCACTCAAGTTAAACAGTTTCCAAAGCGTACTATGGTTAAGCCACAGCCTTTAACTTCAGACTTATCTAACCGCCTGCGCTCGCTTTACGCCCAATAAATCCGGACAACGCTCGGGACCTACGTATTACCGCGGCTGCTGGCACGTAGTTAGCCGTCCCTTTCTGGTAAGATACCGTCACAGTGTGAACTTTCCACTCTCACACTCGTTCTTCTCTTACAACAGAGCTTTACGATCCGAAAACCTTCTTCACTCACGCGGCGTTGCTCGGTCAGACTTCCGTCCATTGCCGAAGATTCCCTACTGCTGCCTCCCGTAGGAGTCTGGGCCGTGTCTCAGTCCCAGTGTGGCCGATCACCCTCTCAGGTCGGCTATGTATCGTTGCCTTGGTGAGCCGTTACCTCACCAACTAGCTAATACAACGCAGGTCCATCTGGTAGTGATGCAATTGCACCTTTTAAGCAAATGTCATGCAACATCTACTATTATGCGGTATTAGCTATCGTTTCCAATAGTTATCCCCCGCTACCAGGCAGGTTACCTACGCGTTACTCACCCGTTCGCAACTCATCCAAGAAGAGCAAGCTCCTCTCTTCAGCGTTCTACTTGCATGTATTAGGCACGCCGCCAGCGTTCGTCCTGAGCCAGGATCAAACTCTCATTAAAAGTTTGAGTTCTCACTCATTTCTGTCACTGACAGATTTATTGTTTTTTTCATTGTTCAGTACTATAACATCTGTTATAGTGCCCTGCACATTGGTTCGTCTTGTTCAGTTTTCAAAGGTCTTTGTCACTCATTCTCTCTCAAGCGACAACTATATTAGTATATCACAGCTACCTGCCTCTGTCAACAGATTTTTTAAACTTTTTTCAAGTTTTTTTACCACAATACACCATAGTCCGTACGGGATTCGAACCCGTGTTACCGCCGTGAAAAGGCGGTGTCTTAACCCCTTGACCAACGGACCTGAGTTGTTATTTTCAACTCTTTCTATTATACCTACTTTTCCGCCTTTGTCAAGGACTTTTTTCAGTGATGTTGATTTTTTCTTTTCTTCACTAACTTAACCACTGCTTCTGTTCGTGCAGTGTGGGGAAACATATCGACTGACTGGATATACTGGAGATCATAAACTTTTACCAGTTTAACCAAATCTCGCGCTAAGGTCGAAACATTGCAGGATACATAGACCATTTTTTCTGGGACATAGGTCAGAATGGTATCCAACAGCTTATCATCTAAGCCTGTACGAGGAGGGTCGACTATCAGGGCATCTGCTTGGTAGCCATCACATTAGAACATAAAAAGAGAGGTTAAACCTCTCTAAATTTATTTTTCTTCACTCATTTTTGATTTCACTTCATCATAAGATAGTGCATGGGATTCCTCTTCTACGGTCTCTGGCATTTTTCCTGTTTCGTAAAGAGATTTAATCTGTGTACTATCCAATGTTTCGTATTTCAACAATGCTTCTGCAATCAACTTATGAGTTTCACGATTTGACTGAATGATCTCAGCAGCTTTGTTTCGTGCCTCATTTAATAATGAACGAACTTCCTCATCAATCTCATAGGCTGTTTGCTCTGAAATTGATTTTTGAGGACTTTGTGCACCAAACATAGCATGATTACCTTCGTATTGAACTGGGCCAAGTTTTTCACTCATACCGTATTCAGTGACCATTGCACGAGCCATCTGTGTAGCTTGTTCAAAGTCATTTGAAGCTCCTGTCGTTTGGACATTAAAGATAATCTCTTCAGCTACACGACCACCCATCAAACCTGCCAATTGCTCTTTCATGTCTTCTTTAGATAGAAGCATTTGATCCTCTTTCGGAAGTGCAATCATGTAGCCACCTGCACGTCCACGTGGTACAATGGTAACTTTATGAACAACACGGGCATTTGACAAGACTAAACCAACAATGGTATGTCCAGCCTCATGATAAGCAACCAATTCACGTTCTCTTTGTGATACTGTTTTATCTTTCTTAGATGGTCCAGCAATCACTCTGTCCTCTGCCTCATCAATATCTGAAGCATCAATGATTGATTTGTTGCGACGAGCAGCAACTAATGCCGCTTCGTTTAGAACATTTTCTAAGTCAGCTCCCACAAAACCTGGGGTTTGTTGGGCAACTAGTTTCAAATCAACATCATCTGCCAGAGGTTTATTTTTAGCGTGAACTTTCAAGATTGCTTCACGACCTTTAACATCAGGGCGACCAACCAAGACTTTTCTATCAAAACGTCCTGGACGGAGAAGAGCTGGATCTAGAACATCTGAACGGTTCGTCGCAGCGATAACGATGATTCCTTCATTTCCCTCAAAACCATCCATCTCAATCAAGAGTTGGTTCAAGGTTTGTTCACGTTCATCATTACCTCCACCAAGACCGACACCACGTTGGCGACCAACGGCATCAATTTCATCGATAAAGATGATGGCTGGCTCTGCTTTTTTTGCATCCTCAAAAAGAGAACGAACACGGCTTGCACCAACTCCGACAAACATTTCTACAAAGTCAGAACCTGAGATACTAAAGAATGGAACACCTGCTTCCCCAGCAACTGCCTTAGCAAGTAAGGTCTTACCTGTTCCCGGAGGTCCCTCCAAAAGAACTCCTGCAGGAATACGTGCACCAAGTTTGGTAAATCGTTTTGGATCTTTTAGGAATTCAACAACTTCTACTAATTCTTGTTTTTCTTCCTCGGCACCAGCAACATCTGAGAATCGTACCTTGATATCTTCTTTATTTGCAGCTTTGGCCTTGCTACGTCCAAAACTCATTGGATTTCGGCCACTATTTCCTCCCATATTTCCCATCATAGAGAATAGGAAGAAGAAAAGAATAGCAAATGGCACAAAAGAGACAAGGATATTGATCCACATACCGCTTGAACTCTCATGTTTGACTGTTACTTCTGCCTGATGTTCAGAAGCAAGTTTTTGCAATTCTGAAACTGTTGAATCAGACGGAAGAATAGTACTTGAAAATCTTTCTACTGTTGTAGCTGTAGGAGGAAAAAATTGAATTCCCGTTTCTTCTTTACTAGTCTTAGAATTTTTATAAACACCAGACACTTCAATGACGCTGCCATTTGGCTGATAGGTTAATTCTTTTACATTGTCTGCTGTAATTTCTTTTACCAGTTCTGTATAGTTAATTTTTTCGCTTCGTCCAGCAGTATTTCCAGAGTAAAAATACTGGAATCCTGTCACTAGGAAGAAGATAATTAACAAGTATAGAAATGGATTTCTAACTAAACCATTATTTTGTTTTTTCATTAAAGATAAATCTTTCTAATTTGAATAAACTTCTTCTTTTAATACTCCGACATAAGGAAGGTTACGATAATTTTCTTTATAGTCCAAACCATAACCTACTACAAACTCATTTGGAATAGTAAAGCAAGTGTAATCCGCTTCAATTTCAACAACGCGTCCCTCTGGTTTGTCCAACAAAGTCGCGATTTTAACAGAAGCTGCTTCTCTTGCAATAAACATATCTCGCAAATTCTTCAAG
Organism: Streptococcus oralis; assembly: GCF_002386345.1. Lineage (NCBI taxonomy): Bacteria > Bacillati > Bacillota > Bacilli > Lactobacillales > Streptococcaceae > Streptococcus > Streptococcus oralis. The sequence continues at coordinate 1,877,839 of NZ_CP023507.1, read as the reverse complement.
GTTTGACCTGTATCGATGATATCCTCTACAAATAAAACATGTCTTCCTTTGATATCTTGAGTCACGTCTTGCTTGATATTGATGACACCACTACTTGCTGTTCCACCATGGTAACTAGATACCATCATGAAATCCATCTCAATATGCGTATCAATATGTTTAACCAATTCAGCCATAAAAGGAATCGATCCTTTCAAAATTCCAATAAGAATTGGATTTTTCCCCTCATAGTCTTTGGTTAATTGTTCACCTAGCTTTTTAGCCGCTTCTGTAATTTCATCATGTGAAACGAGGATTTTTTTAATATCGTGTTCTAACATCTTTTTACCTATCTATTTTTTCTATATAAATTACAGTGTTCATTATATCATTTTTCGTGTTTTTACTCAAATCACTGGTCGCAATTCCTGAAATTGAGACAATTTCTCCAAATTGCTCAATAATAGGGGTTGTTTTTCGTTTTTCAATAGGGATTTTTAAATCTATAAATAAGCGTCTCAGTTTCTTTCGATAACCATTCAGCCTAATAATATCGCCAGGTTTTCGACATCTAATATATACAGATGTTTCCCGTGAAACCGTTACTTTTTGAACAAAATCCCCTTCAATAGGAATGCCAAAGGAAAATAAATAGCCCATATATCGAACTTGATTTTGATAGTGTAACACAAGTTCATCTTCCTTTTCATCAGCCTGAGGACTGATTTTGCAAACTCGAAAATTTTGATACTCTTTTATCAATTCATAACCATTTTTCAATGGATAACGATACTGGCTTTTCCTTGCTAAAATCTGTAGAACTTCATCAAACTGAGACTTCGTAAGATTTAAGTCTGGGAATTGATTGAGATAGTTCTGGAGCAAGACCCCTTGAGTTTGTTTTGAGTATGAAAAGAGCTCATTCAAATCTTCTACATCAATCTGTTCAGAAAGCTCCGTTATGGCTGCTTGGTAATCTGAAATCTCACTTCCTAGATTTAAAAGAGCAGATCTAAGGCGGGGATTTTCTTTTTCAAGTTCTGGTAAATACTTATTTCGAATACGATTGCGAAAATAGCTGTTCTCATGATTTGTTTGATCTTCGAAATGAAAAATTGGTGGGAAGTCTGTTTTATGAAAATACAACAAAGGACGGATGATTTCAATATCATCAACTACTTGACTTTCTTTTATTCCTATTAAATGACGTAACCGACTTCCGCGAATCAAGCGCATCAAAATCGTTTCAACCTGATCATCTGCATGGTGGGCAGTAACCAAGGCAGTCGCTCCAACCTCTTTCATGATTTTCCTAAAAAAATCATAACGAAACTCTCGAGCACGCGCTTCTGAAAAGTCTCCTGAAAAGCTTGTGATATAAATAGGAAGTTCAGCTGCATCAGCTAACTTCCTTAGTTCATTTTCCTCCCAGTCAGACTCACTTCTCTGCTTGTGATTGACATGTGCTAAAATCAACTCAATTCCCAACTCATTTTGATAAGTAGACAATAGCTGGAATAAAAACATTGAATCCAGTCCGCCAGACAAAGCTAACACGACTTTCGAATGTTTTTTGAAATACTCTTTTCGGAGAAAATGATTTAAAAAATCCTGGTCCCTCATTTTAGAACCTCATAGACATCCTTAGCTATCTTAGCAATAGTATCATAATCAGAATTTTTGGTAAAAATAGAAAGAACGAAAGGAGAATCCGTATAAACAATGGCAGTGTCATGTTTAAACTCGTCGGCATCTCCGATTTTATGAGCTACCTTAACCGAAACACCTTTTGCGATTCGTTGGTTGTCAAAATCAGTCTTGCTCAAAGACTCTAAGACAAAACCATTCTGATTATAAATAGCTTCCATGACTTTTCCAGCCATTTTTGAAGAAGTCAATTTATCATTCACATCCCAATCCTCACCCATAATTGCGTACATTTTTTCTTTAAAAGCCCCGTCAGATTGATTGGTCACATAATAACCTAAAATATTATGAGCAACATTATCAGACTCTTTTGTTACCTTGGTAATTAACTGTTGAAGACTGTATTCTTTGTTATCTTCTTTTTTAGGTAAGCTACCACTACCTTCTGGTTTATAGGACCCAGGAAAACTATTTACTTCTGGGATATACTTGAAGCTACTGTCTAGCGTATATTCCCCTTGATTTATCTTATCTTGAGCGTAATAAAGGTAGGCTAGTTTCAAGATGCTAGCTGCATAGAGTTTGCTGTCTTCATTCACCCCAGCCTCTTTACCTGTACTCAGTTGTTTAACATAAATAGAATAATTTTCATTCTGATAGTTGTTTGATAAGATTTCTTGAACCTTCTGGATGCGATTATCCTCTTCTGAAACGAACTCTTTTGATACCCACCCAACTTGATCAATATGAAGAAATTCTTGTCCCTCAGCAAAGAGAGCTCTATCCACCGTTACGCGTTGATAGGGAGAGAGGGATGAAGAAATTTCTTTAGTGTCATAAGGGCTGTTATAGATAACAAACCCTGGCTCCAACCATACTTGTCTATTTTGAGTTTGAACTTGACTTTGATCATAGACCAAGCGCTTATCTGCAAGGATAAACTGGTGATTATCTAATTTAAAAACAGGAACACCTTGTCTATTCAAACGCCATTCTACGATTTTAAAGGTGGTTCCAGGAGTTAATTTACCAGACTCCTTGACAAGATCCTCATTAGCATAGACTGCTGTTTCTCCATATACCATTGGGGATTTCAGAGTTTCTTTATAGTAGAATCCATAATCAGACTCAGTTAGATAATAAATTTCTTGCGAAGAGTAAGGAAGCTGTTTTTCTGTGCTAACTACTCTTGAGGTTATGATAAAAGCAGGTAGCAATAAAACTACTAAGAACTTACGCATTCTTCTCTTCCCTTTCTTCTTGTAATCGTAATAAATGGTTTTTAGCTGCCAATTCCTCTAATTTTTCATCTGATAAACTTAGAAATTGCTCAACAACTTCCAATAAATTTTCCATGACATTACCTCGGAAGCAAATCAGGAATTGTGTAAATTGCTTCTCGTTTCTTTGAGTAATAGTACTTGGCGCGTGCATATTTTGCTACATAGTCTTCATCTTTCAACTTTGCAGCAAAAGCAGATTCCTTATCCTTTTCGTCACTAAGATTTTGGTACTGCTCTTTCAACTCTGTCAATTGCTGACGGCGTTGCAGTAACTGATCATAGCTTTGAGCCAAGTTATAAGTTGGTAAAATAAACAACAAGATCATCAAAATAAGGACCCAACCCATAAAACGATTTCGTTTTTGTCTCTCCTTCATCAGGTAACGACGACGTTGATGTTCATTTTGAATAAAAGAATTATTCATCTGTACAATATTTTTAGACATTTTCTTCTACCCGTGTTTCACTGAGAATTTCATACATGCCTGCTGCGTCTTCTTTTTTTGTACTATCTTTCATTTCTAGTACTTTAACAAGCAACAACTTATTTCCAAAGCGAATTTCAACTTGGTCATCAACTTTCAAATCCGTTGAACTTTTGGCCAAGATTCCGTTCACCTTGATTCTACCTTTATCTGCTACTTCTTTTGCGACTGTGCGGCGCTTAATAATTCGTGATACTTTTAAATACTTGTCTAATCTCATTTTTATTACCTCAAATTATTATTGTACCATTTTTATCCTTTTTATAGAAGAAAAATGTTAAATGAGATTTGCTTCCTTTGATTCTTTTATCTCTAATAAACTTTCTCCAAAAATCAGCAAACCTTCTAAAATTTCATAATCCTTCTTGTTTCGGACATCGAATACAACTTCCATTAATCCCTTATTCTCAGCTATGGCTGCTTTTAAGTTCGTTGCGGATAAGGCTTTAAAATAATCTTGAGCCAAGAATAGTCGTTGAGTGACTTTTTCAAATTGAACTGTAATCTTATTTTCTTTTCTTTCCACACGTTCTACAAATACCTTGTCAAAATATGACTTGACCAAACCAATCTCTAAAAGGTATGCTACTACGTCTGGGTATTCTCCAAAGCGGTCCATCAACTCTTCTTGTAGTTCTTCATAGTTGACACGATTGTCAATTTGACGAATTTTCTTGTAAATTTCAATCTTATGTCGTTGGTCAGAAATATAAGTATCAGGAAGATAAGCATCAATTTGTAAAATCAACTCAGCATTTCCTTTGATTCTTTTATTCCCATTACCGTTCCGTTTAGCAATAGCTTCCTCTAATAACTGTGAATACAATTCAAAACCAACAGAATCAATGAAACCAGACTGCGATTTTCCTAGGAGATTTCCTGCTCCACGAATCGAAAGATCTCGCATCGCAATCTTAAATCCTGAGCCTAATTCTGTAAATCCCTTAATCGCTTCTAATCTCTTTTCAGAGACTTCACTGATTGATTTTTCTGGACGATACATGAGATAGGCATAAGCAATACGATTACTACGACCGACTCTTCCTCTTAATTGATACAAGGTTGACAAACCCATATGGTCTGCATTTTCAATAAATAAGGTATTGGCATTTGGAATATCTACCCCTGTCTCAATAATAGTAGTCGTCACCAAAATATCATACTGACCTTCAATGAAATCAAGTAGAGTATTTTCCAACTGAATTTCACTCATTTGTCCATGAACATACCCAATCGAAGCCTCTGGAATCAACTCCTGTAATTCCGAAACCTTCTGGTCAATCGTGTCAACCTTATTGTAAAGATAGTAAATTTGACCTCCACGCTCCATTTCACGCAAGACAGCATCACGAATGACACTATCATTCTTCTCTAATACATAGGTTTGAACAGGATAGCGATTGGTTGGAGGAGTTTCAATAACAGACAAATCTCGGATTCCCAGCATAGACATGTGGAGAGTACGAGGGATTGGCGTTGCTGTCAAGGTTAGAACATCTACTTGTTTTTTCAGTTCTTTCAAAGTTTCCTTATGCTTAACACCGAATCGTTGTTCCTCATCAATAATCATCAATCCCAAATCTGAAAACACAACATCTTTTGACAAAACACGATGCGTTCCAATCAAAATATCGACTTGACCATTCTTTAGTTTTTCAAGTGTTTCTGCCTGCTCTTTTTTACTTCTAAAGCGACTCAACACATCAATATTAACAGCAAAATTTTGGAATCGTTCCTTAAAATTCGTATAGTGCTGTTGCGCTAAAACCGTCGTTGGAACTAGAACGACCACCTGTTTGTGATCATTGACTGCCTTAAAAGCAGCACGCATTGCTACTTCAGTCTTCCCAAAACCAACATCTCCAACCAAAAGTCGATCCATGGGGTGAGAATCCTGCATATCTCTCTTGATTTCCTCAATACTACGAAGTTGATCATCCGTTTCAACGTAAGGGAAAGCATCATCAAAATCATGTTGCTCATCATCATCAGCTGAGAAAGCAAACCCCTTCAACTGACTACGCACAGAATAAAGCTTGATTAAATCGTCAGCTATATCCTCTACTTGGTTCTTAACTTTTTGCTTGGCCTTTTTGAAATGACCATCATTTAATTTATTAAGTTTTGGCGCTTTCCCATCACTTGAAACATATTTAGACAGTAACTGAATCTGCTCTACTGGGATGGAGATTTGGTCACCATTTTGATACTGTACACTGACATAATCACGGTGAATACCTTGGATTTCAATTGTTTCGATTCCTAAATATTGACCAATTCCATGGATATGGTGAACAACGTAGTCCCCTTTTTCAAGTTCATTATAATCTTTTAATCGCTCTGCATTTGAAGCATGTTGTCTTCTAAACCGACGTTTTAATTTCTTTTGAAAAATCTCATGTTCAGTAATCAAGAGAATTTTTTCATCTACAAAATGAAAACCATGTCTTAGATTACCCTCAATCAAGTTTACAGATTCTTTACAGATACTTGACTTATCTCTGGAATCCAATTTGATCTGATATTCCTCTAAAACATCCTCCAACGTCTTACTTCCCATTGAATTGCTAGACTGCAAAATAATAGTGTAGTCCATTTTTTTGTATCGCTCAATTTCTCCTTTTAAAAATGAAAATTGATTGAAAAACTCTTGCATGGGGTATTGATTAAATTGATAAATGTGATCAAACTTAAGATTTCCTAAGCCCTTTTGCAGATTGGAGAAAAAGGTAACTGGACTTTGTTTTTTATAGGTTTGCTCTGTATCTGCAAAATACTGCATCCCAGAAAATGATTTACCATTCTGTAAATCTTCTGTAAAGTATTGTGCTAATTCTCTTTCAAAGGATTCATACTGATTCATCAATTTTTGATAGTCATCAAAGAATACTGGTGTATCTTTTTCAATATAATCAAATACAGTCCATGTTTTATCGTAACATAAGGACAAAAACTTTCGACTATCTGAATGTACTTGTTTTTGATGAAAACTTGACAAAATCTCTTCCAAATATGATTTTAAAATTGGTGATAGAGTCTTTGAAATTTGCTTTTCTAAAGCTGACTGTCCTCGTTGATAATCTTTTTCTCTCAAAAGTATGTCGCTAGCTGGAAAGATAGTGAGGTTTGTCTGATTTTCTTTCGATAATTGTGTTTCGACTTCAAAAGTACGAATACCATCTACTTCATCGCCAAAAAACTCGATTCGGAAAGGTTCTAACTGAGACATCTCAAAAATATCTAAAATATCTCCTCGAATACTAAACTCACCTTGTGTCTGTACTTGAGTAACTTTTCGATATCCAATTTCCTTTAACCGGTGAAGTAGCTCGTGTTGGTCATATTCTTCGCCAACTGCAATTTTTATAGTACTTTCTTTAAATCTAGTCGGAGAGGGTAAAATTAACCTACTCGCTGCGATATTACAAACTAAAATCCCTTTCTTAGACGGATCACTCAAAAAACGCAAGGCTTCAACCCGCGAAATGATTTTTTCTTGCGAAGACATCAAAAACTCTACCATAGGAGAGTCATCTACTAAAAATGGATAGACAAATTCCTCTCCTAAGAGAGAAAGAAGATCACTGATAATTCGTTCTGCTTCTCCATAAGTCGAGGTCAGTAACACAACCTTATTTTCTTTTTCTAGGCTGCTTGCAATTGCAAGAGCCTTAGTAGACGTTGATAAACCAAGTATTAGTTGTCTTTTCTTATCTATCAGATTTTGATGCCATTTTTCTATCTGATTATTTTCTGAGAATAAATCTAATAAAGTCACCATTTATCCATTATACCTCTGCATTGTTTTCTCAAAGTTTTTCTCTTGTAAATAGTAGTTTACAGCATCGTCAACCTTGTCAATAGACTGTAAAATACCCACATAGTCATCCTGTTCAAACTTACTTAAAACATGATGAACAACCGACATGCCTTTTTTAGGTCTTCCAATACCTATTTTAATACGGTTAAATACCTGAGTCCCTATATGTTGAATAATAGACTTGATACCATTATGCCCACCTGCTGAGCCCTTTGCTCTTAAACGAATTTTCCCGACTTCCATGTCAAGGTCGTCGTAAATAACGAGTAAATCTTCAATATTCAAACCATAGTAAGTCAATAAAGCATGAACCGCTTTTCCACTTTCATTCATAAATGTTGTTGGTTTGACCAGATAAATTTTTTCTCCATTGAAGAAAAAAGATGCTAGATCAGCTTGAAATATCTTGTCATGTGTAAAGGTGACATTTTGTTTTTTAGCTAGTTGGTCAATCAACATAAATCCAACGTTGTGCTTGGTTTCAAAATATTTATCCCCTGGATTTCCTAATCCAACAAGTAATTTAGTCATTTATTTTCCTTTCAAAAGCCAAAAGGGTTGGAATTTTTTTTCCAACCTAATTGACACTATTTATTAAATGTTATTAAACATTAAAGCGGAATTCCATGATATCGCCATCTTGAACGATATATTCTTTTCCTTCTTCACGCAAACGCCCAGCTTCTTTTACATCCTTTTCAGATCCATATTTCACTAGATCCTCATATGACATTGTTACTGCACGAATAAACCCTTTTTCAAAGTCTGAGTGGATAATACCAGCTGCTTGAGGAGCTTTCATCCCTCGCTTAAAGGTCCAAGCACGGACTTCTTTTTCACCAGCTGTGAAGTAAGTTCCAAGCCCAAGCAAGTGATAAGCTGCACGAGTCAACTTGTCAACGCCTGATTCAGTCAAACCAAGTGCTTCAAGAAACTCTTGCTTATCCTCATCGTCTAACTCAGAAATTTCTTCCTCAGCACGCGCAGAAATAACTACCACCTCAGCATTTTCTGTCGCTGCAAATTCTCGAATTTGCTTCACATAGTCGATAGAATCTGGATCTGAAACTACATCTTCATCCACATTAGCAACATAAAGAACTGGTTTAGTAGTCAAAAGGAAAAGACCCTTAACAACTTTTTGTTCCTCATCTGTGAATTCAATGGTACGAGCTGATTTTCCATCTTCAAGAACTGGTTTAATTTTTTGAAGAATGTTAAACTCTGCTACTGATTCTTTATCTTTTTGCGTACGTGCCATCTTTTCTACACGCGCATAGCGCTTATTGACTGATTCTAAATCAGCAAGAATCAACTCCAGGTTAATGGTATCAATATCTGCAAGTGGATCCACAAAGGCGTCTTCACGTCCTTGCTCACGCATAACATTTTCATCATCAAAAGCACGAACTACATGAACAATCGCGTCTACTTCACGAATATTGGCCAAGAATTTATTACCTAGACCTTCTCCTTTTGATGCTCCTTTTACAATCCCTGCAATATCTGTAAATTCAAAGGTTGTTGGGACTGTCTTTTTAGGTGTAATCATTTCTGTTAGTTTTTGTAGGCGTTCATCTGGAACTTCCACCATCCCAACGTTTGGATCAATAGTCGCAAATGGGTAGTTTGCCGCCTCTGCTCCTGCTTTTGTAATTGCATTAAAAAGGGTTGATTTACCAACGTTTGGCAAACCAACGATGCCTGCTGTTAAAGCCATAGTTTCTCATTCTCCGTTCTCATTTCAATCCCTAACATTATAACACAAAAAGGGAAAACTTGCTAACCCTCTAACTAAGGGTTCTTAGTCAATAATCTTATTCATTTTTCGTTCAAAATCATAGCGACTCATCATGACAAGGTGGTCACAATTGCTACACTTTATTTTGATATCTGCCCCTACACGTGTAATTTCCCAACGATTAGCCTTTTTGCCTGTTGACTTGATGGTACAAGCGTGTGGTTTTTTCATCTCAACAAAATTTCCAACTTGATACATACTACTCTCCTTTTCTTTTTTGATTATATCATAAAAGAGGCGAGCCAGGCTCAACCTCTTTCACTTAATTTGTTCGAACTGGTGTGATAAGCTGCATGAAATCTTCGTCAGTATCTGCTGGCACAAGAGTAAATGGACGAACTGATGAGATAAAGCTAATGGTCACCTTCTCGCTATTTAAAGCCTTGAGGGAATCAATCAAGTAAGTTGGGTTAAAACTAATAGTCAAATCATCACCAGTCACATGCTCCGTATCGATTTCTTCGTTTACTTTACCAACTTCTGGAGAGTGAACATGGGCGCTAACAACCCCACCTTTAATTTCAAGCTTCACAGTACCATTTTGAGTCGCACTTGATAAGAGACGTGCACGTTCCATAGATTGACGTAAATTAACAACATCAAAAGTAATTGTAGTGTTAAAGTCTGTTGGAATCAAGCGATCTGTATCAGGATAATTACCTTCTAGTAGACGAGTGTAGAAGCTAATATTTTCGCTTCTAAAGAGGATTTGATTATTTGCAAAGAAAATCTCTACAGTTTCAATATCATCTGTAAATACAGCTGAAAATTCGCGTAGAGAACGACTAGGAATTACCACATCGAAATCATCACCATTTTTTTCAAGAGTCAATTTCTTCTGGCTAAGGCGATGAGAGTCTGTCGCAACTGTTTTTAGTTCCTTGTGTTGGCTCAAAACAAAATGGACACCAGTCAAAATTGGACGACTTTCTTGCGTACTTGCAGCAAATGCTATTTCATTGATAATTTTCTTGAGTAGTTTGGTTTCAAGAACCAAAGGTGTGCTTGCTGAAATTTCTTGAATTCGTGGGTACTGTTCGCTATCTTTTCCTTTTAGAGTAATTTCTGATTTGCCACTTGTTAAGACAATTTGTTTTTGTTCAATCTCTTTAAAATCTAGCGTTACATCTGGAAGACTAGATACCACATTGATAAAGAAAGAAGCTTCAAGAAGAATCGAACCCAAAGAAGTAATCAAGAGACCAGCATCTTCATTCTTTTGAGAAATGAAATTCTCAATAGAAATTTGACCGTTTGATCCAATTAAAGTAATTCCTTCATTTGTAACGTCAATTTTGATTGTTGATAAAATTGGAATAGCATTTTTAGAGCTTATTGCTCGTTTTGTAGTATTTAAAGCTTGTAGAAATAAATTTTTATTAATTGAAAAATGAATCATGGATTCTCCTTTATTTATTTTTAGTATTAGAAAGTTAATAGTAATAATAGAGTGTGTGAATTCTGTGGAAAACTGAGTGCTATTTAGTAAACTTAAGCTCCTAAGCTTGTTTAAAAAATGTGGATAAAAAAGATAAGAAATAAAAAGTTATCCACAAGCTACTTAATTTTCTTTTTGATTGCTTCTATTTCTAAACGTAAATTATCGTCTTCGTCAATCAATGATTTGATTTTAGCATGGGCATGAATAACGGTGGTGTGATCCTTTCCGCCAAATTCTTTTCCGATTTTTGGAAGACTGTTATCTGTCAATTCTCTAGCTAGATACATAGCAACTTGACGCGCTAAAACGATGTTTTGAACTCGTCTCGTCCCCTTCATTTCTTTGACACTCACTCCATAAAAATTACCAACTTCAGTTTGGATTTTCTCAATTGGAATAACAAGTATCTGGCGGGCGTCTTGCTTACGTGCTCTAATAGCTTCCGCAGCAATATCAATAGTAATATCCTTAATCTTCTTCACTCTGGCAATTAAGGTGATATCGTTGATTGCTCCTTCCAATTCTCGAACATTTGAATCAAATTGGCCAGCCAAGTATTCCAGAGTATCACTTTGGAAATGGTAATCCAAGTGCTCTGTTTTACTTTGAAGAATGGCGATACGTGTCTCAAAGTCAGGAGGAGTGATATTTTGCGTCAATCCCCAGCTAAAGCGTGTGACAAGTCTCTCTTCAAGTCCTTCTAGGTGTTTAGGACTTCGATCACTGGTTAGGACAATCTGTTTCTGCTTATCATGAAGAGCATTGAAGGTATTGAAAAATTCTTCCTGGGTCGCGACTTTTTTGCCACTGAGAGATTGGATATCATCGATCAATAAGAGATCAAGGCTACGGTAAGTTTTTTTGAACTTTTCCATTTCCCCAAGTCGCAAGTGTTCAAGAAAGTCATTGATAAAGCTTTCGGCAGGAATGTACTTGACACGCGCATCAGGAATATTTTTCAAAATCTCATTTCCAATCGCATTGAGCAAGTGAGTCTTTCCAAGACCAGGTCCTCCATAGATGAAAAGAGGATTATAGGTCAGAGCTAAATCTTCAGATACAGCTAGTGCAGCTGACACCGCCCAAACATTCCCATCACCTTGAATAAAGTTATCAAAGGTATATTTTTCTTTTAACCCTGTTTCGGAATAGGGAATCGTTGGTAGTGCAGGCGTGTAATCGTAAGTAGAGACACTATTCGTATCATTTACTTGAGGAGATTCTGTACTCTGAGGTTTAGTGAAAATATAGTGAGGTTTGATTTCAGAATCATAAATTTCAAAACCAGCAGCAACAATAATATCTTTTAATTGCTTTTCCCACACCATTTCCATCTCTGATCTCGGTAGAAATATAGTAGCTGTGTTTTCTTCTACTTTGATGAGTTCAGCAGGTGTAGCATAGAAATCATACATAGATCGCGTCAATCTTTCTTGAGCAAATTCTAAAATACGATTCCAAAATTGCTTTTCTTTCAACTATTTTTCCTCCTTTACTATGATTTTAGTAGTTTAGTGCTAGACTTATTTTACCATAGATAGTAGGATTTTTCCACAGATTGGGGAAAAGAATCCACAATGTTAGCAGTATTTATCCACAGGTTGGGGATAAATAGAAAAATCCTTGATTTAGTAGGCTTTTTGATAAAAAAAATTGGTGGATAAATTTGTGGGTTGAGAAAATAAAACAACAGCCTTATTTCAGGCTGTTAATAATTCTATCGTATTCTTCTTGACTTGAAAAGGAGATAATAATCTTTCCAGTATCTTTTTTTGAAAGTTTAATTTCTACACTTAAACCGAGTAGTTTTTTTAATTGATTTTCTTCGTCTTTGATGAAAGAATCACTTTTTTTTTGCTTCTTGTGTTTTTTATCTGTAAGAAGTGCTTCTAACTTTCTCACAGAAATATCTTCATTTTTGATTAGTTGGAAGAAATAGTCTTGCTGCTCTTTATCCAAACCAACAAGTGAACGTGCATGCGCTTGAGAAATTTTTCCATTTTCTACTTCAGTTAAGATATATTCTGGTAGGGAAAGCAAACGAATAAAATTAGTGATATAAGGACGAGATTTCCCCATTTTATCTGCTATCTCAGTGTGAGTAAATCCTTTTTCTACTAAAGATTCGTAGGCGCGTGCTTCTTCAACAGGATTTAAATTTTCTCTCTGCAAATTCTCAATGATTGACTGAATCATCATTTCCTGATCTGAGAGGTGCTTTACAACGGCTGGAATAGAGGTCAGACCAGCCAAGAGAGAAGCTCGATATCGTCTCTCTCCTGCAAGGATTTCATAACCAATTACAGGAGATTGACGAACGATGATTGGTTGGATTAGCCCATTTTCTTTGATTGACTGAGCCAATTCCTTTAATTTTTCTACATCAAATTCTTTCCGAGGTTGGTAAGGATTCTTTTGTATTTCAGAGATAGAAATCATTTCAAATTTTTCCATGATTCTACACTAACATATCTTTTACTTTCTGTAAAGTTTTCTTTATACTGACGTCAATTAAGACTCTAAATCACCAGAATTCTTATCTAGTTTAATTGAGGTTGTTTCCTCCTTACCATTACGGTAGTAGGTTACTTTGATAGTATCTCCAATAGCATGATTGTAAAGAGCGTGTTGTAGGTCTGTTGATGAGGCAATCTCTTTGTCGTCAACTTTGGTAATGACATCGTATTTTTGAAGATGTCCATTTGCTGGCATATTGTTTTGAACAGATCGAACAACTACACCTGAAGTGAGGCCACTTGGAATGTTAAGTTTTCTAAGATCACTAGCTCCAACATTTGACAGATTGACCATTTGAATTCCAAGAGCAGGACGAGTCACTTTACCATCACTTTCAAGCTGTTTAATGATATTTTGTGCATCGTTTGAAGGGATTGCAAAACCAAGACCTTCTACAGATGTTCCACCATTACTTGCAATTTTACTTGATGTAATACCAATTACTTGTCCTTGAATGTTTACAAGTGGACCACCAGAGTTACCAGGGTTAATGGCTGTATCTGTTTGAATGGCTTTTGTTGAAATAGCTTGACCATCTTCAGATTTTAGAGAAACATTTCGATTAAGACTTGAAATAATCCCCTGTGTAACTGTATTAGCATATTCTGAACCTAGAGGACTACCGATAGCAATCGCTGTTTCTCCAACACTAAGTTGACTTGAATCCCCAAATTCTGCCACTGTTGTAACTTTTTCTGAAGAAATTTTAACGACAGCAATATCAGAGAAGGTATCAGATCCGACAATTTCACCAGGAACCTTGGTACCATCTGCTAAGCGGATATCAACTTTTGAAGCTCCATTGATAACGTGAGTATTAGTTACAAGATAGGCATCTTTATCATCCTTTTTATAGATGACACCTGATCCCTCACTTGCGATTTGTTGATTGTCTGAATCAGAGTTAGTGTCATCAGCATTAAATACACTACTTTGTCTACTGCTAGAAGAAGAATAAGTAATGATTGAGACAACAGCATCCTTAACTTTATTTACTGCTTGAGTGGTTGAGTTTTCATTTTTATAGGATGTTTGAGTGACAGTGCCAGAATTATTATTCGTAGCTTGATTTCCTTGTTTTTGATAAAGTTGTAATGTTACGAAACTTCCTAAGGCACCACTTAAAAATCCGATTAGAATGATTATTAGAACTTTAACTCCTTTTTTGTAAAATTTTTGTAAGTGTTTCATAAACGCCTCCGTTTGTTATTTATTTACTCAGATTATAAACCTATTAACTTAATTCAAACTTAAAAGCTTAAAGTTTTACACAAGTTGTGGATAACTCGTTTTATTCTGTGAATTTACTAGTAATTTTGAATGATTTTTGTGTGTATAAGATGTGAAATGAAGTGTGGATATGATAGAATAGAAGAATGAAAATAAAAATTGTAACAGTGGGAAAATTAAAAGAAAAATACCTTAAAGATGGTATTGCTGAATATACCAAACGAATTTCACGTTTCGCCAAATTAGAAATGATTGAGCTTACTGATGAGAAGACACCTGACAAAGCCAGTGAATTAGAAAATCAAAAAATCTTGGAAACAGAAGGTGAAAGAATTCTTTCTAAGGTTGGAGAAAGGGACTTTGTCGTTGTACTAGCTATTGAAGGAAAAACACTCTCCTCAGAGGAATTTAGTAAGCAACTAGAGCAAGCTTCTATCAAAGGATATTCAACGCTTACCTTTATCATTGGAGGGAGTTTGGGTCTAGCTCCTGTTGTAAAAAATAGAGCCAATCTTTCTGTCAGTTTTGGACGTCTGACATTACCACATCAGTTAATGAGATTGGTTTTAGTTGAACAAATTTACCGTGCTTTTACAATTCAACAGGGTTCTCCTTACCACAAATAGAAGATTGACTTAGCTCTTGTTTTTTGATAGAATGGTCATGTTAGGTCTCATAGCTCAGCTGGATAGAGCATTCGCCTTCTAAGCGAACGGTCGCAGGTTCGAATCCTGCTGGGATCAATTTTAGATGCGAAGCTGGGGTAAATCCCAGCTTTTTTCTTAAAAAAGTGCGTTTCAGGTGCAAAAATGTACAGTTGGGAAGAATTTTTTCTTACATGGTCTTCATTTTGTATAATAGGTGTGTAAGTTAACTTACAAGAAAAAATAATACAGGAGATTTCATTATGAAAAATACAGTAAAGTTGGAACAATTTAAAGAGGTAACAGAGGCAGAATTGCAGGAGATTCGAGGTGGAGATTGGAGAATTTCAGAAACAATTCGTAATCTTATTTTTCCAAGAAGAAAGTAATGAAATAAAGGTAGAGAGTAATGGATTTATTTGGATTAGGGATAGCTATTTTTTATTTTCTCATCATTAGCAAAAGTTATGAATGGATTTGTAAAATAAATAGAAAAGAACAAATTGTTTTTTTCTCTTACACATGCATCTCAGTTTTTATACTTGAAGAAATTATTACACTAGTATTTTCTAATAGTTTTGCTTTGTCTAAATTTTTATTTCCTTTGGTTGTGTACCTTTATTTAAGAAAGTTAAAGAAGTCTGAAAAATACAAAGCTATTTTTATCAGTTTACTACTGTCTTTATTATATCACAGTACTCATACTTTTATATCCGTAACCTTATCTTCTATAATAGGAGATGAAGTAGTATTACACTATAAAAGTACATTCCTTTTAGTAGTATTGTTAATGACTTATTTTTCTATTCTAATAATAATTCGTTATTTTCATCTGGATATTAAATATTTTGATAAAGATTATCTGTATCCTTTTTTAAAAAAAGTAATAGTTGCTTTCTTTGGTTTACATATCTTATTGTTTATTTCAGATATAGTAAGTACAACTCATCATTTAAATAGCTTCGGAAGTATTTTATCAACCATTGTTTTTATTTGCTTGTTATTGATTTTCTTTGCAATGAATTCTCACAAGATTCAAATTGAAAAAGAGATTGCTCTAAAACAAAAGAAATTTGAACAAAAACATTTACAGACTTATACTGATGAAATTGTGGAGTTGTATAATGAAATTCGAGGTTTTCGTCATGATTATGCAGGAATGCTTGTCAGCATGCAAATGGCGATTGACAGTGGAGATTTACAAGAAATTAACAGGGTTTACAATGAAGTCCTAGTAAAAGCAAATCAGAAATTGAGGTCAGAAAAATATACTTACTTTGATTTAAATAATATAGAAGATTCTGCTTTACGAAGTTTAATTGCTCAATCGATTGTCTATGCACGAAAAAATGATGTAGAGTTTACATTGGAAGTAAAGGATATCATTACTAGACTGTCAATAGATTTACTTGATCTTGTTCGTATCATGAGCATTTTACTAAACAATGCCGTTGAAGGTGCTGCAGATAGTTATTTGAAACAAATGGAAGTTGCAGTCATTAAAATGGATTTTGAAACAGTTATAGTTATCCAAAATTCATGCAAAATCACTATGACGCCTTCAGAGGATCTATTTGCCTTAGGTTTCTCTACCAAGGGAAGAAATAGAGGTCTAGGACTTAATAATGTCAAAGAGATTTTAGATAAGTATGACAACATTATCTTAGAAACAGAGATGGAAGACAACACATTTAGACAAATTATTAGATTTAAGAGGGAATTCGAATGAAAGTATTAATTTTAGAAGATGTTATTGAGCATCAAGTGAGACTAGAGAGAATATTGAATGAAATCTCTGAGGAATCGAATATTCCTATTTCATATAAGACAACAGGAAAAGTTCGTGAGTTTAAGGAATATATCGAAAATGATGAAGTAAACCAGCTTTATTTCCTAGATATCGATATTTATGGAATTGAGAAAAAGGGATTTGAAGTGGCTCAGTTTATTCGTCATCACAATCCTTATGCTATTATTGTCTTTATTACCAGTCGATCTGAATTCGCTACTTTAACTTATAAGTATCAGGTATCAGCTTTAGATTTTGTAGATAAGGACATCAATGATGAATTGTTCAAAAAACGTATCGAGCAGAGTATTTTTTACACTAAGAGCATGCTGCTTGAAAACGAAGATGTTGTAGACTATTTTGATTACAACTATAAGGGAAATGATTTGAAAATTCCTTACCATGATATTCTGTATATCGAAACAACAGGTGTTTCTCATAAATTGCGAATTATTGGTAAGAATTTTGCCAAAGAGTTTTATGGAACTATGACAGATATTCAGGAGAAGGACAAACATACCCAGCGATTTTATTGCTCCCATAAATCTTTCCTTGTCAATGTAGGAAATGTGAGAGAAATTGATCGAAAAAATTTAGAAGTTGTCTTTTATGAAGATCATCGTTGTCCTATTACCCGTTTGAAAGTTCGTAAACTAAAAGATATTCTAGAGAAAAAATCTAAAAAGTGATTGACAATAAGTAAGAAATTGATATAATGGTTATATCTGCTACAGATAGATGGTCCGTTGGTCAAGGGGTTAAGACACCGCCTTTTCACGGCGGTAACACGGGTTCGAATCCCGTACGGACTATTTTATCCGCCATAGCTCAGTTGGTAGTAGCGCATGACTGTTAATCATGATGTCGTAGGTTCGAGTCCTACTGGCGGAGTTAGATAAAAAGAACACCATCTGGTGTTCTTTTTATTCTTAGTTTGTATCACCTAACATTTTCATAAGGAAGTCTGTCATTTCTTGCGGACTTTCTTTTTTCCCATGAGCAATCCAAGTCTGACAAACACCAAATAGGGCATTTGTTAGATAAATACTGCTATATTCTAACTCAATTGAATTTAGTTGTAGTTGCATAAAACGTTTCTGAAGATCAGTACTAAGCATAATATGCAGTTTATTTCTCAAAAAATTTTGGATTTCTTTGGTTCCATTTTCAGAAAGAAGAGCAGCCAGAAGTGGTTCTGATTCTAGATATTCAAATACTTCTAGAATAGCATCTCTTTTATGATGAACATGTTTTTGGAAGATATATTCAAATGTATGAAATAACTTACTTTGATAGTGTTCAATCATATCATACTTATCTTTGTAGTGAGTGTAGAAGCTAGAACGACTAATTCCGGCTTTTTCTGCTAATTTGACAGTAGAAATTTGATCAAAGGGCTGGTCCATCAATAATTGAACCATGGCATTTTCGATAATTCGTTTTGTTTTTAAACGTTTGTTACTTTCTTTCATAATTTCTCCTTGTAAACAAAAATAGACTATGTGTCTAAAAAAGTATTTTTTACCTTGTAATTTGGATTTTTTGATGTATAATCTATTATATCAAAAATTTAGACAATATGTTTAAAAAAGGAGGAAATATGTTTAAAGAATGGAAAGCAATATTTAAAAAACCGACCTTTATCATTGTAATGATAGGGATTTCTCTCATTCCAGCTTTATACAACATTATATTTTTATCATCCATGTGGGATCCTTATGGGAAATTATCAGAGCTACCTGTTGCAATTGTCAATAAAGATAAGGAAGCTTCTTATAATGGACAGACAATGACAATAGGTGAAGACATGGTGTCTAATTTAAAAGAAAATAAGACTTTAGATTTTCATTTTGTTAATGAAGAGGAAGGGGAAAAAGGTCTAGAAGATGGTGACTACTACATGGTAGTAACTTTACCAAGTGACTTATCTGAAAAGGCTACTTCTATTCTAACAAATCATCCTGAACAAATGCAGATTGATTATCAGACGTCAAGTGGGCATAGCTTTATTGCAAGTAAGATGAGCGATTCTGCAATGACACAATTAAAACAAACTGTCTCTACTAATATTACTGAAACATACACTAAGGCTTTATTTCAAAAAATGAATGATTTGAAGTCTGGGATAAACAAGGCAGCTGATGGAAGTGAACAATTAGCTAATGGAGCCGATCAGTTGGTGACGGGAAGTCAAACGTTGACAACAAATCTTAATACTCTAGCTAATTCAACTGTAACTTTTTCAAATGGAGCGGATCAATTTACAAAAGGCTTATCTAGCTATGTGTCTGCTATAGAGCAATTACATATTGGTTTAGGAACTTTTAATAGTGGTTTACAAAGTTATACAAATGCTGTCTCACAGGTTGACACTGGACTTGATCAATTAGTTTCAAAAACTCCTGAGTTGGTGACAGGTGTAAATCAGCTAAATACAGGTATAAAGTCCTACACAAGTGGGGTTTCACAATTGGATACAGGTCTCAATCAATTTTCAGTTGGTGTAAATGCTTATACAAGTAGTGTGAAAGAACTTTCTAACGGAACAAGTCAATTATCCAATCAATCAGATACACTAAGAGATGGAATGGAACAATTAAATACTGGTATTAAAGAAATTTCAAGTCAATTAGAGTCCTCATCTCAACAAAATAAAGAAATAGCGCAATTGGCAACAAGCTTAGGAGAACTAAATAAAACACTACAAGCTCTTACAATATCAGATGACACTCAACTGAAAAGTAAATTTTCAGAAGCTTTGCCAAATCTAACAACTCTTGCACAGGATATTGTGACTAAAAGTCAGACAGAACAAGAGAAAACTATTGCTAACCTTCAATCAACAGCTACTTATCAATCTCTTACAGAGGAACAAAAGAAAGAACTGACAGAAGCTATTTCTAAAAATTCTAATTCTACTATTGAGTCAGCAAAAACAATTTTAACGACAGTAGGGGGATTAAAAGAAAGTATAGAGAATTCAGAACAACAAGTATCTAATCTATCTGATGTGCAGACGAAAGCAAATCAACTCTTACCTGCAGCATCTAGCTCCTTGACAACCTTGTCAAATGGATTTACAACATTACAAACTTCTGTAAATAATCAGTTAGTTCCTGGAAGTCAGTCAATTGAAAAAGGAGTTGTAAACTATACTAAAGGATTGGATACTATTTCTATAGGTGCTAATCAACTAAGTGAAAAGAATGCAAGTTTAACAACTAGTCTAGATCAATTAGTTTCTGGATCAAGTAAGTTGACAGAAAACACATCAACCTTGACAGCTGGAGTAGATGCGTTAGCTGGAAAAGCTCCAGAATTAGTATCAGGTATAGAAAGTTTGTCATCTGGTTCTGCTCAATTGAATAATAAGAGTCCAGAGCTGATAGCAGGTATTACTACATTACAATTTGGCTCTGGTCAATTAACAGATAAATCAACACAGTTACTTTCTGCAGCATCTCAACTAGGAAGTGGCGCTATGAAGATTGCAGATGGTGCTGGAAAACTAGCAGATGGTGGAACAACTTTAACCTCTAGTCTTGAAGATTTACAAACAGGAGTTGATTCATTAGGACAAGGATTAGGCAATGCTAATAATCAACTCAAATCAGCTTCGACAGAATCTAAAAATGCAGAAACATTATCTGAACCTCTAGTTCTCTCAAAAACAGACAATGACCAAGTTCCTGTGAATGGGATTGCCATGGCTCCTTATATGATATCAGTTGCTCTTTTTGTTGCTGCTATATCTACCAATATGATTTTTGCTAAGTTGCCTTCTGGACGTCATCCAGAGAGCCGTTGGGCTTGGTTGAAGTCTCGCTCTGAAATAAATGGGATTATAGCTGTCTTAGCAGGTGTTTTAGTTTATGGAGGTGTCCATCTTATTGGATTGACTGCGAACCATGAGATGAGGACCTTGATTCTAATTATAATCACAAGTTTAGCTTTCATGTCTATGGTGACAGCTTTAACAACTTGGAATAGTCGTATAGGAGCTTTCTTCTCTCTTATTTTACTTTTATTACAGTTAGCATCAAGTGCAGGGACCTATCCACTTGCTTTGACAAATGATTTCTTTAAGGGTGTCAATCCTTGGTTACCAATGAGTTACTCTGTATCAGGTTTACGACAAACAATCTCTATGGCAGGAAATATTCATCACCAAGTGATTTTCCTTATTATAACACTAGCTTTCTTTACTGCTTTAGGTATGCTAGCTTATCAACCTAAGAAAATGGAAGAAGATTAAAAAGATTGACCAAGGAATTGGTCAATCTTTTTCTGTCTTAGATAAATTTCGTCTGTGATTATAGATCCCAAAAAGAAGAAGGGCAGTTAGTGAGCAGGCTGCTCCAATAACAAAACCATTGGGGATAAAGGAAAGTGTAATGGTGCCTTTTCCTTTTGGAACATCAACTTTCATAAAACCAGTTTGAGCCTGCTTGATTTCAAGTTTTTTCCCATCCTGGTATGCAGACCAACCTTTGTCATAAGGAATAGTGAAGAAAATAGAGGTATCTTGTTTTACTTCATATGTAGCAAAGACTTTATTTTTAGAGGTGTATACTTCTACAGGTTGTTCTTTAATCTTTTGGATTGCTTCAGTTAGGGCCTGAGTATCTAAACGATAGAAGGTTGGAGATTCAAATGACACCTGAGAATTTCCAGGGAAACTAACACTGATATTGAAAGTTTTTTGTTCTTCAGTATAACCCAAATTAAAGAAATTAAATGCATTGTCAGTTGTAAAAGTCTTCTTTTCTCCATTGACAATGATGTCAACTTTCTTTTGCTTATCGTTTGTAAAATGAAGATTTGAAAAAGAGAGATAGACTTGACTATTTTGAGGAACCTCAATTTGATAATCAATCTTTGCATCTTCATTAGCAGAACCTGTGATGCTCGTTAAACCATCTGAAGTATCTGTTTTATCATATGCTATTTGGGAGAAGTAATCTAAGTTGAGATTAGCAAGCTGGTTTATAAATAAAGCCTGATTATCTAGAGTGTGATTGTTAAAGTTTACATCTGTGTAAATAGATTGAGTGGCAAAGGCAATGGGTAAAGAGAGTTGATTTTTATATAAGGTTAAATGATCCTTTTGATAAATCTCTTGAAAGCCATACTTATCAAGTGAAGTTTCAGAAATATTGTATTGGATTCCAAATAAACTGTCTGCTAAAAGACTGTTATTTGCATAACGGAGATTGAGGTTGGTTCCAGAGGATTTGAATCCCAGTTTATCCAAACTAGTGCTAGCTGAACGATTTCGTACAGACGAAAATTGAGAGATTCCATTGTAGTTAAATTTCATACTGTCATTTCCGGTCTGAATTTGCAGTTTTTCAGTACGTGTAAATGGATTGTCAATTTGGTTTAGAATGGATTCCATAGCGGTGATATCTCTATTATAGGCACTACGAGAAGCAAAGGCCCATTCTTTAGCTATTCCTTCCATTTGAGATGAAGCATTTAAGCTTATCTCAACTGTTATAAATAAAGACAAAAGAATTGCAAATAGATTTATAGAGATAAATTTTCTAATGACTGCAAGAAGTAAAAGAGCATAAACTAGTAGAAATTCAAGAGTGAGTAGGATATTCAAATCTGTTAGAAAAGAATAGTGTGATTTAAAATAGACAGTAGCCAAAAATCCTGTTAGTACAAGAAAAAGTGAGACAAATAGATTCCATAGCTTCAGTTCTTTCAGACGATTTAAGACTTCTGCTGCAGTATAAATTAACAGAGTGGAAAAAATCCAAGCATAGCGATGCAAAAACATATTTGGAGTATGCATCCCTTGCCAAAATAAATCAAGTGCTTCTATGTAAAAGCTTGTTATTAAAAAAGTAAAGAAAAATGCATAGGTAAGTTTCACGTGAAACTTTATGGATTTTATTGTGAAAAATAGAATGGTTAAAATAAAGGGAAGCAATCCAACAAAAATCATTGGTATAGATCCATACTTAGTTGTATCAAAAGATCCAATGAATTGTTTTGCGAAAATATCCAGATACCAGCTACTATCTGTCTTTAATTTTGTGATGGTAGTCAACTTCTCACCGTGAGTTTGTAAATCAAACAGTGTAGGAAGAGTCATAATCAAACTAGTCATTCCAGCTAAAAAGGAGGTAACAACAAAATCAAGAAAAGATGATTTTCGAGTTTTAAAGTCCCAAGAAATTTGGCAGAGATACCAGAAAATAAGAAACAATACTGTCATATACCCAAAATAATAATTTTGAATAAATAAGATTGACAAACTTGTAAAGTATAGTAGGCGCTTCTTTTGTGTTATAAGTAGGTATAAACCAGTTATAATTAAAGGAATCAAGATAAAAACATCTAGCCAGGTTTTTATCTCTAACTGACTAACGGTAAAGCTCATTAGAGCATAGGAAGTAGATAAGGCAAGTTTTAAAAATTTTGGGATATCTTTAAATAATCTAGTCAAACTAAAGAAGGTTGACAGACCAATCAATCCAAATTTTAAGAGAGTGGTCAGATAAACAGCATCTGGCATATTCGACAGATTAAAAAAGTAAACCAGAGGTGAGAGAAAACTACCCAAGTAATAACTAGATAGAGCATAGAAATTCAGTCCGAGGCCACTTGTAAAGGTGTAAAACAAACTACCATTTCCATGTAAAATATTTCGTAAAGCCACATCAAAAATAACGTATTGATGGAAACCATCTCCTAATAGTGGAGATGTATCACTATTCCAGTAGATACCTTGAGTGAGGTATACTCCAGTCATAATTACTAAAGGAATGATGAAAGAAACAAAATAGGTCCAATATGTTTTAAAAAATGATTTCATGTTACCTCGTAGAATGATAGAAAACTCAGTTGGTTACCCCAACTGAGTTTTGAAGTCTTATTTAATCTTTCCAAAGTTCTTTAACTTTTGCTTGTACTTCTGCATTTTCTAGGAATTCATCATAGGTTTCATCGATACGATCAATGACGCCATTCTTAGACAAAACAATGATATGGTTTGCCAAAGTTTGAATGAACTCGTGGTCATGACTGGCAAAGATGATTGATTCTTTAAAGTTTTTCAATCCATCGTTCAAGCTTGAGATAGATTCCAAGTCCAAGTGATTTGTTGGATCATCAAGTACAAGGACATTTGATTTCAAGAGCATGAGTTTTGAAAGCATGACACGTACTTTTTCTCCCCCTGACAAGACGTTTACAGGTTTGTTAACCTCATCTCCAGAAAAGAGCATACGACCAAGGAAACCACGTAGGAAGGTATTGTCATCTTCTTCTTTACTTGCAAATTGACGCAACCAGTCAAGGATTGACTCTCCTCCTGCAAAATCAGCCGAGTTGTCTTTTGGCAAGTAAGAACGGCTAGTAGTAACTCCCCACTTGACAGTTCCTTCATAGTCGATGTCACCCATAATTGCACGAATTAATGCAGTCGTTTGGATGTCATTTTGTCCAATCAGAGCTGTCTTATCACCTGGACGCAAGATGAAACTAATATTGTCTAGAATAGTTTCACCATCAATCTTTACAGTTAGATTTTCTACTGTCAAGAGATCATTACCAATCTCGCGTTCTGCTTTAAAGTTGATAAATGGATATTTACGACTAGATGGCACAATCTCTTCTAATTCAATCTTGTCAAGCATTTTTTTACGAGACGTTGCTTGTCTTGACTTAGAAGCGTTGGCAGAGAAGCGAGCAACGAATTCTTGCAATTGCTTAATTTTTTCTTCTGCCTTGGCATTACGGTCTGCTAGCAATTTAGCAGCAAGCTCAGAAGATTCCTTCCAGAAGTCGTAGTTTCCGACATAGAGTTTGATTTTTCCAAAGTCAAGGTCGGCCATATGAGTACACACTTTGTTTAAGAAGTGACGGTCGTGGGATACTACAATAACGGTGTTATCAAAGTCAATCAAGAAGTCTTCTAGCCAAGTAATAGATTGGATGTCCAACCCGTTGGTCGGCTCGTCCAAGAGAAGAACGTCTGGTTTGCCAAAAAGTGCTTTAGCAAGGAGAACCTTCACTTTTTCACCATTGGCCAATTCGCTCATGTTTTGATAGTGCAATTCTTCTGGAATGTTTAGGTTTTGAAGTAATTGAGATGCTTCACTTTCTGCCTCCCAACCTCCAAGTTCAGCAAATTCACCTTCGAGTTCGGCTGCACGAACACCATCTTCATCGGAAAAATCTTCCTTCATGTAAATGGCATCTTTTTCTTTCATGATGTTGTAAAGTTTTTCATTTCCCATAATGACGACATCAATAACTCGCTCGTCTTCATAGTCAAAATGATTTTGACGGAGAACAGAGAGACGTTCATCTGGACCAAGAGAGATGTGACCAGTTGTTGGCTCGATATCACCAGCTAAGATTTTTAAGAATGTAGACTTCCCAGCACCATTAGCACCAATCAATCCGTATGTATTTCCTTCTGTAAATTTGATATTGACATCATCAAAAAGTTTGCGATCACTAAAACGTAGTGAAACATCAGATACTGTAAGCAATGTTTTTCTCCTATAATATGTAATATATTTATTCTACTAGAAAAGAGAGAAATATTCAAATTTTTGTTTGTCAATTTTATGTCAATTAAGTTTACAGGTCTGTTTACAATGAGTTAGTTGTTTGATTTAAATAATTTTCTGTTATTTTAACAAAAAAATGCTATAATTGAAGAGACAATTTCGAAGGAGAAAAAAATGACGAAACCCATTATTTTAACAGGAGATCGCCCAACAGGAAAACTGCATATTGGACATTATGTTGGGAGTCTTAAAAATAGAGTATTACTGCAGGAAGAAGACAAGTATGACATGTTTGTTTTTTTGGCGGACCAACAAGCATTGACAGATCACGCCAAAGACCCTCAAACGATTGTAGAATCGATTGGGAATGTTGCCTTAGATTACCTAGCAGTTGGATTAGATCCAAGTAAATCAACTATCTTTATTCAAAGCCAAATTCCAGAGTTGGCTGAATTATCTATGTACTATATGAATTTGGTGTCACTAGCTCGTTTGGAACGGAATCCGACAGTAAAAACAGAGATTGCTCAAAAAGGGTTTGGAGAAAGTATTCCGACAGGATTTTTGGTTTATCCAATTGCGCAAGCAGCAGATATTACTGCCTTCAAGGCTAATTATGTTCCTGTTGGGACAGATCAGAAACCAATGATTGAGCAAACTCGTGAGATTGTTCGTTCCTTTAATCATGCTTATAATTGTGAGGTCTTGGTGGAGCCGGAAGGTATTTATCCAGAAAATGAGAGGGCAGGGCGTTTGCCAGGTTTAGATGGAAATGCTAAAATGTCTAAATCCCTTAATAATGGTATTTATCTAGCTGATGATGTGGATACGTTGCGTAAAAAAGTCATGAGCATGTATACTGATCCAGACCATATTCGGGTTGAGGATCCAGGTAAGATTGAAGGAAATATGGTTTTCCATTATCTAGATGTATTTGGTCGTCCAGAAGATGCTCAAGACATTGCAGATATGAAAGAACATTATCAACGTGGTGGTCTTGGTGATGTAAAGACGAAACGTTATCTACTTGAAATATTAGAACTCGAACTTGGTCCTATTCGTGAGCGCCGTATCGAATTTGCTAAGGATATGGGAGAAGTGTACAATATGCTTCAAAAAGGTAGTGAAAAAGCGCGTGAGGTTGCGGGGCAAACCCTATCTGAGGTTAAAGGAGCAATGGGACTAAATTATTTTAAATAATAGATAAAATATGAATCATAAAGCTATCTCTTCCATAGGATCACAGGGATAGTTTTTTTATGATTTCTACCATAAATATAATTGACAAATTTTCATAGAATGGTATGATAGATACAATACAAAAAGAGTCAAGCTCAAAAAGAAAGAAAAGAGGAAACTTCAATGTCTAATTGGGATACTAAATTTTTAAAAAAAGGTTTTACCTTTGATGATGTATTGCTCATTCCAGCAGAAAGTCATGTGTTGCCTAATGATGCAGATTTAACAACAAAATTGGCAGATAATCTGACTTTAAATATCCCAATTATAACAGCCGCCATGGATACAGTCACAGAAAGTCAAATGGCTATTGCCATTGCTCGTGCAGGTGGTCTTGGAGTAATCCATAAAAATATGTCTATTGCGCAACAGGCAGATGAAGTTCGTAAGGTAAAACGTTCTGAAAATGGTGTTATTATTGATCCATTCTTCTTGACTCCAGAACACACGATTGCTGAAGCAGATGAACTGATGGGACGTTACCGTATCAGTGGTGTTCCAGTTGTGGAGACACTTGAAAATCGTAAATTGGTTGGTATTCTAACAAACCGAGATCTTCGCTTTATTTCAGATTACAATCAGCCAATCTCAAACCATATGACTAGTGAAAATCTTGTTACTGCTCCTGTTGGTACAGATCTTGCAACAGCTGAAAGCATTCTTCAAGAACACCGTATTGAAAAACTTCCTTTGGTTGATGAAGAAGGTCGTCTTTCTGGCTTGATTACTATTAAAGATATCGAAAAAGTAATTGAATTTCCTAATGCAGCAAAAGATGAGTTTGGTCGTCTTCTAGTTGCTGGTGCGGTAGGTGTCACTTCAGATACATTTGAACGTGCAGAGGCTCTTTTTGAAGCAGGAGCGGATGCGATTGTAATTGATACTGCACATGGTCACTCTGCTGGGGTTCTACGTAAAATTGCTGAAATTCGTGCTCACTTCCCAGACCGCACTTTGATTGCAGGTAATATTGCAACTGCTGAAGGTGCGCGTGCTCTTTATGATGCAGGTGTAGATGTTGTCAAAGTCGGTATCGGACCAGGTTCTATCTGTACTACTCGTGTGATTGCAGGGGTTGGTGTCCCACAAGTGACAGCAATCTATGATGCAGCAGCAGTTGCGCGTGAATATGGAAAAACAATCATTGCTGATGGTGGAATCAAGTATTCTGGAGATATTGTAAAAGCCCTTGCTGCAGGTGGAAATGCGGTTATGCTTGGATCAATGTTCGCTGGAACAGACGAAGCACCAGGTGAAACGGAAATCTTCCAAGGACGTAAGTTTAAGACTTACCGTGGTATGGGATCAATCGCTGCAATGAAGAAAGGTTCAAGTGACCGTTACTTCCAAGGTTCTGTCAATGAAGCAAACAAACTTGTTCCAGAAGGAATTGAAGGCCGTGTTGCCTATAAAGGCGCAGCAGCTGATATTGTCTTCCAAATGATTGGTGGTATTCGCTCTGGTATGGGTTACTGTGGTGCAGCTAACCTTAAAGAACTACATGATAATGCACAATTTATTGAAATGTCTGGGGCTGGTCTAAAAGAAAGCCATCCTCATGATGTACAAATCACTAATGAGGCACCAAACTACTCTATGTAAGTAGTAAAAAAGAACTCCTGATTTTCAGGAGTTCTTTTTGTTTACAAAGTTGTCAATGTTGATTTACAGAAATTTTACCATTTTGAATGTTGAAAATACTAAGGTTTTCTGGCAAGTTTTGTAAGTGGTCTAAACTTGTTGTTGTAATAAAGGTTTGGATAGATTGAGAAATGGTTTCTAGTAATTTTAGTTGCCGTGTATTGTCAAGTTCGCTCATAACATCATCAAGCAGTAGTATCGGAGACTCATTGGTAATACTTTCCATTAGCTCAATTTCCGCCAGTTTTATAGAAAGAACAAGGCTACGATGTTGACCTTGGCTTCCAAAACTAGCATCCATACCATTGATATAAAAAGAAATATCATCTCGATGAGGGCCAACTCCAGTATTCTTTTTAAATAAATCTCTGGATCTGCTTTTATCTAAAGCAATTTTAAAGGAACTTGTTAGCTGTTCTTCATTAGTGAAGTTGACAGATGATTGATAAGATATTGACAGTTCTTCTAATTTATTTGAAATTTCTAAGTGTTTTTTTTGGCCAAATTTCTCTAAGTCTTTAATGAATTTTATCCGATGCTTTATAACGCGACAACCATAATCTATTAACTGATCATCTAAGACTGACAGAAATGTTTCATCAATCTTTTGGCTGGATTTTAGGTAAGTATTTCTCTGCTTGAGTATATGGTTATAGTTTGACAAGTCTGACAAGTAGATTGGTTTAATTTGTCCCAGTTCGATGTCTATAAACTTTCGACGGACAGAAGGTGCTCCCTTAATTAGCTGGAGATCTTCAGGCGCGAAGAGGACAACATTCATATGTCCAATGTAGTCTGATAGGCGCGCTTGTTTTAAGTGATTGACCTTAGTCACACGCCCTTTTGGTGTTAAATCAATTTCTAGAGGGATAGAGCTTGTTTTTTTCTGTAGCAAGCCAGAAAGATGGAGTTGCTCGTTATCAAAATGAATGAGATTTTTATCTGTACGAGTCCGATGACTACGTGTCAAGGCTAAGAAATAGATTGCCTCTAGAATATTGGTTTTTCCTTGTGCATTTTGACCTAGAAAGACATTTAATTTTGGATTGAAATCAATTTTTGCCTCTTTGTAGTTTCGAAAGGTTTTAATTGTTAAATGTTGGAGCCACATGGTTATCTTCCTGGAAAACGTGGAACTTGTTTGGTTTTAGGTGATGAAGAAGTTTTTTGTTTTTCTTTCTTGACACCTTTATTCATCTCTTTGACAAGTTTAGCAATTCGCTCTTTCTCAATCTTATCTGCTTGATACTCTTCTTGCTCTTTTAAACTTGGTTGTGTCAAGGTGATGTCAATCTTTAAATCAGGAATGTCAATCGTATCTCCAACACGAATTTTTTTCCCACGTCTACTTTCTAACTCACCATTAAAGTAAACTTGATGATCCATTAAAAAGGATTTGATAGCACCACCGCTTTGTATAATTCCAAGTTCTTTTAGGAGGGCTTGGAGCGTAATAAATTCTTCAAATAATTTGTATTCCATAATTCACCTCAATCTTTGGTATTATACCATATTTTCCTTGAAATAGCTGAAGGAAAGTTAGTTGAAATGAAAACGGTTTTACTCTTTAAAGCTATAAAGAGAACAAGAAAAATTTTGATTTTCGTGGTATAATAGAACTCTATATGTAAGGAGGTAAGGTATGGAATTAGTGCCTGGAATTTCAGCACATTTTGTTCAATCCAAAAAGTTTAAAACAAATAAAATCACTATTCGTTTTACTGCTCCCTTATCTCTTGAGACAATAGCAGGACGCATGTTAAGTGCAAGTATGTTGGAGACGGCAAATAAAGCTTATCCCACATCACAAGCATTTCGCAGATACTTGGCAAGTTTATATGGAACAGATATTTCCACAAGTGCTTATCGTAGAGGACAGGCACATATTCTTGACTTAACATTTACCTACGTGCGAGATGAGTTCTTGAGTAAAAAAAATGTCTTGACTTCTCGAATTTTGGAATTGGTGAAACAGACTTTATTTGCTCCCTTAGCTCAAGATAGTGCTTTTGAGCCAGCCCTATTTGAAATTGAAAGAAAACAGTTATTGGCTAGTTTAGCTACTGATATGGATGATTCATTTTATTTTGCTCATAAGGAGTTGGATAGCTTGTTCTTCCATGATGAGCGTCTTCAATTGAGATACAGTGATTTACGAAATAGCATTTTAAATGAGTCTCCGGAAAGTAGCTACACTTGCTTTCAAGATGCTCTGAAAAATGATCGTATTGATTTCTTTTTCTTAGGTGACTTCAATGAAGTAGAAATTACAGAATCACTGAAGTCATTACCCTTTACAGCTAGAGAGAACGGCGTCACTATCCAGTACCATCAATCTTATTCGAATGTTCTACGAGAAGGAATGTTTCAGAGGAATGTTGGGCAATCTATTTTGGAATTAGGCTATCATTCTCCTGTAAAATATGGTGATGATGAGCATTTGCCCATGCTTGTGATGAATGGTTTGTTGGGTGAATTTGCACATTCAAAACTTTTTACAAACGTTCGTGAAAATGCTGGAATAGCCTATACAGTCTCGAGTCAATTGGATTTGTTTAGTGGTCTGTTAAGGATGTATGCGGGTATTGATAGAGAAAATCGAAATCAGGCTAGAAAAATGATGAATCATCAATTGCTAGATCTAAAAAAGGGTAACTTTACAGATTTTGAACTTGAACAAACAAAGGAGATGATTCGACGATCTTTGTTGATGGCTCAAGATAATCAACAGACCCTAGTTGAAAGAGTCTATTTGAATGCTCTATTGGGAAAATCAAGCTTTGATATGGATCGATTGGTGGCAAAATTAGATAGTGTTGATAAAGAAGCTGTCTGTAAAGTTGCCAACAGTTTGAAGTTACAAGCGATTTACTTTATGGAAGGAGTAGAATGACAAAGGTTACTTTTGAAGAAAAATACTATCCTGCTGTAAAGGAGACAGTCTATAAAACACAATTGTCAAATGGATTGACAGTTTCTTTACTCCCTAAACAAGATTTCAATGAGGTTTATGGGATTGTAACAGTTCAATTTGGTTCTGTAGATGCAACTTATACAAGTTTGAAAAAAGGTTTACGTCATCATCCAGCAGGAATTGCACATTTTCTTGAACATAAATTGTTTGAAAGAGAAAATTCTGAGGATATAATGGCTGCTTTTACTCGATTAGGTGCGGACAGTAATGCCTTTACAAGTTTTACTAAGACCAGCTATCTTTTTTCAACAATTGATTATCTATTAGAAAATTTAGATTTGCTAGATGAGTTAGTCGGAGATGTTCATTTTACAGAAGAGTCTATTTTGAGGGAACAAGCTATTATCCAGCAAGAACGAGAAATGTACCAAGATGATCCAGACTCACGTTTGTTTTTTGCAACATTAGCCAACCTTTATCCTGATACTCCTTTAGTGACAGATATAGTTGGAAGTGAAAAATCAATTTCTGAGATTCAAGTTTCAAATTTAAAAGAGAACTTTACAGACTTTTACAAACCTGTCAACATGTCACTGTTTTTAGTTGGAAATATTGATGTAAAAGTTGTTGAGGAATACTTTTCGAAAAAGGAAAAGAAGACTCTAGAACAGTTTACAGTTACAAAAGAGCAACTACCCTTACAGCCTGTGAAGCAAACAGATAGTCTTCGGATGGAAGTTTCTTCACCCAAACTTGCTGTTGCGATTAGAGGTAATGGGCAAATAACAGAAGCTGAGTCTTATCGTTACAATATTTTATTGAAATTACTATTTACGATGATGTTTGGTTGGACTTCTGATCGTTTTCAAAGGTTATATGAGACTGGGAAGTTAGATGCGTCATTGTCACTTGAGGTTGAAGTCAACAGTCGCTTTCATTTTGTGATATTGACAATGGACACCAAAGAGCCTGTTTCTCTGTCGCATCAATTTCGTAAAGCGATTCGTCAGTTTAGTAGTGATGCGGATATTACAGAGGAACATTTAGATCTTGTTAAGAGTGAGATGTTTGGGGAGTTTTTCAGTAGCATGAACTCCTTGGAATTTATTGCAACTCAATACGATCCGATGGATTGCGGAGAAACAATTTTTGATTTTCCAAAAATTTTACAGGAAATTACTTTGGAGGATGTTCTAGAAGCTGGACATCGTTTGATTGATAATGGTGATCTAGTTGATTTTACAATCTTTCCAGCTTAAAAGATGACTAATACTAGAAAGAAGGAATGGTACGTATGAGAAAAAAAACAATTGGCGAGGTTCTACGTTTAGCTAGAATTAACCAGGGATTGAGTTTGGAAGAATTACAGGAGAAAACTGAAATTCAGTTGCATTTTCTAGAAGCTATGGAGGCAGATGATTTTGATCAACTTCCTAGTACCTTCTATGCTCGTTCTTTTTTAAGAAAATATGCCTGGGCAGTAGAGTTAGATGAAAGAATTGTTTTGGATGCATATGATTCAGGTAGTATGATCACTTATGAAGAGGTAGATGTCGATGAAGAAGACTTGTCTGGTCGCAGACGGTCAAATAAGAAAAAAACGTCTTATCTCCCCTTGTTTTATTTCGTTCTATTTGCTTTGTCAATTTTAATTTTTGTCACTTACTATGTCTGGAACTACATCCAAACTCAGCCAAGTCCTTCTTCAGCTAATTATAGTGTTGTGAGCTCGACTAGTTCAACCACCTCATCTAGTTCATCTTCTAGTAGTCAGACGTCTAGCTCGTCTTCTACTACGGAATCAACTATTACAGTGTCAGGCGAAGGAAATCGCATTGAAGCTCGGTATAAAACGAGTAAGGAAACTGCTACTGTTCAATTGGCAGTTTCAGATGAAGCTAGTTGGGTTAGTGTTTCAGGAAGTGAGCTGGAGGGTGGTGTGACACTATCCGCAGACAATAAGAATGCAAAAACAATAGTCTCAACTAAGAGTCCCGTTACTATTACTTTAGGTGTAGTGAAGGGAGTTACTGTGACTGTGGACAATCAAACGATTGATACTTCGAAGCTGACAACTCAGACTGGAACTGTAACACTTATATTTACTACAGATTAAGGAAAAATCAATGAAAAAAGAACAAATTCCTAATGTATTAACTATTGGTAGAATTCTCTTTATACCTCTCTTTATTCTTATTTTGACTTTGGGCCATTCACAAGGCAGTCATTTGCTAGCAACGATCATCTTTGCAGTTGCTAGTGTAACGGATTATCTTGATGGCTACCTTGCTCGTAAATGGAATGTAGTCAGCAATTTTGGAAAATTTGCAGATCCGATGGCTGATAAGCTGTTGGTTATGTCAGCTTTTATCATGTTAATTGAGTTAGGTATGGCTCCAGCTTGGGTTGTTGCTATTATCATTTGTCGTGAACTTGCGGTGACAGGCTTGCGCTTGTTGCTTGTTGAGACGGGAGGGACAGTTCTAGCAGCAGCTATGCCAGGGAAAATCAAGACCTTTAGTCAGATGTTTGCCATTATCTTTTTGCTCTTACATTGGAATTTAATTGGTCAGCTGTTGCTTTATATCGCTTTGTTTTTCACTATCTACTCTGGTTATGATTATTTTAAGGGTAGCGCTCATGTATTCAAAGGAACATTTGGTTCAAAATGAAATCGATTATTGAAGTAAAAGATCTGTCTTTTCGTTATAAGGAAGACCAGGATCATTATGATGTTAATAATGTCTCGTTTCACGTGAAACGGGGAGAATGGCTTTCGATTGTAGGTCATAACGGGAGTGGGAAATCGACAACTATCCGTTTGATTGATGGATTGCTTGAAGCAGAGTCTGGGGAAATCTGGATAGATGGGCAATTGTTGTCCTCTGAGAATGTTTGGGACTTGCGTCGACAAATTGGTATGGTTTTTCAAAATCCAGATAACCAATTTGTGGGGGCGACTGTTGAAGATGATGTTGCCTTTGGTTTAGAAAATCAGGGACTTCCTCGTGAAGAAATGAAGAAGAGAGTGGCCGAATCTTTGGAGTTGGTAGGGATGCTGGACTTTAAGAATAGAGAACCAGCTCGTTTATCTGGTGGACAAAAACAGCGTGTGGCTATTGCGGGAGTTGTTGCCCTGAGACCAGCTATTTTGATTTTGGACGAGGCTACAAGTATGTTGGATCCTGAGGGACGCAGAGAACTGATTCAGACAGTTCAAGAGATTCGAAAAGACCACCAGATGACAGTCGTCTCCATTACACATGATTTAGAGGAAGTTGCGATGAGTGACCGTGTCTTGGTCATGAAAAAAGGCCAAGTGGAGTCAACCAGTAGCCCAAGAGAACTTTTTTCTCGGGATGACCTTGACCAGATAGGGTTAGATGAGCCTTTTGCTAATCAATTGAGAGGCTCTTTGAGAGAGACTGGCTATCAGTTGCCGGATGGCTATTTGACAGAAAGAGAGCTAGAGGACAAGTTATGGGAATTACTCTAGAAAATGTGAGCTTTACCTATCAAGAGGGGACTCCCCTATCTTCATCAGCCTTGACTGATGTTTCCTTGACGATTGAGGATGGTTCCTATACGGCTTTGGTAGGGCACACAGGTAGTGGGAAATCAACGATTTTACAGCTTTTAAATGGCCTATTGGTACCAAGTAAGGGTTCTGTTCGAGTTTTTGATACTGTCATTACCCCTACATCAACCAATAAAGAAATTCGTCAGATTCGAAAGCAGGTTGGTCTAGTGTTTCAATTTGCTGAAAATCAGATTTTCGAAGAGACTGTTTTGAAAGATGTTGCATTTGGACCGCAAAATTTTGGAGTTTCTGAGGAAGAGGCCAAGAAAATTGCGCGTGAAAAGTTAGCCTTGGTAGGCATCGATGAGTCACTCTTTGAGCGTAGCCCGTTTGAACTTTCGGGTGGCCAGATGAGACGTGTGGCTATAGCAGGTATGCTAGCGATGGAGCCAACTGTTTTGGTTTTGGATGAGCCGACAGCAGGGCTTGATCCTTTGGGCAGAAAAGAATTGATGACCTTGTTTAAAGAACTCCACCTTTCTGGAATGACAATCGTTCTGGTAACGCATTTGATGGATGATGTAGCTGCATATGCTAATCAGGTTTATGTTATGGAAAAGGGGCGTTTGGTCAAAAGTGGCAAACCAAGTGATGTCTTTCAAGATGTAGCCTCAATGGAAAAGGTACAGTTAGGTGTGCCTAAAATCACAGCCTTTTGTAAGCGTTTGGCAGATAGAGGTGTAGCTTTTAAAAAACTGCCAATCAAGATAGAGGAGTTTAAGGAGTCGCTAAATGGATAGTATGATTTTAGGGCGTTATATACCAGGAGATTCCATCATTCATCGCTTGGATCCACGTAGTAAATTGCTTGCCATGATCCTGCTGATTTTGATTGTATTTTGGGCCAATAATCCTCTCACCAATCTCGTTCTGTTTGTAGCGACAGGTATATTTATCGCATTATCGGGCGTTTCTCTCTCATTTTTCGTTCAGGGATTAAAATCCATGTTCTTTTTGATCGCCTTTACGACTCTTTTTCAGCTCTTTTTCATTTCAAGTGGAAATGTCCTATTTGAGTTTTCTTTTATAAGAATAACGGATTATGCTTTGCAACAAGCAGGAATCATTTTCTGTCGTTTTGTGTTGATTATTTTCTTTTCAACCTTGCTAACATTAACGACCATGCCTTTGAGTCTGGCAACCGCAGTTGAAGCTCTTTTAGCACCGCTAAAACGTGTGAAAGTTCCCGTTCATGAAATTGGCCTCATGTTATCAATGAGTTTGCGTTTTGTTCCAACATTGATGGATGACACGACGCGAATTATGAATGCTCAGAAAGCCCGTGGAGTTGACTTTGGCGAAGGCAGCATCGTTCAAAAAGTAAAGGCTATGATTCCAATTTTAATTCCTCTTTTTGCGACGAGCTTAAAGCGTGCAGATTCATTGGCAATAGCGATGGAAGCGCGTGGTTATCAGGGAGGAAAGGGTAGAAGTCAGTATAGACAATTGAGATGGAGTCAAAAGGATACACTGGCAATTCTTGTGATTTTGATACTGGGATGTTTCTTATTTTTCTTAAAATCTTAGTAGGTTTGTAGGATTGATAAGAAGCTCACAGTAGCAGGTTTTTAGTATAAAGGTAGGAATATGAACCGTTTTAAAAAATCAAAATATCTAATCATCGTTTTTGTCACAGTTCTGGCAGTTTCTGTTCTATTAGTGACAACCTATTCAAGCGCTATTGTGACGAAACTAGGAGATGGGATTTCCTTAGTAGATAGAATTGTTCAAAAACCCTTTCAGTGGTTTGATACTTTCAAATCGGATTTGGGACATTTGACGCAGACTTACAATGAAAATGAGAGTCTAAAAAAACAGCTCTATCAACTAGAGGTGGAGTCTAATCAATCAGAAAGTTTAAAAAATGAAAATGAACAATTACGTCAGTTGCTGGATATGAAGTCAAAATTGCAGGCTACAAAAACCATTGCAGCAGATGTGATTATGCGAGCTCCAGTATCTTGGAAACAAGAGTTAACAATTGATGCGGGAAGTTCAAAAGGAGCTTCTGAAAATATGTTGGCCATTGCAAACGGGGGCTTGATTGGTAGTGTTTCAAAGGTGGAGGATCATTCAACAACGGTCAATCTATTGACAAATACCGAAAATTCAGACAAAATTTCTGTTAAAATCCTGCATGGCTCTACTGAAATTTACGGGATTATCGTTGGTTATGATAAGGAGTCAGAACTGCTTAAAATTAGCCAATTAAATAGTAACAGTGAAATTAGCGCGGGAGACAAGGTGACGACAGGGGGGCTCGGAAACTTTAATGTTAAGGATATTCCTGTTGGCGAGGTTGTTGCTACAACACACAGCAGTGATTATCTAACAAAGGAAGTAACAGTAAAGTTAAGTGCTGACACCAAAAATCTTCATGTGGTAGAGTTAGTGGGGAATTAGCAATGAGACTGTTAAAACAAATTGGTATTTTCTTTTTACTCCCTTTTGTTGTACTAATTGATGCACATATTGGACAATTAGCGGGATCCTTCTTCCCTCACTTTCATTTAGCAAGTCATTTTCTGTTTTTATTTCTCTTGTTTGAGACAATAGAGGTTTCAGAATATCTCTATCTAGCTTATTGCTGTATAGTGGGTTTGGTGTACGATATCTATTTTTTCCACTTGATAGGAATTGCGACGCTTCTATTTATCTTAATAGGTGCTTCACTCCATAAATTTAATAGTGTAATTTTGCTAAACCGTTGGACAAGAATGTTAACAATAGTTGTGATGAGTTTCCTATTTGATATGGGGAGCTATCTCCTCGCTCTTGCTATGGGGTTTACAGTAGAATCGATGCCAGTTTTCATCGTCTATAGCCTTGTCCCATCAATGATTTTAAACTTTTTATGGATGCTTGTTTTCCAATATATTTTTGAAAAATGTTATCTATAAGAAAGAAATAAAAATGTAACAAAGGCGTAATATTTATTATGTCTTTTTTTGGTATACTAGTAATGTCTTAAATAGAAGGAGTATCTACATAATATGAAGAAAAAAATCTTAGCGTCACTTTTGTTAAGTACAGTATTGGTTTCACAAGCGGCGGTATTAACAACTGTTCATGCTGAAACAACTGATGAAAAAATTGCTGCTCAAGATAGTAAGATTAGTAATTTGACATCTCAACAAAAAGAAGCTCAAAAACAAGTAGATGAAATCCAAACGCAAGTTACAGCTATCCAAACTCAACAAACAAACTTGGAAGCTGAGAACGAAACTCTACAAGCTGAATCTAAAAAACTTGAAGGAGAAATTACAGAGCTTTCTAAGAACATTGTTGCTCGTAATGAATCTTTGGAAAAACAAGCACGTAGTGCACAAACAAACGGTGCTGCAACTAGCTATATCAATACAATTGTAAACTCAAAATCAATTACAGAAGCTATTTCACGTGTTGCAGCAATGAGCGAGATTGTATCAGCTAACAACAAAATGTTGGAACAACAGAAAGCTGATAAGAAATCTATCGCTGAAAAACAGGTTGCAAACAATGAAGCAATCAACACTGTCATTGCGAACCAACAAACGCTTGCTGACGATGCACAAGCATTGACAACAAAACAAGCAGAGTTGAAAGTTGCTGAGTTAAACCTTGCTGCAGAGAAAGCTACTGCAGAAAGCGATAAAGCTACTTTATTGGAACAAAAAGCAGCAGCAGAGGCAGAAGCGAAAGCAGCAGCCGAAGCAGAAGCGGCTTATAAAGCACGTCAAACAAGCCAACAACAATCAGTTGTTGCTTCTGGAAATACAACACTTTCAGATCAAGTGCAAGCAACTTCAAGCTCTTCATCAGATGATGATTCAAGCTACACTCCAGCACCTGCTCCGACTCCAACTAGACAACGTCCAACATACAGTACAAATGCTTCAAGTTATCCAACTGGTGAATGTACTTGGGGAGCTAAAACATTAGCACCTTGGGCTGGAGATTACTGGGGTAACGGAGCGCAGTGGGCTACAAGTGCAGCAGCTGCAGGATTCCGTACTGGATCAACTCCACAAGTTGGTGCGATTGCATGTTGGAATGACGGTGGATATGGACACGTAGCGGTTGTTACAGCAGTTTCATCATCAACTAGCATTCAAGTATCAGAATCAAACTATGGTGGAAATCGTACAATCGGTAACAAACGTGGATGGTTCAACCCAACTACAACTTCTGAAGGTTATGTTACTTACATCTATCCAAACTAATGAATGAAACGAAGAGGCTCGATGCGAGTCTCTTTTATTATTTTTTATCGAAAGCAAGGCCGAAATATATCAAAACCACTTGAAAATATGGCTAAAATGTGATAAAATGAAACTTGTCGTGTAAACGATAATACTCATTCTTGATGAATTGTGAGACTGTTGCCCTCGGGTCGTTTTGCAAGTTGAAGTCGAGGAGAGGAAAAAAACAAAAAGGAGAAATACTCATGGCAGTAATTTCAATGAAACAACTTCTTGAGGCTGGTGTACACTTTGGTCACCAAACTCGTCGCTGGAACCCTAAGATGGCTAAGTACATCTTCACTGAGCGTAACGGAATCCACGTTATCGACTTGCAACAAACTGTAAAATACGCTGACCAAGCATACGACTTTATGCGTGATGCTGCAGCTAACGATGCAGTTGTATTGTTTGTTGGTACTAAAAAACAAGCTGCTGACGCTGTTAAAGAAGAAGCAGAACGTTCAGGTCAATACTACATCAACCACCGTTGGTTGGGTGGAACTCTTACTAACTGGGGAACTATCCAAAAACGTATCGCTCGTTTGAAAGAAATCAAACGTATGGAAGAAGAAGGAATCTTCGACGTTCTTCCTAAGAAAGAAGTTGCACTTCTTAACAAACAACGTGCACGTCTTGAAAAATTCTTGGGTGGTATCGAAGACATGCCTCGTATCCCTGATGTAATGTACGTAGTTGACCCACATAAAGAACAAATCGCTGTTAAAGAAGCTAAAAAATTGGGTATCCCAGTTGTAGCGATGGTTGACACAAATACTGACCCAGACGATATCGATGTAATCATCCCAGCTAACGATGACGCTATCCGCGCTGTTAAATTGATCACAGCTAAATTGGCTGACGCTATCATCGAAGGACGTCAAGGTGAAGACGCAGCAGCAGTTGAAGCAGAATTTGCAGCTTCAGAAGCTCAAGCTGACTCAATCGAAGAAATCGTTGAAGTTGTAGAAGGCGACAACGCTTAATTCATATAAATAGTAATTACCTAGGAGGGCGGGGCCTAGCCCAGCTCTCCTATTTTTAAAAAATATAGGAGAATCAAAATGGCAGAAATTACAGCTAAACTTGTAAAAGAGTTGCGTGAAAAATCTGGTGCCGGTGTTATGGACGCTAAAAAAGCGCTTGTAGAAACAGACGGTGACATCGAAAAAGCGATTGAATTGCTTCGTGAAAAAGGTATGGCGAAGGCAGCTAAGAAAGCTGACCGTGTTGCAGCTGAAGGTTTGACTGGTGTATTTGTTAACGGTAACGTTGCAGCAGTAGTTGAAGTAAATGCCGAAACTGACTTCGTTGCGAAAAACGCTCAATTCGTTGACTTGGTAAACGCAACAGCTAAAGTAATCGCTGAAGGAAAACCAGCTAACAACGAAGAAGCTCTTGCTTTGACAATGCCTTCAGGTGAAACTCTTGAAGCTGCATATGTATCTGCAACAGCTACAATCGGTGAAAAAATCTCATTCCGTCGTTTTGCTTTGCTTGAAAAAACAGATGCACAACACTTCGGAGCATACCAACACAATGGTGGACGTATCGGTGTTATCTCTGTAATCGAAGGTGGAGACGAAGCGCTTGCTAAACAAATCTCAATGCACATTGCTGCGATGAAACCAACAGTTCTTTCTTACAAAGAATTGGATGAGCAATTCGTTAAAGATGAGTTGGCACAATTGAACCACGTAATCGACCAAGATAACGAAAGCCGTGCAATGGTTGGTAAACCAGCTCTTCCACACTTGAAGTATGGATCAAAAGCACAATTGACTGATGAAGTGATTGCTCAAGCTGAAGCTGATATCAAAGCTGAGTTGGCTGCAGAAGGCAAACCAGAAAAAATCTGGGACAAAATCATCCCAGGTAAAATGGACCGCTTCATGCTTGACAACACCAAAGTTGACCAAGCATACACACTTCTTGCACAAGTATACATCATGGATGACAGCAAGACAGTTGAAGCTTACCTTGAATCAGTAAATGCTTCAGTAGTTGAGTTCGCTCGCTTTGAAGTTGGTGAAGGTATCGAGAAAGCTGCAAACGACTTTGAAGCAGAAGTTGCAGCTACAATGGCAGCAGCCTTGAATAACTAATAGAAAAGGAAGCAAATTGCTTCCTTCTTCTTTTTGTCTAGAGAGTAGAGTCTGTATGAGTAAACAAAAAGCCCTTTAATAAGGGCTAAGTGCATTTAGGAGGCTACACTTCAAATTCATAGAGTGCTGTAGACAAATAACGTTCGCCGTTATCTGGTGCTAAAGCAAGGACTTTCTTACCTTTACCTAATTTCTTGGCAACCTCAATTGCCCCGTAAATCGCTGCAGCTGAAGAAATCCCAACAAGGAAGCCTTCTTTTCCACCAATTTCACGGCCAAGGGCTAGAGCATCATCTGACGTTACACGGACAATACCATCATAGGCTTTTGTATCAAGCGTTTCAGGAATAAATCCAGCTGAGATTCCTTGAATTTTATGAGGTCCTGGTTTTTCCCCAGACAAGATAGCTGACTCGTCTGCCTCAACTGCATAAACTTGAATGTTTGAATTTGCTGTTTTGAGAGCGTGAGAAACACCTGAGATCGTTCCACCAGTACCAACACCACCCACAAAAGCATCTAGTCCATCAGAACCGAAAGCAGCCAGTATTTCAGCTCCTGTTGTTCTTTCGTGCACTTCTGGATTAGCTGGATTATTAAATTGGAGTGGAAGGAAGCCGTCTCGTTCAGCGGCGATTTCCTGAGCTTTGGCAATAGCCCCTTTCATTCCTTCGCTACCAGGAGTAAGGACGAGTTCAGCACCATAGGCTTGGATAATCTTACGTCGTTCCACACTCATCGTTTCAGGCATGACGATAACAACTTTATATCCTTTAGCGGCACCAACCCATGAAAGACCGATACCAGTGTTTCCACTCGTTGCTTCAACAATAGTAGCTCCCGGTTTTAGAATACCATCTTGTTCTGCTTTTTCAATCATGCTAAGGGCAATACGGTCTTTTACTGACGATCCAGGGTTAAAAGCTTCTAGTTTAACATAGACATCTGCAGCACCCTCTGGAACAATATTGTTAAGTTTAACAATCGGTGTTTGTCCAATTAGTTCAGTGATATTATTATAAATAGTCATAGATATACCTCTTTGTATAAGATGATACTAGTATAACGCGCTTAAAGCTATTTGTAAAATATAGAAATCCTATCAAAGTGATAGGATTTTTTTATATCAAAGGTCTAAGCCATTAATTTTTAATCGATTGTGATAAGCCAATTCTAATAAATAGGTGTAAAGCGGAAGGATGTCCGTTTTTTTAGGGAATTCAAATTTATGGAAACTCAGGTGCTCATTGTGTGCTTTTAGAAAGATATTTTCTAAATAAGTGATTCTAATCTCACTATCATCTATACCTGCTCCAGCAGTTTCCATTTCAACGTTTACAATGTTCATCAAAAAGAGTGACTTAACAGACACCTTGCGACCAGTGGCACCTTGCTTATCTGTAAAAATAATACGGATATTTGTAAAGATGATTGAATCTCGAATAAGTTTATATCCACTTTGAATTTCTTCATTCTCTAGTAGATATTGACCATATTCTTTGATAAGAGTCTCTTTGTTTTCCTCGCTGAAGTTACCAGCAAGTCCTTGAATAAATTTTCCAAACGCCATGTATTTCTCCTTTGTTTACACTAAGTTTACAGGAACTTCAACTTCTCGTAAACCTTGATCTGTTAAAGTAACCTTTCCATTAAAAAACTCTACAAGAGCAGACTTGATATTTTCTTTCTCTTCCTTATCAACATAAATCATTGTATCAACTTGATCTGTAAAGTTTGTATCCAGCTCCATGAGATGATGTTCTTTAAGAAAATTGCCATATTCTTGATACTGAGCGTAAGACATCTGAATGGCTATGCCAGCCTGCTCTTTGATTTCAATAATGCCAATTTCTTTGACAGCCAAGGCCACACTACCTGCGTAAGCACGAATCAAACCTCCAGCGCCTAACTTAATTCCACCAAAGTAACGAGTAACTACTACGCAGACATTGGTAAGATTATGATTTTCTAAGACGCCAAGCATAGGGACTCCAGCAGTACCACTAGGTTCGCCATCATCACTCGTACGCTTGATCTCACTGCGTTCCCCTACAATAAAAGCAGAGCAGTTATGGGTGGCTTTGTAGTGTTCTTTTTTGATAGCAGTGATAAAGTCACGAGCTTCTTCTTCACTATAGACACGCTTGGCATGACAGATAAAGCGTGATTTTTTGATTTCTTCTTGGACCTGCCCATCCTCTTTAATTGTTCTAAATTCCATGATTTAATTGTACTAAAAAATTACCTAAAGCGCTATATTTTTACGAATATTAAAGTATGAAAGTAAATCCAAATTATCTCGGTCGCTTGTTTACTGAGAAAGAATTAACGGAAGAAGAACGACAGGAAGCAGTGAGACTGCCAGCAATGAGAAAAGAGAAGGGGAAACTGTTTTGTCAACGTTGTAATAGTTTGATTCTAGAAGAATGGTATTTGCCTATCAGCGCTTACTATTGTAGGGAGTGTTTACTGATGAAGAGAATCAGGAGTGATAAAGCTTTATACTATTTTCCTCAAGAGGATTTTCCTAAGCAAGACGTCCTCAAATGGCGTGGTCAGTTAACACCTTTTCAAGAAAAAGTGTCAGAGGGACTGCTTCAGGCGGTAGACAAGCAAGAGCCAACCTTGGTTCACGCTGTGACAGGAGCTGGAAAGACAGAGATGATTTATCAAGTTGTGGCTAAAGTGATTGATGATGGTGGTGCAGTTTGTTTGGCCAGTCCTCGAATTGATGTGTGTTTAGAACTGTATAAGCGACTGCAGAATGACTTTGCTTGCGATATAGCGCTACTCCATGGCGAATCAGAGCCCTATTTTCGAACTCCCTTAGTAGTTGCAACAACTCATCAGTTATTAAAATTTTATCATGCTTTTGATTTGTTGATAGTGGATGAGGTAGATGCCTTTCCTTATGTTGACAACACTATGCTTTACTATGCTGTAAAGAATAGTGTAAAGGAGGATGGATTGAGGATATTCCTTACGGCAACTTCTACAGATGAGTTAGATAGGAAGGTTCGCACAGGGGAATTAAAAAGATTAAGCTTGCCGAGACGGTTTCATGGAAATCCTTTGATTATTCCTAAACCAGTCTGGTTATCGGATTTTAAT
Organism: Streptococcus oralis; assembly: GCF_002386345.1. Taxonomy (NCBI): domain Bacteria; kingdom Bacillati; phylum Bacillota; class Bacilli; order Lactobacillales; family Streptococcaceae; genus Streptococcus; species Streptococcus oralis. The sequence continues at coordinate 1,833,859 of NZ_CP023507.1, read as the reverse complement.
CGCTGTTTAGAGAAAAATCAATTGTCAACCAAGTTAAAGACTTATATTGAGAAACAGAGAAGAACAGGTTATCCCTTACTGATTTTTGCATCAGAGATTAAGAAAGGTGAAAAACTAAAAGAAATCTTGAAGGAGCAGTACCCGAATGAGAATATCGGCTTTGTGTCTTCTGTGACAGAAGACCGATTAGAGCAGGTGCAAGCTTTTCGAGATGGAGAACTAACAATACTGATCAGTACGACAATCTTGGAACGCGGGGTTACCTTCCCTTGTGTGGATGTTTTCGTAGTAGAAGCTAATCATCGTCTCTTTACCAAGTCTAGTTTGATTCAGATTGGAGGGCGAGTTGGACGCAGTATGGACAGACCAACTGGTGAGTTGCTCTTCTTTCATGATGGATTAAATGCTTCCATCAAAAAGGCAATCAAGGAAATCAAGAATATGAATAAGGAGGCAGGGTTATGAACTGTTTATTATGTGGCCAGACTACAAAGAGTGAGCTGACTTTTAGCAGTCTCTTCCTTTTGAAGGATGATTGCAGTTATCTTTGCTCAGCTTGTGCTTCTAGTTTTGAGAGGATTGGTGAGAATTATTGCCCAAACTGTATGAAAACAGGCATGTCAACTAAGTGTCAAGATTGTAAACTTTGGTGTAAAGAAGGAATTCAGGTTGATCATAAGGCAATCTTTACCTATAATCAAGCTATGAAAGACTTTTTCAGTCGATATAAGTTTGATGGCGATTTTTTGCTTAGAAAGGTTTTTGCTTCTGTTCTTGCTGAGGAGCTGAAAAAGTATAGAGGATATCAATTTGTGTTGATTCCCCTAAGCCCTGAAAGATTGCTTGAGAGGGGGTTTAACCAAGTCGAAGGTTTGGTTGAGGCAGCAGGCTTTTCTTTCAAAGATATATTAGGAAAAAGAGAAGAGAGTGCTAGTTCTTCTAAAAGCCGTTTAGAAAGGTTAGCTACTGAAATTCCATTTTTTATTAAAGATGGAATCTCACTTCCCAAGAAGATTTTGCTGATTGATGACATCTATACAACAGGGGCAACTGTGAATCGTGTGAAACGACTTTTGGAAGAAGCAGGTGCTTTGGAAGTTAAAACTTTTTCCCTTGTAAGATGAGGAAAAAATTTGCAAAATGAAAATGAAAGCGTTATAATATAGTTAGAAAAACAAAAATGTTTAGAAAGAAGGTACTTATATGATTAAATATAGTATCCGTGGTGAAAACCTAGAAGTAACAGAAGCAATTCGTGATTATGTAGTTTCTAAACTCGAAAAGATCGAAAAGTATTTCCAACCTGAGCAGGAGTTGGATGCACGTGTGAACTTGAAAGTTTACCGTGAAAAAACAGCAAAGGTTGAAGTAACAATTCCGCTTGGATCTATCACTCTTCGTGCTGAAGATATTTCTCAAGATATGTATGGTTCTATCGATCTTGTAACAGATAAAATTGAACGTCAGATTCGTAAAAATAAAACTAAAATCGAACGTAAGAATAAAAGTAAAGTTGCGACAAGTCAACTCTTTACAGATGCTCTAGTTGAAGATGCAGATGTTGTGCAACCCAAAGTCGTTCGTTCAAAACAAATTGATTTGAAGCCAATGGATTTAGAAGAAGCCCTTCTTCAAATGGATTTATTGGGACATGATTTCTTTATTTATGTAGATGTAGAAGATCAAACAACTAATGTTTTGTATCGCCGTGAAGATGGTGAAGTTGGTTTACTAGAAGTCAAAGAATCATAAAATTGAAATAACAAAAAAGTGGTTTACAAATCAGTAAACCACTTTTTCTTATGCGGAAATAAGTAAGAAAAAACAGGAAATCCTTGATTAAACAGTCAGAATCGACCCCTATAATCTGAACTTATAGGGGTATTTATATTTATTAAGTAGACAAAATAATACCCTAAGGGATAGAATGGGGTTGTCAACAAATAGCGAATACAAAAATGTAAGCGCTCTTATAACAAATAAAGGAGTCATGACTATGGCAACAAAAGAAGAAATTTTACGCGAACTATATCCTGAGGACCTTTTTCACTATGCGGATGGTCTAACTTTGGGAGAAGCAGAGGTTTTACAAGAAACTCGCCGTTTGATTGAGAAACATCTCCGTCCGGTTATTAATGAATACTGGGAAAAACCTGATTTTCCTTTTGAAGAATTCTATGCTGTGGCTAAGGGCGCTCAAATTATGAACAATCCAAAATTGTTTGAGGGACGTGAAGGTAGCTGGAAACCATCTGAACTTTATATTGCTTTCTTGTATCTTGAACTTGCTCGCTTCGATGCTTCTATGGCAACATTCTACACCGTTCATGGCGGACTTTGCTACAACACAATTCTCTTGGGTGGTGATGAGCGTCAACAAAAAGAATTTCTTCCAAAACTAGCTGCATTTGATTGGCAAGGTTGCTTCGCTTTGACTGAACCTCTTTCAGGTTCTGATATTGCTGGAGGACTTGCAACTACTGCAGAACGTGTTGGAGACAAGTGGATTCTAAATGGTGAAAAACGCTGGATTGGTGGTTCAGATACTGCGGATGTCGTTCCTGTATTTGCTCGTGATGTTGCGGATGGCAAGGTGAAATGCTTTATCGTTCGTAAGGGAGCTCCGGGATATCATGCGGAACCAATCCCACATAAGATTGCTCTTCGTTGTGTCCGCAATGGCCATATTACTATGAAGAATGTAGAGGTTCCAGATTCAGACCGTTTGGTAAATATCAATGGTTTTGGTGATGTAGCCCGTATCTTGACCTTCACTCGTGCGGACGTTGCTCACATTGCTATGGGAGTGACTTGTGGATCTTATGTAGCAGCTCTTAAATATGCTAAAGATCGCGAACAGTTCAAACGTCCAATTGCCAAATTCCAAATTGTTCAAGAAAAATTGGCTCGTATGCAAGCAAATGCTGTAGCAGTTATTGCTTATTCAACTCGTATTGCTGAGATGCAAGAGAAAGGTAATGAATTGATGCTTAACTCTGCTCTTGCTAAGATGCACAATTCCTTGGTGATGCGCGAAACAGTTGCCCTTGCTCGTGAAACTTGCGGAGGTAATGGTATTACACTTGAGACAGACGTTGCTCGTTTCTTTGCAGATGCTGAATCAATCTATACCTATGAAGGTTCACACGAAGTGAATGCCTTGATTGTTGGTCGTGAGATTACTGGACTAGGTGCCTTTGTTTAATGTCAGAAGGGCGATTGAAGGATTTCTGTTCAATCGTCCTTGCTTCATGCACTGGATTTTTGTAAAATAAGAAGGAGAAAATAATGATATCTAAGGTGATGATTATTGGTTCTGGTCAAATGGGAAGCGGAATTGCTCAAGTATTTGCTCAGGCTGGTTTTACAGTTTACTTAAACGATATTAAAGAAGAATTTGTTCAAAGAGGCTTGAATAATATCACAAAACAATTGGAACGTTCAGTTGAAAAAGGACGGATGTCTGCGGATGAGAAGGATCAGGTATTAGCCAATTTGCTTCCATCTGTTTCATATGAAGATGCGAAACAAGTCCAATTGGTGATTGAAGCTGCAACTGAGAATCGTGAGATTAAGTTGAATATTTTCAAACAATTGGATGAATTGACAGATCCTAAAACTATCTTAGCATCAAACACATCCTCTTTGTCAATCACGGATATAGCTGCTGCTACTAAACATCAGGAGCGCGTGATTGGAATGCACTTCTTTAATCCTGCCCCAATCATGAAACTGGTAGAGGTTATTAAGGCCTTGCAGACTTCAGAAGAAGTGGTTCAGGCGGTTCGTGAATTGACAGTGAAAATTGGTAAAACACCAGTTGATGTTAAAGATTCTTATGGTTTTGTTGTGAACAGAATTTTGATTCCTATGATCAATGAAGCCGTTTACATTCTAGGTGAGGGAGTGGCTAGTGCCGAGGAAATCGATGAAGCGATGAAACTTGGTGCAAATCATCCTATTGGACCTTTGGCTCTTGCTGACTTGATTGGGTTGGATGTTTGTTTGGCTATTATGGGCGTCCTAAACCAAGGGTTTGGTGATCAAAAATACCGTCCTGCCCCTCTTCTTAAGAAAATGGTCGAAGCAGGAAAATTGGGACGGAAGACAAAAGAAGGATTCTTTACTTACTAGACACTGATGGAGGTAGTCATGAAAGACGTAGTTATTGTTTCGGCAGTGCGAACACCTTTAGGTTCCTTTGGCGGGAGCTTGAAGAATGTTTCTGCTGTTGATTTGGGATCTTTGGTCATTAAGAGTGCTTTGGAAAAAGCGAATATTAAACCAGAGCAGGTAGATGAAGTGATTATGGGGAATGTCCTAGGCGCAGGTTTAGGCCAAAACGTGGCTCGCCAAATGAGTATTCATGCTGGGCTTCCTGAATTTACACCAGCCTTTACCATTAATAAGGTTTGTGGTTCCGGTTTGAAGGCAGTGCAGTTAGCTGCTCAAGCGATTCAGTGCGGAGATGCAGATATTGTCGTGGCTGGTGGTGCAGAAAACATGAGCCAGGCTCCATATGTTTTGCCAAGCTTCCGTTGGGGTGGACGTATGGGAGATTCGAAAGTGGTAGATACCATGATTAAGGACGGTTTGTCTGATGCCTTTAACGAATACCATATGGGGATTACAGCTGAGAATGTGGCAGAAGAATATGGTATTAGCCGGGATGATCAAGATGCGCTTGCTTTGGAATCTCAAAAACGAGCAGTGGCGGCTATAGAATCTGGACGTTTTAAGGAAGAGATTGTTCCGGTGGTCATTCCTCAACGCAAAGGCGATCCTATCATCTTTGATACAGATGAATTTCCTAGAAAAGATGCTAGCTTGGAGAGTCTGTCTAAGCTACGTCCTGTTTTCAAAAAAGACGGTTCTGTTACAGCGGGAAATGCCTCAGGTATCAATGACGGAGCGGCGGCTGTCTTGGTCATGAGTGCTGAAAAAGCTGAAGAATTAGGACTTCCAGTCATTGCGCGCATTCGTTCGTATGCAAGTGCAGGTTTGGATCCTAAGATTATGGGATGTGGACCGATTTATGCGACCCGTAAAGCTCTTGAAAAAGGTAATTTGACAGTTGATGATCTTGACTTGATCGAGTCAAATGAAGCCTTTGCTGCTCAGGCTTGTGCGGTTGGGAAAACACTTGGTTTCAATACTGATATTGTCAATGTCAATGGTGGCGCGATTGCTCTTGGTCACCCAATTGGAGCTTCAGGTTGCCGTATCCTAGTGACTCTGGTACATGAGATGATGAAACGTGATGCTAAAACTGGTTTAGCTACTCTCTGTATCGGAGGAGGGATGGGAACAGCCCTCATCGTTGAACGTTAGTTATTAGAAAACTGAACGTCATTTCCTCTTTTTCAATATTACGATTACAAAATGAGATATTGATCCGATCTCATAGTTACATACCTTATCAAGTGTCTTTCTCCGAAAGTGCCTGATAAGGTATTTTTGCTTTTCCTAAGACTTTGAGGATAGATTGAATGGCTCTATTCTATAAGATGGACTTATAGGTCTATAAATAAAGATTAAGTAGACGGATAGGGAAAAAAGGATTATGATAAAAATGTAAGCTCTTACATTTTGTGTTGGTATTTGTTGACGCTGTACTCTGTACTCAAAATAAATCAAGTAGGAGCAAAACAATGAGTAAAACTGTTTTATTAGAGGTTAAGAATGGTCTTGGCTATCTAACAATTAACCGTCCATCGGCTTTGAACGCTTTAAGTTCAGAAGTCTTAAAGGATTTGAATCTCGTTTTAGACCAAATTGAAGCTAGCGAGGACATTCGTGTTGTCATCGTGACTGGTCAAGGGGAAAAAGCATTTGTCGCTGGAGCAGACATTAAAGAGATGGACCAAATGTCTCCAATTCAGGCTCATGAATACATGACCTATGCGAACGACACCTTTACCCGTTTATCTGAATTGACTCAACCAACTATTTCAGTATTGAATGGGTATGCTTTGGGAGGCGGTCTAGAATTAGCTCTTTCAACTGATATCCGAATCGGCTATGACAAGACAATGGTTGGTTTCCCTGAAGTTGGCTTGGGAATCATTCCTGGTTTTGCAGGTACTCAAAGAATGTCTCGTTTGATTGGTACTAGCAAAACAAAGGAATTAATCTTTACTGCTAGAATGGTTAACGGACAAGAAGCATATGATCTTGGAATTCTTAACAAGTTGGTAGCAGCAGAAGAACTATTGCCTGCGGCAGAAGAGCTGGCAGGAGCGATTATGAAAAATGCACCGCTAGCAGTTGAAAAAGCTAAACATATTATCCAAGTTGGCTCAGAACTCCCTCTGAAAAATGCTATTCGTTTGGAAACAGAAGCGGAAGCTCTACTCTTCTCAACAGAAGATAAGGTAGAAGGAATGCGCGCTTTTGTTGAAAAACGCAAAGCTGTCTTTCAACGTAAATAAGAGAGGAGATAGGTTATGAAAGTTGTAACATTGTCTGAAGCTATTTCCTTGATTCATTCAGGAGATAAAGTTGGTATTTCTGGTTTTCTCGGAGTGGGAGAGCCACTAGAGTTAATTGAGGAACTGGTTCGTCAAAACCAGCAAGATTTGACCTTGGTGTCTGTTGTAACCTCTCAACCCGGTAAGGAAGTTGGAGTTGGTCGACTTTGTGAAAACCATCAGGTTACAAAGTACATTGCAGCCCATGTAGGGACATCCGCTGCTGCTCAGCATGATTATTTCTCGGGAGCCATGAAAGTGGAGTTCACTCCGATGGGAACTGTCGTAGAACGCTTGCATGCTGCGGGCGCTGGCCTTGGAGCAGTCTTAACACCAACAGGTGTAGGAACAATTCTTGAAGATGAACACGAAAAAGTGACTCGAAATGGAAAAGAATATTTGATTTATGATCCATTGAAGATTGATGTTGCCTTGATTAAAGCTACAAAGGCGGATAAGTATGGCAACCTTTATCTGGATGGGACTACTAAAAACATCTCCCTTCAACTCGCTCTAGCAGCTGACACAGTTATTGTTGAGACAAACGAATTGGTTGAAGTCGGAGAAATTGATCCAAATGATATTTACATCCCTGGTATCCTAGTTGACTATGTCGTTCAAGGATTGACACCACAAGAGCATCATCAGATGATGGGAGATCTGTGGACAGAGACAAAGAAACTGGCGGGGGTGAAGTAAAATGAAAGCAAAAGAGATTATCGCAAGACGTGTAGCACTTGAATTTAAAGATGGAGATGTGGTCAATCTTGGTTTTGGGATTCCAAATGCCTCTGCTGATTACATTCCTGAAGGTGTAAATGTTATTTTACAGGCAGAAAATGGCGCTCTTCGATTTGGGGAAACACCTACCAAGGACAACTATAATGCCAATTTAGCGAACTCTGGTGGAGCTCCTATTACATTGTTGCCAGGAGCAGCCTTGTTTGATCTACAAACTTCCTTTGCCATTATTCGTGGTGGACACGTGGATGCAACCGTTCTTGGAGCTCTTGAAGTCAGCCAAGATGGAAGCATTGCGAACTGGATTATCCCAGGGAAATTTGCTCCTGGTATGGGTGGCGCAATGGACTTATTGGTAGGAGCTAAGCGCGTAATCGGGGCTATCCAACATACAACTGCTGATGGGGAATCTAAGTTGTTGAAAGAATGTACCTTGCCACTTTCAGCTAAAGGAGTATTGGATCTTGTCATCACAGAATTAGCTGTTTTTGGATTCAAAGATGGTAAATTCCTGTTGAAAGAGCTGGCTCCTGGTGTGACATTAGAAGAAGTTCTTGAAAAAACAGCTGGGGAAGTCATTGTCTCAGAAGACCTGAAAACAATGCCGATTTAAGCAAAAAAAGAGCTATTTTCTACTTAGTGTGTTATGATATAAACCAGATAGTATTGTAAGCGCTTTATATACAGCGTTAAAATGAAGTATTCGAAATGTTATTTCGATAAAAAGTCAGTAGACAACTATCAAACACTAGAATAGTTGTCTAATTGACTTACTAAAATAGTGAAGGAAAGCTAGGTGATGGGTAAGTGGATATTATCCAAATGAACTATTTCATCAATATCATAGAATGCGGATGCAACCTTTCCATTGCTGCAAAGAAGATTCACATTAGTCAATCAGCCTTGAGTCAATTTGTGACAAATTTTGAAGCAGCTGAAGGGGTTCAATTATTCAATCGCAAGAATGGAAGATTAGAAAGTTTAACAGAGGCGGGACGCAAAATTTATCGTTATGCGACCGAGATTGTGAATCGACATGAAGAAATGCTTTCCATGATCCATATAGAAGCTCAAAAGCAAAAAGGCACCATTAATTTTGGTATTCCGTCCTTGATTTTACGAGTTTATTTTGCTAGTGCCTTGCCTCATTTTCTGAAAAATAATCCTCATATCCATATCCAGGTTACGGAAGGTGGAGGGAAGGAAATTCGTCAAAAAATGGTTGATGGAGATTTGAATCTCTCTATTCTGATAGAGCCTACGAGCCTGGATGCTAAAAAATATGAACAACATATCATTCAATTGGATGAATACGTTGCTTATATGGATAAGGATCATCCGTTGGCTCAGAAAAGCTTGTTGGAATGGTCTGATATTGCTGGTTATGAATTGGCAACCTTCAACAAAACATTTACGACTTATGATTTAGTGACAGAAAAACTTCGTTCACAACGAATTGAGGCTAAATTTGCTTATCTTTCCTCTACTTGGGACTTCCTAGTTGAATCAACTCATCAGACAGATTTGATTGCCCTTTTGCCAAGGCCGGTTGAATATTTTGTGGATAAGAGTCGTTTTAAGGCGGTTAGATTCAAAGATCCGATTCCATTTAATATTTGGTTTTGTAGACCCTATAAAAACTCCTACAATGAAGTAGAGTCTTATGTGTATGAAGAATTGTTGAAAGATTATTACCAACCGTTTTCTGACAACTAAGATGAGGTGAATGCGATGACCTATAATGACGTGCTGGCGCGAGAATTGAAGGCAGACGTGAAAGTGTTGATTCGGGACTATTTCAAGTCTCATGAGGATGAACAACAGTTCCCTAGAGAATTGCTTTATCAGTTTATTGAGCAATTTGATATCTTTTCCTTGCTTTTAGATAGTCAAGATTCTGTTTTGAGAACCGAGTTTTTAACCTTTATTCGCTTGATTTCAAAAGATTTTCCTGCTTTTTCTGCTGTTCTACTAACTCAGGCATGTTATGGTATCTATCCTATTTTACGATATGGGAGTCAGGAACAAAAATCGCGTTATGTAGAACCATTAGTAAGGGGAGAAATCTTAGCTGGCTTGGGATTTTCTGAAGGAAAATTGATGGACAGCTTGGAGGTTATTGCAACAACTGCAAGGAAAACAGAAACAGGTTGGTCTTTAACTGGGAAGAAGTCAATTGTATCAAATTGCCGCTATACAGATATTTTGTTAATCTTAGCCAAGGTTCAAGAAGCTAACGGAGAATATGGATACGGATTTTTCATTGTTGATACGACTCGACCGGGAGTTGCTTTTGGAGATGATATTGCAAAACCTGGTTTACAGGGTTTGCCTGTGAATTCGGTAACTTTTGATCAGGTCATATTGCCAGAAGATAGTCTTCTAGGATTGACGCTAAATGGGGAAACTCAGTTAAATGATATTATCAAAAAATTACAGCTAGGATTAAGCGCTATCTCTATTGGTATCTCTGAGGGAGCTTTTGAAACAGGTCTGGCTTTTGTAAAGGTCAAAAGAAGATTTGGGAAACCATTAATCGATGCGACAGTCTATCAACATCAATTCGCAGACTTGTATACTAAGCTGTGTGCGGCTGAATCTTACTTTGCTTCCTACAAGGATAGGATGAAGGCGGATTCTCTCTTTGTATCTCAGATAAAACTTTATACGACAAAAGTAGCAATTGAGATTTCTGAGGAAATTATTAGATTAATTGGACCTCTTCAAACCTTGGATGACATCCCCATAGACCGTTATCTAAAGGATGCCAAAACGATTGAAATCTATGGAAAATCTGGGGATTCGATTCGTAAAAGAATAGCAGCCCAATGGATAAAGGAGTAAAGCATGACAGAACTCACCTTACAGGAATATCAATTTCATGATATGAAACTGACATGGCTACGTGGAGCCGATAAATTGACGGATGCAGGGACTCTTTTTGGTCCGGTTCCGAAAGTTGTGTGGTCTCGTTACTACCCAACAAATGATGCTAATATGATGGCAGAATTGACGGATCCTATTTTGATCCAGTACAAGGGTAAAAATTACTTGATAGATGCAAGTTTTGATACAGCAAAATTATCTGATAAACAAAGGCGCAACTTAGGAATCTTAACTGAAAGTCGGGTAGAAGAAAGTTTATCTCTTTTAGGACTATCGCCTGAAGATATTGACATCGTGCTGATGACACATATGCATCATGATCATTCTGGTGGCTTGACGCGTGTGAATGATCAAGGAGAGTTGGTTTCCAAGTATTCAAATGCCAAGATTATTGTGAATGATGTCGAATGGTATGAGATGAGAAACCCTAATAATCGAACACGAGGAACTTATCTGAGAGAGAATTGGGAACCGATTCAAGATCAGGTGACGACTTTCTCAGAGTATATCAATGTCATTCCAGAAATCCAAATGATTCACACAAGTGGTCACAGCAATGGCCACAGTATTATCTTGCTCAAACAGGGGAAAGATACGATGATCCACATGGGGGACTTGATGTTATCACATGTTCATCGAAATCCTCTCTGGGTTCCAGCAGTAGATGATTATCCTATGAAATCCATTTTAGCCAAAGAGAAATGGTTGCGTCAGGCTTTTGAGAATCATTACAAGTTTTTCTTTTATCATGATCAATTTTTCGCGGTGGTAGAGTTTGATAAGGAAGGGAAGGAGTTGGTAGATTATGTTCTACGTTCTCGCCCCCCACTTATTCCTTTTACAGATGAGCAGGATCGTAAGCCAGACTTTTTAGGATAGCAGAATATGAGGAGACAAATGTAACATTTTCTTGTTGACGGGGATATTGGTGCACTATGCATCCATTTGCCAACAAGAATCAACAGAAAATAAAAGGAGGACTCATATGTCAATTACAAAACTTATACAGATTCAATATCCAATTTTCCAAGGGGCCATGGCTCAAATCTCCCACTATCAACTAGCAGCAGCTGTTTCTGAGGCTGGAGGACTAGGAATTATTGCGTCAGGTGGTATGACTGGAGAGCAGTTGCGAGAAGAAATTCGTGAATTGAGAAAGTTGACAGATAAGCCTTTTGGTGTCAACATTATGTTGATGATGAAAAACATCAAGGATATTGTGACTGTTATCATCGAAGAAAAGGTTCCGGTGGTAACTACAGGTGCAGGAACACCTAAGCATATCATGCCTTACTTGAAAGAAGCAGGAATCAAGGTTATTCCAGTTATTGCCAGTGTCAAGCATGCTCAAAAAATGGAAGAATTGGGAGTTGATGCTGTAATCGCTGAGGGTTCAGAAGCTGGTGGGCATATAGGAGAGACCAATACAATGGCTCTTATCCCGCAAATCGTTGATGCGGTATCAATTCCGGTCATTGCTGCCGGAGGTGTGGCAGATGGCCGAGGGCTGGCTGCTGCGATTGCCCTAGGTGCACAAGGAGTTCAAATGGGAACAGTTTTTCTTGCTTCAGAAGAATGTCCAATTTCTCCAGCCTATAAAGAAGCTATTTTGGCGGCAAGTGATACAGCGACTGCGGTTACAGGTCGCATCGCGGGAGCGCCAGTTCGTTGTATTCGCAATGAGATGACAGATCACTATATTGAATTAGAGCAGAAAGGTACAAACCGAGAGGAACTGGAAGAAATTACGATCGGTTCCCTATCTAAGGCTGTCTATGAAGGTGATACAGTTCATGGTTCAATGATGAGCGGACAAATTGCAGGTTTGGTGAAAGACATCAAACCATGTAAGTCTATTTTAGAATCAATTGTGAAACAGGCGCAAGAGCGCCTACAAGACATTCGACTAGAATTAGGTGAATAATGTAATCTAGGCGGAAGATTCTGCACTGATGTGGAAAAAGGAGAGCGAGGCATTTGCTCTCCTTTTTTATGTATGGTTTCTTTAAGAGTATCTTACTATAATAAAAGCAGTGCTTTCTCTTTAAAGGTCGCTTTTTAAGGGCATTTGTGATATAATAATGCGCAAGAGGTTTAGAATGAAAAAAAATAATTTAACTCCGAATTCTGCGATTCTACTAGGGATTGCAACTTTCGGAACCTTAACAATGCTGATTATTTTTTCACAAAATAATGTTGTAACAATCAGTGTCTTGTTTTTATTTGTACTTCTTTATCTGCTTTTATTTGTCTGGCAAAAAAAACAGTATGAAAAGAGCGAAATTGAACAAATCCAATACGTAAATCATCAAGCTGAAAATAGCTTGAGTACTTTGCTTGATCAAATGCCGGTGGGAGTCCTGAAATTAGACTTATCTAGTGGCGAAGTGGAATGGTTTAATCCCTATGCTGAGCTGATTTTAACTACTGAAGAGGGCGAAATTGATGTTGAGTTAATTCAAACCATCATCAAGGCTTCTGTTGGAAATCCTGGTTCGTATGCTACCTTGGGCGAAACACGATATGCTGTTCATATGGACAAGGCTTCGGGTGTTTTGTATTTCTTTGATGTTTCTGGGGAGTACGAAGCAACTGTAGAATTGGTAACTAGCCGTCCAGTCATTGGAGTCATCTCAGTAGATAACTATGATGATTTGGAGGATGCGACATCTGACTCCGATATCAGTCATATCAATAGTTTTGTAGCCAATTTTGTTTCAGAATTTGCTAGTAAGTATGCTATGTTTTCTCGCCGTGTGGGGATGGATCGTTTTTATGTATTCACAGATTACACGGTACTAGAGGAATTGATGAATGATAAATTCTCCGTTATTGATAGTTTCCGAGAAGAATCAAAACAGAGGCAGCTACCCCTAACTTTAAGTATGGGATTTTCTTATGGTGATGGAAACCATGAAGAGATAGGGAAAATTGCCTTGCTCAACTTGAACTTAGCAGAAGTTCGCGGTGGTGACCAGGTGGTGGTCAAGGAAAATAACGAAACCAAGAATCCAGTCTACTTTGGTGGAGGAACTGCTGCGTCTATCAAACGTACTCGTACACGTACCAGAGCCATGATGACAGCCATTTCTGATAAGATTCGAAGTGTTGATCAGGTTTTTGTAGTCGGTCATAAAAATCTAGATATGGATGCTTTGGGCTCTGCTGTTGGTATGCAGTTGTTTGCAAGTAATATTATTGAGAACAGTTATGCTGTCTATGATGCAGACCATATGCCAGCAGATATCGAACGTGCTATTCAGTTCTTGAAGAAGGAAGATGTCACGAAGCTTTTATCTCTTACAGATGCGATGAAGTTAGTTACAAACCGTTCATTATTGATTCTGGTGGATCATTCCAAGACGGCTTTGACTTTGTCAAAAGATTTTTATGATTTGTTCACTCAAACTATTGTTATTGACCATCATAGACGTGATCAGGATTTCCCTGAGAATGCAGTCATCACCTATATTGAAAGTGGAGCAAGTAGTGCCAGTGAGTTGGTCACAGAATTGATTCAGTTCCAAAATTCTAAGAAGAATCGTTTGAGTCGTATGCAGGCCAGTGTTTTGATGGCTGGTATGATGCTGGATACCAAGAATTTCACATCTCGCGTGACGAGCCGAACCTTTGATGTGGCTAGCTATCTGAGAACACGGGGAAGTGACAGTATTGCTATCCAGGAGATTGCTGCGACAGATTTTGAAGAGTACCGTGAGGTAAATGAACTCATTTTACAAGGTCGTAAGTTAGGTTCAGATATCTTGATTGCTCAAGCTAAGGACTCAATGTCTTATGACACAGTTGTTATCAGTAAGGCTGCCGATGCTATGCTGGCTATGTCTGGTATTGAGGCTAGTTTCGTTCTGGCAAAAAATACACAAGGATTTATCTCTATCTCGGCTCGAAGTCGTAGTAAAATCAATGTGCAACGCATTATGGAAGAGTTGGGTGGTGGAGGTCACTTTAATCTAGCTGCCGCGCAAATCGAGGATATGAGTTTGTCGGAAGCAGGAGAAAAATTGACTCAACTAATCTTGGAAGAACTAAAGGAAAAGGAGAAAGAAGAATGAAAGTAATCTTTTTAGCAGATGTTAAAGGAAAAGGAAAAAAAGGCGAAATTAAGGAAGTACCAACTGGCTACGCTCAAAACTTCCTGATTAAAAAGAATTTGGCCAAGGAAGCGACTGCTCAAGCAGTGGGTGAGTTGCGTGGAAAACAAAAATCAGAAGAAAAGGCTCATGCTGAAATGATTGCTGAAGCAAAAGCCATCAAGGCTAAGCTTGAGGCAGAAGAAACAGTTGTAGAGTTTGTTGAAAAGGTTGGACCAGATGGCCGTACATTTGGCTCTATCACTAACAAGAAAATTGCAGAAGAATTGCAAAAGCAGTTTGGTATTAAGATTGACAAACGCAATATTCAAGTGCAAGCACCAATTCGAGCAGTAGGTTTGATTGATGTACCAGTGAAGATCTATCAAGATGTTACAAGTGTCATCAATCTTCGTGTAAAAGAAGGTTAAGTTTACAACTTCTTGACAAGATTGTAAAAGGAAGGAAAGTTGGATGGCAGAAGTAGAGGAACTGCGAGTTCAACCTCAGGATATTTTAGCAGAACAATCTGTTCTGGGGGCTATTTTTATAGATGAGAGTAAGCTCGTTTTTGTCCGAGAATACATTGATTCTCGTGACTTCTTTAAGTATGCTCATCGGTTGATTTTCCAAGCGATGGTAGATTTGTCGGATCGTGGGGAAGCGATTGATGCGACGACGGTTCGAACGATTTTGGATAGCCAAGGGGATCTCCAAAATATTGGTGGCTTGTCTTATCTTGTTGAAATTGTCAACTCAGTACCAACTTCAGCGAATGCGGAATATTATGCTAAAATTGTAGCGGAAAAGGCTATGCTACGTCGCTTGATTTCCAAGTTGACAGAGTCTGTCAACCAAGCCTATGAGGCTTCTAAGCCTGCAGATGAAATCATCGCTCAGGCTGAAAAGGGACTCATTGATGTTAGCGAAAACGCCAATCGTAGTGGGTTCAAGAACATCCGAGATATTCTAAATATCAACTTTGGGAACCTAGAAGTTCGGTCACAACAAACAACGGATATCACTGGTATTGCAACGGGTTACCGTGATTTGGACCATATGACGACAGGTCTCCATGAGGAGGAATTAATTATTCTAGCGGCGCGACCAGCAGTTGGTAAGACGGCCTTTGCTTTGAACATTGCTCAGAACATTGGGACTAAGTTGGACAAGACGGTTGCTATCTTTTCGCTGGAAATGGGTGCGGAAAGTCTAGTAGACCGTATGTTGGCGGCCGAAGGCTTGGTGGAGTCCCATTCTATCCGTACGGGTCAATTGACTGATGAGGAGTGGCAAAAATATACCATTGCTCAAGGGAACCTAGCCAACGCGAGTATCTATATCGATGATACACCAGGGATTCGGATCACGGAAATTCGTTCGCGTTCACGTAAACTGGCTCAAGAAACAGGCAATCTAGGCTTGATTTTGATCGACTACCTACAGCTTATCACAGGTACTGGTCGTGAGAACCGCCAACAAGAAGTCTCTGAAATTTCTCGTCAGTTAAAAATTCTAGCTAAGGAGCTAAAGGTTCCAGTCATTGCTCTTAGTCAGTTATCTCGTGGAGTGGAACAGCGTCAGGATAAGAGACCAGTCTTGTCTGATATTCGTGAATCGGGTTCTATCGAGCAGGATGCGGATATCGTAGCCTTTCTGTACCGTGACGACTACTACGATCGTGCGGGTGAAGAAGAGGAAGGAATTCCAAATAACAAGGTTGAGGTTATCATCGAGAAAAACCGTAGTGGAGCTCGTGGAACGGTGGAATTGATTTTCCAAAAAGAATACAATAAATTTTCAAGTATCTCAAAGAGGGAGGCATAAGATGTCAGATGCATTTACAGATGTAGCCAAGATGAAAAAAATCAAAGAAGAAATCAAGGCACATGAGGGACAAGTCGTTGAAATGACTTTGGAGAATGGCCGTAAGCGCCAAAAAAACAGACTAGGTAAGTTAATTGAGGTTTATCCATCTTTATTTATCGTTGAATTTGGGGATGTTGAGGGAGACAAACAAGCCAATGTCTACGTTGAATCCTTCACCTACTCAGATATCTTGACAGAAAAGAACTTGATTCGCTATCTAGACTAAGAATCCTAAAATGAAGTGAGCTTTACTCACTTTTTTCTTTTTCTCCCGAATAGTATAAACGAGGGGAACCTCGGAAATTTATATTATTAAGGAGAATGAATGACGTTTTTAAAATCAGGAGTTAAGAAGAGTAGATGTACTCAGTTGAGTGTAGGGCTGGCTACTTTGTTTGTTACAAGTACCTTTTTGTTTGGTGGGGAATCAGTTCAGGCCGACAGTGTAGCGCGTGGAGATGACTATCCGCTTCACTACAAAAATGGTAGTGTTGAAATCGATCAGTGGCGGATGTATTCTCGCCAGTGTACCTCTTTTGCGGCCTTTCGTTTGAGTAGTGTAAATGGCTTTGAGATTCCTCCTGCCTATGGAAATGCAAATGAATGGGGTCATCGTGCAAGGCGAGAAGGCTACCGTGTGGATACGAAGCCAGAAGTTGGATCTATTGCCTGGTCGACAGAAGGTTACTATGGGCATGTTGCCTGGGTATCTCATGTATCAGGGGATACGATTGAGATCGAAGAGTATAATTATGGGGTTCGAGAAAAGTATAACCGTCGAAAAGTCAAGGCTAGTTCGATGACGGGTTTTATTCATTTCAAGGATTTATCCGCTAGCCATGGTGCGAGTGAGGGTGCTCGTAGCTCAGAGCTTCCGTCCAGTGGGACAATAGTGTTCACGGGGAAATTGCCAATTATGGACCAGCCAGCAAGCACAGGACAAGTTATTGACTACTATTATGCTGGTGAGAGTGTGAGTTATGATCAAGTTCTTGAAAAGGATGGTTATAAGTGGCTCGGTTATTTGTCTTATAGCGGTTCTAGAAGATATGTGCAGTATGCAGAGCTAAGCAATACAGAAAAAGGCTGGAAAAAAGAAGGAGGGAGTTGGAATTACCGTGAGAACGGGAAACTCGCAACTGGTTGGAAGAAAATAAATGGCAGTTGGTATCACTTTAAAGACAATGGAACCATGTCAACAGGTTGGGTGAAGGATGGTTTGCATTGGTACTATCTAAAGGCATCAGGGGAGATGCAGACAGGATGGCTAAAGGAAAATGGAACATGGTATTATTTGGAGAGTTCAGGGGCTATGAAGTCTAGCCAGTGGTTCCAAGTAGGAGGAAAGTATTACTACGTCAATGCTTCAGGGGCTTTAGCAGTGAATACCACTGTGGATGGCTATCGAGTGGATAGTAACGGAGCTAGAATCTAGAAAGAATATAAAAAAGAGGGCTTCACTACCATTTGCCTATTCTTTCCGATGGTATTTTTCCCTGCTTTCCTTTATAATGGGTGTATGGACAAGAAAAAATTATTATTAATTGATGGATCTTCAGTTGCTTTTCGAGCTTTTTTTGCGCTCTATCAGCAGTTGGATCGTTTTAAAAATGCTAATGGCCTTCATACCAATGCAATCTATGGCTTTCAACTCATGTTGAATCACGTCTTGGAGCGTGTTGAGCCCAGTCATGTTTTGGTAGCTTTTGATGCAGGTAAGACGACTTTCCGTACAGAGATGTATGCAGACTACAAGGGTGGTCGTGCTAAAACTCCAGATGAGTTTCGTGAGCAATTTCCCTTCATTCGTGAGTTGCTAGATCATCTTGGGATTCGCCACTATGAGTTGGCCCAGTATGAAGCAGATGATATCATCGGGACCCTAGGTCGCTTGGCTGAGAAGGATTCTTTTGAAGTGACTATTGTCAGCGGAGACAAGGACTTGATCCAGTTGACGGATGAGCATACGGTGGTCGAGATTTCCAAGAAAGGTGTGGCTGAGTTTGAGGCCTTTACGCCAGACTATCTCATGGAAAAGATGGGCCTCACACCAGCTCAGTTCATTGATCTTAAGGCTCTTATGGGGGATAAGTCTGATAATATCCCTGGTGTCACTAAGATCGGTGAAAAGACGGGTATCAAGCTCTTGCTAGAACACGGTTCGTTAGAGGGTATTTATGAAAATATCGATGGGATGAAGGCTTCTAAGATGAAGGAAAATCTCATCAATGACAAGGAACAAGCCTTCCTGTCTAAAACCTTGGCGACCATTGAGACTCAGGCACCGATTGAGATTGGCCTTGATGATTTGCTTTATAGTGGACCAGATGTGGAAAATCTCGGGAAATTCTACGATGAGATGGGCTTCAAACAGCTCAAGCAAGCTTTAAATGTGTCATCAACGGATGCGCCTGAAAGTTTGGATTTCACTATCGTTGACCAAGTCAGTCAAGACATGCTGAGCGCCAACTCTATCTTCCACTTTGAGCTTTTTGGTGAGAATTACCATACAGATGACTTGGTTGGTTTTGCCTGGTCCTGTGGGGATAAACTTTACGCTACAGACAAACTTGAGCTCTTGCAGGAGCCGATTCTCAAGAATTTTCTAGAAAAAACACCTCTGAAAGTGTATGACTTTAAGAAAGCGAAGGTTCTTTTAAATCGTTTGGGCTTGAATTTGCAGGCCCCTGCTTTTGACAGTCGTTTGGCCAAATACCTCCTCTCTACTGTCGAGAACAATGAAATTTCAACCATTGCGAATCTCTATGGCCAGACTTATTTGGCTGATGATGAGACCTTCTACGGTAAGGGGGTCAAGAAAGCTATCCCTGAGAGAGAGAAATTCTTGGAGCACTTGACTCGCAAGGTTGCTGTATTGGTTGAGACGGAGCCTGTTTTGCTTGAAAAACTCAGTGAACACGGGCAGTTAGATCTTCTCTATGACATGGAGCAAGCTCTGGCTTTTGTCCTTGCCAAGATGGAAATTGCTGGAATCAAGGTTAAAAAAGAAACCCTACTTGAGATGCAAGCTGAAAATGAGATTGTCATTGAGCGACTCACCCAAGAGATTTATGAGCTGGCTGGTGAGGAATTTAATATCAACTCACCTAAACAGTTGGGCGTACTTCTCTTTGAAAAACTGGGACTTCCTCTAGAATACACCAAGAAAACCAAGACAGGTTACTCGACAGCAGTGGATGTGCTGGAGCGTCTGGCTCCTATTGCACCGATTGTCAAAAAAATTCTAGACTACCGTCAGATTGCTAAGATTCAATCGACTTACGTGGTTGGCTTGCAGGATTGGATTTTAGATGATGGCAAGATCCACACGCGCTATGTGCAAGATTTGACTCAGACTGGGCGTTTGTCTAGTGTAGATCCAAACTTGCAAAATATCCCTGTTCGCTTGGAACAAGGTCGCCTCATTCGTAAGGCTTTTGTGCCAGAGTGGGAGGATAGTGTCCTTCTTAGCTCCGACTATTCACAGATTGAGTTGCGCGTTTTGGCGCATATCTCTAAGGATGAGCACTTAATCAAGGCCTTCCAAGAGGGAGCAGATATCCATACTTCGACAGCTATGCGTGTCTTTGAAATTGAACGTCCTGAGGATGTGACGCCAAACGACCGTCGCAATGCCAAGGCTGTCAACTTTGGAGTGGTTTACGGGATTTCAGATTTTGGTTTGGCGAACAATCTTGGTATTAGTCGTAAGAAGGCAAAAGCCTACATTGATACCTACTTTGAGCGTTTTCCTGGGATTAAAAACTATATGGAAGAAGTGGTACGTGAAGCGCGTGACAAGGGATATGTAGAGACCCTCTTCAAGCGTCGTCGAGAGCTACCAGATATAAATTCGCGCAACTTTAACATTCGTGGTTTTGCAGAGCGAACTGCCATTAACTCCCCTATTCAGGGTTCGGCAGCAGATATTCTCAAAATTGCTATGATTCAGCTAGACAAAGCTCTGGTTGAGGGTGGTTATCAGACCAAGATGCTCTTGCAAGTGCATGATGAAATCGTCCTTGAGGTTCCGAAATCAGAACTAGCAGCTGTCAAAGTACTAGTGAAACAAACCATGGAAGAAGCCATCCAGCTTAGTGTCCCACTCATTGCTGATGAGAATGAAGGGGCAACCTGGTACGAGGCTAAATAAGAAAGCTATGATAGAGTTTGAAGCATTTGTCTTCAAACTCTTTTTCATAGTTTTCTGTAAGCAGTTTCCTTGACTTTTCCTTGCATTTGCGTTACTATATTCCATATAAGATATGGGAGTCTGTGTACAGTCTGAGAGGAAGTGTTAAACTTCGACCGCACCTGATCTGGGTAATGCCAGCGTAGGGAACGATACTTAGCCGAATTCTGCACCTTTTCCATATATGGCAAAGGTTTTTCTTTTTGTTCAAAAGGAAAGCCGAGAAGAGGAGGATTTTATGAAAGCAAGCATTGCCTTGCAAGTCTTGCCCCTATCACAGGGGATTGATCGAATTGCTATTATCGATCAAGTGATTGCTTATCTGCAAGCTCAGTCCGTGACTATGGTGGTGACACCCTTTGAAACGGTCTTGGAAGGGGAGTTGGATGAGCTCATGCGCATTCTCAAAGAAGCGCTTGAAGTGGCCGGGCAGGAGGCAGATAATGTCTTTGCCAATGTCAAAATAAATGTAGGAGAGATTTTAAGTATTGATGACAAACTTGAAAAGTATACTGAGACGACACATTAGTCTATTGGGTTTTCTAGGAGTCTTGTCAATCTGGCAGTTAGCGGGCATATTCAAACTTTTACCCAAGTTTATCCTGCCAACTCCTCTTGAGATTCTCCAGTCCTTTGTTCGTGACAGAGAATTTCTCTGGTACCATAGCTGGGCGACCTTGAGAGTGGCTTTACTAGGTCTAGTTCTAGGAGTCTTGATTGCCTGTCTTATGGCGGTGCTCATGGATAGTCTGACTTGGCTCAATGACTTGATTTATCCTATGATGGTGGTTGTTCAGACCATTCCGACCATTGCCATAGCGCCTATCTTGGTCTTGTGGCTAGGCTATGGGATTTTGCCCAAGATTGTCTTGATTATCCTGACGACAACCTTCCCTATCATCGTCAGTATTTTGGACGGTTTTAGGCACTGTGACAAGGATATGCTGACCTTGTTTAGTCTGATGCGAGCAAACCCTTGGCAAATCCTGTGGCATTTTAAAATCCCAGTCAGTCTGCCTTACTTTTATGCAGGTCTGAGGGTCAGTGTCTCCTATGCCTTTATCACAACAGTGGTATCTGAGTGGTTGGGAGGCTTTGAAGGACTAGGTGTCTACATGATTCAGTCAAAGAAACTGTTTCAGTATGACACCATGTTTGCCATTATTATTCTGGTGTCGCTTATCAGCCTTCTCGGTATGAAGTTGGTCGATATCAGTGAAAAATATGTGATCAAATGGAAACGTACTTAAATAGAGCGTTTTAGAAAAAGAAAAGAGGAAATGAAAATGAAGAAAACATGGAAAGTGTTTTTAACGATTGTAACAGCTCTTGTAGCTGTCGTACTTGTGGCTTGTGGTCAAGGGACTGCTTCTAAGGACAACAAAGAAGCAGAACTCAAGAAAATTGACTTTATCCTAGACTGGACACCAAATACCAACCACACAGGGCTTTATGTTGCCAAGGAAAAAGGTTATTTCAAAGAAGCTGGAGTGGATGTTGACTTGAAATTGCCACCAGAAGAAAGTTCTTCTGACCTAGTGATCAATGGCAAGGCACCATTTGCTATCTATTTCCAAGACTACATGGCTAAGAAATTGGAAAAAGGGGCAGGGATTACTGCCGTTGCCGCTATCGTTGAGCACAATACATCTGGAATCATCTCACGTAAATCTGACAATGTCACCAGTCCAAAAGACTTGGTTGGGAAGAAATACGGAACTTGGAATGACCCGACTGAGCTTGCTATGTTGAAAACCTTGGTGGAATCTCAAGGCGGAGACTTTGAGAAGGTCGAAAAAGTACCAAACAACGATTCAAACTCGATCACACCGATTGCCAACGGTGTCTTTGACACTGCTTGGATCTACTACGGTTGGGACGGTATTCTTGCCAAATCTCAAGGTGTAGACGCCAACTTCATGTACTTGAAAGACTACGTTAAAGAGTTTGACTACTATTCACCAGTTATCATCGCAAACAACGACTATTTGAAAGACAATAAAGAAGAAGCTCGTAAAGTCATCCAAGCCATCAAAAAAGGCTACCAATACGCTATGGAACACCCAGAAGAAGCTGCAGATATCCTCATCAAGAATGCCCCCGAACTTAAGGAAAAACGCGACTTTGTCATCGAATCTCAAAAATACTTGTCAAAAGAATACGCAAGC
Source organism: Streptococcus oralis (assembly GCF_002386345.1). Taxonomy (NCBI): domain Bacteria; kingdom Bacillati; phylum Bacillota; class Bacilli; order Lactobacillales; family Streptococcaceae; genus Streptococcus; species Streptococcus oralis. Next base: position 1,811,442 of record NZ_CP023507.1, on the reverse strand, counting down.
GACAAGGAAAAATGGGGACAATTTGACGCAGAACGCTGGAATGCTTTCTACAAGTGGGATAAAGAAAATGGTATCCTCAAAGAAGACTTGACTGACAAAGGCTTCACCAATGAATTTGTGAAATAATGACAGAAATTAGACTAGAACACGTCAGCTATGCCTATGGCGATGAAAAGATTTTAGAAGATATCAACCTGCAGGTGGCTTCGGGTGAAGTGGTTTCTATCCTAGGTCCAAGTGGTGTAGGCAAGACTACCCTCTTTAATCTAATCGCTGGAATTTTAGAAGTCCAGTCGGGAAGAATTGTCCTTGATGGAGAGGAGAATCCCAAGGGGCGCGTGAGTTATATGTTGCAAAAGGATCTCCTCTTGGAGCATAAGACAGTCCTTGGCAATATCATCCTGCCCCTCTTGATTCAAAAGGTGGATAAGGCGGAGGCCATTGCCCGAGCGGATGACATCCTTGCGACCTTTCAGCTGACTGCTATACGAGATAAGTATCCTCATGAACTCAGTGGTGGGATGCGTCAGCGTGTAGCCTTACTCCGCACCTACCTTTTCGGGCACAAGCTCTTTCTCTTGGACGAGGCTTTTAGTGCCTTGGATGAGATGACCAAGATGGAACTTCACGCTTGGTATCTGGCGATTCACAAACAGCTGGAGTTGACGACCTTGATCATCACCCACAGCATTGAGGAAGCCCTCAATCTAAGTGACCGTATCTATATCTTGAAAAATCGGCCTGGACAGATCGTCTCTGAAGTCAAACTAGATTGGTCTGAAGATGAGGACAAGGAAGTTCAAAAGATTGCCTACAAACGTCAAATCTTGGCAGAATTAGGCTTAGATAAGTAGAAAAATAGGGAGTTGGTGAAGATTATCCTTTACCAGCGCTCTTTTTCTTTTAAAAATGAGAAAATTTCGGTATAATAGTCAAAGATAGTCAAGGTTCAAAGAAGGAGTTTGATTTACTATGAGATTTAAAAATACATCAGATCATATCGAAGCCTATATCAAGGCAATTTTAGACCAAGCTGGTATCGTGGAATTGCAGCGGAGCCAGTTGGCAGATACCTTTCAGGTTGTGCCAAGTCAGATCAACTATGTCATTAAGACACGTTTTACTGAAAGCAGAGGTTACTTAGTTGAGAGTAAGCGTGGTGGCGGAGGCTACATTCGCATCGGACGGATTGAGTTTTCCAATCATCATGAGATGCTCCGCGATTTGCTTTACTCGATTGGTGAGCGAGTTAGTCAGGAGATTTATGAGGATATTCTCCAGCTTTTGGTGGAGCAGGACTTGATGACCAAGCAGGAGATGACCTTACTGACTTCTGTAGCAACAGATCGTGTTCTAGGGGAGGAATCCTCAGTTGTCCGTGCCAATATGCTCCGACAGCTATTACAAGAGGTAGATAGAAAAGAGAAGTAAGATGAATTATTCAAAAGCGTTGAATGAATGTATCGAAAGTGCCTACATGGTTGCGGGCCATTTTGGAGCTCGATATCTAGAGTCTTGGCATTTGTTAATTGCCATGTCCAATCACAGTTACAGTGTGGCAGGTGCGACTCTAAATGATTATCCTTATGAAATGGACCGTTTAGAAGAGGTTGCGTTAGAACTGACTGAAACGGACTATAGCCAAGACGAAACCTTTACGGAATTGCCTTTTTCCCATCGTTTGGAGGTTCTCTTTGCAGAAGCAGAGTATGTGGCCTCAGTGGTCCATACTAAGGTGCTAGGGACAGAGCATGTCCTCTATGCGATTTTGCATGATGGCAATGCCTTGGCAACTCGTATCTTGGAGAGAGCAGGCTTTTCTTATGAAGACCAGAAAGATCAGGTCAGAATTGCTGCTCTTCGTCGCAATCTAGAAGAGCGTGCTGGATGGACAAGAGAAGACCTTAAGGCATTGCGTCAGCGCCACCGTACCGTGGCAGATAAGCAAAATTCCATGGCCAATATGATGGGCATGCCTCAGAATCCAAGTGGCGGTCTAGAGGACTACACGCATGACCTGACAGAGCAAGCGCGCTCTGGCAAGTTAGAGCCAGTTATCGGTCGTGACAAGGAAATCTCACGTATGATTCAGATTTTGAGTCGGAAGACCAAGAACAATCCTGTCTTGGTTGGAGATGCTGGTGTCGGGAAAACAGCTCTGGCTCTTGGACTTGCCCAGCGTATTGCTAGTGGGGATGTACCTGCGGAAATGGGCAAGATGCGCGTTTTGGAGCTTGATTTGATGAATGTTGTTGCGGGAACACGTTTCCGTGGAGATTTTGAAGAACGCATGAACAACATTATCAAGGATATCGAGGAAGATGGTAAGGTAATCCTCTTTATCGATGAACTCCACACCATCATGGGTTCTGGAAGTGGTATTGACTCTACTCTGGATGCGGCCAATATCTTGAAGCCAGCCTTGGCTCGTGGAACTTTGAGAACGGTTGGTGCAACCACTCAGGAAGAATACCAAAAACACATCGAAAAAGACGCAGCTCTTTCTCGTCGTTTTGCCAAAGTGACCATTGAAGAGCCAAGTTTAGCTGACAGCATGACCATTTTGCAAGGTTTGAAGGCTACCTATGAGAAACACCACCGTGTGCAAATCACAGATGAAGCTGTCGAAACAGCTGTTAAGATGGCGCATCGTTACTTGACTAGTCGTCACTTGCCAGACTCTGCTATCGATCTATTGGATGAGGCGGCAGCAACAGTGCAAAACAAATCCAAGCATGTGAGAATGGACGAATCGGACTTGAGTCCAGCTGACAAGGCCTTGATGGATGGCAAGTGGAAACAAGCAGGCCAGCTAATCGCAAAAGAACAAGAATTGCCTGTCTATAAAGACTTGGTGACAGAATCCGATATTTTGACCACCTTGAGTCGCTTGTCAGGTATCCCAGTCCAAAAGCTGACGCAAACAGATGCTAAGAAGTACCTGAACTTGGAAGCAGAACTGCATAAACGCGTCATCGGACAAGATCAAGCTGTTTCAAGTATTAGCCGTGCCATTCGCCGTAATCAGTCAGGTATTCGTAGTCACAAGCGTCCGATTGGTTCCTTTATGTTCCTAGGGCCGACAGGAGTCGGTAAGACCGAATTGGCCAAGGCTCTGGCAGAAGTCCTCTTTGATGACGAATCAGCCCTTATTCGCTTTGATATGAGTGAGTATATGGAGAAATTTGCGGCTAGCCGTCTCAATGGAGCTCCTCCGGGTTATGTGGGCTACGAAGAAGGTGGGGAGTTGACTGAGAAGGTTCGCAACAAACCATACTCCGTTCTTCTATTTGACGAGGTAGAAAAGGCCCACCCAGATATCTTTAATGTTCTCTTGCAGGTTCTGGACGACGGCGTCTTGACAGATAGCAAGGGGCGCAAGGTTGATTTTTCAAATACCATTATCATCATGACGTCAAACCTTGGTGCGACGGCTCTTCGTGATGACAAGACGGTCGGCTTTGGGGCCAAGGACATTCGTTTTGACCAGGAAAATATGGAAAAACGAATCTTTGAAGAGTTGAAAAAAGCTTATCGACCAGAGTTTATCAACCGTATTGATGAAAAGTTGGTCTTCCATAGCTTAGATAGCGAACACATGCAGGAAATTGTCAAGATTATGGTGAAACCATTGATTGCTAGCCTCGCTGAGAAGGGCATCGACTTGAAACTGCAAGCTTCAGCGTTGAAGTTACTAGCAAGTCAAGGATATGATCCAGAAATGGGAGCTCGCCCACTTCGCAGAACCCTGCAAACAGAAGTGGAAGACAAGCTAGCAGAACTCCTTCTCAAGGGAGAACTAGTAGCAGGCAAGACCCTCAAGATAGGTGTTAAAGCTGGTCAATTAAAATTTGATATTGCTTAAAAATGGAGAGTCAGGAGCAATCCTGATTCTTTTTTTTGCTACTTTTTTATAAAAAATGATAAAAAACTATTGACAAAACAAAAATATAGTATATAATAAAAACATAGAAAATAAAAATATCAAAAATTATAAAAAGGTAAAACGTTTATGAAAAAGAAAACAGCAGTGGTATTTGGGACCTTTGCCCCTCTCCATCAAGGGCATATCGATCTGATTCAGCGAGCGAAGCGTCAGTGTGACCAGGTCTGGGTAGTCGTTTCAGGCTACGAGGGAGACCGAGGGGAGCAGGTAGGTTTAAGTCTTCAAAAACGATTTCGCTATATCCGAGAGGCTTTTTGTGATGACGAATTGACCTCTGTCTGCAAGCTGGATGAGACCAACCTTCCCCGTTACCCTATGGGCTGGCAGGAGTGGTTGGACCAGATGTTAGCAGAGATTTCCTATGATGAAAACCAGCAAGAACTGACTTTTTTTGTAGGAGAAGCAGACTACCAGCAAGAGCTAGCTAAACGTGGATTTGGCACCGTCTTGAAAGAAAGAAAGTTTGGTATCTCAGCGACTATGATTCGAGAAAATCCAAGCAAATATTGGAAATACATCGCTCAACCCTTCCGTCGTCAGTTTACCAAGAAAGTGTTGATTATGGGAAGTGCTAGCAATGGGAAGACCACTCTGGCCAAGGATTTGGCAAGGTATTACGATGCACCCGTTAGTCTGGAATACGCGCGTGAGTACCAGATCAAAAACAATGTCCGCGACGATGAATTGACTCCAAAGGATTACTACTATCTCCTGTTGGGACAGTATGACCAGACCTCCAAGTTAATCGATAGCAATGCCAATCGAGGTCTAGTGATAGCCGATACCAATTCATTGGTAACCAAGGGTTACTATGACTATTACATGGAGACTGAGGACCAAGGGGACTTATCAGGAGAAACCTTTGACAATCTCTTTGTTTCAATCTTGGCCAAGGAAAAATGGGACTTGATTCTCTTCGTGCAACCTGTCGGTTCCTATGTCAATGACGGATTTAGAGATATGACCATGGCAGAAGACCATATTCGCTACAGTTTTTCCCAGCATTTGGATCAGATGAGGGAGCGATACTTAACCAACATTCCACTAGTTTATCTAGCAGAGGATTATCTAGGCAATTATGAAGCAGCCAAAGTGGCTATTGATGCCATTTACCAAGCAGATTAGGAGAAAAATATGAAAAAACTAACTGAAAAAATCACACAATTTATCGAAAACTTTAAAAATGTCCATGCTGAAGCTCGCAAGATCGGTTTTGCAGGAATCATGCGCCTGCTATGGAAAGATCTCTTTGTCGGCCGTAGTCTTTTCCAGTGGTTGTATCTCATCGCCTTGTCAAGTGTTCCCTTGATCTTGGAATTCACTCAAAATACGGAAAGCCATGACTGGTTGAGCTTGTTTGCATCTTGGACTGGGATTGTCTGTGTCATCTTGGTAGCAGAAGGGCGTGCAAGCAATTATCTCTTTGGGGCTATTAACTCGGCTATCTATTTGATTTTGGCCATGAATGCGACTTTTTATGGCGAAGTCTTGACGACTGTTTACTTCTTTGTCATGCAGCCGATTGGTCTCTATGCTTGGTTGTCCAATCGTATCAACGACCAAGGAAAACCAGAAGAATCCCACTTTGAAGCTAAGAAATTATCTGTTCTTGACTGGCTCAAGTACTTAGCCTTGACTGCCATTATCTGGATTGGTATGGGCTTGGCTTACCAAAGTATCAATAGTGCTCGCCCTTTCCGTGATAGTGTTACCGATGCGACCAATGGTGTTGGTCAGCTCTTGATGACACGTCTTTACCGCGAGCAATGGATTTTCTGGATTGCAACCAATCTCTTTAGTATTTATCTCTGGTGGGGTGAAAATATCCACATCCAAGGGATGTACTGGGTTTACACACTCAACAGTCTAGTGGGTTGGTACCAATGGACCAAGGCAGTTCGAAAGGAGGCATAAGATGGCAGACATAAAGATTCCAGAAGGGATGACGGAAAAAGAATATTATGAAATCCATGCCAGTCAGGAGGAGTTTTTAGACTGGTACTACAAGCAGGAACTCCCTCAATATGAAAAACCAAGTGTGACAGTGGATATGGTAGCCTACTGCTTTGTCGAAGGAAAGATCAAGCTCTTACTAATCCGTCGCAAGGCCCACCCTTATCAAAACTGTTTGGCTCTGGTTGGAGGCTTTATGGATAAGGGAGAGGATGCTGCGCATGCCTGTCAACGCGAGGTGAGAGAAGAAGTCAATCTCGATCTACCTTTGGAAAAAATCGAGCAATTGATGACCGTATCGACCCCCGGTCGTGATCCACGGGGCTGGACCGTGACCATTGCCCACTTGGTGTATCTTCCTAGTCGCGCCCTAGGCCTCGTTCAGGCTGGAGACGATGCTAAGGATGTGGTTTTTGTAGATGTGGATTTTCGGACGGGCAAGTGCTTCTTAGAGGGAGTAGAGTTGGAGGAGAGAGCCTTCGCCTTTGATCATTATGCCATTATCCAAGAATCCATCAAACGAATCCAAGGCCGTCTCGACTGGAATCCGACCTTCCTTTATCTGCTGGAAGAGGAGTTCACTGTCTACGAAGGAACTGAACTGGTCAATCTCATCAACCCAGGTCGGCCCATCGTCAGCAATAACTTTCTCGTAAAATACGGCGAATATGTAGAAGAAGTCGGACTCAAACGAGTGCCCAAAAAGAAACCAAGAAAAACCTATCGATTGAAATAAAGAGGTCGGGACCAAAATCCCGACCTCTTTATCTACCATCATGAGATGGCTTTCTATTGCGACTGTATTAGGGATGGCTATCTTTCTTAGGATTACTCAATATGTGAGTAAAGAAGTCTTTGTATCGATACTTGAGATAGTTCTCATGCAAAAATAACAAAGCGATGTAGACAATCATAAAGATTGCAGTCAGATAGAAGACATCAAATGCAGTTCGCGCATAGTAAGTGGCTGATTGATAAGAGCCAATAGCTCCCAAAATCAACCAAGGAAGATACTTGTAATACTTATTTAGCATAAGAGCATACCTCCTGTATTCTATTTCAATGTTATTATATTCCTTTGTCTAACACAATGCAAGCGACTACATAGGAGAGGTGCAAAAAATAGGACTCTAATCTAGGAAATTTTCCTATTTTTTCGTTTCGATTACGAATAGAGATAGTAGAGAGAATAATTTTTAAAATAGTTTCTCTAAATAGTTGACAGATTCAGAGTCCAATGTTACAATTATATTACAAAAAGATTTCTTAACATTTCAATAATGTTACAAAGGAGTAGAAAAATGAAAAAGAAAACCTATATCAAATTGATGGCAGCGACTGTATTGGCTTCTACCTTGCTACTGGGAGCTTGTGGAAATAAAAACGAAACCACTCAAACCAGCAGCTCTGCAAAGACAAGCCAATCATCAAGTTCTAAAGCAGCTTCTTCTAACAAAGAAAGCAAGACTCAAAAATCTTCAAGCTCAGCTTCATCTGAAAAGGCTCAGGCATCTTCAGGTCAGTCTTCTACAACAGCAGATCAGTCACAAGCGAAACCAGCCCCTGAATCAAGACAAGAACAAGCAACTCCTAGTCAACCAGCCCCTTCTCAGGCTCCGTCAACCCAGCAAGGTTCTCAAGCCCAGTCTAACCAGTCAGGCTATGATCCAACAACTGACCGCAAACTTCAAGACAAGCAAGCAGAACACAACAAACGCTACAAGGGTGTTTTAACCATGGTCGATGGTGATTTCTCAGCAGCTGCAGGCAACTGGAAGGGAGCAAATGGCGAAACTATTACGGTTTCATCAGGGGGCCAGTTTACAGTAGAAACTGCAGATGGAAAGAAAGAAAACTATTCTATCAGAGGCTACTCTTATACTCTTGATGATGGCAAGTATAATGCCAAAATCGGTGGAGGAAAAATCATCCAAATTACAACAGGTGCGGATGGTAAAGTTTCGAGTGTTGCCTTGATTCAATAATGGTATCTAGGATTTCCTAGGATAAAAAAACCGTAAACTCAAGCGAGTTACGGTTTTTTGTATATTATGCTTTGTCTAATTGCAAGAGGGCTTCAATCTCTGCTAGGGTGCTAGCTTGTGAAATAGCTCCACGAAGTTTGGCAGCACCAGATGTTCCCCGGAGATAGTGCGGAGCGAGGCCGCGGAATTCACGAACGGCTACGTTTTCTCCTTTGAGGTTAATCAAGCGTTTCAAGTGCTCGTAGGCGATTTTCATCTTGTCTTCAAATGTCAAGTCAGGGAGAATTTCTCCTGTTTCAAAGTAGTGGTTGATTTGATTGAAGAGATAGGGATTTCCCATGGCTGCGCGACCAATCATGACAGCGTCAGCCCCGACTTCTTCGATACGCTGTTTGGCTTCTTGGACCGTACGGATGTCACCATTTGCGATAAATGGAATCTTGGTCAAAGCTTGAGCAACCTTGTGAAGGGTCTCGAGGTCAGCATGACCAGTATACATTTGCTCACGTGTACGACCGTGCATAGCGAGGGCAGAGACACCAGCAGCTTCAGCAGCGAGGGCATTCTCCACGGCTAGGGATGGATCAGACCAGCCAGTACGCATTTTGACAGTGAGGGGGATATCAAGGACAGATTGGACCTTGTTGATGATAGAGTAGATCTTGTCTGGGTCCTTGAGCCACATAGCACCAGCCTCGTTCTTCACGATTTTGTTAACTGGGCAGCCCATGTTGATATCGACGATATCGGTCTTAGTATTTTCTTGGATGAATTCTGCTGCGCGTGCTAGGCTATCTTCATCGCTACCAAAAAGTTGGATAGAAACAGGGTTCTCTCCTTCATCGATATGAAGCATATGCAGGGTTTTTTCATTGTTGTATTGGATTCCCTTGTCAGAGACCATTTCCATGACAACGAGTCCAGCTCCGAGCTCTTTTGCGATGGTACGAAAGGCTGAGTTGGTGACACCAGCCATGGGTGCTAAAACGGTACGATTGGGAATCTCAACATTGCCAATCATAAAAGGTGTATTAAGATTTGTCACGAATGAGTTCCTCCAGGTCGTTTTCATCAAAGTTATAAGTTGTTTGGCAGAATTGACAAGTGATTTCTGCCCCGTGGTCTTCCTCTTTCATTTCTTCAAGGTCTGAATTTGGAAGGCTGGCAAGAGCGTTCATAAAACGGTCTTTGCTGCAGTCACATTGGAAACGAATTTCTTCTTCAGATAGACGTTTGTAGAATTCGTCACCATAGATAGCCTTGAGAAGGGCTTCGATATGGTCATCGCTTTCCAGAAGGGTTGAGATGGCTGGCATTTCTTGGATGCGTTTCTCAAAGCGGGCAATCTCTTCTTCCTTGGCCCCTGGCAAGACTTGGAGAAGAAAACCACCGGCACCTTCGACCTTGTCGTCTTTGTCTAAAAGAACATTGAGGCCGACTGCTGAAGGAGTTTGTTGGCTTTCTGTCAGGTAATAGGCCAAGTCTTCACCGATTTCCCCAGAGATGAGAGGAGTCATGGAGTTGTAGGGATTTCCAGTACCGTAGTCTGTGATAACGAGAAATTGACCATTTCCGACAAAAGGTCCGACAAGGACTTCACCCGTTGCAGTCTTTTTGATGTCAACACCTGGATTTTGAACGTAGCCTTTAACATTGCCCTTGGTATCTGCGACCGTGATGATGGCACCGAGAGAGCTGGTTCCCAGAACTTTAACTGTTAGTTTGGTATTTCCTTTTTCATTGGCTGCGAGAATCTGGCTTGCGATAAGAGTTCGACCAAGTGCAACAGTTGAACTGGCTTGAGTTTGATGTTTTTCTTGAGCAGTGCGGACGGTTTCAGTGCTATCAAGGACAAAAGCACGAAAGGCTCCGCTTTCTGATATTGTTTTAATAATTTTATCCATAGCTACTATTTTAGCATAAAAATGCCCAAAGGGGGAGTCGTGTGTTTGCTGTTTCTGTGGAATAATGACGAGAAAATCAGCCTTAAAATAAAATGCGAAACAGATTATTTCAGCATTTAAAAGATTTATGCTATGCTTGTAGGAGAAAATGAAAGGGGTAACAAATGTATTTAGGTGATTTGATGGAAAAAGCCGAATCTGGTCAATTTTTAGTCCTTTCCTTTCTGTTACAAGATTCGCAGACAACAGTCAAGAAAGCCATGGAAGAAACAGGTTTTTCAAAGGCGACCTTAACCAAGTACATTTCTCTGATTAACGAAAATGCCTCGGAAAGAGGTTTAGAGCTGACCATCCACTTGGAAGATGAAAATCTGCGTCTGTCGATTGGTGCAGCCACAAAGGGGAGAGAGATTCGGAGCTTGTTTCTAGACAATGCCATTAAGTACCAAATTTTGGTTTACCTTCTCTATCACCAACAGTTCCTAGCCCATCAACTGGCTCAAGAATTGATGATTAGCGAGGCCACGCTTGGTCGTCACTTAGCTAGTCTAAATCAGATTTTGTCAGAGTTTGATTTATCGATCCAAAATGGCCGTTGGCGAGGTCCGGAGCATCAGATTCGCTATTTTTATTTCTGCCTTTTTCGCAAGATTTGGTCCAGTCAGGAGTGGGAAGGTCACATGCAGAAAGCTGAGAGAAAACAAGAGATTGCTACCCTAGAAGAAATCTGCGGTGCTAGCTTGTCTTCAGGTCAGAAATTGGACTTGGTTCTATGGACTCACATCAGTCAACAGCGCCTTCGGGTTAACGCCTGTCAATTTCAGGTTATAGAAGAAAAAATGCGAGGGTATTTTGACAATATTTTCTACCTTCGTTTGCTGAGAAAGGCTCCGTCCTTTTTTGCTGGGCAACATATCCCTCTAGGAACTGAGGATGGTGAGATGATGGTATTCTTTTCATTTCTCCTTTCCCATCGTATTTTGCCCCTTCATACTATGGAGTATATCCTTGGTTTTGGAGGGCAATTAGCCGATTTGCTGACGCAATTGATTCAAGAGATGAAGAAGGAGGAGCTGCTGGGGGACTACACAGAGGACCATGTCACCTATGAACTCAGTCAGCTTTGTGGTCAAGTTTATCTCTACAAGGGCTATATTTTACAAGATCAGTACAGATACCAGACAGAGAATCGCCATCCCTATTTGCTGATGGAACATGATTTTAGAGGAACTGCAGAGAGAATTTTTCATATTTTGCCTACCTTTCAACAGGGGACGGATTTGGATAAGAAAATTCTCTGGGAATGGCTCCAGTTGATAGAGTATATGGCAGAAAATGGTGGCCAACATATGAGGATTGGTTTAGATTTGACATCTGGTTTCCTTGTCTTTTCTAGGATGGCTGCCCTTTTGAAACGGTATTTGGAATACAATCGTTTCATTACTATTGAAGCCTATGACCCCAGTCGACATTATGATTTGTTAATTACCAACAACCCGATTCATAAGAAAGAACAGACTCCGGTTTATTATTTAAAAAATGATTTGGATATGGAGGATTTGGCGAAGATTCGTCAGATGCTCTTTGCTTAAAAGGCCTGAATTTTCAGGTCTTTTTTGTGAAATTCGCACAATCTCCTCACATTTTTTTAAAATTTTAAAAAAATTGATAAACAAGAAAGCGCTTTATTTTGTATACTAGTTACTGTAAAGAGGAACCCCCTCAAGATTTTATCAGGAGGACAGCACATGTCACAAGAAAAATACATCATGGCTATTGACCAAGGAACTACTAGTTCTCGTGCCATCATTTTTAACAAAAAAGGAGAAAAGGTCAGCTCTAGTCAAAAAGAGTTCACTCAGATTTTCCCTCAAGCAGGTTGGGTTGAGCACAATGCCAATGAAATTTGGAACTCTGTTCAGTCAGTTATCGCGGGTGCTTTCATCGAAAGTGGTGTGAAACCAAGTCAAATCGAGGCCATCGGGATTACCAACCAGCGTGAAACAACTGTCGTCTGGGATAAGAAAACAGGGCTCCCTATCTATAATGCGATCGTTTGGCAATCACGTCAAACTGCTCCTCTGGCTGAACAACTAAAAAGTCAAGGTTATGTGGAAAAATTCCATGAAAAGACTGGTTTGATTATCGATGCTTACTTCTCAGCTACCAAGGTTCGTTGGATATTGGACCATGTAGAAGGCGCTCAAGAGCGAGCAGAAAAAGGAGAATTACTCTTTGGTACTATCGATACTTGGTTAGTTTGGAAATTGACTGACGGTGCAGCTCACGTGACCGACTACTCAAATGCAGCCCGTACCATGCTCTATAACATCAAGGATCTTAAATGGGATGATGAGATTTTAGAAGTCCTCAACATTCCGAAGGCTATGCTTCCAGAAGTTCGTTCTAACTCTGAAATCTACGGCAAGACTGCTCCATTCCATTTCTACGGTGGGGAAGTGCCAATTTCAGGTATGGCTGGGGACCAACAGGCAGCCCTCTTTGGACAGTTGGCCTTTGAACCAGGTATGGTTAAAAATACCTACGGAACTGGTTCTTTCATCATCATGAACACTGGTGAAGAGATGCAGTTGTCTGAAAACAACCTTTTGACAACGATTGGTTATGGAATCAACGGTAAGGTTTACTATGCCTTGGAAGGTTCTATCTTTATCGCAGGAAGTGCCATTCAGTGGCTTCGTGATGGACTTCGCATGGTTGAAAATTCACCAGAGTCTGAAAAATATGCTCTTAATTCTCACAACAATGACGAAGTTTATGTCGTACCTGCCTTTACAGGTCTAGGGGCTCCATACTGGAACCAAAACGCTCGAGGCTCTGTCTTTGGCTTAACTCGTGGAACAAGCAAAGAAGACTTTATCAAGGCAACCTTGCAATCTATCGCTTATCAAGTACGTGACATCATTGACACCATGCAAGTGGATGCGCAGACAGCGATCCAAGTCTTGAAGGTAGATGGTGGTGCAGCCATGAACAACTTCCTCATGCAGTTCCAAGCTGACATCTTGGGAATTGATATCGCACGCGCTAAAAACTTGGAAACAACTGCCCTCGGTGCAGCCTTCCTAGCTGGTTTGGCAGTGGGTTATTGGAAGGACTTGGATGAGTTGAAACTCTTGAACGAGACAGGAGAACTCTTTGAGCCATCGATGAACGAATCGCGCAAGGAACAACTCTACAAGGGCTGGAAGAAAGCTGTGAAAGCAACGCAAGTCTTTGCGGAAATCGACGACTAATACTGTTTCTTGATGCAATGATCAGCTTAAGAATGAAACGACTCAGTTAGAAAGTGTGTAAATATGGAATTTTCAAAGAAAACACGTGAATTGTCAATTAAAAAAATGCAGGAACGTACCTTGGATCTCTTGATTATTGGTGGGGGGATTACAGGAGCTGGTGTAGCCTTGCAGGCGGCAGCCAGTGGTCTTGACACTGGTTTGATTGAAATGCAGGACTTCGCAGAAGGAACATCTAGCCGTTCAACAAAATTGGTCCACGGAGGTCTGCGTTACCTCAAACAATTTGACGTGGAAGTGGTATCAGATACAGTTTCTGAGCGCGCGGTGGTTCAACAAATCGCTCCACACATTCCAAAACCAGATCCAATGCTCTTGCCTGTTTTTGATGAGGATGGAGCGACCTTTAGTCTCTTCCGTCTCAAAGTAGCCATGGACTTGTACGACCTTTTGGCAGGTGTTAACAATACGCCAGCTGCTAACAAGGTCTTGAGCAAGGAAGAAGTCTTGGAACGCCAGCCAAACTTGAAGAAAGAAGGCTTGGTAGGAGGTGGGGTTTATCTTGACTTCCGTAATAACGATGCGCGTCTCGTGATTGAAAACATCAAACGTGCCAACCAAGACGGTGCCCTCATTGCCAACCATGTTAAGGCAGAAGGCTTCCTCTTTGACGAAAGCGGCAAGATTACAGGTGTTGTAGCTCGTGATTTGTTGACAGACCAAGTCTTTGAAATCAAGGCTCGCCTAGTTATTAACACAACTGGACCTTGGAGCGACAAGGTACGCAATTTGTCTAATAAGGGAACGCAATTCTCACAAATGCGTCCAACTAAGGGAGTTCACTTGGTAGTGGACTCAAGCAAGATCAAGGTTTCACAGCCAGTTTACTTTGACACAGGTTTGGGAGATGGTCGTATGGTCTTCGTTCTCCCACGTGAAAACAAGACCTACTTTGGTACAACCGATACAGACTACACAGGCGATTTGGAACATCCAAAAGTGACGCAGGAAGATGTAGATTATCTACTAGGTATTGTCAACAACCGCTTCCCAGAAGCAAACATTACCGTTGCTGATATTGAAAGCAGCTGGGCTGGTCTTCGTCCATTGATCGCAGGCAATAGCGCTTCTGACTACAATGGTGGAAATAACGGAACCATTAGCGATGAAAGCTTCAATAGCTTGATTGCGACTGTCGAGGCATATCTATCGAAAGAAAAAACGCGTGAAGATGTTGAATCTGCTGTCAGCAAGCTTGAAAGCAGCACATCTGAGAAACATTTGGATCCATCTGCAGTTTCTCGTGGTTCGAGCTTGGATCGTGATGATAATGGTCTTTTAACCCTTGCTGGTGGTAAAATCACAGACTACCGTAAGATGGCTGAAGGAGCTATGGAGCGCGTGGTTGACATCCTCAAAGCCGAATTTGACCGTAGCTTTAAACTGATCAACTCTAAGACTTATCCTGTTTCAGGTGGAGAATTGAACCCAGCAAATGTGGGCTCAGAAATCGAAGCCTTTGCTCAACTTGGAGTGTCACGTGGTTTGGATAGCAAGGAAGCCCAGTATCTCGCAAATCTTTACGGTTCAAATGCACCGAAAGTCTTTGCCCTTGCTCACAGCTTGGAACAAGCGCCAGGACTCAGCTTGGCAGATACCTTGTCCCTTCACTATGCAATGCGCAATGAGTTGGCTCTGAGCCCAGTTGACTTCCTCCTTCGTCGTACCAACCACATGCTCTTTATGCGTGATAGTTTGGATAGCATCGTTGAGCCAGTTCTGGATGAAATGGGACGATTCTATGATTGGACCGAAGAAGAAAAAGCAGCCTACCGTGCGGATGTTGAAGCAGCTCTTGCTCAAAACGATTTGACAGAACTAAAAAATTAAAAAAGGAAAAGAGGTGGAGGGCAGCATTCCTTGTCGCCCACCCCTTCTTTTAAATGGAGACAAAGATATGATGAAAGAATTATTTGGAGAATTTTTGGGGACCTTAATCCTCATCCTCCTAGGAAATGGAGTTGTAGCAGGTGTGGTTCTTCCCAAAACCAAGAGCAACAATTCAGGATGGATTGTGATTACTATGGGATGGGGAATTGCTGTAGCCGTTGCAGCCTTTGTATCTGGCACGCTTAGTCCAGCCCACCTAAATCCAGCTGTGACGTTTGCTATGGCCTTAAAAGGAACGCTCTCTTGGGCTTCTGTTTTCCCTTATATCCTAGCCCAATTCGCAGGAGCGATGGTGGCTCAGATTTTGGTTTGGTTGCAATTCAAACCGCATTATGAGGCAGAAGAAAATGCAGACAATATCCTAGCAACCTTCAGTACTGGACCAGCAATCAAGAACACAGTATCGAACTTGATCAGCGAAATCCTTGGAACTTTTGTTTTGCTCTTGACAATCTTTGCCTTGGGACTCTATGACCTTCAAGCTGGTTTAGGGACCTTTGCAGTGGGGACCTTGATTGTCGGTATCGGTCTTTCACTAGGTGGGACAACGGGTTATGCCTTGAACCCAGCTCGTGACCTTGGACCTCGTATCATGCACAGCATCTTGCCAATTCCAAACAAGGGAGACGGGGACTGGTCTTATGCTTGGATTCCTGTTGTAGGACCTATTGTTGGTGCGGCCCTAGCAGTTCTCGTATTTTCACTTTTCTAAGATAAAAGAGTGATTGGCAACAGAGTTTGAGATGAAAATCTCAGGCTCTTTTTTGATGGGCAAAACATTAATATTTTAACTTATCTTAAAATAAGCTAAAACCAATTTTTAAGTTATGGTAAACAGTTGAAAAAAAGGTTGATAAAGTGGTAAAATGTTAGGAAGATAAGATGCTAACAATACATACTGATAGCTAATAGAAATAATATATTAATGGATAGCTTATGAAAAAACAACGAAATTTACATGTATTCTTAGGCCGGACGGCTCTATATTTTGTAATCTTACTTGGTTTGCTTTATTTTTTTAGTTACCTTGGTCAGAGCCAAGGCACCTTTATTTATAATGAGTTCTAGTTTAAAGGAGAAGAGGAACAGTGTCTAATAAACCGATAAAAGATATGATTGAAACGATTGAGCACTTTGCTCAAACGCAACCAACATATCCTGTCTACAATGTTTTAGGTCAAGAGCATACTTATGGTGATCTGAAGGCTGATTCAGATAGTTTAGCTGCAGCTATCGACCAACTAGGCTTGCCTGAGAAATCTCCAGTCGTCGTTTTTGGTGGTCAGGAATATGAGATGTTGGCTACCTTTGTAGCGCTAACTAAGTCAGGTCATGCCTATATCCCAATTGATAGCCATTCGGCCTTGGAAAGAGTTTCTGCTATCGTAGAAGTTGCAAAGCCAAGCTTGATTATTACTATCTCAGATTTTCCATTAGAGCAAACTAGCACACCGATGCTGAATTTAAAGCAAGTCCATGAAGCTTTTGCTCAAGCTTCCAGCTACGAGATGACCCATCCAGTCAAGGGAGATGACAACTACTACATCATCTTTACTTCTGGTACGACTGGTAAGCCTAAGGGAGTGCAGATCTCCCATGATAATCTCCTCAGCTTTACCAACTGGATGATTACAGATAAGGAATTTGCGACGCCAAGTCGTCCGCAAATGCTGGCTCAGCCCCCTTATTCTTTTGACCTATCTGTCATGTATTGGGCGCCAACCTTGGCACTGGGTGGCACGCTTTTCGCTCTTCCTTCAGCCATTACTCAGGACTTTAAGCAACTCTTTGCGATCATCTTTGCATTGCCAATCGCTATCTGGACCTCAACGCCTTCTTTTGCAGATATGGCCATGTTGTCAGAAGACTTTAACAGCGAGAAAATGCCTGGCATCACGCATTTCTACTTTGATGGTGAAGAATTGACGGTCAAAACTGCTCAAAAACTGCGCGAGCGATTCCCAGATGCTCGTATTATCAATGCCTATGGTCCAACAGAAGCGACAGTAGCTTTGTCAGCAGTTGCCGTCACTGATGAGATGTTGACGACTCTCAAACGCCTGCCAATCGGCTATACCAAGGCCGATTCTCCGACCTTTATCATTGATGAGGAAGGTAAGAAAGTTCCAAATGGTGAGCAAGGAGAAATCATTGTTTCAGGGCCAGCTGTTTCAAAAGGCTATATGAATAATCCTGAAAAAACGGCAGAAGCTTTCTTTGAGTTCGAAGGTCTTCCAGCCTACCACACAGGGGATGTAGGAACCATGACAGATGAGGGATTGCTTCTCTATGGTGGACGCATGGATTTCCAGATTAAGTTTAATGGTTATCGCATTGAGCTGGAAGATGTCTCTCAAAACCTCAACAAGTCTCGCTTTATCGAGTCGGCTGTTGCTGTCCCACGTTATAACAAGGACCACAAGGTACAAAATCTACTGGCCTATGTCATCCTAAAAGACGGTGTCCGTCAGCAGTTTGAGCGTGATATCGATATTACCAAGGCTATCAAGGAAGACCTAGCAGATATCATGATGTCCTATATGATGCCGTCTAAGTTTCTTTATCGAGATAGTTTACCACTAACGCCTAATGGTAAAATTGACATCAAGGGCTTGATCAATGAGGTAAACAGCCAATGATGGAGCTTTATAAACAGCTACCTCATTTGGAACCTTATGGTGATCTTCAGTACTTTTTATACGTAATTGCTGCGACTTTACCTATCTTTATTGGTCTTTTTTTCAAGAAACGTTTTGCCTTGTACGAGGTGTTTGTTAGTCTCTTCTTTATCCTCACCATGTTGGTCGGTGGAAAGACGAATCAAATAAGCGCTTTGATCCTTTATGTTATCTGGCAAGTACTTCTTGTATCTTTCTACAAAAGGTACAGGAAACAACGGGATAGTAAATGGATATTTTACCTGGTTAGCTTTCTATCCCTATTGCCAATCGTCTTTGTGAAAGTATCTCCTGCTATTCATGGACCTCAATCTTTGTTTGGATTTTTAGGGATTTCTTACTTGACCTTTCGTGCAGTTGGGGTTATCGTTGAGTTGAGAGACGGTGTCATCAAGGAATTAACGATTTGGCAATTCTTACGTTTTCTTCTCTTTATGCCGACTTTCTCAAGTGGTCCTATTGATCGTTTCAAACGCTTCAATGAAAATTACGAGACCATTCCTGAACGGGATGAGTTGATGGACATGCTAGAAGAGGCTGTCAAATATATCATGCTTGGCTTCCTCTACAAGTTTATCTTGGCTCACATTTTAGGAGAGACATTATTGCCTCCGCTGAAAAATTTGGCCTTGCAGACAGGTGGTTTCTTTAACCTCTACGCTTTAGCGGTCATGTACACCTTTGGTCTGGAGCTCTTTTTTGACTTTGCGGGCTACTCTATGTTTGCCTTAGCCATTTCAAACTTGATGGGTATTCATAGTCCTATCAACTTTAACAAGCCCTTTTTGTCAAGGGATTTAAAAGAGTTTTGGAATCGCTGGCACATGAGTCTGTCTTTCTGGTTCCGTGACTTTGTCTTTATGCGGATGGTCATGGTGTTGACCAGAAAGAAGGTCTTTAAAAATCGCAATGTCACTTCAAGTGTAGCCTATATTCTCAATATGCTGATTATGGGATTTTGGCATGGTGTGACCTGGTACTACATCGCCTATGGACTTTTTCATGGGATTGGGCTGGTCATCAATGATGCTTGGGTTCGTAAGAAAAAAGCGCTCAATAAAGAACGGAAAAAAGCTGGAAAGGGTTCCTTACCTGAGAATCGCTGGATTCAGTTGCTTGGCATGGTTGTCACCTTCCATGTCGTGATGGTTTCATTCTTAATCTTTTCTGGATTTTTGAATGATTTATGGTTTAAAAAATAAAAGGATATAAAAAATGGATATCAAATCAGAAGTTATTGAAATTATTGATGAGTTGTTTATGGAAGATGTTTCTGACATGATGGATGAAGATCTTTTTGATGCCGGTGTCTTGGATAGCATGGGAACGGTTGAATTGATTGTGGAGATTGAAAACCGTTTTGACATTCGTGTTCCAGTGACGGAGTTCGGTCGTGATGACTGGAATACGGCTAATAAAATCGTAGAAGGTATTACGGAGTTGAAGAATGCTTAAACGCTTGTGGCTGATCTTCGGGCCTATCTTCATTGCTGGATTTTTGGTTCTTCTACTCATCTTTTTTTATCCAGGTACAACAAGCCATAATCTGACGGAGGAGAAATACTCGGCGGCTTCTGTTAGTGCAGAGAGTTTTAAAGAGAGAAGCCAAAAAGTAAGGGCTCTTACGGATCCAAATATGCGTTTTATTCCTTTTCTAGGGTCCAGTGAATGGATTCGATTTGATAGTGTCCATCCAGCTGTTTTAGCAGAAAAATACCATCGTCCCTATCGTCCTTACTTTCTAGGTCAAGCAGGAGCAGCCTCTCTCAATCAATATTTTGGTCTACAGCAAATTTTGCCAGAAATAGAGAATAAGCAGGCTGTATTTGTGATTTCGCCTCAGTGGTTTACGGAGACAGATTATGAACCCGCAGCGTTTCAGAGATTTTTTAACAGTGACCAATTAACAGCTTTTTTGGGAAATCAATCTGGTGACATTGCTGCAAAGCATGCGGCTATTCGATTGTTAAAGCAGAATCCTAATGTTGCATTGAAAGGCATTGTTCAAAAACTGTCAAAGGGTGAAGAATTATCAGATGTTGATCAGGTTGCTATTGATATTTTTGCGCGATTCAACGAAAAACAATCCGCTCTCTTTGGACAATTCTCCATTCGAGGACAACTCAAGTACAAGGAACACGTGGAGAACTATTTAAAAGATCTTCCGGATCAATTTTCTTATGATGAGTTAGAAAAAATTGTTCGTAAGGACGCAGAAGCAAATACGACCAATAACGATATGGGGATGGAAAATCATTTCTATACGAGAGAGATTCAAAAGGATTTAAAAAAATGGGAAGGGTATCAAAAAAATTACAACTTCCTCAAGTCCTCTGAATACAATGATTTGCAGCTGGTCCTCAATCAATTTGCTAAGTCGAATGTCAATGTGCTCTTTGTCATTCAGCCGGTTAACAAGAAGTGGATGGAGTACACAGGGCTCAGCGAAGAGATGTATCAACATGCAGTGGAGAAAATTCGTTACCAATTAGAAAGTCAGGGTTTTACCAATATTGCTGATTTTTCAAAAAATGGAGGGGACCCTTATTTTGTTAAGGACACCATTCATCTAGGATGGTTAGGTTGGCTGGCTTTTGATAAGGTTGTCAATCCTTTCTTGACGGATCCGAAACCAGCTCCAGACTACAAGATGAATGACCGCTTCTTTAGCAAGGACTGGGCGACCTATGATGGGAACATCAAAGATTTCAAATAAAATGGTCTAAAGGTTTGGGATTTAAACCCAAGCTTTTTTGTTTAAATGGCGAATATTTAAGATGAAAATAGGTCAAAAGTTTCAAAATTTTTAGAAATAGCGTATAATATAAAAGAGAAAAAGAAAAGAAAGGGATTTTAAAATGAACAAACGTTCTTTGTTACCTGTCTTATCGACAGCCCTGTTAGCTCCAGCCTTCTTAGCTGGACAAGTCTATGCTGAAGAAGCAACAACTCCTGCAGAAAGTTCAGCTGTTGTAGCGACTCCAGCTACGTCGGCGACTCCAGCTCCTGTTGAGAGCCCTGCGGTACCGGAAACTTCGGCAACTTCAGAAGCGGTTGTACCTGCAGAAACTCCGTCAGCTCCTGCTGAATCTACCAAAAGCGAAGAAAAGGACACCGTTATCTTACACACCAATGATGTCCATGGTCGTATTGTAGAGGAAAAGGGAGTAATTGGAGATGCCAAGTTAGCGACTGTCATTGAACAGGAGCGTGCGAAGTCAAATCAAAATACTCTGGTAGTTGATGCGGGAGACGCTTTTCAAGGTTTACCGATTTCCAACTCTACTAAGGGTGAAGCGCGTGCTGAAATTCTTAATCAGATGCAGTATGATGCCATGGCAGTAGGAAACCATGAGTTTGACTTTGGTCTTGATGAAGTTAAAAAATACAAGGAAATCTTGAAATTCCCATTACTTAGCTCAAATACCTATGTCAATGGAGCTCGTCTTTTTGAAGCTTCTACAATCGTTGATAAAGATAAGACTGTGGAAGGTGATGAATTTGTTGTAATCGGCGTGACAACACCTGAAACAGCAACCAAAACTCACCCTAAAAATGTCAAAGGGGTAACTTTTACAGATCCAATCTCTGAAGTCAATAAGGTCATCGAAGAAGTTCAAGCCAAGGCTCGTGCAGAAGGTAAGGACTACAAACACTATGTTGTGCTCGCTCACTTGGGTGTAGATACCACAACCCCAGTCGAATGGCGTGGTTCAACTTTGGCAGAAGCCTTGTCTAAAAATCCTCGTTTGAAAGGGAAACGCGTAACAGTAATCGACGGTCACTCTCATACAGTAGAATCAACGACCTATGGAGACAATGTTACCTATAACCAAACAGGGAGTTACCTTCATAATGTAGGGAAAATCACCTACAAATCACGTCAGCTTTTGGGCAATCCAACTCAGATTCCGGCTGCTGATGCTAAAAAATTACCAGCCAATCCAACAGTTGAAAAACTAGTCAAAGACATTAAACAAAAATACGATGCTGAAAATGCTGTTGAAGTCGTTTCAAACAGCCCTGTAGAACTCAACGGAGATCGTGAAAATGTTCGGGTTCGTGAAACTAACCTCGGAAACGTCGTAGCGGACTCGCTCTATCAGTATGGTCAAACAGGATTTAGCCATCCGACAGACATCGCTGTGACAAATGGTGGTGGCTTGCGTGAAACCATTGCAAAAGGCAAACCAATTACTAAAGGAAATGTCATTGCCGTTCTTCCGTTTGGAAATACCATCTCACAAATCCAAGTGACTGGGCAACAAGTCTTGGATATGTTTGAAAAGTCACTCGGATCTATCTTGCAGGTCGATAAAGATGGCAAGAAGGTCTTGGATGAGAACGGACAACCATTGTTAGAACCAAGTGGTGGTTTCTTGCAAGTTTCAGGTGTGAAGGTCTACTATGATACCAACCTACCATCAGGTAAACGTGTCTTGGCCATCCAGGTCAAAAACCGCACGACTGGTCGTTATGATCTTCTAGACCTTGCAAAAACTTACTATCTTGCAACCAATGATTTCCTAGCTGCAGGTGGTGATGGTTACACTATGTTAGGTGGTGCGCGAGAAGAAGGTCCTTCTATGGATGCAGCCTTTGAAGAGTATCTTAAAACCGCTGATTTGACCCAGTATGAAAAGATCAATCCGAACTCACGGACGATTTCTGTGGATTCTACAACTTTTAGTCTACCAGTAGAAACGCCTCAAACGAATGCGGCTGCTAACGATGCGACTACAAATGTACCACTTACTTATGAGGTGGCAGGTCAATTTAGCAAGAAGGCGGTTGTCTCAGAAAAAGCTCTCCCAAATACAGGAAGTGAACAATCCATCTTCTTGCTCTTGATGGGAATGGTAGCTGGTCTGGCAGGTATCTTATCGAGCCGAAAACCAAAGCAAAAATAGGTTAAATTTCATATCTAGAAGAGTCTAGGGAAACGTTTTTACGCCTTTTTCCCTTGACTCTTTTTTGGTTTATGATATAATTAACCAGTAAAGAATCGGTGGCTATCTATGTTTTTTTACGAAAAAGATAGCTAGGGAAGGAGTAACACATGAGACAGCTTGCGCAGGAAATCGATAACTTTTTAAACGAGGTGATCTTGAGATCTGAGAACCAGCATGAAATTCTAATCGGGCATTGCACGAGTGACGTTGCCTTGACCAATACTCAGGAACACATCCTCATGCTCTTGTCAGAAGAATCCCTAACCAACTCGGAGTTGGCCCGTCGCCTTAATGTCAGTCAGGCGGCAGTGACCAAGGCTATCAAATCTTTGGTCAAAGAGGGTATGTTAGAGACATCCAGAGATCCCAAAGATGCGCGTGTGATCTTTTATCAACTGACAGAGCTGGCTCGACCAGTGGCAGAGGAACACCACCATCATCATGAACACACGCTCTTAGCCTATGAACAAGTGGCAAGTCAGTTTACTCCAAATGAACAAGAAGTTATCCAGCGGTTTTTAACTGCTTTAGTAGGAGAAATCAAATAATGCGGTATATTACAGTAGAGGACTTGTCTTTCTATTATGACAAGGAACCTGTCCTCGAACATATCAACTACAGTGTTGATAGTGGGGAGTTTGTCACCCTGACTGGTGAAAATGGAGCTGCCAAGACGACGCTGATTAAGGCAAGTCTAGGCATCTTGCAACCAAGATTTGGTAAGGTAACCATCTCAAAGACAAACACTCATGGGAAAAAGCTTAGGATCGCTTATCTTCCCCAGCAGATTGCCAGTTTTAATGCTGGTTTTCCAAGTACGGTTTATGAATTTGTCAAGTCGGGTCGTTATCCGCGAAAGGGCTGGTTCCGTCGTTTGAATGCCCATGATGAGGAGCATATCAAGGCTAGTCTAGACTCGGTTGGTATGTGGGAACACCGTGACAAACGAATTGGGTCCCTCTCGGGAGGGCAAAAGCAACGAGCAGTGATTGCTCGGATGTTTGCTTCTGACCCAGATATCTTCGTCTTGGATGAGCCGACGACAGGGATGGATGCAGGAAGCAAAAATGAATTTTACGAACTCATGCACCATAGTGCTCATCATCATGGCAAGGCTGTTTTGATGATTACCCATGACCCTGAGGAAGTCAAGGACTATGCGGATCGCAATATCCATCTGGTTCGTAACCAAGATTCGCCATGGCGTTGTTTTAACGTTCACGAAAGCGACCAGGAGGTGGACCATGCTTAGTTTGTTATCTTATGACTTCATGCAGCGTGCCTTCTTGGCGGTCATTGCCATGAGTCTCTTTTCTCCAGTTCTTGGGACCTTCCTTATCTTACGTCGTCAGAGTCTCATGAGTGATACCCTCAGTCACGTTTCTCTGTCAGGGGTAGCCTTTGGTCTGGTTTTGGGAATTTCTCCAACTATTTCAACCATTGCTATTGTCTTGATCGCAGCGGTCTTTCTAGAGTATCTCCGGACAGTCTATAAGAACTTTATGGAAATCGGGACAGCCATCCTCATGTCAACAGGACTTGCAGTGTCTCTGATTGTCATGAGTAAGGGGAAAAGTTCGAGTTCCATGAGTTTGGACCAATATCTCTTTGGTTCGATTGTAACCATTAGCCAGGAGCAGGTGCTATTCCTCTTTGCCATTGCGGCGGTCGTTTTACTCTTGACTTTCTTATTCTTGCGACCAATGTATATCCTGACCTTTGATGAGGACACGGCTTTTGTAGATGGCTTGCCAGTTCGTACCATGTCTATCCTCTTTAACATGGTGACAGGGGTGGCCATTGCCCTTATGATTCCAGCTGCAGGAGCCCTTTTGGTGTCGACCATTATGGTCTTGCCGGCTAGCATTGCCCTTCGTCTGGGGAAAAACTTTAAATCCGTTATGTTACTAGCCAGCGCTATTGGCTTTTTGGGAATGGTGGCAGGTCTCTATATTTCCTACTATGCAGAAACCCCTGCCAGTGCTAGTATCACCATTATCTTTGTAGCTGTCTTTTTGTTAGTCAGTCTACTGAAACGTTTTATCAAATAGGAGAATGAAATGAAAAAACTGAGCTTACTACTAGCTAGTCTATGTGCCCTGTTTTTAGTGGCTTGTTCCAATCAAAAACAGGCAGATGGGAAGCTAAATATCGTGACAACCTTTTACCCTGTCTACGAATTTACCAAACAAGTCGCAGGAGATACTGCTAATGTAGAACTCCTCATCGGTGCTGGTACAGAACCCCATGAGTATGAACCGTCTGCCAAGGCAGTTGCCAAAATCCAAGATGCAGATACCTTTGTCTATGAAAATGAAAACATGGAAACTTGGGTTCCAAAATTGCTAGAATCCTTGGATAAGAAAAAGGTGAAAACTATCAAGGCGACAGGTGATATGCTGCTCCTACCAGGAGGTGAGGAAGAAGAGGAAGGGCATGATCATGGCGGCGAGGGTCACCATCACGACTACGATCCTCATGTTTGGCTTTCACCAGCACGCGCCATCAAACTGGTAGAGCATATCCGTGACAGCTTGTCAGCAGATTATCCTGATAAAAAAGAGACTTTTGAAAAGAACGCTGCTGCCTATATCGAAAAATTGCAAGTCTTGGACAAGGCCTACACAGATGGCTTGTCTCAAGCTAAACAAAAGAGCTTTGTGACCCAGCACGCTGCCTTTAACTACCTTGCCTTGGACTATGGTCTCAAGCAAGTATCCATCTCAGGTCTATCACCAGATGCAGAGCCATCAGCAGCACGTTTGGCAGAATTAACAGAGTATATTAAGAAAAACAAGATTTCTTATATCTACTTTGAAGAAAATGCCTCACAAGCCCTCGCCAATACACTTTCAAAAGAAACAGGTGTCAAACTAGACGTGCTCAATCCGCTAGAAAGTCTAACAGAAGAAGCAACCAAGGATGGTGAGGACTATATCTCTGTGATGGAGAAAAACCTCAAGGCTTTGAAACAAACAACGGACCAAGAAGGACCAGAAATCGAGCCAGAGAAGGAAGAAAACACTAAGACAGTTCACAACGGTTACTTTGAGGATGCAGATGTCAAAGATCGTACCTTGAGTGACTATGTTGGCAACTGGCAGTCAGTTTATCCTTTCCTTGAAGATGGGACCTTTGATCAAGTCTTTGACTACAAGGCTAAGTTGACTGGTAAGATGACCAAGGATGAGTACAAGGCTTACTATAGAAAAGGCTATCAGACAGATGTGACTAAGATCAACATCACGGACAACACTATGGAATTTGTTCAAGGTGGCCAAAGCAAGAAATTCACCTACAAGTATGTCGGCAAGAAAATCTTGACATATAAGAAAGGCAACCGTGGTGTGCGCTTCCTCTTTGAAGCGACAGATGCGGACGCTGGACAATTCAAGTATGTTCAGTTTAGTGACCACAATATCGCCCCAGTTAAGGCAGGACATTTCCATATCTTCTTTGGAGGTACTAGCCAAGAAGCCCTCTTTGAAGAGATGGATAACTGGCCAACCTACTACCCAGATAACCTATCTGGCCAAGAAATCGCTCAAGAAATGTTGGCGCATTGATGCAAGAGAGAATCCCGCAAATCTGCGGGATTTTTTGCTAGAAACGATTAGGTTGTTAGGTATTATAGTACCACAGTTGTGCTGTTCACAATGTGATAAGGCAGTCATTTTCTACTGGCTGCTTCTCACTAGCTGGCGAATGCAAAAGCTACGATTGTACAAATTATAGAATCTTTTCAGGGGATTTAGGAAGGGATCTTAGTCATATTGACGTTGCTATCGCTTTTTGTTATAGTCAAAGAGAGAGCGGTCTGGAACACTAGTTTATTCACAGTCTGTGGATAAGTCTTGGAGGAAATGACATACAACTCAGGGTGTTGAAGTATCCTGAAAATAGTTCCGTATATTAGTGACTTTCTAGAAAGCTAGTAGAAACCCTAGTACAGAACTATTTGACAAAGGTATGTTTAAGGTGACAGGTGAGCTAGAGACTGAAAAAACTAGTTTTTAGGAATGTTTTCTTATCCACAAGTTGTGGATAACTTTGTGAACAAGAGAAAGAGATACGAGATGATGACGAACATAAAACCACATGGACCATTACCAAGCCAGGCCCAGCTGGATTATTTAGAGGATGAACTAGCTGCCTTTATCCATTTTGGTCCCAATACCTTTTATGACCAAGAATGGGGAAGTGGGCAAGAGGATCCCAAGCGTTTTAACCCGACCAAGTTGGATGCGCGTGAATGGATTCGAGTGCTCAAAGAAACGGGTTTTAAAAAGCTGATTTTGGTGGTCAAGCACCACGATGGTTTTGTGCTCTATCCGTCAGCCCATACAGATTATTCGGTCAAGGCTAGCCCTTGGAGGAAAGGAGCGGGGGACTTGCTCCTTGAAGTTTCCCAGGCTGCAACTGAGTTTGACATGGATATGGGAGTGTATTTGTCTCCTTGGGATGCTCACAGTCCCCTCTATCACGTGGACCGAGAAGCGGATTACAATGCCTACTATCTGGCTCAATTGAAGGAAATCTTGTCAAATCCTGCTTATGGCAATGCTGGGAAGTTCACTGAGGTGTGGATGGATGGTGCTCGAGGCGAAGGGGCCCAGAAGGTCAACTATGAGTTTGAGACTTGGTTTGAAACCATTCGTGACTTGCAAGGCGATTGTTTGATTTTCTCAACTGAAGGGACCAGTATCCGCTGGATTGGAAATGAACGAGGCTATGCAGGGGATCCCTTGTGGCAAAAGGTCAAACCAGACCAGTTAGGAACAGAGGCGGAATTAGATTATCTACAGCACGGAGACCCCTTTGGGACGCTATTTTCAATCGGTGAGGCAGATGTTTCTCTTCGGCCGGGCTGGTTTTACCATGAGGATCAGGACCCCAAGTCTCTCGAGGAATTGGTCGAAATCTACTTTCACTCGGTGGGTCGGGGTACACCTCTCTTACTCAATATTCCGCCAAACCAAGATGGACTCTTTGACGAAAAGGATATCCGGCGACTGTATGAATTTGCTGCCTACCGTGACACACTCTATAGGGAAGATTTAGCTCTGGGAGCCAAGGTATCTGGACTTGCTCTATCACCAGACTTTGCCTGTCATCATCTGACAGATGGACTGGAAACTAGTTCATGGGCAAGTGATTCAGAGTTGCCAATCCAATTAGAGCTCGATTTAGGATCACCTAAAACATTTGATGTGATTGAGTTAAGAGAAGATTTGAAGTTGGGGCAACGCATCGCTGCTTTCCATGTTCAGGTAGAGTTGGATGGTGCCTGGCAGGAGTTTGGCTCTGGTTATACTGTTGGCTACAAACGTCTCTTACGAGGATCAGTCGTTGAGGCGCAGAAGATACGCGTGACCATTACAGAGGCACAGGCTTTGCCTTTGTTGACCAAGATTTCACTCTATAAAACACCTACCTTGTCGAAAAAAGAAACTGTTCAGCAACTAGAGTTTTCAGAAAAAATTCTCGCTGTGACCAAGGGAGAAAATGTCCACTTTACAGTGAAGCGCATAGAATCTAGCAGTCCTTTAGAAGCTAAGATTTCGATTCAACCAGGGACGGGTGTGCATGGTGTCGCTTATCGGGACGAGATTCAAGTCCTTGCGTTTCAAGTTGGCGAGATTGAAAAAAGGCTGACGATACCAACCTTGTATTTTGTAGGAGATAAAAGCTTAGATTTTTATCTGAATTTGACGGTAGATGGTCAGCTTGTTGACCAGCTTCAGGTCCAAGTTTCATAAAAGAAGAACCTTTGCGCGATGCAAAGGTTCTTTTGGTTATGAGTGATTTGGCAACCAGCTAAGTGTAAAGGTCAGTTGCTCAGCTTTCAAGAGGTCTTGGTGTTGAAGGCTAGATACTATGTTCTTGTCCAATCGGCATTCTTTGACAAAGTTGAAATGGCTGTGGTTTTGCTCGGCATGGATATCCAGCCATTTATTTTCCTTAGCCAGGTAGATACGGAGGTGATCAAAGAGAGGGATTCCGAGGTCGTAACTGGGTTTTCCTGGACAGGTCGGATAGAATCCGAGAGCTGACCAGATATACCAAGCAGAGAGACTGCCATTGTCCTCATCGCCAGGATAGGCTTGCCAGCTGGGGTGAAAGGCTTTCTGACGTATCGACTTGATGAGTAGAGCAGTGTAGTCTGGATAGTTGCTATAGCGAAAGAGATATGGAATGTGGAAGCTAGGCTGGTTGGAAATGGCGATTTGCCCAAAAGGAGCGGTAGCCATCTCGCTCATCTCGTGAATCTCGTAACCATAGCCAGTCGTCTCAAAGAGAGGAGCGTCCTGACAGGCTTTCAAAAGATAATTGCTGAAGGCTTCTTTTCCACCCATCAGTTGGATTAAGCCAGGGATGTCGTGTAGAACGCCCAAAGTCGCTTGAATGGCAGAACATTCGGCGTAGTCTCGTCCCCAACTGTAAGGAGAGAAGTCAGGTCGGAAGTTGCCTTGACTGTCTCGCGCACGCATATAGCCTGTCTCAGAGTCAAAGAGATGACGGAAATTCTGCGATGCGACCTTATAAGTCTCAGCGATGTCATTCTGACCAAGCTTTTGGGCGCAGCTAGCGATACAAAAATCGCTATAGGCATAGTCTAGGGTGTGACTGACGCTTTCGTGATTGTCTGAGGATAGATAGCCCAGTTCTTGGTATTGGGCCAAACCGTGGCGACCGTTGATGCCAAGAGGATCAGACTCGGTGGCTGTCTCCAGCATGGCTTGGAGGAATTCTTCTTCCAAGTCGGGGGTTATGTCCTTGCAGGCGCTATCTGCGATAATGCCGTCTAAAAGAGTGCCAGGCATCATGCCACGCTCATCTGGAGCCAGCCATTTTGGCAGGAAACCAGTATCGCGGTAGCTATTGAGGAAACCTTCTAGAAAGCGGTGATAGTGTTCCGGTATGATAAGGGCAAAGAGGGGGAAGGTGGTGCGGAAGGTATCCCAGAAACCATTGTTGCTAAAGAGGACACCGGGCTTGACAGTACCAGTAGACAAATCCATGTGGATGGCCTGCCCTGACTCGTTCACCTCATAAAATGTCTGTGGGAAAAGGAAGAGTCTGTAGAGGCAGTGATCAAAAAAGGTTCGGTCGGCTTCCCCTGTCTCCACGATATCAAAACGGTGGAGGAGATTTTCCCAGTCTGCTTGGGCATTTGCTTTACAGCTATCAAAGTCCTTTTGAGGTAGATTAAGCAGCGCTTGAGAAGGCGATATGAAAGAAGTTGCTAGTTGAATCTCGGCTTGACTGCTTGCTAAGTCAATTCGCCAGTCTCCCTCTTCTTGTGTGATAGCAAGAATATCCGTATTCATTTGTAAAGCAGTAAACAGTATCAGCGGATTTTTGTTGGTCTCTGTTTTTCCCTCTTGACGCAGGGCAAGAGTCCGCTTATCTATTTGTTCTCCTGTCAGTTCATCTGCTGCGTGAAGATAGAGGGAGAGGGCTTTGTCTTGCTTTTGCTCCAAACGAATAGAAGCGCCATAGCAAGTCGGTGTAAGCTGGGTTTCAATCTGAAAGCGCAGGGAGAAAATCTTCAGATAATGAGGTTGGAAGGAAGCTTTATCCCTATCATAGGAGGATTGACGGTGAAAGAGGCTATCTCCCCCAAGCTGGCCGGTGATAGGTGTCAGAAGCAGCCAAGAGTAGTCGCCAATCCAAGGACTGGGCTGGTGGGTTAATCGAATCCCTTGAAAGATGGGCAGATGTGGTTCGAAAAACCAAGCTCCCTCCTGATCGCTGGTCTGAGGCACAAAATAATTCATCCCAAAAGGAACGCCCGTGTAAGGCAGGGTATTTCCCCGAGAAAAGGCATGCTTGCTAGCAGTCCCAAAGCGGGTATCGATGGTTTCAAGTAGTGGTTTCATGGTATTTCCTTTAGCTGTTTTCTACATTATATCAGAAAAAATGGTCTTTAGAAAAGGAGTTTCAAATATAACAATTTTGTAGAAAAATGACTATCATTTGTGTATATATTTTCTGGGCTAAAAGCTATATACTGAAAATGAATCTTGTTTGAATGAGGTAAAAGTTTATGGTATATTCTAAAGAAATTGTTAGAGAATGGCTGAACGAAGTAGCGGAGCGGGCTAAGGACCATCCCGAGTGGGTGGATGTCTTCGAGCGTTGCTATACAGACACCTTGGACAATACGGTCGAGATTTTAGAAGATGGCTCAACTTTTGTTTTGACTGGGGATATTCCTGCCATGTGGCTTCGGGATTCGACAGCCCAACTCAGACCCTACTTGCATGTGGCTAAAAGAGATGCCCTCCTGCGTCAGACTATTGCAGGTTTGGTTAAGCGTCAGATGACCTTGGTGCTCAAGGATCCTTATGCCAACTCCTTTAACATTGAGGAAAACTGGAAGGGCCACCACGAGACTGACCATACCGACCTTAATGGTTGGATTTGGGAACGCAAGTACGAAGTGGACTCTCTTTGCTATCCTTTGCAGTTGGCTTATCTCCTCTGGAAAGAGACTGGAGAGACCAGTCAGTTTGATGAGACTTTTGTCGCAGCGACCAAGGAAATTCTTCATCTTTGGACAGTGGAACAAGACCACAACAATTCACCTTATCGTTTTGTCCGTGATACGGACCGCAGGGAAGACACCTTGGTAAATGATGGCTTTGGACCTGCCTTTGCAGTGACAGGTATGACCTGGTCAGCCTTTCGCCCGAGTGATGACTGCTGTCAGTATAGCTATTTGATTCCGTCAAATATGTTTGCAGTAGTGGTCTTGGGTTATGTCCAAGAAATCTTTGAAGAACTGGATCTAGCTGATAGCCAAAACATCATGGCAGACGCTGAGCGTCTCCAGTCTGAAATCCAAGAAGGCATCGAAAATTACGCTTACACAACTAACAGCAAGGGCGAAAAGATTTATGCCTTTGAAGTGGATGGTTTAGGAAATGCCAGCATCATGGATGATCCAAACGTACCAAGTTTGTTGGCGGCGCCTTATCTGGGCTATTGCGATGTCAACGATGAAGTGTATCAAGCCACTCGTCGCACCATTCTGAGCCCTGAAAATCCATACTTCTACCAAGGAGAATACGCTAGCGGTCTCGGAAGTTCTCATACCTTCTATCGCTATATCTGGCCCATTGCCCTTTCTATCCAAGGCTTGACAACAAGAGATAAGGCAGAGAAGAAATTCTTACTCGATCAGCTGGTTGCCTGCGATGGTGGTACAGGTGTCATGCACGAAAGCTTCCACGTGGATGACCCAACGCTCTACTCTCGTGAATGGTTCTCTTGGGCCAACATGATGTTCTGTGAATTAGTCTTGGATTACCTGGATATTCGCTAGTCAGTTCTTTAGTTAGATAGAAATAAAAATTTAAATTTAGAATGAGGTTTTACTTCATGGAAAATGTTGTTGTACATATTATCTCACATAGTCACTGGGACCGTGAGTGGTACTTACCTTTTGAAAGCCACCGTATGCAGTTGGTGGAATTATTTGATAATCTTTTTGACCTTTTTGAAAATGACCCTGAGTTCAAGAGTTTCCACTTGGATGGCCAAACCATTGTCCTTGATGACTATTTGGAAATTCGCCCTGAAAATCGCGACAAAGTCCAACGTTACATCGACGAAGGCAAACTCAAAATTGGTCCCTTTTACATCTTGCAGGATGATTACTTGATTTCAAGTGAAGCCAATGTTCGCAATACCTTGATTGGTCAAGCAGAATGTGCAAAATGGGGCAAATCAACCCAGATTGGTTACTTCCCAGATACCTTTGGAAATATGGGGCAAGCTCCCCAAATCCTTCAAAAATCAGGTATTCACGTGGCAGCTTTTGGGCGTGGTGTGAAGCCGATTGGATTTGACAACCAAGTCCTCGAAGATGAGCAGTTTACTTCCCAATTTTCAGAAATGTACTGGCAGGGTGCGGACGGAAGTCGTGTCCTCGGTATCCTCTTTGCCAACTGGTATAGTAATGGGAATGAAATCCCAGTTGATAAGGATGAGGCCCTGACTTTCTGGAGACAAAAATTGTCAGACGTACGTGACTATGCTTCGACCAACCAATGGTTGATGATGAACGGCTGTGACCACCAGCCTGTACAGCGAAATCTGAGCGAAGCCATTCGTGTGGCAAATGAACTCTTCCCAGATGTAACCTTTGTGCATAGTTCCTTTGATGACTATGTCCATGCAGTAGAAAGTGCCCTACCGGAGCAGTTATCTACGGTTACAGGTGAGTTGACGAGTCAAGAAACAGATGGTTGGTACACGCTTGCCAACACTTCCTCATCACGGATTTACCTTAAACAAGCCTTCCAAGAAAATAGTAACCTGCTAGAACAAGTGGTGGAGCCATTAACTGTCATCACTGGTGGGCACAACCATAAGGACCAGTTGACCTATGCTTGGAAAGTTCTTCTACAAAATGCGCCACATGACAGTATCTGTGGCTGTAGCGTGGACGAGGTTCACCGTGAGATGGAGACACGTTTTGCCAAGGTCAACCAAGTCGGAAACTTTGTGAAAACTAACCTTCTCAACGAGTGGAAGGGTAAAATCGCAACCCATGAAGCCCAAAGCGGCCATCTCTTTACGGTTATCAATACAGGCTTGCATGATAAGGTTGATACGGTCAGCACAGTGATTGATGTGGCGACTTGTGATTTCAAAGAATTGCACCCAACAGAAGGCTATAAGAAGATGGCAGCCTTGACCTTGCCAAGCTACCGTGTTGAAGACTTGGAAGGACATGCTGTAGAAGCGAAAATCGAAGATTTGGGAGCTAATTTTGAGTATGATTTACCAAAAGACAAGTTCCGTCAGGCTCGTATTGCTCGACAAGTGCGCGTGACAGTCCCTGTTCATCTAGCACCTCTCTCTTGGACAACCTTCCAATTGCTTGAAGGAGAACAAGAACACCGTGACGGTATTTACCAAAATGGAGTGATTGATACGCCATTTGTAACGGTCAGTGTGGATGAAAACATCACGGTCTACGACAAGACAACTCATGAAGCTTATGAAGATGTTATTCGCTTTGAAGACCGTGGTGACATTGGAAATGAGTACATCTACTTCCAACCAAAAGGAACAGAGCCTATCTACGCAGAACTCAAAGGCTATGAGGTCTTGGAAAATACAGCACGTTTTGCCAAGATTTTGCTCAAGCATGAATTGACAATTCCAGTAAGTGCAGACGAAAAACTGGATGCGGAACAAAGAGGCATCATCGAGTTTATGACGCGTGAAGCTGGGCGCTCAGAAGAATTGACAAGCGTTCTTCTTGAAACAGAGATGACCGTCTTTGTTGACAATCCACAAATTCGTTTCAAGACTCGCTTTACTAACACAGCCAAGGACCACCGTATCCGTCTCTTGGTCAAGACTCATAACACACGTCCAAGCAATGACTCTGAAAGCATCTATGAGGTGGTGACACGACCAAATAAACCAGCTGCTTCTTGGGAAAATCCTGAAAATCCTCAACACCAACAAGCCTTTGTCAGTCTGTATGATGATGAAAAAGGGGTGACAGTGGCTAATAAAGGATTGCACGAGTATGAAATCCTTGGAGACGACACCATTGCAGTGACCATTTTGCGTGCATCAGGTGAGTTAGGTGACTGGGGTTACTTCCCAACACCAGAAGCTCAGTGCTTGCGTGAGTTTGAAGTTGAGTTTACACTTGAATGCCACCAAGCAGGGGAACGTTTCTCAGCTTTCCGTCGTGCCAAAGCCTTCCAAACACCATTCACTAGTCTTCAGGTTGCTAAACAAGAAGGAAGTGTTGCTGCGACTGGTAGCCTCTTGAGTCATGCGGCACTCAGCTTGCCACAAGTCTGCCCGACAGCCTTTAAGGTAGCTGAAAATGAAGAAGGATATGTACTTCGTTACTACAATATGAGCCAAGAAAATGTGCGCATATCTGAACACCAACAAACCATTTTGGACTTGCTTGAACGACCATATCCCGTTCATTCAGGACTATTAGCGCCACAAGAGATTCGCACAGAATTGATCAAAAAAGAAGACATTTAACAGTTTTAAAGTGTTTGATAACTAATAATAAGAGATAGAAAGGAGGGGCGAAAGAGTAAGGATTGACTACTGATTCGCCCCTTTTTATGGGAAGAACAATGACCATTGCAACCATTGATATCGGAGGGACTGGGATTAAGTTTGCCAGTCTGACTCCTGATGGAAAAATACTAGATAAGACAAGTACTCCGACGCCAGAAAACTTGGAGGATTTACTGACTTGGCTAGACCAACGTCTGTCGGAGAAAGATTATAAGGGCATTGCCATGAGCGTTCCAGGCGCGGTCAATCAAGAAACAGGTGTGATTGAGGGAATCAGTGCCGTACCTTACATCCATGGCTTTTCTTGGTATGAAGCTCTTGCTCATCATCAACTCCCTGTCCATCTAGAAAATGATGCCAACTGTGTTGGACTTAGTGAACTGCTGGCTCATCCAGAGATTGAAAATGCAGCCTGTGTCGTGATTGGGACTGGAATCGGTGGTGCCATGATTATCAATGGCAAGCTTCACCGAGGTCGCCACGGCTTGGGGGGAGAGTTTGGCTACATGACAACCCTTGCCCCTGCTGAAAAACTCAACAACTGGTCGCAACTAGCGTCAACTGGAAATATGGTGCGATACGTGATTGAAAAGTCTGGTCAGACTGACTGGGACGGACGCAAGATTTACCAAGAGGCCGCAGCTGGCAATGCTCTTTGTCAAGAAGCGATTGAGCGCATGAACCGTAATCTGGCGCAAGGCTTGCTCAATATCCAGTATCTGATCGACCCAGATGTCATTAGCCTAGGTGGCTCCATCAGCCAAAACCCTGATTTTATCCAAGGTGTCAAGAAGGCTGTCGGTAACTTTGTCGAGACCTACGAAGAATACACGGTCGCACCAGTTATCCAAGCCTGCACCTATCATGCAGAAGCCAATCTCTACGGTGCCCTTGTCAACTGGCTACAGGAGGAAAATCAGTGGTAAGATTTACAGGACTTAGTCCCAAGCAAACGCAAGCTATTGAAGCATTAAAAAATCACATTTCTCTGCCAGATGTAGAGGTAGCTGTCGCTCAGTCTGACCAAGCCTCTATCTCTATCAAGGGTGAAGGTGGACACTATCAACTAACCTATCGAAAACCTCACCAACTCTACCGCGCCTTGTCCTTGTTGGCAACAGCTCTAGCAGAAGGTGATAAGGTAGACCTTGAAGAACAAGCTGCTTATGAAGATTTGGCCTACATGGCAGACTGTTCTCGAAATGCGGTGCTGAATGTGGCTTCTGCCAAACAGATGATTGAGGTCTTGGCTCTCATGGGTTATTCAACCTTTGAGCTCTACATGGAAGATACTTATCAGATTGAGGGGCAACCTTACTTTGGTTATTTCCGTGGTGCCTACTCGGCTGAGGAGTTGCAGGAAATAGAAGCCTACGCCCAGCAGTTTGACATGACCTTTGTGCCTTGCATCCAGACCTTGGCCCACTTGTCAGCCTTCGTCAAATGGGGTGTCAAAGAAGTGCAAGAACTCCGTGATGTAGAGGACATTCTCCTTATCGGTGAAGAAAAGGTGTATGACCTGATTGATGGCATGTTTGCCACTCTGTCTAAACTGCAGACACGCAAGGTCAATATTGGGATGGACGAAGCCCACTTGGTTGGTTTGGGGCGCTACCTCATTTTGAACGGTGTTGTGGACCGTAGTCTCCTCATGTGCCAACACTTGGAGCGCGTGCTGGATATTGCCGATAAGTATGGTTTCCACTGCCAAATGTGGAGTGACATGTTCTTCAAACTCATGTCAGCAGATGGCCAGTACGACCGTGATGTGGAAATTCCTGAGGAAACTCGTGTTTACCTAGACCGTCTCAAAGATCGTGTAACCTTGGTTTACTGGGATTATTACCAAGATAGCGAAGAAAAGTACAATCGTAATTTCCGCAATCACCACAAGATTAGCCAAGATATAGCCTTTGCAGGTGGTGCTTGGAAGTGGATTGGTTTTACCCCACACAACCATTTCAGCCGTCTAGTGGCTATCGAGGCCAATAAAGCCTGTCGTGCTAATCAGATCAAAGAGGTCATCGTAACTGGTTGGGGGGACAATGGTGGGGAAACTGCCCAGTTTTCTATCCTACCCAGCTTGCAAATCTGGGCAGAACTCAGCTACCGCAATAACCTCGACCGTTTGTCTGCTCACTTCAAGACCAATACAGGTCTATCGGTTGAGGACTTTATGCAGATTGACCTAGCTAACCTCTTACCAGACTTGCCAGGCAATCTCAGCGGGATCAATCCCAACCGCTATGTCTTTTATCAGGATGTTCTCTGTCCGATTCTTGACCGGCACGTGACACCTGAACAGGACAAACCGCACTTTGCTCAGGCCGCTGAAACGCTTGCTGTTATCAAAGAAAAAGCTGGAAACTACTCTTACCTCTTTGAAACTCAGGCCCAGTTGAACCAGATTTTAAGCAGTAAAGTGGATGTGGGACGACGCATTCGTGAAGCTTATAAAGCCGGTGACAAAGTCAGCTTACAGCAAATCGCCAGACAAGAATTACCAAAACTCAGAAGCGAGATTGAACATTTCCATGCCCTCTTTAGCCATCAATGGTTGAAGGAAAACAAGGTCTTTGGCTTGGACACAGTTGATATCCGTATGGGAGGACTCTTGCAACGCATCAAGCGAGCAGAAAGTCGCATCGAGGCTTATCTAGCTGGTCAGCTTGACCGCATCGACGAGTTAGAAGTGGAAATCTTACCATTTACTGACTTCTACGCAGACAAGGGATTTACAGCCACAACAGCCAACCAGTGGCACACTATTGCGACAGCTTCGACGATTTATACGACTTAAAGGTCTTTTTTCCGAGTCAGAATGTTTCTCGTGAAACCTATTTCTTATAAAAAACTTCTCCACAAAAAATAATTTGTGGAGTTTTTTCTATAATTAGTAGTTTAACCTAGCCTTCAAATAGGAGTATACTAATAATGTAATCGTTATCAAACCTAAAAATTCGATGAAATCAGTTTTTAGGAATAAAAAGGGAGGAAATTATGAAAAAGTTTTCAAAGACCTTGAGAGATAACTGGATCTTTCTCTTGATGGTTTTACCAGGGGCACTCTGGTTGATTCTATTCTTTTACATTCCAGTATTTGGGAATGTGGTCGCCTTTAAAGACTACCATATGACCAGTAATGGTTTCATAGATAGTATTGTGAATAGTAAATGGGTCGGGTTAGATAATTTCAGATTCTTGTTCAGTTCAAAAGATGCCTTTATCATCACTCGTAATACCGTTCTTTACAATCTCGGCTTTATCTTTATCGGTTTGATTGTATCAGTAGGGATTGCCATCATCCTCAGCGAGCTTCGCTCTAAAAGAATGGTTAAGATTTTCCAAACGTCTATGTTGTTCCCTTACTTCCTGTCATGGGTTATCATCAGTTTCTTTACAGATGCCTTCCTAAACATTGACAAAGGGGTCTTCAACCATTTCCTAACATCCATTGGCATGAAGGAAGTCAACTTCTACGCTGACTTAGGCATTTGGCCATACCTTCTCCTTTTCCTAGGTATTTGGAAAGGCTTTGGATATAGCAGTGTCATGTACTATGCGACAATCATGGGAATTGACCCAACCTACTACGAAGCAGCAACAGTGGACGGGGCGAGCAAGTGGCAACGTATTCGCAACGTAACCATTCCTCAGTTGACTCCGCTTGTAACAGTCTTGACCATCCTTGCAGTCGGAAATATCTTCCGTGCAGACTTTGGTCTCTTCTATCAAATTCCACACAATGCTGGTCAGCTTTACAATGTAACCAACGTTTTGGACGTGTATGTCTTTAATGGTTTGACTCAGACAGCAGATATCGGTATGGCTTCAGCAGCCGGTCTTTACCAATCCGTAGTCGGTTTGATTCTGGTTATCCTATCAAACTTGCTTGCAAGACGAGTCGATCCAAACTCAGCTTTGTTCTAGAAAGGAGGAGAATATGGCAGAAAAGAAAATTAAAAAAGAAAAAATCGATAATGTCGGCATTCACTCCTTCAGTAAGAAAGCAGATATCTTCTTTAGTATCATCTCTGGTTTGATCGCTCTTTCTTGTATCTTGCCCTTTATCTTCGTTATCATCATTTCGGTGACAGATGAAAAGAGCATCCTCCAGTATGGATATAGCTTTTTCCCTTCGAAATTTGGTGTAGATGGATTCCAGTTCCTAGCTCAGTTTAAAGATAAGATCCTCCAAGCGCTCTTTATCTCAGTTTTTGTAACTGTAGTCGGAACAGTGACCAACGTCTTCATCACAACCACTTATGCCTACGCTATCTCACGTACAACCTTTAAGTACCGCAGATTCTTCACAATCTTCGCTCTTCTTAGTATGTTGTTCAATGCTGGTTTGGTACCAGGCTATATCGTGGTTACTCGCCTGCTTCAACTGGGTGATACCGTTTGGGCCTTGATTGTTCCAATGCTCCTCTCACCATTCAACATCATCTTGATGCGTTCCTTCTTCAAGAAGACCATTCCAGAAGCCATTCTCGAATCTGCTCGTATCGATGGTGCCAGTGAAGCTCGGATCTTCTTCCAGATTTGTTTGCCATTATCACTTCCAGGTATCGCAACCATCACGCTTTTGACAGCTCTTGGTTTCTGGAACGACTGGTTCAACGCCCTTCTTTACATCAAGAGTGACAACTTGTATCCATTGCAATATTTGCTCATGCAAATCCAGCAAAATATGGACTACATCGCAAAAGCAGTCGGCCTATCTGGCCAACTGGGAGTCGCTCTACCGAAAGAAACAGGTCGTATGGCCATGGTTGTTGTTGCAACCCTTCCAATCGCGATTCTGTATCCATTCTTCCAACGCTACTTTGTTAAAGGGTTGACGATCGGTGGTGTGAAAGAATAGCACTTGTTGAGAAACACCGTTTCTCCCTTCCCAACTTCATCTTAGTGACTGAAGTTACAAATCATTAAATCGTTTATAAGTTTAAAAATAAAAAAAGGAGTTTTTATCATGAAAAACTGGAAAAAATATGCTTTTGCATCTGCTAGCGTAGTCGCTTTGGCTGCTGGCCTTGCTGCTTGTGGAAACCTTACAGGTAACAACAAAAAAGCTGCAGATACTACTTCAGGTGAAAAACCTGTAATCAAAATGTACCAAATCGGTGACAAACCAGACAACTTGGATGAATTGCTAGAAAATGCAAACAAAATCATCGAAGAAAAAGTCGGTGCTAAATTGGATATCCAATACCTTGGATGGGGTGACTATGATAAGAAAATGTCTGTTATCACATCATCTGGTGAAAACTATGATATCGCATTTGCATCTAACTATGTCGTAAATGCTCAAAAAGGTGCTTATGCTGACTTAACAGAATTGTATAAAAAAGAAGGAGCAGAGCTTTACAAAGCACTTGACCCAGCTTACATCAAAGGGAACACTGTAAACGGTAAGATCTATGCAGTACCAGTTGCAGCTAACGTTGCATCATCTCAAAACTTTGCCTTCAACGGAACTCTTCTTGCTAAATACGGTATCGATATTTCAGGTGTCACTTCATACGAAACACTTGAGCCAGTCTTGAAACAAATCAAAGAAAAAGCTCCAGATGTAGTACCATTTGCGGTTACGAAGAACTTTATCCCATCTGATAACTTTGACTACCCAGTACCAAACGGACTTCCATTTGTTATCGACCTTGAAGGAGACACTACTAAGATCGTAAACCGTTACGAAGTGCCTCGTTTCAAAGAACACTTGAAGACTCTTCACAAATTCTATGAAGAAGGATACATTCCAAAAGACGTAGCAACCAGCGACACTTCATTTGACCTTCAACAAGATACTTGGTTTGTTCGTGAAGAAACAGTAGGACCAGCTGACTATGGTAACAGCTTGCTTTCACGTGTTGCTAACAAAGACATCCAAATCAAACCAATCACTAACTTTATCAAGAAAAATCAAACAACACAAGTTGCCAACTTTGTTATCTCAAACAACTCTAAGAACAAAGAAAAATCAATGGAAGTGTTGAACCTCTTGAACACGAACCCAGAACTCTTGAACGGTCTTGTTTACGGTCCAGAAGGCAAGAACTGGGAAAAAATTGAAGGTAAAGAAAACCGTGTACGCGTCCTTGATGGCTACAAAGGAAATACTCACATGGGTGGATGGAACACTGGTAACAACTGGATTCTTTACATCAACGAAAACGTTACAGACCAACAAATCGAAGATTCTAAGAAACAATTGGCAGAAGCTAAAGAATCTCCAGCACTTGGATTCATCTTTAACACTGACAATGTGAAATCTGAAATCTCAGCCATTTCTAACACAATGCAACAATTCGATACAGCTATCAACACTGGTACTGTAGACCCAGATAAAGCTATTCCAGAATTGATGGAAAAATTGAAATCTGAAGGTGCCTACGAAAAAGTATTGAACGAAATGCAAAAACAATATGACGAATTCTTGAAAAACAAAAAATCATAAGATCGATTGATTTCGTGTATTCATTCCTAATTCCTAAAAATGTGATCGCTGCCTTCCCTAGTTCTCTAGGGGAGGTAGTGATTTTTAGGATGTAAACATGAAAAGAGTGGTTCTGAGGGTTTATGCGATGTGATACACATACATCTATAGAGGATTTATTATGAAAAAATATCGCTTTCTTTTCAAAATGAGTGCTGTCTTCTCTTACCTATTTTTCGTATTTGGTCTTTCTCAGCTGACGCTTATTGTCCAAAACTATTGGCAATTTTCTTCCCAGATAGGCAATTTCTTCTGGATTCAAAATATCTTGAGTTTGCTATTTATCGGAGTCATGATTTGGATTCTGGTTAAGACAGGCCATGGTTATCTCTTTCGCATTCCAAGAAAAAAATGGCTTTGGTATTCGATTTTGACAGTATTAGTGGTAGTGCTCCAGATCTCTTTTAACGTTCAGACAGCTAAACATGTTCAGTCAACTGCTGAAGGTTGGGCTGTATTGATTGGTTATAGTGGGACTAACTTTGCAGAGCTAGGTATCTATATAGCCCTGTTCTTTCTGATTCCACTGATGGAAGAGTTAATCTATAGAGGATTACTGCAACACGCCTTTTTTAAAGATTCGCGATTTGGTCTTGATTTGCTTCTTCCTTCCATTTTGTTTGCTCTTCCTCATTTTTCAAGTCTGCCTAGTCTGTTAGATATTTTCGTTTTTACAACATCTGGAATCATCTTTGCTGGTTTGACCCGCTATACCAAGAGCATCTATCCTTCCTATGCAGTGCATGTGATCAATAATATTGTAGCGACCTTGCCATTTTTGCTGACTTTTTTACATAGGGTGTTTGGGTAAAATACTGGCTGGAGAGTTAGGAATTATAGTTTTTCAATTTATAAGCGAATTTCAGGAGGAAAATGAGAATGACACCATTAAAATGGTTTGCTGGAGGAAGCGAAAGGCGTTGTGAAGCCATGACCATCATTGATCATCTATTGGAAGATATAAAGGCTGCGCCTCAACTTGCTCCCCTGAAAAATCAGTTAGTGATTTATAAAAAACGATTAAAGGACGATGGAACCTCTACTCCATTTATTCTGAGCCAAATGAACGTTGACATCTCACGTGTGTTGATTGACAATAAGCTGGATTTGTCAGAAAGTCAAGCTAAGCAAATCAAAAAATTGAGAGAATTATCTGTTATTCGGTATGGTTACTGATGAAGTGCAGGGGTAGGACTCTTTCTACAATTTCCGGTCAAATAAATTGCATTCGTTTTCCCAAGTGGGTATACTAGTATAGTTGAATGAAAAATTCTGAAAATTTAAGAATAGAAAAGAGAACAAATCTTATGGCAAAAGATATTCGTGTCTTACTTTACTACCTTTATACTCCAATTGAAAATGCAGAGCAATTTGCTGCAGACCACTTGGCTTTCTGTAAATCAATCGGCCTTAAAGGCCGTATCCTAGTCGCTGACGAGGGAATTAACGGAACTGTTTCAGGTGACTACGAAACAACTCAAAAATACATGGACTACGTTCACAGTCTCCCAGGCATGGAAGACCTCTGGTTCAAGATTGACGAAGAAAATGAACAAGCCTTCAAGAAGATGTTTGTTCGCTACAAGAAAGAAATTGTCCACCTTGGTTTGGAAGACAACGACTTTGACAACGACATCAACCCACTTGAAACAACAGGTGCTTACTTGTCTCCAAAAGAGTTCAAAGAAGCCCTTCTTGACGAAGATACCGTTGTCCTTGACACACGTAACGATTATGAGTACGACCTAGGACATTTCCGTGGAGCTATCCGCCCAGACATCCGCAACTTCCGTGAGTTACCACAATGGGTTCGTGACAACAAGGAAAAATTCATGGACAAGCGTGTCGTGGTTTACTGTACAGGTGGCGTTCGTTGTGAGAAATTCTCAGGTTGGATGGTTCGTGAAGGCTACAAAGATGTTGGCCAATTGCACGGAGGAATCGCAACTTACGGTAAAGACCCAGAAGTTCAAGGTGAGCTTTGGGATGGGAAAATGTACGTCTTTGACGAGCGTATCGCAGTCGATGTCAACCATGTTAACCCAACCATCGTAGGGAAAGACTGGTTTGATGGAACACCATGTGAACGTTATGTCAACTGTGGAAATCCCTTCTGTAACCGTCGTATCCTAACATCAGAAGAAAATGAAGACAAATACCTTCGTGGATGCTCACACGAGTGTCGTGTTCACCCACGCAACCGCTACGTTTCAGAAAATGAATTGACACAAGCAGAAGTGGTGGAGCGCCTAGCAGCTATCGGTGAAAGCTTGGATCAAGTCGCTACTGTATAACATCAAACAGCCTTTAGGGCTGTTTTTCTATGCTTTTTATCTAAAAATCTAAAATTTGTTTCTGTATCTTTCAGGAAAATAGGGTATACTATGTGTAAACGATTTCAAAGGAGGCCAGTTATGGCGAAAACATTTTTTATCCCAAATAAAGAAAGCATTCTAGGACAACAGGAGGTCTTGACTGCCAAGTCCATCTTGGCCTTGGTGGAGGGCTTGGAGTCGCACAGTTATGATGCAGTCTATCTCCGTCAGCCCCTCAATCGTCTCGAGTACATGGAGTGTGGGATTGTAGGCCAGTCGCAATTTCTTTTCAAAGTGAACTATGCGGATAGTCGAAAAGGCTATCAAGTGGTGATTCCAGACTTTCTTACCAGAGCGGACTGGGAGATTGTAGAAGCTCTCCTCCAAGCCCTATCGAGCAAGTTGGGGCAAGTGGTAGAAGGGCTAGAAGACTTTGACTTTGAAGCTTATTTCCGACAAACGATCCAGCATTATCTAGCGGATAAGGCGGTTCGTTTAGTATATTGCCAAGGACTCTTGTCTCCTATTTATCTCAACAAGGACTACCTCGAGAGCTTTTTGGCTGAGGACGGATTGGCACGTTTTGAAGAGCTAGTCAAGAAGGTTCAAGGCTCTGATGCCTACCTTGCCAGTGTGAAATTTTACCCGGATGCTCAAGGCAAGGTGCACGGTATCTACCACCTAGCCCAGGGAGTCAAGACGATTTTACCTAAGGAGCCCTTTGTACCAGCACCCTATACCGAGCAGCTAGCAGGCAAGGAGCTTGTTTGGGAGATTGACCTAGTGAAGATTTCTGGTGATGGGTCCAAAGCAGAAGACTATGAAACCATCGCTCGCTTGGACTATGCAAGATTCCTAGAGTCACTACCAACAGAATTTTACCACCAACTAGATGCCAATCAATTGGAAGTACAAGCCATTTTGGGAAAAGATTTTGAAGGATTGGCAAGCATCGAGTAGACCTTGTCCAAAAAAGAGTAAGAATAAAAATCCCTGTCATTAACAAATGGCAGGGATTTTGGTTAAAAGAAGGTCAGGATGCGAAGGTAGTCCACTGTTAGCGCCAACTCTGCAATGAAGAAGGGTAAGAGAATAGCAGCATCAAGTAAGACAGCTAGTAAGAAACGATAAAATGGGTCAAGGCTACTGGTCTTACTTGGCTTGCTAATCACAAAG
Source organism: Streptococcus oralis (assembly GCF_002386345.1). Taxonomy (NCBI): domain Bacteria; kingdom Bacillati; phylum Bacillota; class Bacilli; order Lactobacillales; family Streptococcaceae; genus Streptococcus; species Streptococcus oralis. Next base: position 1,766,752 of record NZ_CP023507.1, on the reverse strand, counting down.
AGATTTCCAAGGGCAAAGATGGTCATGCTTAGAAGAGTGAGGATGCCAGCAAATCGTAAGCCACCAAAAAGTGCAAAGAAACTTGCTAGAGCTGTTAGGACAAGTGGTATAGCAAAGAGCCGGCTGTAACGATCGCAAGCTTCTTGGAATGTGAAGTCACTCTCCTGATCCAGCACACGTCGGACAGTAAAGCCTCCCAAAATGATGGAAAAGTAAAATAGAGCGCTAGCGACCAAGATAGAAAGGCCAGCAAAGAGATCCAAAGGTGGGAGCTGGTTAGGAGAACTATTAGCAATAGAAATCATATAGCCATAGTAGAGGTGCTTGATATGATAGATACTAAAGAAAAGATTAATCGAAGACAGCAAGGTGAGCAGGGCAAAGACACTATAACGATGCTTTTGGTCCCTAGTCTTGCTGGTAGTTGGTTCTTGGATAGCATCCAGCAGCCAAGACCAAAATAGTGCGATTTCTTCTTTGAATCGAGCAGTTTTGCGGGGGTCAATGTCTGGGATATAGGGACTTTCTAAAGCCTTGCTAAGGATACTTTTCTCTTTTGTAGGGTTTTCTTGCTTGTGTTCCTCTTCAGCTTTCCCTTCTCCCTCTTCCTCGGTTTGGGCTTCCCCGATTATTTCGGGAGTTTCCTCCTCATGCCTTTCCAACTCTTTAGGTGAGATAGGAGTTTCTGGGCTTGCTTGTGGTTCGGTCTCTACAATTTCCGAAGTCTCTGGCTCGTTGGGCTGGTTTTCCGACTTCGTCTGAGGTGATTTCTTCTCAAGATCGGTACTTTCAAACCATTCTTGTGTCATGGTGGAACCTCCTTTTTTATGGTCGTTTTCTATCTTTAGACTAGCAGATGAAAGCGTTTTTGTCAATGATTTCTAGATGGAGAAGAGTGCTCTTCTTTAGGTAGGTAGATATCCTGGTTGGCTTTTGCAATGAGCAGGTCCTTGACATCTGCTTTGTCTGTCTTGTATGGGTTGGCAAGTTCATTCTCTTTTTGTCCACGATGTTCTTCTTTGGGTTTATGATAGATACCACCATGCTGAGAAGAAAGATCTAGATTGATACGGTCAGTCTCTTTCTGGGAGAGAATGAGGTTTAGAGTGGAATGGGCCTCTAGCTCAACCTTGCCGTGGACCTTGATATTCTCAGCATAGATGTGTTCCTCTTCGGTCTTGACCTGGCTATCTGTCAATTCAGTATCAAAGATATTGATGATATGAGGTGTCGTTAGTGTGCTGTTCTTGATAGAACTTTCTGTTAGTCTTAAGAGGTAGCCTTTTGTTTTGATTGTCGCATTTTCGAGATTGGCTTGGCGAATATTGGTTTGACCACGATTGGCTGAGACGGTGATAGCTTGTAGTCTTCTTCCTTTAGGGAGGGAGAGTATGACTTCGTCAAAACGACTAGAATAACTGCTAGCAATACGAAGTAGGGCTTCGATTCCTGAACCGAGAAAACGATGTTGGGAGGCTTGTTTGTCAGTGACGCTCAGTGTTTTGTCACTCATGCCAGTAGTCAGATCGTGACGGCCAGACACGGACGGATGATAGGTGATGTGGATCTTGTCATCTACAGACTCTGTGATGGTTAGGCTGTGTTCTTCAAGGGTCAAATCAAGTTTTTCCACTTCGCTTCCAAAGGTTACTTCTTCGATACGATTGTCATAGACGGGGTCTTTTGACATGGCAAGCAAACTTTGAATACCATTGGACTGCGCACCTACAATGATCATGATAAAACCAAGGATTGTAGAAACCACACCAAAGATGAGAAATCCTTTTGTCAATTTACGCATGTCTATCACCTCTCTTTCCTTTTTTAAGAATCCATTGTGCCAAGCGGACGATTAGGAGGCCAAAGAAACGAGCTACATAGGAGATACCCAGTAGAACAAGAGAAGAAGCACCGATAGAAAGCAAACCGGCCCCAAAAATCAAGATAAAGGCAGATTTGGCTTCGACTAGGACGCTAAAGCTCTCTATGATAAAGAGTCCGCCCAGTAGGATACCCGTCACCGAAACAGTGAAAAAGGCTAGAATGACGGAGACAGCCGCGATAAAAATACCGATGATGGCCATGAGGATGCCGATCCCGACCGGAATTCCGATAGGAGCTACTAGCAGGGCCAGGAGGGCAATGTGTAGCAGTTGGCGATCATTCTTTTGAGCAGGTGCCTCATTGACTTTTTTATCGAGAAGATCAGAGAGGATATCATGAGCTGCTTCTTTTGGTGTTCCTAGACTGGCGATGAGTTCCTCTTCGCCCTCTGAACCTGCATCGTCAAATAGTTCCTTAAAGTAGTCCATGGCTTCGATGCGGTCAGCTTCAGGCAGTTTATTGAGATAGGTTTCTAACTGAGTCAGATAGTCAGTTCTTGTCATGGCGGATACTCCCTTCTATAATGCCGTTGACGGTGTCGGTATAGAGCGTCCACTCTTCCTTTAGAGTAACGAGCTGCTCTACGCCCCGATTGGTCAAGGAGTAGTATTTGCGCATACGCCCCTGAAACTCTCTAGAGTAGGTGGTCAGAAAGCCACTGGCTTCCAATTTTTTGAGAATGGGATAGAGCGTAGATTCTTTGATATTGGCGATGAGTTTAATGGTTTGGCTAATCTCATAACCATAAGAATCCCCCTGCTCCAGTACAGCCAAGATGAGAAATTCGATCAAGGCAGAGGATGTTGGGAAGTACATGGGAAACCTCCTTTATATTATATAAAAATTTTATATATACTCTTTTCAAATATATTGTATCTCAAGTTGAAAGCCCTGTCAAGAAATATGTGTAAAAATTTTATATATAAAAAACTTCTAGTAAAAACTAGAAGTTTAGAGGATTTTATCAGCCCGATCGACCATAAAGAGTGAGATGGTCATGATGATATCAACGGCTAGAAGGGCAAGGACAGCTGGAACCCAAGATTGGAAAAGGTCAAAGCTGTAACCAAACAAGGTAGGACCAAAGGCCGCTAAGATGTAACCCCCTGTTTGCGCCAGGCCTGAGAGTTGCGCAGTCTTTTCAGGCGAGCTGGTCTTAAGTGAGAAGCAAACCATGAGGTAGGGGAAGAGGGCACTGCAGGCCGTTCCAATCAAGAGATGGACGACTAACCAGTAGAGGAAATTATTGGTTGGATACAAGAGCATGGCAATTCCTATCATACCAGCGATAGAGATAATTGCCAGCATGATTCGACGGTGACCATCTGATAGACGAGTCGTCAGACTTGGAACAGTCATTGAAAAAGGAATGCTGATCAGTGAGAAGATAGAAGCCAGAAGAGCCGCATCACTATTAGAAATACCAGCACTAACAGCCATAGTTGGCAACCAGGTCATACTTGTATAAAAGAGCAAGGACTGAAGCCCGCCAAAGATAATGATAGCCCAGACATCTTTACTTTTTAGAATATTCTCTTTGACTTGCTTTTCTTTTTGGCTTTCTAGGTGGTGGTTGTGGCGATGATTTGGCAACCAGACTAGCAGAGTGACCAGACAGAGAAAGCTGAGAACGAGGATGAGTCCCTTCCAAGAACTAGCTTGGGTGATAGGAACCGAAAGATAAGAAGCGATGGCTGTCGAAATTCCCATGGCAGTGACATAGAGAGTTGTTAGGAAACTAATCTTTTGAGGCTGATTTGCCTGGATCATACTTGGGAGCAGTACATTGAAGATCGCAATGCTTGCTCCCACAATTAGGGTCCCTAGATAGAGAAGGGGAAGATTGAAAATCCGAATGACAGAGCCAACAGTTAAGAGGAGGAGACAGTAAGTAAAGAGATGTTCCAACCCGATTTTTTGTGCCAAGCGACTCGCAAAAGCCGAAAAAAGAGCAAACATCAAGAGCGGCAGACTGGTTAAAATTCCAAGAGAGCTGACCTCCACTCCTAGCCCCTGAGCGATATCTCCTAAAATGGTTGGAAGAGCAGTAAAAGGAGATCGTAAAACAGTCCCGATTAAGACAATTCCTAGAACAAAAAAGAGTGATTGTTTTTTCATAAAAACCTCGATAGGATGATTTTAATAACAGCTTATTTTAAGGTTTTTTCCTTATAATGTCAAGTAATGATAGCCAAGACAGATCAATCAATGGAAGTGAAAATAAAGTGAAAAGGGACAGATTTCTTTACTAGAATTTTCCTTGATTTGATATAAAAATAGGAAACTAGGAAATTTTGTGATAAAATAGTGGAAGGAAATCTATACATTGGAGAAAAACTGTGCCTGAAAAGCAAAAAATCAGCGTCTTGATGTCGGTCTATGTAAAGGAAAATCCGACGTTTTTAAAAGATGCTATTAAAAGTGTTCAAAACCAGACCTTGAAACCGAGTGAACTTGTTCTTGTTGAGGACGGGCCGCTCACGCCCGAACTCTATCAGGTGCTAGATGAAGTGGAAGCTCAGTCAGACATTCCAGTTAAACGGTGCCCCTTAGAAGAAAATCAAGGTTTAGGCTTGGCTCTTCGATACGGTGTTTTACAGTGCCAGTATGACATTATTGCCCGCATGGATACGGATGATTTAGCCGTTCCGGATCGTTTTGAGAAACAGCTTCAGCTAATGGAGAAAGAAGATCTCGATCTCTTAGGCGGGCATATCGCAGAGTTCATTGACAATCCAGATGAGATTGTTTCTTATCGTCGTGTTCCAACTCAGCATGCAGACATTGTGGCTTATCAGAGAATGAGAAGCGCCTTTAACCATATGACAGTTATGTTTAAAAAGGGCATGGTCCTCAAGGCAGGCAACTATGAAGATGGCCTTTACATGGAGGATGACCTCCTTTGGCTCAATATGATTGCTGCAGGTGCCAAGACTGGGAACCTAGATCAAATCTTGTGTAAGGTTCGTGTCGGTGCAGGGATGTTTGAGCGTCGAGGTGGCTTACGTTACCTTAAACTCTATCGTCAAGCTCGCCAACGGATGCTTGAGCGAGGGCAAATTTCTTACATGGAATATGCTAAAAGTGTAGCCATTCAGGCAATTGTTGCACTTTGTCCAGGCTTTGTACGTCAGTTTATCTTCGTCAAACTTTTAAGAAAGAGAAAGTAAGCCCCGATAGACTGAATGATTCAGGTTATCATAACAACAGTATCATCTGACTCTTTTAAGGGGGAGTAAATTCCTATGAATAAAAAACTAACAGATTACGTGATTGATCTGGTTGAAATTTTAAATAAACAGCAAAAACAAGTATTTTGGGGGATATTCGATATTCTGAGTATGGTGGTTTCCATCATCGTATCTTATATCTTGTTTTATGGCCTTATAAATCCTGCGCCTGTGGATTATGTAATCTACACTCTTTTAGCCTTCCTCCTCTATCAAATCATGATTGCATTTTGGGGGCTGAATGCTAGTATTAGTCGCTACAGTAAGATTACGGATTTCATGAAAATCTTTTTCGGAGTGATGCTCAGCAGTGTTCTTTCTTATGGAATCTGCTATGCCTTTCTTCCACTATTTTCTATCCGTTTCATCGTGCTCTTCATTTTGCTGAGCACCTTCCTCATCTTGCTTCCTCGTATCACTTGGCAGTTGATTTATTCCAAACGTAAAAAAGGTAGTGGAGATGGAGAGCATCGTCGGACCTTCTTGATTGGTGCTGGTGATGGTGGTGCCCTCTTTATGAACAGCTATCAACATCCAACTAGCGACCTTGAGCTAGTGGGGATTTTGGATAATGATGAAAAGAAAAAGGGACAAAAACTAGGTGGAATCCCAGTTTTGGGCTCTTATGATAATCTACCTGAATTGGCTAAACGTCACCAAATCGAGCGTGTCATCGTAGCGATCCCTTCGCTTGACCCTTCAGAGTACGAACGCATCTTGCAGATGTGTAATAAGCTAGGCGTCAAATGTTACAAGATGCCTAAGGTTGAGACAGTCGTTCAAGGACTCCATCAACCAGGTAGTGGTTTCCAAAAAATTGATATCACAGACCTTTTGGGCCGTCAGGAAATTCGTCTCGACGAATCGCGTCTAGGTACGGAGATTACAGGCAAGACCATCCTGGTGACAGGGGCAGGTGGTTCGATTGGTTCGGAGATTTGTCGTCAGGTTAGCCGTTTCAATCCCGAGCGTATCGTCTTGCTTGGACATGGTGAAAACTCAATCTATCTCGTTTATCATGAATTGATCCGTACATTCCAAGGAATTGATTATGTTCCTGTTATTGCAGATATTCAGGACTATGACCGTCTCTTGCAGGTGTTTGAGCAGTACAAACCAGCCATTGTTTATCATGCTGCAGCCCACAAACACGTTCCGATGATGGAACGCAATCCAAAAGAAGCCTTTAAGAACAATATCCTCGGTACCTACAATGTTGCCAAGGCTGTTGATGAAGCCAAAGTACCTAAGATGGTTATGATTTCGACTGACAAGGCGGTCAATCCACCGAATGTTATGGGTGCAACCAAGCGCGTGGCAGAATTGATTGTCACTGGCTTTAACCAACGCAGCAAATCAACCTACTGTGCAGTTCGTTTTGGGAATGTTCTCGGTAGTCGTGGTAGCGTGATTCCTGTCTTTGAACGTCAGATTGCTGAAGGCGGTCCTGTAACGGTGACAGACTTCCGTATGACACGTTACTTTATGACCATTCCAGAGGCTAGCCGTCTAGTAATCCATGCTGGCGCTTATGCCAAGGACGGAGAAGTCTTTATCCTCGATATGGGCAAACCAGTCAAGATCTATGACTTGGCTAAGAAAATGGTTCTTCTAAGCGGACACACTGAAAGTGAAATTCCAATCGTTGAGGTCGGTATCCGCCCAGGAGAAAAACTCTATGAAGAACTCTTGGTTTCGACCGAATTGGTTGATAACCAAGTCATGGACAAGATTTTCGTTGGTAAGGTTAACGTCATGCCTCTAGAAGCCATTGATCAAAAGATTGAAGAATTCCGTTCACTCAGCGGAGATGAGCTCAAAGAAGCCATCATTTCCTTTGCAAATGAGACAACCCATGCTGAGTAAGGGTGACTAATCAACTAATTATAAATAAAAGGCCAAGATTCTGTTTGTACAGGACCTTGGCCTTTTTACTCTGTAATTTCAAATCGTTGTATTATTTATAGTTGCTTAATGATATCGTCAATGGTATGGGCAATCCAGTCAGGCTGATAGCTGAGTAAATCAGCTTCTTCTCCAAATCCCCAAGTAACAGCAAACTTTTTAATACCAGTTTCTTGGGCTCCAATCATATCAAACTTGGTATCCCCAATGATGAGGACTTGGTCTGCAGGGAGTTGATGCGTTTGCAAGGAGTAACGGATGACATCCGCCTTGTGTGGCGTTTCAGGACTAGAACCGTAAATGCCATCAAAGAAATGATGGATTCCCAGATTTTTAGTCATATCATGAGCAGTAGGAGTATTCTTTGTTGTAGTGATGTAGAGAGGGTAGTTTTGTGAAAGTTCTTGGAGTAATTCCGTTATTTGGGGGAAGAGTTGCGCTTCGTGGATTCCTTTTTTCTTGTAGTAAGAACGATAGATTTGAACGGCTTCCGAGATTTGCTCCTTGGGAAGACATGTTGCAAAACTACTTTCAAGGGGCGGTCCCATAAAACCACGAATGGTTTTGGCATCAGGGCTTGGAACTCCTAGCTCTTTAAAGGTATGGGTAAAGGCATTGTGGATACCGAGGGAACTGTCAACTAGGGTTCCGTCTAGATCAAAAAAGATAGCTGAGATAGAGGGCATGATTTCTCCTAACAGATAAACTTATTCTCCGAAGATTTCTTTTTGTAGGCGACGACCAGTAGGTGTAGCGGCAAGTCCACCCTCAGCTGTTTCACGAAAGGCAGTTGGGAGGCTCGATCCGACTTGGTACATGGCATCGATGACTTCGTCAACAGGGATCTTAGACTCGATACCTGCCAAGGCCATGTCTGCTGCGATAAAGGCAAAGCTAGCTCCCATGGCATTTCGTTTGACACAGGGAACTTCAACCAAACCAGCGACGGGGTCGCAGATGAGGCCTAGCATATTTTTAATGACAAAGGCGATGGCTTGGCTAGCCTGATAGGGGCTTCCACCTGCAGCCAAGGTCAAGGCTGCGGCACTCATGGCAGAGGCAGAGCCAACTTCGGCCTGACAGCCACCTTCAGCGCCTGAGATAGAGGCATTGTTTGCGATGACTAGTCCAAAGGCACCAGCAGCAAAGAGGAAATCTAGCTGTTCTTCGTGGCTGAGGTCAAGTTTTTGGATAGCAGCAGTGAGAACGGCTGGCAGACAGCCGGCACTTCCTGCGGTTGGAGTAGCGCAGACCAAGCCCATCTTCGCATTGTGTTCATTGACCGCGATGGCATTACGGGCTGCTGATAGGATGGTAAAGTCCGACAAGGCTTTGCCACTTTTGAGATGGCGGTCTAGTTTGGCCGCGTCTCCGCCCGTTAGGCCACTACGGGATTTGTTTTCACTGAGACCGAGCTCGACAGAGGCTTTCATGACTTCTAGATTGCGTTCCATGAGGAGGAGAACTTCTGGGCGTTCCCGACCGGTTAGTTGATATTCTGTCGCAATCATGAGTTCTGCGACATTTCCTTGGAAGTCTAGATCCGCTTGCTCGACCAATTCTTTGATAGAATAAAACATGTTTCCTCCTACTTAAAGAAATTGACATTGTGGAGATGAGGGATTTTTCGGATTTCTTTAATCGCCTCTTCGCAACTTCGACTATCGACTTCGATAATCATGATGGCTTTTTCTCCAGCTTTTTCTCGAGTCACATTCATCTGCGCGATGTTGATATCGAAACGAGAGAGGGCTTCAGTGACATGGGCAATCATACCCGGAACATCCTGATGCACGATGATGATGGTCGGTGTGTTCATGTTGAGAGAAACAGCAAAGCCGTTAAGTTCCGTAACTTGGATATTTCCCCCACCGATGGAAATTCCTGTCACACTGATGGACTTGTGTTCATTTTTCACAGTAATTTTAGTGGTATTAGGATGAGGAGCGTTGCTATCTTTCTGAATGGTCCAGACAATCTTAATACCACGTTTATGGGCAATCTCTAGGCTATTTGGAATGTTGGGATCATCCGTATCCATACCTAAAATACCAGCGACGAGAGCAAGGTCAGTTCCATGACCACGGTAGGTTTTGGCAAATGAGTTAAATAATTGGAATTCTACCTCTGTCGGCGTATCGTCAAAGATGGAAGAGACGATTTTCCCGATACGAACAGCACCAGCAGTATGGCTACTTGATGGGCCAATCATGACTGGTCCGATAATATCAAAGACAGATTGAAAACGAAGTGAGTGCATCTGTTTCCCCTTACAAAGATTCTTATATCTATTATATCAAAGAATGGACCTCTGCGCTTATTTCCCTTATCAAAAGCTTAAAATGATTAAAGATAGTATAAAATAAGGTCTTTTGTGACAAAAACCTCCATAAAACGGTAAATATAAAACATTTTTGTAATATTTCTACATAAAACCGTTAAACAACGGTAACATTTAAAAGGTATCATAGATATATCCAATGGAAGGAGAATTTTTAGATATGTCATTAACAACTAAAAAAATTAAAACAACTATCGCAGGAGTAGCAGCTTTGCTTGCTTTCTTTGCTCCATCACTTGCATCTGCGCAAGAATCTGTAACTTACACAGTTAAATCAGGTGATACTCTTTCAGAAATCGCTGAGAAGTACAATACAACTGTTGAAAAATTGGCAGCAAAAAACAACATCAAAGATATTCACCTTATCTTTGTTGACCAAGTTTTGGTTATCGAAGGAACAGCTTCTACTGTAGCTCCAGCAGCAACAACGGAAGAAACAGCTCCAGTAGCTACAGAAACAGTTGAAGAAGCTCCAGCAGCAGCAACAACTTATGAAGCCCCAGCTGCACCTGCAACTCCTGCAGCCCCAGCAGCAGAAAGCAACACTGCAGCAACTTCTACTGTAAGTGGTTCTGAAGCAGAAGCCAAAGAATGGATCGCTCAAAAAGAATCAGGTGGTAGCTACACTGCTACAAACGGACGTTACATCGGACGTTACCAATTGACAGATTCATACTTGAACGGTGACTACTCAGCTGAAAATCAAGAACGTGTAGCAGATGCCTACGTTGCAGAACGTTACGGTTCATGGACAGCTGCCAAGAACTTCTGGCTTAACAACGGTTGGTATTAAGAATAAAAGAGTCCTTTAGGGCTCTTTTTTTGTTTGTCTATAACAAAAAGTGTAAGGATCTTCTCAGCAATGCTCTATTTGTATAATTTCGACAAAATTCTTCAAATTGTTTTAAAACTAAAATAGTATAAATAAGCTTATTATATGTAAAAATACATCATATAATAAGCTTTTTCTTGATTTAAATGAAATAAAATACAGTTTTTTCTTGACAAACGAGAACGAGAAGAGTATTATTTATACAATAATAAAGTATAAAAATAAAAGGAGGCTCTTCTATGAATAAAGTGAAGAAGGTGTTGATGACGATGTTTGGTTTGCTTATGTTTCCCTTATTATTTGCTTGTAGTAACACTCAATACCAAGGTGTTGAAGCCATTAAGGCTAAAGGAAAATTGGTGGTGGCCCTAAATCCAGAGTTTGCTCCATTCGAATACCAGAAATTGGTTGATGGGAAAAATCAGATTGTAGGTTCAGATGTTGAACTAGCCAAAGCCATCGCAAAGGAACTAGGTGTAGAAGTGGAATTCTCTCCAATGAGTTTTGACAATGTACTGGCTAGTCTTGATTCGGGCAAGGCCGATCTTGCCATATCAGGTGTTTCCAAAACGGAGGAGAGAAGTCAAGTTTACGATTTTTCGATTCCCTACTACACTTCGAAAAATAAGGTTATCGTAAGAAAATCTGAATTAACGAATTACCAATCTGTGAAGGATTTGGCTCAGAAAAAGGTTGGAGCGCAGAAAGGTTCTATCCAGGAAACTTTGGCCAAAGAAACCTTGCAGAATTCTTCTCTCGTTTCACTTCCTAAAAATGGAAATTTGATAACAGATTTGAAATCAGGGCAACTAGATGCGGTTATCTTTGAGGAACCAGTGGCGAAAGGATTTGTAGAGAATAATCCAGACCTAGCCATCGCTGAGTTTGATTTTGACAATGACAAGGAAGATTCCTACGCTGTTGCGATGAAAAAAGACAGTAAGGAATTGAAAGAAGCGGTTGACAAAACCATCCAGAAATTGAAGGATTCTGGGGAGTTGGACAAATTGATTGACGATGCTTTTAAAGCCTCTATCGAAAAATAGAAAGAAGGAAGAGAAATGAGTAAGGAAAAGGTCATTTTAGCCTATTCAGGTGGATTGGATACATCAGTTGCTATTACATGGTTAAAAAAAGACTATGATGTGATCGCTGTTTGTATGGATGTGGGGGAAGGAAAAGATTTGGAGTTCATCCACGATAAAGCTCTCAAGGTTGGGGCTGTAGAGTCTTATGTCATTGATGTTAAGGAAGAATTTGCTAATGACTATGTATTAGTGGCCCTTCAGGCACATGCCTACTACGAACAGAAGTATCCCTTGGTATCTGCTCTGAGTCGCCCTCTTATTTCAAAAAAACTCGTTGAAATAGCTCATCAGACGGGGGCAACCACAATTGCACATGGTTGTACAGGTAAGGGAAACGACCAAGTTCGGTTTGAAGTCTCTATTGCAGCTTTGGATCCCAATTTAAAAGTAGTTGCGCCTGTTCGTGAGTGGAAATGGTCTCGTGAAGAAGAAATCCAATATGCCAAAGAAAACGGTGTTCCAGTTCCAGCTGACCTTGACAATCCTTACTCTGTCGATCAAAATCTTTGGGGACGTGCAAATGAATGTGGTGTTTTGGAAAACCCTTGGAACCAAGCACCAGAAGAAGCATTTGGAATCACATCTTCGCCAGAAGAGGCACCAGACAGTCCAGAATTTATTGACATTGAGTTTAGCTGCGGGGTGCCCATCTCCCTCAATGGAGAAAAGATGAAAGTGGTGGCTTTGATTCAAAAGCTCAATGAAATTGCGGGCAAACACGGTGTTGGTCGTATTGACCATGTGGAAAATCGCCTAGTCGGTATTAAGTCAAGAGAGATTTATGAGTGCCCAGGTGCTGTGACTTTATTGGCAGCTCATAAGGAGATTGAAGACTTGACTCTTGTGAGAGAAGTGGCTCATTTCAAACCTATTATCGAAAATGAGTTGTCCAATCTCATCTATAATGCCTTGTGGTTTAGCCCAGCAACTCAGGCTTTGATTGCCTATATCAAGGAGACACAGAAAGTTGTCAATGGAACTGCAAAAGTTAAACTTTATAAGGGGAACGCTCAGGTAGTGGCTCGGAAATCTCCAAATTCTCTTTACGATGAAAATTTGGCGACTTATACCAGTGCGGATACTTTTGACCAAGATGCGGCTGTTGGATTTATCAAGCTTTGGGGGCTTCCGAATAAGGTTTATTCAGAAGTTCAGAAAAATGTTGAGTAGTGATGCGATAGAAAGGGACGACGGGATATGCCGAAAAATACAAAATTATGGGGTGGTCGATTTGAAGGCACTGTGGAAGATTGGGTAGAGCAGTTCGGTGCGAGTATTTCCTTTGATCATCAGCTGGCAAAATTTGATTTGATGGGTTCCCTAGCTCATGTTCAAATGCTAGGACAGACTGGCATTTTAAGCTTGGAAGAGGCAGAGCAGATCCAAGATGGTCTGCAAGCTTTGTTGCGAGATTTAGAGGCAGGGGAGCTTCATTTTGATATTGCAAATGAAGATATTCATATGAATATGGAAGTGTTGCTGACAGAAAAAATCGGTCCTCTGGCTGGGAAATTGCACACGGCTCGTTCTCGGAATGACCAAGTCGCAACGGATATGCACTTATATCTAAAGGAGCAGCTTGGCCATGTTTTGGATAAGTTGGCGAATCTGAACAGTGTTTTGCTGGATTTGGCTGAAAAACATGTGGAAACCATCATGCCAGGCTATACTCATTTGCAGCACGCCCAACCGATTAGCTTTGCCCACCATCTCATGGCTTATTACAATATGTTTCAAAGGGACAGCGAACGCTTTGCATTTAACATGAAACATACGGACCTATCTCCCCTGGGTGCGGCAGCCTTGGCGGGGACAACTTTTCCAATCAATCGTCAATTATCGAGTGATTTACTGGGCTTCCAACAACCCTATACCAATTCCTTGGACGCAGTGAGTGACCGTGATTTTATCTTAGAATTTCTGTCAAATGCCAGCATTTTGATGATGCATATGAGCCGTTTTTGTGAAGAAATCATCAATTGGTGCAGTTTTGAGTATCAGTACATTAGCTTGTCTGATAGCTTTTCAACGGGTTCGTCTATCATGCCCCAGAAGAAAAATCCTGATATGGCCGAATTGATTCGAGGGAAGACAGGACGGGTTTACGGGCACTTGCTTGGACTATTGACCGTCATGAAATCTTTGCCTCTGGCCTACAATAAGGATTTGCAAGAGGACAAGGAAGGCATGTTTGATACAGTAGAAACGATTTTGAATTCTCTGGATGTGCTGGCAGGTATGCTATCGAGCATGCAGGTTAATCAGGCCAAAATGCAGCAATCCACAGAGAATGATTTTTCGAATGCGACCGAACTGGCAGACTATTTGGCAGAAAAAGGTCTTCCCTTTAGAGAAGCGCATGAAATAGTGGGGAAATTGGTTCTAGACTCTATCAAGCATGGTAAAAACATCCAAGATTGGGATTTGGAGGAGTTGCAAGTCTACCATCCCTTGATTGAAGAGGATATTTATATCTACTTGCGCCCAGAAACCGCTGTTCAGAGACGGAATTCCTTAGGAGGAACCGGCTTTGAGCAAGTGAAATACCAGATAGAACAAGCGAAGAAAGAACTTAAAGGGGAAAATTGATTCGTTTGCAAAGGAAGAAAGAGAGGTTGAGGTGATTTATCAACCTCTTTCTTGTCTTCTCTAACCAAGCGTGTTATAATGAATACTGCTCAAGCGACCTTCAATCGTTGAAGCACACACGACCTTCAATCGTGAATAAACGAATAGATGGGAGACTTACCATGAGTGATAACTCTAAAACACGTGTTGTTGTAGGGATGAGTGGTGGTGTTGATTCGTCGGTGACGGCTCTCTTTCTCAAGGAGCAGGGCTACGATGTGATCGGTATCTTCATGAAGAACTGGGATGACACAGACGAAAACGGCGTCTGTACGGCGACCGAAGATTACAAGGATGTGGCTGCAGTGGCAGACCAGATCGGCATTCCTTACTACTCTGTCAATTTTGAAAAAGAGTACTGGGACCGCGTTTTTGAGTATTTCCTAGCGGAATACCGTGCAGGGCGCACGCCAAATCCAGACGTTATGTGTAACAAGGAAATCAAGTTCAAGGCCTTTTTGGATTATGCTATGACCTTGGGTGCAGACTATGTAGCGACTGGGCATTATGCTCGAGTGGCGCGTGATGAGGATGGCATCGTTCACATGCTTCGTGGCGTGGACAATGGCAAGGACCAGACCTATTTCCTCAGTCAACTTTCGCAAGAACAACTTCAAAAAACCATGTTCCCATTGGGACATTTGGAAAAGCCTGAAGTTCGCAGACTCGCAGAAGAAGCAGGACTTGCGACTGCTAAGAAGAAAGACTCGACAGGGATTTGCTTTATCGGAGAAAAGAACTTTAAAAACTTTCTCAGTAACTATCTGCCAGCTCAGCCTGGTCGCATGATGACTGTGGATGGTCGCGATATGGGTGAGCATGCCGGCCTTATGTACTATACGATTGGTCAGCGTGGCGGACTCGGTATCGGTGGCCAACACGGTGGTGACAATGCCCCTTGGTTCGTTGTCGGAAAAGACCTGAGCAAGAATATCCTCTATGTCGGCCAAGGTTTCTACCATGATTCGCTTATGTCAACCAGCCTAGAAGCCAGTCAAGTTCATTTTACTCGTGAGATGCCAGAGGAATTTACGCTAGAATGTACGGCTAAATTCCGCTACCGTCAGCCTGATTCTAAGGTGACAGTACATGTCAAAGGAGATAAGGCAGAGGTCATCTTTGCGGAACCGCAACGCGCCATCACACCAGGACAGGCAGTTGTCTTTTACGATGGCGATGAGTGTCTCGGTGGCGGTTTGATTGACAATGCCTACCGCGATGGACAGGTTTGTCAGTACATTTAAGATTTTCTAAGAGGAAAGAGAATGTTTCAGTTTTTTAAGAAAAAAACGGCTAAAAAAGAGCAAACAATGAGCCTCTCTGACTATAAGAAAGAGTATTTGAGAGAGAAAACGACAGAGTCAATTGAAGCCTTGTTCAAGGAATTGAAACAAGCTAAAGTCTGGGTCCCCTTCAATCCGAATCTTCTGGATGAGAGTGATGAACAAGAAGGGGTACGACTAAAACCGGATATTCTGCGAAAGGGAGACGACTACTTCTATCCTTGTTTCTTAACTGAACAAGATATTCCCAGGGACTATTATGACCGTTTTTCCTGGTTGCAATTACCTCTTACGGACTGTTTATCTGTTGCGGAAGAGATAGGGGAGTTTCCGGTGAGAGGGATTGTTCTGGATGCCTTCTCTGACCCAGTCGAGATTGACAAAGGAGCTTTTGAAGCGATTCGCCAATTATAGTACATTTAGATTGACAAATTTTCTCAATTTGCTACAATAATAAAAGCAATAGAAATGATGGTCAAAGCTCATGGATGTTGCAGGCTTTTTTGTCCTGCACTTCTTTGGAGTTTTGACTGTTTTTGTGTCGTTTAAGGGAAAGGACAAAAATGACTCAACAAGACTTTCGGACAACAGTGGGAGACACGGTCTTTGGTGTTCGGGCGGCAGCCTTGATTCTCCAAAATGGCAAGCTCCTAGTTACTAAAGACAAGGGTAAATATTACACTATCGGCGGTGCGATTCAAGTCAATGAAAGCACGGAAGACGCGGTAGTCCGTGAAGTGAAGGAAGAACTAGGTGTCAAAGCTCAAGCTGGGCAGCTAGCTTTCGTGGTTGAAAATCGTTTTGAACAGGACGGTGTTTCCTATCACAACATCGAGTTTCATTACCTGGTGAATTTGCTTGAAGAAGCTCCATTGACCATGCAGGAAGATGTGAAAAGGCAACCTTGTGAGTGGATTGATTTGGATCAGCTCCAGAATATCCAGCTAGTTCCAGCCTTTTTAAAAACAGCCCTACCAGAATGGAACGGCCAACTAAAACACATTCATCTTGAGGAATAGGAGAGAAAATGATGGTTAAGCTTATTGCCCATGTACTTGTTCATAGTGGTGGTGATTATTTGCTCATTCAGCGTTCGGAAATTAAAAGAGGAGAACCCAACGTTTATCCAACTTACTGGGATATTCCTGGTGGCGGGGTTGAAAAGGGTGAACTTCCGCGAGATGGTGCTCTTAGAGAATGCATTGAAGAAGCGGGAGTTAGGCTAGATAGCAGTTCGCTCAAACTTCTTCACGAAGATAGTCAACTGGATACCTCTAAGGATACGGTTTTTACTCGCTTAGTTTATAAAGCAGAGTGGATTGGGGAGAAGCCAATTATCAGATTAGATCCTGAAGAGCATACACACTTTAAATGGGTTACTATGGATCAAGCTCTAGAGGAGGAGAAGTTAGTTCCTTATTTGCGAGAAATTTTTGAAAGGTTAAGAAATGACTTATAATTTTACGGAAGAATACGATATTATTGTAATTGGTGCGGGGCACGCGGGGGTAGAAGCATCTCTAGCAGCCAGCCGTATGGGCTGTAAGGTCTTGCTTGCGACCATCAACATTGAAATGCTGGCTTTCATGCCTTGTAACCCTTCAATCGGTGGTTCTGCCAAGGGGATTGTCGTGCGTGAAGTCGATGCCCTCGGTGGCGAGATGGCCAAAACCATTGACAAGACTTACATCCAGATGAAGATGCTCAATACTGGGAAAGGTCCAGCTGTCCGTGCCCTTCGTGCGCAAGCTGACAAGGAGCTTTACTCTAAGGAGATGCGCAAGACAGTTGAAAATCAAGAAAATCTCACCCTTCGTCAAACCATGATTGATGAAATTTTGGTGGAAGATGGCAAGGTTGTCGGTGTGCGTACAGCTACCCATCAAGAGTATGGAGCAAAAGCGGTTATTGTAACCACAGGAACAGCCCTCCGTGGGGAAATCATCATCGGAGACCTCAAGTACTCATCAGGTCCTAATCACAGTCTTGCTTCTATTAACCTAGCTGATAATCTCAAGGAATTGGGCCTCGAAATCGGTCGTTTCAAGACAGGAACCCCTCCACGTGTCAAGGCTTCCTCTATCAACTACGATGTGACAGAGATTCAGCCAGGAGATGAAGCACCAAATCACTTCTCATATACTTCACGTGATGAGGACTATGTCAAGGATCAAGTGCCATGCTGGTTGACCTATACCAATGGTACCAGTCATGAAATTATCCAAAATAACCTCCATCGTGCGCCTATGTTTACAGGTGTGGTCAAGGGAGTGGGACCTCGTTACTGTCCGTCAATTGAGGACAAGATTGTGCGCTTTGCGGACAAGGAACGCCACCAACTTTTCCTTGAGCCAGAAGGGCGCAATACAGAGGAAGTTTATGTTCAAGGTCTATCAACCAGTCTGCCAGAGGATGTACAGCGTGACTTGGTTCATTCTATCAAAGGTCTGGAAAATGCAGAGATGATGCGAACAGGTTATGCCATTGAGTACGACATGGTCTTGCCACACCAGTTGCGTGCGACTTTGGAAACCAAGAAAATCTCAGGACTCTTTACTGCTGGTCAGACAAATGGAACGTCAGGTTACGAAGAAGCTGCTGGCCAAGGGATTATCGCTGGTATCAATGCGGCTCTAAAAATCCAAGGCAAGCCAGAGTTGATTTTGAAGCGAAGCGACGGTTATATCGGGGTGATGATTGATGACTTGGTGACCAAGGGAACTATTGAACCCTATCGTCTCTTGACCAGTCGTGCTGAATACCGTCTCATCCTCCGTCATGACAATGCCGATATGCGTTTGACAGAGATGGGGCGCAAGATTGGCCTTGTTGATGATGAACGCTGGGCTCGTTTTGAAATCAAGAAAAATCAATTTGACAATGAAATGAAGCGTTTAGACAGCATCAAACTCAAGCCAGTCAAGGAAACCAATGCCAAGGTTGAGGAGATGGGCTTCAAACCATTGACTGATGCGGTGACAGCAAAGGAATTCCTTCGTCGCCCAGAAGTGTCTTACCAAGATGTGGTGACCTTTATCGGACCTGCTGCAGAGGACTTGGATGACAAGATTATCGAATTGATTGAAACAGAAATCAAGTACGAAGGCTACATTTCCAAAGCCATGGATCAGGTTGCCAAGATGAAACGCATGGAAGAAAAACGCATTCCAGCCAATATCGACTGGGATGATATTGACTCGATTGCGACAGAAGCCCGTCAGAAGTTCAAACTCATCAATCCAGAAACCATCGGCCAAGCTAGCCGTATTTCGGGAGTAAATCCAGCAGATATTTCTATTTTGATGGTGTATCTGGAAGGTAAAAATCGTAGTATTTCTAAAAATCAAGAAAAAAAAGCATAGAGAAAAACAGCTCCGAAGACGGGGCTGTTTTTTTTGACTTGTATTCAATGAAAATCAAAGAGTATTATTCTTCATCTGGTGTGAGGATCATAGGGATGATAATCGGTTCACGTTCTGTATTTTCATAGAGGAAGGGGCGAATGGCGTTGACAATGGCACCATTGACAGATTGCACGCTAGCATCTTTGTTCTTCAGCGCGATACGAATTGCATTGAAGAGGATGCGCTGGCTTTGGCGAATCAAGTCTCCAGATTCTCTCATGTAGACAAAGCCTCGGCTGAGGATATCAGGCCCAGACAAGATCATTTTAGACTTGAAGTCAACAGTTGCGACTGCTAGAACGACACCATCTTCAGATAGATCTCTACGGTCTTTGAGGACAGCAGCGCCGATTTCACCGATACGATTTCCATCGACATAGATATCTTGGGCATTGAAGTGACCTGCGATACGAGCTGAGTTAGCAGTAAGGGCAAGCACATCACCATTGCTCATGATAAAGATATTGTCCTTCTCGACACCCGTATCCACCGCTAGTCCAGCATGGACTTTCTGCATACGGTATTCACCGTGGACAGGCATGAAGTATTTGGGCTTGATCAAACGGAGCATGAGTTTTTGCTCTTGCTGACCACCGTGTCCAGAGGTGTGGATATTGTTAATCTTACCGTGGATGACTTCGACACCAGCTTCAGAAATGATGTTAATCAACTTGTTGACGCTAGTAGTATTTCCAGGGATTGGGCTTGAAGAGAAGATAACGGTATCGCCGGGTTGGAGTTGCACTTGACGGTGGGTTCCGTTAGCGATACGAGAGAGGGCTGCCATTGGCTCGCCTTGACTACCTGTACAGAGGATCAGAACCTCGCCTGCAGGGTAGTCTTTGATTTCATTTGGCTCGATAAAGGTTCCCTTAGGAGCTTTGATGTAGCCAAGCTCGATCCCGTTGACAATGGCCTTTTCCATCGAACGTCCAAAGACCGCAATCTTTCGTCCAGTCTTAACAGCAGCATCTGTTGCTTGCTGGAGACGGAAGATATTTGAGGCAAAGGATGCAAAGATGATGCGTCCTTCGATACCTTGGATAATCTTCATGATGGACTGACCAACGACTTTTTCAGAGTTGGTAAAGGTTGGGACTTCTGCATTCGTCGAGTCAGAGAGGAGGCAGAGTACGCCTTCTTCACCAAGGGCTGCCATACGGTGCAAGTCTGCAGGTTCCCCAACTGGAGTAAAGTCAAACTTAAAGTCACCCGTACAGACGATTTTTCCTTGCGGGGTATGAATGACAATTCCCAAAGGCTCTGGAATAGAGTGAGTGGTTCTAAAGAAAGTCGCCTTGAGATTTTTAAAGGTCAACTCAGTGTTGTGGTTGATTTCGTATAGTTTGGCGTTGCGTAAGAGACCATGTTCTTCGAGTTTTCCACGGATCAAAGCCAGGGCAAGCGGTCCAGCGTAGATAGGGACATTTGCTTGCTTGAGCAGGAAAGGAATCCCACCGATGTGATCCTCGTGTCCGTGTGTGATCAAGACAGCCTTGACGCGGTCGATATTGTCTACGATGTAAGAGTAATCAGGAATGACATAGTCGATACCCAGCAAGTCATCTTCTGGGAATTTAATCCCAGCATCGACGATGATAATCTCGTCTTGGTATTCAATTCCGTATGTGTTTTTCCCGATTTCTCCCAGACCACCGATGGCAAAAACGCCGACTTCTTCAGGTTTAAGAGTGTAGGCCATATTAGAACTCCGTAATCTCGAAAGCGCCAGTTTCTTTTTCGTAATCTAGCAATTTGTCAGACAAGAGTTCGATATACTCGATGTTGTACTCTGGGCGGTTTTCTTCGACAAGTTGGCGAGCAGCGATACGGCCCTCAAGTTCTGAGTTGGCATCGATGTCTAGGTAAAGTGAGCGTGTTGTTTCACGACGTGGGCTACGTTCTTTTGTTTCTTGATAAAAAACTTTGTAAATCATATAGTTCCTTTCTATTTACAGGTCAGCTTATTCCAAACTTTTAGCAGAGATTTGCTTGATTTCATTCCATTTTGTGTCTAGATTGACCTTGATTCGTTACAATTATTTCAATTATACCACAAAATGAAAAATTAGTAAAAGACGGAAATGGAGAAAGTCGGGAGGGGAAGGAGGAGCAAAAAGACAGGTAGGATTTGGTCGGAGAGCGCTTAGGTGTTATAATTAAAGGGGGAATCTATGGAGATAGTAGGTTTGAGGAAGAATACAGTTCTAGTTTCATTAATCGTTGGTGTAGATGGTTGGGGCAGAATGATATCTTTGAAAAAAGAAAAAGCTCTTGAGAAATCTCAAGAGCAAATAAAAAGGCTGAGACAAAACTCGGGGATTTTCCTGGAGCAGTCCAGATGGCAGCACCTCTACCTGAAGCGAATGCATCGCAACCTTTGAATGACTTGTCACCAAATCAAACTCGATCTCAGCCTTTACTTAATTCTATCATCTATGAGGCTAAGAAGTCAATCTATAAGTATAACGATGTAGAAATAGCATGGAGTGGAGCGCTTACTAAAAGGTAAAGACAAGCACTTAATTTAAGAGTAAGCAAAAAGAGAGGACCAATGGTAGTCAGGGGTCTTTACAGCTCAAAGCTGAGGGCAGTCCCACACCCGTACCAGAAGTTGGTACCTTTGAACGCTCTGTTACCAGTCGCCCTACGTTATCCTCTCAATATTTATATTTTACTATAACTTACTGAGGGAATCAACTTTAAAAGCATCAAAAAGCTCCTGACCGAAGTCAAGAGCCATCTAACACTGGGGGCGAATTGTTCAATCGCAATTTCAGTTCTTTAGAAACCAAAGTTTCAGGGATAGCACTGCAACCCGAAGAGTCAACGACTCAACCTGATTTTCCTACCAATGTTGAATTACATTTTAACATTGATAGACCAACATTGTCAACAGTTTAAATAAAAAAGGAATACCAGAAGGAGGATTAAGAATGTTTAGTTTGTTTGAATTTGCAGTAGGGGTTCGCCTCTTGATGTTTGTAGTCTTTGTAGCTTGTGTCTATGGGGGGAATGCCCTGTTTGTGCATCTGGAACACCGCAAAACAAAGTTCCTTTGGAAGCTTGCTTTTGTGACGCTCTATTCAATTTTTCTTCTCCTGGTCACCTATGTTGTCTGGTTCGTTTTCTACTTTGGTTTAAATGCCTAAAGTCAATTATTCATCTAAATATACAGAAAATCCACCTCGTCTTGATAGATGGGATGGACTTTTTCTATTTTTAGGTGCTATCTTTATTGTTATGACGATGATTTCTCAAATCGAAAATCGAGTTGAAACATAAATGCATGATCCAAATTTTTTACAAAGAACCTTTCAATTTCCTTGTTCACTTTTCTATTCAAAAAAGATATAACTTTTTTAAATTTTTTGTGTAGAATTGCTTGTCTAAGTGGCAGGCCTCTTTTGTTTCAAAACAAAGAAAATTCCCATGCGCTGGCTTTTGTAGTATAATAGTAAACAGACAAAAAGATAGGAATGTGTTATGAAAGTATTAGCTTTTGATACGTCCAGCAAGGCTCTTTCTCTAGCCATTTTAGAGGACAAGCAGGTTCTTGCCGAGACGACGATTAATATTAAGAAGAATCACAGTATTACCCTCATGCCTGCCATCGATTTTTTGATGGCCAGTCTGGATTGGACACCTAAGGATTTGGATCGAATCGTGGTGGCTGAAGGCCCAGGTAGCTACACAGGCTTACGAATTGCGGTAGCAACTGCCAAGACCTTGGCTCATACCCTGAACATTGAGTTAATTGGTATGTCGAGTCTTTTGTCTCTGGTACCGCGCCAACAAGAAGGCTTACTTGTTCCCCTGATGGATGCGCGTCGCAACAATGTTTATGCAGGATTTTATGAAAATGCCAAACCTGTCATGCCAGAAGCACACTTGTCCTTTGCGGAAGTGCTAGAAAAAGTCACGGATGCTGAACAGGTGACCTTTGTTGGAGAAGTTGGCCCCTTTGTGGAGCAGATCCAAGAACAGCTACCACAAGCTAGTTACCAGGAAACCTTGCCAAATGCAGCTAATCTAGCTCTTTGGGCATGGGACAAGAAAGCAGACTCCTTGCACGATTTTGTACCAAACTATCTCAAGCGTGTAGAAGCTGAGGAAAACTGGCTCAAGAACCATACCGAGTCTGGTGAGTCTTACATTAAACGCCTATGATAGAAATCAAACGAATCCAACAGCGACCTGCCCTAGCTCAAGCCATCTACGCTGTCATGGCAGCTGTTTACCCAGTCAGTCCTTGGACCCTGGAACAAATCCAAGCAGACCTGTCTCAAGACCAGACATGGTATGCTGTGGCTTATGATGGGGCAGAAGTGATTGGCTTTCTAGCTGTTCAGGAGAATCTCTTTGAGGCAGAAGTCTTGCAAATCGCTGTCAAAAAAGCCTATCAGGGGCAGAAAATCGCGACAGCCTTGTTTGACTTTTTGCCTGCCGACAAAGAAATTTTCCTCGAAGTCAGAAAGTCAAATCAACGAGCGCAAGCATTTTACAAGAAAGAAAAGATGGCAGTCATCGCTGAGCGAAAGGCCTACTACCATGACCCAGTCGAGGATGCCATCATCATGAAGAGAGAAATAGATGAAGGATAGATATATTTTAGCATTTGAGACATCCTGTGATGAGACCAGTGTCGCCGTCTTGAAAAACGACGATGAGCTCTTGTCCAATGTCATTGCGAGTCAAATTGAGAGTCACAAACGTTTTGGGGGCGTAGTGCCTGAAGTAGCCAGCCGTCACCATGTAGAGGTCATTACAGCCTGTATCGAGGAGGCTCTGGCAGAAGCAGGGATTACCGAAGACGATGTGACAGCTGTTGCGGTTACCTATGGACCGGGCTTGGTTGGAGCTCTGTTAGTTGGTTTGTCAGCTGCCAAGGCCTTTGCTTGGGCACATGGACTTCCACTAATTCCCGTTAACCACATGGCTGGTCACCTCATGGCCGCTCAGAGTGTGGAGCCTTTGGAGTTTCCCTTGCTAGCTCTCTTGGTCAGCGGTGGGCACACGGAGTTGGTCTATGTTTCTGAGGCTGGGGATTATAAGATTGTTGGGGAAACGCGGGACGATGCAGTTGGTGAGGCCTATGATAAGGTCGGCCGTGTCATGGGCTTGACCTATCCTGCAGGTCGCGAAATTGATGAGCTAGCTCATCAGGGGCAAGATATTTATGATTTCCCTCGTGCCATGATTAAGGAGGACAATCTAGAGTTTTCATTCTCAGGTTTGAAGTCTGCCTTTATCAATCTTCACCACAATGCCGAGCAAAAGGGAGAAAGCTTGTCTACAGAGGATTTGTGTGCTTCCTTCCAAGCAGCTGTCATGGATATTCTCATGGCCAAAACCAAGAAAGCCTTAGAAAAATATCCTGTTAAAACCCTAGTCGTGGCCGGTGGCGTGGCAGCTAATAAAGGGCTCAGAGAACGTCTAGCAGCCGAAATCACAGATGTCAAGGTTATCATCCCACCTCTACGCCTTTGTGGAGACAATGCAGGTATGATTGCCTATGCTAGCGTCAGCGAGTGGAATAAAGAAAACTTTGCAGGCTTGGACCTCAACGCCAAACCAAGCCTGGCTTTTGATACCATGGAATAGAGAGTTAGCCTAAGGTTGACTCTTTTATCTTGGACAAATCCTAACCTTTTTTTGTATAGTAGAAATATGAGATTTACAAAAATAATCAGTAGTCTGCTTGCTCTTGGAGCTTTACTCATGCTTTTATCAGCTTGCCAGAATATCAAAAAGACACAACTGGTCTTGTTTGAATCCCTTTCGTTCGGTATGTTTCCTAAATCTGTTGAAGAAGTATTTGGAAAGGCAAGCGAGGTGGAGGAAGAAAAGGAAACGGCTTATCGTGATACTTGGCGTGCAGAAGATCCGTATTTCTATAAAACAGGTCGCCTTTTCTATCACTATGAGCAGATTACTTTGAAAGGCTATCCAGGCCGAGCGACCTTTACATTTTCAAAATCGCATCGTTTGGAAACAGTAGCGGCTTATTTTCCCGTTACCTCAAAAGCTGAGCAGCAAGCATTGCTCGATAACTTATCCCAGACTGTAAAAAAAGAGCTTGAAGAAGTCCCAGATTACCAGTCCATGACAACTGAGACAGTAGGCATCTATGATGACGGTTATCGCTACAAGGTCAAGTTAAAAGGACAACAGTGGGAACTCTGGGTTGATGTCTATCCAACAGAAAATAAATATGCTACAGAAACAGAAACCGATAAGTATACTATCCGAGTGGATCAATTTCTCATGTATCCATGATGCTTCCTCTTCAGCACTTTTTCTGGCAATAGGTTTCGAATCCGAAACTTTTTTCTCTTCTTTGAATATGTTATAATAGTCCGTGCTGTGGCTGTGATGATGAACAGCCTCAATTGGAGAGAATATGAGGAGAAGGATGAAAGAAAAAGGATTTTGGGAAGGTGTACAGGCAGCCATGCCGACTGCCCTTGGCTATGTCAGCATTGGCCTGGCTTGTGGGATTATTGGTGCGCCCTATGTGACACCTGTTGAGATGGGCCTGATGAGTCTCTTTGTTTATGCTGGGAGCGCCCAGTTTGCCATGTTGGCATTGATTGCGGTCCAAGCACCTGTAGCAGCCATTGCCATGACAGTCTTTTTAATCAATTTACGACTCTTTTTGCTGAGCTTGCATGCGTCGACCTATTTCCGTCATACCAGTCTCTGGCAAAATATTGGTATGTCTAGTCTCTTGACAGATGAGACTTACGGGGTTTTGATGGGAGAATTAGCCCATACAGACAAGGTCCATCCTATGTGGATGCATGGGAACAATCTCAATAGTTATATAGCCTGGTTTATTGGGACAGTTGCGGGTACAGCTTTAGGTGGGCTTCTTCCAAATCCTGAGGTCTTTGGATTAGACTTTGCCCTTGTTGGGATGTTTATCGGGATTTTTACCTCGCAATTTCAGATTATGCAAAGACGGGTTCCCGTACGGAATCTGCTGATGATCCTAGCCGTTGTTGCGGTGTCCTTCTTTTTGTTCTTGACAGTGGTGTCTCAGTCGCTAGCTGTTCTGTTTGCGACCTTGCTAGGTTGTACCATGGGGGTGGTCTTAGATGGTCAGTAAATATCTTTTGTTAGCCGTTATCTTTTCAGGCCTAGTGACTTGGATTCCCCGTATGATTCCTTTCATCTTGGTCAAGTACAAGGGTTTGCCAGCTATCGTCGAGCGTTTTTTGAAGTTCTTGCCTGTTTCCATTATCTTTGCCTTGATCCTTTCAAGCGTAGTGACCGGAAAGGTTGGGAGCCTTCCTCAGATCAAATGGCTGGACTTTTTAGCAGTCTTTCCAACAGCTTGGGTAGCCTTTCGCTACCGCAATCTAGTGGGTACGGTTCTTTTTGGAGTAGTCTTGATTGCAGTCTTGCGTCTGGTCTTTTAGTCAGCCATAAAAAAAACCTATCACCGAGATAGATATCATATAATGGCGAAAAAAAATATTTTCTGTTAAGATAGTAAAGTATTCTATTTTGGAGGAAATGACATGAAAAAAATCGTCAAATATTCATCTCTTGCTGCTCTAGGACTTGTTGCCGCAG
Organism: Streptococcus oralis; assembly: GCF_002386345.1. Taxonomy (NCBI): domain Bacteria; kingdom Bacillati; phylum Bacillota; class Bacilli; order Lactobacillales; family Streptococcaceae; genus Streptococcus; species Streptococcus oralis. The sequence continues at coordinate 1,740,576 of NZ_CP023507.1, read as the reverse complement.
GTGTACTAGCAGCTTGCTCAGGCGGAGATAAGAAAGATACTGCAACTAGCGAAGCAACATCTGGTAAAAAAGAAATCGTCGTAGCAACTAATGCTACACCAAAACCATTCAACTATGAAGAAAATGGCGAGTTGACTGGTTATGAGATTGAAGTAGTTCGCGCTATCTTTAAAGACTCTGACAAGTATGATGTCAAGTTTGAGAAGACAGAGTGGTCAGGAGTCTTTGCAGGACTTGATGCCGACCGTTACAATATGGCTGTTAGCAACATCAGCTACACTAAAGAACGTGCTGAAAAATACCTTTATGCAGCTCCAACTGCTAAAAACCCTAACGTTCTTGTAGTGAAAAAAGATGACCCTAGCATCAAATCGCTTGATGATATCGGTGGAAAATCAACAGAAGTTGTTCAAGGGACAACTTCTGCTAAACAGCTAGAAGACTACAACAAACAACATTCAGATAATCCAACTGTCCTAAAGTATACTAAAGCGGACTTCCAACAAATCATGGGACGCTTGAGCGATGGCCAGTTTGACTACAAGATTTTTGATAAAATCGGTGTTGAAACAGTCATCAAGGACCAAGGTTTGGACAACTTGAAAGTGATCGAACTTCCAAGCGACCAACAACCTTACGTTTACCCACTTCTTGCTAAAGGTCAAGATGAGTTGAAATCATTTGTAGACAAACGTATCCAAGAACTCTACCAAGACGGAACTCTTGAAAAATTGTCTAAACAGTTCTTCGGAGACACTTATCTCCCAGCAGAAGCTGATATTAAATAGTCGTATGAAATCATCCAGTCTGAGAAAGGCGGATGATTTCTCAATGTTTGGGTATATAGTTTCAAACTATATGTCTGCCTATCTAATAACAATTTGCTAAATCAAATAAAGTATGAGATACTATTACGGTATCATTTTTAAAGGAGAAAGAATCATGAAAATTAAAAAATGGCTCGGTGTAGCAGCTCTTGCTACAGTCGCAGGTTTGGCTCTTGCAGCTTGCGGAAATTCAGAAAAGAAAGCAGACAACGAAACAGTTGTCAAAATTGCAACAGTTAACCGTAGCGGTTCTGAAGAAGCGCGTTGGGATAAAGTCCAAGAATTGGTTGAAAAAGATGGAATTAAATTGGAATTCACAGAGTTCACAGACTATTCACAACCAAACAAGGCAACTGCTGATGGCGAAGTAGACTTGAATGCTTTCCAACACTACAACTTCTTGAACAACTGGAACAAAGAAAACGGGAAAGACCTTGTAGCGATTGCAGATACCTACATCTCACCAATCCGCCTTTACTCAGGTAAAAATGGGGAAGAAAACAAGTACACCAAAGTGGAAGAAATCCCAGATAACGGTGAAATCGCCGTACCAAACGATGCAACAAACGAAAGCCGTGCGCTTTACTTGCTTCAATCAGCTGGTTTGATCAAATTGGATGTTTCTGGAACTGCACTTGCAACAGTTGCGAACATTACAGAAAATCCAAAGAACTTGAAGATTACTGAATTGGACGCTAGCCAAACAGCTCGTTCATTGTCATCAGTTGATGCTGCCGTTGTAAACAATACCTTCGTTACAGAAGCAAAATTGGACTACAAGAAAGCACTCTTTAAAGAACAAGCTGATGAAAACTCAAAACAATGGTACAACATCATTGTTGCGAAAAAAGATTGGGAATCATCACCTAAGGCTGATGCCATCAAGAAAATTATCGCAGCTTACCACACTGATGAAGTGAAAAAAGTTATCGAAGAAACATCAGACGGTTTGGACCAACCAGTTTGGTAATAAGACACAGGGAGGTGGGAGAGAGTTTCCACCTCTTGCTTTTGTATAGAGAGTTGATTTTAAAGAGGCACTTGTGGTCGTTCTGAAGACACAAGTAGGTAGTAGAAAGAGAGAGAAAATGGTTTTTCCTAGTGAACAAGAGCAGATTGAAAAATTTGAGAAGGATCATGTGGCCCAACATTATTTTGAAGTCTTGCGCACCTTAATTTCCAAGAAATCAGTTTTTGCCCAGCAGGTTGGACTCAAGGAAGTTGCAAACTATCTGGGTGAGATTTTCAAGCGTGTAGGGGCTGAAGTGGAGATTGATGAGACTTATACGGCTCCCTTTGTCATGGCGCATTTCAAGAGTTCGCGTCCGGATGCCAAGACCTTGATCTTCTATAATCACTATGACACCGTGCCAGCAGATGGCGACCAGGTGTGGACAGAGAATCCTTTTACCCTTTCTGTGCGAAATGGCTTTATGTATGGGCGTGGGGTTGACGACGACAAAGGCCACATCACAGCTCGTTTGAGTGCTTTGAGAAAGTATATGCAGCACCACGATGACCTGCCTGTCAATATCAGCTTTATCATGGAAGGAGCAGAGGAGTCTGCTTCCATGGATCTAGATAAGTATTTAGAGAAACACGCAGACAAACTTCGTGGGGCGGACTTGCTAGTCTGGGAACAAGGAACCAAGAACGCCTTGGAACAGCTGGAAATCTCTGGCGGAAACAAGGGAATTGTAACCTTTGATGCTAAGGTGAAAAGTGCGGATGTGGATATCCACTCGAGTTATGGTGGTGTCGTGGAGTCAGCTCCATGGTATCTTATCCAGGCTCTAAGTAGTCTACGTGCAGCAGATGGACGTATCTTGGTAGAAGGCTTGTACGAGGATGTTCAAGGGCCAAATGAACGAGAACTAGCCTTGGTAGATACCTATGCCCAACGCAATCCAGAGGAAATCAGTCGCATTTATGGCTTGGAATTGCCTCTCTTACAAAAGGATCGTGTAGCCTTCCTAAAACGTTTCTTTTTCGAGCCAGCCCTTAATATCGAAGGGATTCAGTCAGGTTATCAAGGTCAAGGGGTGAAAACGATTTTGCCAGCAGAAGCCAGTGCCAAGTTAGAAGTTCGTTTGGTTCCTGGCTTAGAACCGCATGATGTTCTGGAAAAAATTCGGAAACAGCTAGACAAAAATGGCTTTGATAAGGTAGAATTATACTATACCTTGGGAGAGATGAGCTATCGAAGCGATATGAGCGCGCCAGCCATTCTTAATGTGATCGAGTTGGCCAAGAAATTCTATCCACAGGGCGTTTCAGTCTTGCCGACAACAGCGGGGACAGGACCTATGCATACGGTCTTTGATGCCTTAGAGGTACCCATGGTGGCCTTCGGTCTAGGAAATGCCAATAGCCGAGACCATGGTGGAGATGAAAACGTGCGAATCGCCGATTACTACACCCATATTGAATTAGTAGAGGAGCTGATTAGAAGCTATGAGTAGAGATATTATCAAGTTAGATCAGATCGATGTGACTTTTCACCAAAAGAAGAGAACCATCACAGCGGTCAAGGATGTGACCATTCACATCCAAGAAGGGGATATCTACGGAATTGTTGGATATTCTGGAGCAGGGAAATCAACCCTTGTACGGGTGATTAACCTCTTGCAAAAACCATCCGCAGGGAAAATTACCATTGACGACGATGTGATTTTTGATGGTAAGGTGACCTTGACGGCAGAGCAGTTGCGTCGCAAACGTCAAGATATCGGGATGATTTTCCAGCATTTTAACCTCATGAGTCAAAAGACAGCAGAGGAAAATGTAGCCTTTGCCCTCAAACACTCTGGATTCAGCAAGGAAGAAAAGAAGGCAAAAGTAGCTAAGTTGTTGGACTTGGTTGGCTTGGCGGATCGTGCTGAAAACTACCCTTCACAACTATCTGGAGGGCAAAAACAGCGTGTGGCTATTGCGCGTGCCTTGGCCAATGATCCAAAAATCTTGATTTCAGATGAGTCAACGTCTGCCCTTGACCCTAAAACAACCAAGCAAATTTTGGCCTTGTTGCAAGATTTGAACCAAAAATTAGGCTTGACGGTTGTCTTGATTACGCATGAAATGCAGATTGTCAAAGACATTGCCAACCGTGTGGCGGTTATGCAGGATGGGCGTTTGATTGAAGAGGGCAGTGTCCTTGAAATCTTCTCAGACCCTAAACAACCTTTGACACAGGACTTTATCTCAACAGCCACAGGTATTGACGAAGCCATGGTTAAGATTGAGAAGCAAGAAATCGTAGAACATTTATCTGAGAACAGTATCTTAGTGCAACTCAAGTATGCAGGGGCTTCGACAGACGAACCACTTTTGAATGAATTGTACAAACATTACCAAGTAACGGCCAATATCCTCTATGGAAATATCGAAATTCTTGATGGTACTCCCGTTGGAGAATTGGTGGTGGTCTTGTCAGGTGAAAAAGCAGCACTAGCAGGTGCTCAAGATGCCATCCGTCAGGCTGGTGTGCAGTTAAAAGTATTGAAGGGAGGACAGTAAAATGACAGAGTTGATTCAAACTTATCTACCAAATGTCTACAAGATGGGCTGGTCTGGTCAGGCAGGCTGGGGAACAGCCATTTACCTAACTCTTTATATGACAGTTCTTTCTTTCATCATCGGAGGGTTCTTGGGGTTGGTAGCAGGTCTTTTCCTCGTTTTGACAGCGCCAGGCGGTGTCTTGGAAAATAAGGTTATCTTCTGGATTTTGGATAAGATTACCTCTATTTTCCGTGCGGTTCCTTTCATCATCCTCTTGGCAATCATGTCGCCACTCTCTCACTTGATTGTGAAGACGAGCATCGGACCAAATGCAGCCCTTGTGCCACTTTCATTTGCAGTCTTTGCCTTCTTTGCCCGTCAGGTGCAGGTGGTCTTGGCTGAACTGGATGGTGGTGTTATTGAGGCGGCTCAAGCGAGCGGAGCGACCTTCTGGGATATCGTGGGTGTTTACCTATCAGAAGGTCTTCCAGATTTGATTCGTGTGACGACAGTGACCTTGATTTCCCTTGTTGGGGAAACGGCTATGGCGGGAGCAGTTGGTGCTGGTGGTATCGGTAACGTAGCCATCGCTTATGGATTTAACCGTTACAATCACGATGTGACCATCTTGGCAACCATCATTATCATTTTGATTATCTTTACAATCCAGTTCTTGGGAGATTTCTTGACCAAGAAACTAAGTCATAAATAAAAAGAGCCGAAGGGCTCTTTTTAAGTGATTAGATCTTGTGTGTAAGCTTTTTACTAATGGTTTGCCCAACCACAGCACCAATCAAGGCACAAAGGAGAATGCTTGAAACAAAGAGAAGGATTTTGTCCAACTCTGGAGCGACCATGATACGGTCAATGTATTCTTGGGATTTCCCACGCGCAAGTAAGGTGGCCACGTAAGCTTTGGGACGGATCCACATGAGGAAGATAGGGCCACTTGTGCTAAAAGCAAAGACGAGGAAGGAGAGAGTGTTTTTGATTCGATCTCTGTAGTTGCCGAGACGAGCGATAGCATCTGCTGCAAGACCACAGGCGAGTCCTGGGAGAAAGGCACCAGCGCCATGCTTGCTAGCTAGGAAAAAAAGTGCCATAAAAAGTCCTAGAGTGGTAATGGCACCAAAACGAGGAACTTTTACCAGAAGAAACATGTAGACGCTACCCCCAACAAGGGCTGAAAAAGCCGGAGCATAGAACATATTGCCCGTTGAGTCAACCAAGTGACCAAGTACTACTCCAATCGCTAGACAGAGGAAATAAAGGACGACAGCTAAGAGGGTGGTTAAGATATTTTTCTTCATGAGTTTCTCCTTGATATAAACTAACAAAATCAATTGTATCACGCTTTTTGAGGATTGTAAATGGGAGTTCTATATTTTTGAAAACGTTTGAAATATGATATAATAGTTACATCGTTAGTTTAAGGAGAGTAGCATGGGAAAATTTCTAGAATTCGTCTTTAATCGTATCTTTTTGGGAATGATGGCGACGGCTTATTTCTGGCTATTAACACTAGCAGGAGGAGTGGTCTTTGGTTTGGCACCAGCTAGTGCAACTCTTATGAGTTTGTATGCGGAGCATGGGTATACCTATCGAGCATACCATTTGAAGGAAGCTTGGGAATTGTATAAGAGTAATTTTGTCAAGAGCAACCTGGCTTTCTATAGTTTTGTGTTTGTGGATCTTGTCCTAGTTTATGGTTTGTATCTTCTAGTTCAATTGCCCCATCAGACAATTCTCCACCTCTTGGCGACCTTTCTCAATGTCCTTGTAGTTGCTCTTGTCTTTCTAGCCTATACTGTTTCCTTGAAACTTCAGGTGTACTTTGATTTATCCTACCAAAATACCTTGAAACTGTCCCTTATAGGGATTTTTATGAGCTTACCTGCGATTGCCAAGGTTTTACTCGGATCCGCTCTCCTTGTAGGAGTTGGTTATTATATGCCTGCCTTGCTCTTTTTTGTAGGAATTGGAATGTGGCATTTCTTTATCAGTGATATGTTGGAACCTATTTATGAAAGTATCCATGAAAAATTGGCGACAAAATAGAATGAAGCAGTTTTGGCTTCACTCTCTTTTACGGATTTATAGTTTGGTTATGATCGTGGTCATTGCCAGTTTTGCGATTATGCTATCGTATGCTGACTGGGATTCACGTGAGAAAGAAGCCCAACGGGTTGCAGAACGTGTGACCACTCGGACAGTGAGTGAAGTGGAATATTATCACAGAGAGTCAACCCGACTTGCTCAGTCTTTGGTTGAAAATCAGGCCCGCATCGAAGGAATTTACAAGTATTTTAGTCTCAGCACACCAGACTATTTCTATTGGCAATTAGAGCGTAAAACTTCGCCTTATATCTCTGTTTCTCTGTATGAAAATATTGATGATCTCTATGTTCGGAATGATTTTGTGACTGGAGTGGCTATTGTTCTTCAGGACTACAAGGAAGTCTATGTTTCGACTAGAGAAAAACACAGTGGAGAGAAAATTCCTGCGGAGGATTTTAAGCCAACAGCCAATAGTTTTGCCATTCCTGTTTCCGATCCTGTGTCTGACAAGGATTTAGGAGTGATATACATCTCCCTATCCCCGGATGTTTTACATGGCGCTATTGACAATACAAGGGGTCATATCCCAATGGCTGTAACAGTAACTTCGCCTTTTGAGACCGAGATGTTCCATATTGGGGAGAAGGTCTCAGCCGAGCGAGAAAACTGGTTTGTAGGTGTCACCTCTCATGGTTATCAGGTTCGAGTTGCTGTTCCTAAAAATTTTGTTCTTACAGGAACTTTGACGAGTTCAGCTGTCATTATTGGGCTAAGTATTCTCTTTATCATCATTTTGTACGTGACCCTTAGACAGACTTTTTCAAATTACCAAAAGCAGGTCGTAGACCTAGTAGATTCGATCGAGGTGATTGCTCAAGGAGAAGAAGGCCTTCGCATCGATACCTCTGAAAAAGACCAAGAGTTGCTTCTCATTGCAGAAACAACCAATAATATGTTGGATCGCCTGGAAAAAAATATTCACGATATCTATCAGCTAGAGCTCAGTCAAAAAGATGCCAATATGCGAGCCCTGCAGGCTCAAATCAATCCTCACTTTATGTACAATACTCTGGAGTTTTTACGGATGTATGCCGTCATGCAAAGTCAGGATGAACTGGCAGATATTATCTATGAATTTAGTAGCTTGTTACGCAACAATATCTCCGACGAGCGGGAAACGACGTTAAAGCAAGAGTTGGAATTTTGCCGAAAATATAGCTATCTCTGTATGGTGCGTTATCCTAAATCCATTGCCTATGGTTTCAAGATTGCACCAGAATTGGAAGAAATGAGGATTCCAAAATTTACACTCCAACCATTAGTAGAAAACTACTTTGCCCATGGTGTTGACCATCGCAGAACGGATAATGTCATCAGTATCAAAGCCTTGAAGGGCCAAGGCTTCGTTGAAATCTTAGTGGAAGACAATGGTCGAGGAATGCCTGCTGAGAAACTAGCTAGCTTGCAAGAAAAATTAGCTCAGCGAAGTTTTGAACACGAGGCAAGCTATAGTGGGGAGCGACAATCAATTGGAATAGTAAATGTACACGAACGCTTTGTTCTCTACTTTGGGGATCGCTACCAAATCAGTGTAGAGTCAGCTGAGCAAGAAGGTGTTCGTTACCATATCACTATCCAGGATGAATAGAAAGGGTAGAAATGTATAAAGTTTTATTAGTAGACGATGAGTACATGGTGACAGAGGGGCTCAAGCGATTAATCCCCTTTGAAAAATGGGATATGCAAGTCGTCGCAACAGCTAATCACGCAGATGATGCTTTGGACTATATTAAGAAAAATACAGTAGATGTGGTCATTTCCGATGTCAACATGCCAGATAAGACCGGACTTGAGATGATTAGGGAAATGAAAGAGTTACTTCCAGATACCTATTATATCTTGCTGTCTGGTTATCAGGAGTTTGAGTACGTTAAAAAAGCCATGAACCTTAGTGTCGTGGATTATCTGGTCAAGCCAGTAGACAAGGTGGAGTTGGGCAATTTATTAGAAAAGATTGCGCAGCAGCTTCAGGAAAAGGTGGAGAAAAGTCAGACCCTCAGTCAAGAATTGGATGAGACAGGATTTACGAACTACCTGTCAGGTAAAGACAGCTGGTGGATTGGTCTATCCAAGGAAAAGCAGGGTTCTTTTACCATTCCTTACTATGTTTTGGGACAAGACTGGCAGATTTTCATCTCTGATCAACCGCTCGATGGCATCATCGTGACACCATTTGAAGCACCCTACCAGCAGTCCTTTGAGAATTGGAAGATCAACGCTGAAAAAGCCCTCTTCTACGGTTCAGTTAATCTAGAAAAATCCGAGAGTTTGTTTGCTTATTACGAGCCGATTTATCGGGTGATTATCCAAGGGAATATCAATCAAATCATCGAAGAATTAACCCTGCTAGAGAAGGTCGTCTTGGAAAATACCCCGCGCGTGGCCATCACGAAGCAGCTCTTCACTCAGTTTGTCATGGATGTCTTTCATTTGTTTGAACACCTAAAAGCAGATGATATGACCGAGATAGTCAAAGCTATCCATGCCATTAACACCTTTGAAGAATTGGTTGCCTATATCAAAGAAACCTTGACCAAGTTCTTTGGCCAGTACCGCATGAATGAAAATGTGGTGAGCGTGCTGGAGGTGATTGGGCGTGATTATCAGAAAGAGCTCTCACTTAAGGACATCAGCAAGGATCTCTTTATCAATCCTGTCTATCTCGGTCAGTTGATTAAGAGGGAAACCAACTCGACTTTTGCGGAATTGCTCAATAAACAGCGAATTAAGGCAGCGCAGCAACTCTTACTGTCGACCAGTGATAGCATCGAAGATATTTGCTATGCAGTTGGCTATAGTAATGTTGGATATTTCTACAAGGTTTTCCGTAAATTGTGCGGAAAATCACCGAAAGCTTATCGGAAACAAGTTGAAACCAGCTTGTAAAAGTTGTATTCCTGTACGAAAAATGTTATAATGTCCAAAAGGTTTTATAGGAGGATAATATGAAAAAGAAACCAATTTATCTCTGGATTTTGTTAGTCCTATCAGCACTCATTTCTGCTTTGTCATTATTTGGCATCTTGGGCCCAGTCCCAAGCAAAGAAGCTCTTCGTACTGGCCTATCTAATAGTGGGTCCCTTACTGCTCAGCAAATAGAAGACACGGTTAACTATACCTACCAAGTAACAGCGACATCGCACTCGATTTTTAATGTAGTTTTGATTGTTTTATCTGCTATTTTAGTTGTGGTAGCCTTTGTGTTCTTAGTTCGTAAAAACGTCCAATTTGCCAACTATGCTTATATTGGCTATGTTCTACTAGCGATTGTTGGTTTGGTTTATAGCTATATGAACGTTCAAGATGCGGTTCAATTAATCAAAGATTCTACCCTCGGCCTAGGAATGGGAGCATTAGCACAAGGAACGAACATTTTGTTCATCATTATCAATGTTCTCTTTTTAGCCTTAGTCTTTTACAAGATGTGGCGCCAACAAAAAGATTTGGTCGAAGAAGTTGAAGCAGAAGAAGTTGCCTAAGTATTGACAAAAAATCGAGGTCAACATGAAAAAAATATCCCTAGTGTATATCAGTCTGAGTGGGAATACAGAGAGTTTTGTAACCCGACTCAAGGACTATCTCTTGTCTCAGTATGAGGGAATTGAGGTCCAAAAAATCCATATCAAGGATTTGGTCAAGGAAGGCCAAGAATTCTTTGAAATGGAGCATCCCTATGTCGCTTTCTTGCCGACCTATCTGGAAGGTGGAAATGGTGTCGATAACGGCGATGTTGAGATTCTAACGACTCCAGTGGGCGACTTTATCGCTTATGGAGACAATGCTAGTAAGTGTTTTGGGGTAGTGGGATCTGGTAATCGCAATTTTAACAATCAATACTGCCTAACAGCTAAGCAGTATAGCCAGCGCTTTGGCTTCCCGGTCCTAGCAGACTTTGAAATGCGTGGTATGCTGGGAGATATTAAAAAAGTCGCAGCAATCATTGCAGACTTGTATGAGTTAGAGACAGAAAAATAAAGTAGTACTGAGGGGCAGTTGAGATTTTCAACTGCTTTTCGTGTATGCAAAAAGCACCCCGTAAGGGTGCCATTTTATAAACTATCCTGCTTTCCCTATGGCGAGTGCATAGATAAAGAAAATAGCAAAGCCAAAGAGGAAAATCAATCCTGCGATAGCGAGGAGTTTTAGCCAAGAAGGAAGATTTTTATTCTCACGTGTCACCAAAACATAGTTCAAGAGAGCGAAGAATGGTGTTGTCAGGAAAGAACCGATCATGGCAAAGCGAAGCATGGTGGAAACTTGACCAGCAAAGAATTTAATAATTACGATACCAATGATAGCGGTAATGGTCATCCAGATGTTCAAAGATTTGCGAGAATCCTCTTTTTGACGAATCAAGAGTCGCAGCGATTCCTGATTGACACGAGAGTAGCCATCGATAACGGTGATGACCGTTCCAAAGATACAAAGAAAGGCGATAAAGGTAATCAAATAACGAGACCATTCTCCAAGAACAGAGGCATACATACCCACAAACTGAGAGATGTATTTGGCTGAAGCGGCTTCAACTGCCTGTCCTGTAGGATACTGAATAAGCGCTCCTAGTGCCACGAAGAATACAGCTAGGATAGCAGTTCCAATGTAACCAACGTTAAAGTCGAAAAGAGCGTCCGCTGTATTAAAGTTGACGGTCTTTTTCTTTTCAGCAGACCAGAGTGAATTGATGGCTGAAATTTCAATAGGGGCAGGCATCCATCCTAAGAGGGAAACGATAAAAGGGAGTGCCGCCATTTGCCAAGGTGTCTTCTCGACAAAATCAGAGCTGTATTCAGGATGCTTAATTGCTGCAATGATAACTGCAAGAACTGTTGCAATGGTCAAAGCAGACATGATCCATTTTGCCATACCATCCAATAGTTTATAGCCACCAAAGAGTAGCATGGCCCAAATGACTGCAACAAGGATAAGGGACCATTGAGTGATGCTAAGACCAATCATTGGAAAAGCGCTAGCGATGATGGCTGAGCAAAGGATAGCGACTCCAGCTGTATTGACCATAGCAGAGAAAACATTGAGGACAAAGAAAATCCAGAGATAGAGTTTTCCTTTTTCAGCATAGCCTTCCACCAAGGTTTTGCCAGTGTCGGCAGTATATTCGGCACCAAAACGGAAAAATGGATATTTAAAAACATTGGCCAAGATAACCAAGAGGAGTAGTGACCAACCATAAGAACCACCAGCTTGAGTAGAGGATACAATGTGAGAACCTCCAACGGCAGCAGAAGCCATGAGGATTCCTGGTCCCATTGCCTTTAGTTTGCTTGCCCAGGTTGACTGGTTTGATAACGTAACTTGTGACATAATAAACGCTCCTATTTTTGAATTTTCAGAATAATCTGAATAGATAGCTACTATTCTACAAAAAACTTAAAAGAAATGCAAGAATATTTTGAAAAAATACAGAAAATTACAGAAAACTTTACATGCATTAATGAAATTTCTCCAAGGAGAATATGGTAAGTCTAAAAAATCCGAGAAGAAAGCTTCTCGGATTTTGATTATTTCAATTGATCTGTGACGTCTTTTGAGAGCAACATTCCCAGATGGTAAGTTTTATTGATATGTGCAATGACATCATTGATATTTTCAGTCGTGTGAATTTTCTCTTTGATGTCAGACCTAAATGTCTCGTCCTTCAAGAGTTGCTCTTGGTAGAGTCTTTGAAGTCTTTCCTTCTCGTACTTATTGAGCAGAAAAAGGAAAACCAAGCTAAGTACAACGAGGATATAAGCATATTGGCTCATAAGGAATCTCCCAGTGTGATAAATAGTAAAAGTGAATAAATTGTTTCATTGAAATGCTACAATGCCGAACAAAATATAAATGTTATTTTGCTCAATCGTTCGGATTGCTTTCAAGTAATTTAAAAGATTACGACATGAGCCTAACCAAATCGATATTATTTGGTTAGGTGAATTAGTGAAGCGCCTAGCCAAAGTCCGAATAGGATTTGGCGTTAGTTACTTAGATTGCTCCGCAATCAAGTAACTTTGGCGATTTACATCTTCTCCGGCGCTTCTACTCCGAGCAAACGAAGAGCTTCTTTGAGGACGACTGCGGTTGCGTAGCTGAGGGCCAGACGACTGTCGCGCTCAGGACTTTCATCTAGGATACGTGTATGTGCATAATATTTGTTAAATGCTTGAGCCAAACTAATCGCAAATTTCGCAATGATAGAAGGTTCAAAGTTATCTGCTGCACGATTGATAATACGTGGAAAGTCCTGGAGTAGCTTAATGATTTCCCAGCTTTCAGCATCGTTCAAGCTGTAGTTGCCAGCTGCATCTGGTTTGAAATCGGCTTTGCGCAAGATGGATTGGATACGAGCGTAGGCGTATTGAACGTAAGGTCCAGTTTCTCCTTCAAAGGATACCATAGCTTCAAGGTCGAAGTCATATCCATTTGTACGGTCGGTCTTAAGATCATAGAACTTGATAGCCCCAACTCCAACAGCGTGGGCAACCTGGTCTTTATTTTCTAACTCAGGATTTTTCGCCTCGATTTGGGCCTTGGCACGACTAACAGCCTCAGCGATAGTCGGCTCTAGCAAGATGACATTTCCTTTACGAGTAGAGAGTTTTTTCCCTTCTTTTGTTACCAATCCAAACGGAACATGGACAATGTCTTGGCTCCAATCGTAGCCCATCTCTTGTAGTACTGCCTTGAGTTGTTTGAAGTGGGCAGATTGCTCTTGACCAACAACATAGATGGATTTTGCAAATTGGTATTCGTTTTTACGGTAAAGGGCTGCAGCCAAGTCACGTGTGATATAGAGAGTTGCACCATCAGATTTTTTGATAAGGGCTGGATGTTCAATTCCATATTTCTCAAGATTGACAACTTGGGCTCCCTCTGACTCAACAAGAAGTCCTTTTTCAGCGAGAATGTCTACAACAGCATCCATCTTATCATTGTAAAAGGCTTCCCCGTTGTAGCTATCAAATTCGACTTGCAATTCATTGTAAAGGCGGTTGAATTCCACTAAACTTTCATCACGGAACCATTGCCAGAGAGCGAGGGCTTCCTCATCTCCATTTTCCAGTTTGCGGAACCATTCGCGTGCTTCTTCATCCAAGCTAGGGTCTTTTTCAGCTTCAGCATTGATGCGAACGTAGAGTTTAAGAAGTTCATCGATTGGATGCGCTTTAACAGCTTTCTCATTTCCCCATTTCTTGTAGGCAACGATCAACATTCCAAACTGTTTGCCCCAGTCTCCTAGGTGGTTAACCTTGACCGTTTGATAGCCGATTTTTTGGAAAATATGTGATAAGCTATCTCCGATAACCGTTGAGCGCAAGTGCCCAATAGAGAATGGTTTTGCGATGTTGGGACTAGACATATCAATAACGACATTTTCTTGCTTGCCAATGGTTTGGTCAGCATAGTGCTCTTTCTCAGTAATAACATCCTGTAATACTTGAGCCGAAATAGCAGATTTATCAAGGAAAAAGTTGACGTAAGGTCCAGTAGCAACAACCTTTTCAAAGGCTTGACTATTGATTTTTTCAGCAATATCTGTTGCAATCATTTGAGGAGCTTTACGCTCGACCTTTGCTAGAGAAAAGGCAGGGAAGGCGATGTCTCCCATTTCTGAGTTTTTAGGTGTTTCCAGTAAATTTAAAATAGCCTCTTGGTCCAGACTATCAATGACGCTAGCCAACTCGCTAGCAATCAATTCTTTTGTATTCATAAGGGCTCCTTTTGGGCTTTTTTACTATTTTAACACAATTTACTACATTTTTTGAGAAAGAAAAGAATTTTTTTGAATTATCTATTTTTTTTGGTATAATATAGTTATAAAATAAATGTAAAATTTGTTATAAATATTCGCTTAAGAGGATAATATGAGAAAAAGAGAACGGCATCAGTTGATTAAAAAGATGATCGCTGAAGAAAAACTTGGGACACAAAAAGAGATTCAAGATCGTTTAGAAGCTCGTAATGTTTATGTGACACAAACGACTTTGTCGCGTGATTTGCGTGAAATCGGCTTGACCAAGGTTAAGAAAAATGATATGGTGTATTATGTACTAGCAAATGAGACAGATAAGATTGATTTAGTTGAGTTTTTGTCTCATCATTTAGAAGGTGTTGCAAGAGCAGAGTTCACCTTGGTACTGCATACCAAACTTGGGGAAGCTGCAGTCTTAGCAAACATTGTAGATGCAAACAAGGATGAATGGATTTTAGGAACGGTTGCTGGTGCTAATACCTTATTGGTTATTTGTCGAGACCAGCACGTTGCCAAGCTGATGGAAGATCGTTTGCTAGATTTGATGAAAGATAAATAAGGTCTTGGGAGTTGCTCTCAAGACTTATTTTTAGCAAGGAGAGACGAAAAATGGCAACAGAAAAGCTATCACCCGGCATGCAACAGTATGTGGATATTAAGAAACAATACCCAGATGCTTTTTTGCTTTTTCGAATGGGTGATTTTTACGAGTTGTTCTATGAAGATGCAATTAATGCAGCACAAATTTTAGAAATTTCCTTAACGAGTCGGAATAAAAATGCAGAAAATCCGATACCAATGGCGGGCGTCCCCTATCATTCTGCCCAGCAGTACATCGATGTTCTGATTGAGCAGGGCTATAAAGTTGCCATTGCAGAACAGATGGAAGATCCCAAACAAGCAGTGGGGGTTGTCAAGCGAGAGGTGGTCCAGGTCATCACACCTGGAACGGTCGTTGATAGCAGTAAGTCGGATAGTCAGAATAATTTCTTGGTTTCCTTAGATCGTGATGGCAATCAGTTTGGTCTGGCTTATATGGATTTGGTGACGGGTGATTTCTATGTGACAGGTCTACTAGATTTCACGTTGGTTTGTGGGGAAATTCGCAATCTCAAGGCTCGTGAAGTGGTGCTGGGTTATGACTTGCCTGAGGAAGAAGAACAAATTCTAAGTCGTCAGATGAATCTGGTGATTTCCTATGAGAAAGAAGGTTTTGAGGACATCCATTTATTGGGTTCACGACTGGCAGCTGTGGAGCAAGCGGCAGCTAGTAAGCTACTCCAGTATGTTCACCGAACCCAGATGCGGGAATTGAACCACCTCAAACCAGTTATCCGCTATGAAATCAAAGATTTCTTGCAGATGGATTATGCGACCAAGGCTAGTTTGGATTTGCTTGAGAATGCCCGTTCAGGCAAGAAGCAAGGGAGTCTTTTCTGGCTTTTGGATGAAACCAAAACAGCTATGGGCATGCGGCTCTTGCGTTCTTGGATCCATCGTCCTTTGATTGATAAGGAGCGAATCATCCAACGTCAAGACGTGGTGCAGGTCTTTCTTGACCACTTCTTTGAGCGCAGCGATTTAACGGATAGCCTCAAGGGTGTTTATGACATCGAACGTTTGGCTAGTCGGGTTTCTTTTGGTAAGACCAATCCAAAGGATCTCTTGCAATTGGCGACCACCTTATCTAGTGTACCACGGATTCGAGCGATTTTAGAGGGAATGGAGCAGCCTGCTCTGGCCTACCTCATCGCACAGTTAGATGCCATTCCTGAGTTGGAGAGCTTGATTAGTGCTGCCATTGCTCCTGAAGCTCCTCACGTGATTACGGAAGGTGGCATTATCCGTACGGGATTTGATGAGACCTTAGACAAGTACCGTCGTGTGCTCAGAGAAGGGACTAGCTGGATTGCTGAGATTGAGGCTAAGGAGAGAGAAAACTCTGGCATCAGCACGCTTAAGATTGACTACAATAAAAAAGATGGCTATTATTTCCATGTGACCAATTCGCAACTGGGAAATGTGCCATCCCACTTTTTCCGCAAGGCAACACTGAAAAACTCGGAACGCTTTGGGACAGAGGAGTTAGCCCGTATCGAGGGGGATATGCTGGAGGCGCGTGAGAAGTCAGCCAACCTAGAATATGAAATCTTTATGCGTATCCGTGAGGAAGTCAGCAAGTACATCCAGCGTTTGCAGGCTCTAGCCCAAGGAATTGCAACGGTTGATGTCTTGCAAAGTCTAGCAGTTGTGGCTGAAACTCAGCATTTGATTCGACCAGAGTTTGGGGATGATTCACAAATCAATATCCAGAAAGGGCGCCATGCTGTCGTCGAAAAGGTCATGGGAGCTCAGACCTATATTCCAAATAGTATCCAGATGGCAGAAGATACGAGTATTCAGCTAATTACAGGGCCCAACATGAGTGGGAAGTCAACCTACATGCGCCAGTTAGCCATGACTGCGGTTATGGCCCAGCTGGGCTCGTATGTGCCGGCGGAGAGCGCCCATTTGCCGATCTTTGATGCTATCTTTACCCGTATCGGAGCAGCAGATGACTTGGTTTCAGGTCAATCAACCTTCATGGTAGAGATGATGGAGGCCAACAATGCCATTTCGCATGCGACCAAGAACTCTCTCATTCTCTTCGATGAATTGGGACGGGGAACGGCAACATATGATGGGATGGCTCTTGCCCAGTCCATCATCGAATACATTCATGAACATATCGGAGCCAAAACCCTCTTTGCGACCCACTACCATGAGTTGACCAGTCTGGAGTCCAGCTTGAAAAACTTGGTCAATGTCCATGTGGCGACCTTGGAGCAGGATGGGCAGGTTACCTTCCTTCACAAGATCGAACCAGGACCAGCTGACAAATCCTACGGTATCCACGTTGCTAAGATTGCTGGCTTACCAGCAGAACTTTTATCAAGAGCGGATAAGATATTGACTCAACTGGAGAATCAAGAGACGGAAAGTCCTGCTCCAATGAGAGAAACAAGTGCTGTTACTGAACAGATGTCACTCTTTGATACCCCTGCAGAGCATCCTATCCTAGCAGAATTAGCTAAACTGGATGTTTACAATATGACACCGATGCAGGCTATGAATGTCTTGGTTGAGCTCAAACAAAAGTTATAAAAAAATCCCACTCACATTTTTGTGAGTGGGATTTTTCTCTATTACTTTTTATGGGCCAAAAGTTGATTGATGTGGTCTACTTTTTTAGCTTCTCTTTTATAGAGAATAGCCCAGATGATGAGGTAGACAATCGCAAACTCTGGAATGAGCTGGAGATAGAAGGTCCAGTGGAAGGGGAACCAACCAGCCAGAGTTGCTAGTGGAACAAAGCCAATCAGCATGAGGAAGAAATGGGAAAGTGTGGCACGGAGCAGGCTCCAGTCACGGCTGAATAAGCGGCTGCCAAAGCTAAAGAGAACACCGATAGCTGACCAGATGACCATACAGTAGAGCAAGACTAGAGCACCGTGAACCTGATGTTGAGCCATCGCTTGGCCGATAAGAGACTCGGGACTTAGTGGGGCATAGGTATTTGGTGCATAAATGAGTGAAAAGAGGATAGAGAGGATGAGGCCGATAAGTACACCAGCGGCTGCATCGTGAAAGATTTGTTTTTTCATAGTTCTAATTTCTCCTTGATGGTTTTTAGGTAACGGCGTGAAGAGTAAGTGAAGCTTTCGTTTTTTAAGAAAATTTCAACCAGGCCGTTGGGAGTGAGTTTGAGATGAGAGATGGAATCGATATTGACGATTTCAGATTGGGAAATTTGGATAAAAGTGGTCGGCAGAATGTCAAGAACTTGATAGAGACGCAAATCAATGGTATAGGTCTGAGATGCAGTTTCTGCTAGAACCTTTCGATTCTCTATATAGAAGCGCTGAATCTTACCAATCTTAACTAGATAGACCTGATCATCAATCTTTCCTTTGATTGTTTCTTTTTGGTCAAGATTTTCTGCGAACTCGATGACTTTCTGGACTTTTTCGGTAGGCTGAGGAGTTTGGACAATCAGCTTTTCCTCCTCGTAAGTCTCCTTAATCTGTAGTTCTACTTTCATAAATTTCCCTCCTTTTCAGTTATACAAGGTTAATCTCACTTCTTGTACACCTTTATTAATACTCTTCAAAAATCAAATTCTAACCACGTCAGCGTCGTCTTGCCGTACTAAAGTACTGTCTGCGCCTAGCTTTCTAGTTTGCTCTTTGATTTTTATTGAGTATACCATTATTTTACGACCCATGGCAAGAGCTTTTGTCTATGTGGAGAGATTTGGAGTCTATGTGGTATTTGCTTTTTCTGGTAACATCTGAAATATGGTATAATAGCACTAATCAATTTCTAGGAAAATAGATACAGAAAGGGGCTGAAAGATGTCTCATATTATTGAATTGCCAGAGGTACTGGCAAACCAGATTGCGGCAGGAGAAGTGATTGAACGTCCTGCCAGTGTAGTCAAAGAGCTGGTAGAAAATGCCATTGACGCGGGTTCTAGCCAGATTATCATTGAGATCGAGGAAGCTGGTCTTAAGAAGATTCAAATCACAGATAATGGCCATGGAATTGCCCACGATGAGGTGGAATTGGCTCTCCGTCGTCATGCGACCAGTAAGATAAAAAATCAGGCAGACCTCTTTCGGATTCGGACGCTTGGTTTTCGTGGTGAAGCCCTGCCTTCGATCGCTTCTGTCAGTGTCTTGACTCTGTTGACGGCGGTGGATGGTGCGAGTCATGGGACCAAGCTCGTTGCGCGTGGGGGTGAAGTTGAGGAAGTCATCCCAGCGACTAGTCCTGTGGGAACCAAAGTTTGTGTGGAGGACCTCTTTTTCAATACACCAGCTCGTCTCAAGTATATGAAGAGTCAGCAGGCAGAGTTATCCCATATCATTGATATTGTCAACCGTCTAGGGTTAGCCCATCCTGAGATTTCTTTTAGCTTGATTAGTGATGGCAAGGAAATGACACGAACAGCTGGAACTGGTCAACTGCGACAAGCCATCGCAGGGATTTATGGTTTGGCGAGTGCCAAGAAGATGATTGAAATTGAGAACTCTGACTTAGATTTTGAAATTACAGGTTTTGTGTCTTTACCTGAATTAACCCGAGCCAACCGTAACTATATCAGCCTCTTCATCAATGACCGTTATATCAAGAACTTCTTGCTCAACCGTGCTATTTTGGATGGTTACGGAAGCAAGCTTATGGTAGGGCGTTTTCCACTGGCTGTCATTCACATCCATATTGACCCCTATCTAGCTGATGTCAATGTGCATCCAACCAAACAAGAAGTGCGGATTTCTAAGGAAAGAGAACTGATGGCGCTGCTTTCAGAAGCTATTTCAAATAGTCTCAAGGAACAAGCCTTGATTCCTGATGCTTTAGAAAATCTTGCCAAGTCGACCGTGCGCAATCGTCAAAAGGTAGAGCAAACTATTCTCCCACTCAAAGAAAATACGCTTTACTATGAAAAAACAGAACTCTCAAAACCTAGTCAAGCTGAGGTGGCTGACCACCAGGTTGAATTAACTGAGGAGGGTAGGGACCTACCCCTGTTTGCTAAAGAAACTTTAGACCAATTGACTAAGCCTGCAAAACTGCATTTTGCAGAGAGAAAGCCTGCTAACTATGACCAATTAGACCATCCGGAGTTAGACTTAGCCAGTCTTGATAAGGCTTATGACAAGCTGGAGAGAGAAGAATCATCCAGCTTCCCAGAGTTGGAGTTTTTCGGACAGATGCACGGGACCTATCTCTTTGCCCAGGGGCGAGATGGACTCTACATCATAGACCAGCACGCGGCTCAGGAACGAGTCAAGTACGAGGAATACCGTGAAAGCATCGGCAATGTTGACCAGAGTCAGCAACAACTCCTAGTGCCCTACATCTTTGAATTCCCAGTGGATGATGCCCTTCGTCTCAGGGAAAGAATGCCTCTTTTAGAGGAAGCGGGCGTCTTTCTAGCAGAGTACGGAGAAAATCAATTCATCCTGCGTGAACATCCTATTTGGATGGCAGAAGAAGAGATTGAGTCAGGTATCTATGAAATGTGCGACATGCTGCTCTTGACCAAGGAAGTTTCGATCAAGAAATACCGAGCAGAGCTAGCCATCATGATGTCCTGCAAGCGGTCTATCAAGGCCAACCATCGTATCGATGACCACTCAGCCAGACAGCTCCTTTATCAGCTTTCTCAATGTGACAACCCCTATAACTGTCCGCATGGACGTCCTGTTTTGGTGCATTTCACCAAGTCGGATATGGAAAAGATGTTCCGACGCATTCAGGAAAATCACACTAGTCTTCGTGAGTTGGGGAAATATTAAGAACACAAAAAGCCATTGTTCCTTTTGAACAAGGCTTTTTAGTTTTTCTAAGATGGGAACTTTGATTGGGTATGGGCAACTTGACACGAGGTTTACACTTGCTTGACAAGACCAGTCCTATAAAAAGTGTTGTGAAAACTGAACTAGGTGATTCAAGGTTTTGTAGAGTCGTCTTTGTTGGAAGGATTCTCAGGACCAATCACCTTATCAAGATAACGTTGTTTGGTTTTGAGAGCCTTGTTGATAGCAACTGCAGACGCAATCAAGAGAACGAAGGTTAGCCAGATCCAAGCAGTGAATTCAGCTGGAAAACTAGAACCAGCCAAAAAGAGATAGATAGCCAGAGCCAAGACGAAAATATAAATCACTTGCCAGAGACCATAGGATTTAGCCTCTTTATAGTATTTGTCCTTGCCTTCTTCCAAGATCACTTGTGAGGCCCCTTTTTCAGAGTTTTCATCCAGTAGTAGATAGTCAGTTGTCACTTGAAAAATCCTGCTTAATTCAATGATTTTTTCGATTTCTGGAAGGACTTGACCAGACTCCCATTTTGAGATGCTTTGCCGAGAAACATTGATTTGTTCTGCTAGCTTTTCCTGGGACCAACCTTTTTCCTTTCTGAGTTCAAATAGTTTTTCTGCGAGTTTCATCATTCTATCCTCCTTTTTCTACCTCTATCCTAACAATTTTTACTTATAATGAGAATACAATCTCCTGTACTATTTGTCAACCAGAGGTTGCACCTTTTGTTGCAGTTTGTCTTAAGGAAATATGGTATACTAGATAGGCAAAATAATGGAGAAAAAACTATGTACGAATATTTAAAAGGAATCATTACCAAAATCACTGCTAAATACATTGTCCTAGAGGCGAATGGTATCGGTTATATCTTGCATGTAGCCAATCCCTATGCTTACTCAGGTCAGGTTAATCAAGAGACCCAAATTTATGTGCACCAAGTTGTCCGTGAGGACGCTCATCTGCTTTATGGTTTTCGCTCAGAAGATGAGAAGAAGCTCTTTCTTAGTCTGATCTCGGTTTCTGGGATTGGTCCGGTATCAGCTCTTGCTATTATCGCTGCCGATGACAATGCTGGCTTGGTTCAGGCGATTGAAACTAAGAATATCACCTACTTGACCAAGTTCCCTAAAATTGGTAAGAAAACAGCCCAACAGATGGTGCTGGACTTGGAAGGCAAGGTAGTCGTGGCTAGTGATGACCTTCCTGCCAAGGTGGCAGTGCAAACCAGCGCTGAAAACCAAGAACTGGAAGAAGCCATGGAAGCCATGTTGGCACTGGGCTACAAGGCAACCGAGCTTAAGAAAATCAAGAAATTCTTTGAAGGAACGACAGATACAGCTGAGAACTATATCAAGTCTGCCCTTAAGATGTTGGTAAAATAGGAGAAGAGTATGCCAAAACGCTGTGGTTGGGTAAAAATGAATAACCCTTTATATGTAGCCTATCATGATGAGGAGTGGGGTCAACCCCTTCATGATGACCAAGCATTGTTTGAGTTATTGTGTATGGAAACCTACCAGTCGGGTCTATCTTGGGAAACGGTGCTAAACAAGCGCCAAGCTTTCAGAGAATCATTTCATGGCTATCAAATTCAGGCGGTCGCGGAAATGACAGATGGAGAGTTGGAAGCCTTGTTAGAGAATCCAGCCATCATCCGAAATCGTGCCAAGCTCTTTGCGACGCGTGCCAACGCCCAAGCATTTTTACAAATCCAGAAAACCTTTGGCTCTTTTGACGCTTATCTCTGGTCCTTTGTTGAGGGAAAAACGATCGTGAATGATGTTCCTGACTATCACCTAGCACCTGCTAAAACAGCCTTGTCTGAAAAATTAGCTAAAGATCTAAAAAAACAAGGTTTCAAGTTCACAGGTCCAGTCGCCGTTTTAGCTTTTCTACAAGCAGCAGGTCTGGTTGACGACCATGAGAATGATTGTGAGTGGAAAAGCGGAAGTTAGTGAGTCCAAGCGTCTAACTATCTGAGAATATAGAAAAAAGCTGAGAAATTCCTCTCAGCTTTTTGATTATATGCTAGTAATTTTTATAGTGCAGTAAGAAATGTCAGTCCACCTAAGACAACGCCGGCTGAGTTTGGAATAATTAGTATCCAATCCTTCTTAGGTTCTTTTGTCCATCCGTAAATAACCCAAATTAAACAAGATACTGCTGCGGATAAAGGCTGAAATGGTTGAGCCTTGTTGCCTTGTAAATTGGCAAAAATTTGTGGGATGTAGGCGATAAATACAATAATCCCGATAAAGGCCCCGATTGAACCGACAATTTGATTTATTTTTTGTTTAGTCATATACACCTCCTTTAAAAAGATATCATAGAAATAAGCAAAATGCAATAAATTCAGACACAAATTGTAACGAAAATCAATACCAAAGCACAAAAATGGAGAAATTGTTTATTTTTTGTTATCGTCAAAGCGAATGACTTGCTCCTGTGCATCTACATAGGCGTGAACGCCAAAGGGAACAATGGCTCTTGGCGTTGCGTGGCCGACATTTAGATTATAGACAATCGGGATATTGTTATCAATGATATCCAATAGTGCTTCCTTATAGTCGTCATAGAAGGTTTCATCCATTGGCTTTCCGACCAAGAGTCCACTGATTACCTCAAATACTCCAGTTTCTTTCAAAGTCTGCAACATTTTTTTGAAATTATCAGGTTCAGGCTTTTCTTCACTTGTTTCCAACAAGAGGATTTTTCCTTTCCAGTCAGATAAGTCAGGAAAAAGTTTGTATTTTTGGCAGAGCTCCGTGCTGTCTGCGTATCGAGAGTTGTCAAAGATATCATAGAGAGATTCAAGGCAACCTCCGAGAATTTCTCCCTCAAACTGGGCATTTCCTTGTAACAAGTCAAAACCTGTATTTACATGACTGACTCGAGCTGTTCCCAGAGCCTTGGGACTAAAATCAGTCCGTTCCTCATACCAAAGGTCGCTAGGGCGGATTTCTGAGATTCTCCCAGTCTCGATCAGTTCTTTAAAGTAGTGGAGGCTATAGGGCAACATTTCTTTGTCTAACTCACAAATGTCCGCTAGAAAGGATTGGCCGTAAAAAGTCTTGATTCCTAGTTTATGCAACATGAGATGGTTCATGGTCGTATCCGAGAAACCGAGAAAAATCTTTGGTTTGATAACCTTTTGTAGTTGGTCATTTTCAAAAAGATAAGGTAGCAAGCGATAGGTATCATCCCCACCGATGGCGCATAGGATCATGTCGATGCTATCGTCCGAAAAGGCCTGCATCAAATCCTCTGCACGCGTCTCGGGATGATCCTTGATAAAGTCCAAGCCCTTTAGCGAATGGGGCAAAAAGATAGGATTGAGTCCCAGATCCTTGAGACGCTGGACACCTAGCTCCACTTCGTGTTTGACAAAGTCTTCTCCAATAATGCCACTAGACAAGCTCACGATACCAATAGTAGAAACCATATCTCATCCTCCTAGAAATTGATTGAGCCTATTTTATCACAAAAGGTGAGAGAAAACTACAATAATGAGACTCAGAAGTGCTATTGAATCTCAAGAAAGCAGGAAAAAAAGCAACCGCCTTTGCAGTTGCTTTTCGTTTTTCTAATCTCTAATCTCACTAGATATGAGTTACTTGGTCAACTCTTGATTATAGGAGAGAGCTAAATCAATCCAGTAAGGAAGTTCTTTTTGACCTTCTATATCTAGGTCTATATAGCCATGATAAGGTCGCCCTCTCATCAATGTAGTATGAGCTCCTGTTCGGGGTAGAACTTGCTTTTCTATTTCTTTGCCAATTCTCACCATAACCAGTTCGTCCTTTCTGGAACTAACTGTAAGGACCATTTTCCCACGAATCATAAAGGCAAGGCCACCAAACAGTTTCTTTTCTTCTAGCTCTTCTTCGAAAATTTGGGGAGGAAGTTTGAGTGCTAGAATTTTTCGAATCTGCTGAGCTAAAGATTGACTATATGCCATAGTTTTTCACTTTTCTTAATAACGTGATGGGCCTGCACTTGCGCTTCGGATATTGAAGCGTTTCTTGAGATAGAAGCGAAGGGCGAGAAGGGCCGCTCCTAGGACAGCCAAAGGCAGTGGAGCAAGGATTGGATTGAGAGCTGCTGGTAGGAAGCTTGTTGCGAAGAAGACAGCCAACCAGAGAAGCATAGCAGCGAGGATGACGAGGATTGATTTCCAGAAAGGAGGGCGCTGGCTACGATCTGTATCTGGACCATAATACTGGTAGACAAAGTAGTACATCAAGTAGAAGGCCACCCCTCCGACAAGTCCAACCAACAAGAGGGTAATCAACCCATAGCCAATAGCTTGGTCTGTAGAGAAGAAGTTGGTCAGAGAGCTAACCAGTGCAAAGAGACTGGTGATAAAAAGGGCTGAGTCCATAATCATGAGTTTTGGATCATCATTTTCCTTAGGATGCTCTTTTTCGTATTGCTCTTTGACAGTGAAGCTATGAGCCCAGTGGGTTGGAGCCCCGTAGAGGGAACGTGCAGTCGTTCCTTTGGCTTGCTCTTCAAGGATTTTAGGAATGACTTCCTCAAAGATAGCCTTGATTTCAGCGTCTGTTTTACCATCTTTGATAAATTGTTGGGTAGCGATGTGGATAAACTCTTGGTTTTTCTTAGTTAATTTTTGTAAATCAATCTGAGACATAGGGATTCCTCTTAGAACCATTTTTTATGGATGAGATAGAGAGTGAGCGAAACACTCATAGCAAAGGCGATAAAGACGATTAACCAGAAGGCGTGTGGCTCGCCATTTAGAGGGATTTCATTATCCTTGAAGTTCATCCCGTAGGCTGAGAAGATCATGGTTGGGACAGACATAACGATGGTCACGAGAGCCAGGGTTTTCATGATGTTGTTCTGGTTATTGGAAATGATAGAGGCAAAGGTCTCTGTCATAGAGTGAAGGACGTTTCCATAGATATCTGCCATCTCAATGGCCTGTTGGGTTTCAATCAGAGTGTCTTCGAGTAGGTCTTCGTCTTCTAGGTATTTCTTGATATTGCTAGTTGCGCTGGTCAATTTCTTAATCACGCGCTCGTTCGTCTTAAGTGAGGCCTTGAAATAGACGATGGTCTTTTCCAATTCCATGAGCTCGATCAGCTCTTCGTTTCGAGTAGACTTGTGAAGTTGACTTTCGATTTGTTCACTCTTACGGTCGATCGAACGAAGGGCCGTAAGGTAAAGTTCGGCGTTGCGGTAGAGAATCTGGAAGATAAAGCGTGAACGCATGAAGGTGTAAAAGTTGCGCAGTCTACGGTTGATAAAGACATCGAGAACGGGGAGGGATTCCAAGCAGGTGGTGATAATGGTTTCCTCGGTGATGATAATCCCCAGCGGAATCGTAACGTAGTAGGTACGATTGTTTCTTTCCTCTGTGATGGGAACGTCCACGATGATCAAAGTATACTCGTCTTCGATGGTAATACGGGACATTTCTTCCGCATCGAGCGGTGCTCGAAGGTCGGCAATGTCAATGTCGAAGGCGTTAGCGATTTCCAG
The DNA here is from genome assembly GCF_002386345.1 of Streptococcus oralis. Lineage (NCBI taxonomy): Bacteria > Bacillati > Bacillota > Bacilli > Lactobacillales > Streptococcaceae > Streptococcus > Streptococcus oralis. The sequence continues at coordinate 1,714,513 of NZ_CP023507.1, read as the reverse complement.
TGATTCATTTTGTGTAGGATTGACGAGGTTGATCCAAGTACCCGGTTCAAGCGTGTCGATCTCTTTAAATTCCGTTGTTGTTGAGAGAAAAACTTGTTTCATATCCCCTATCCTTTCCTACTATTCAGTGATTCATTTTTTGCACCGTACTATTATACTATAAAAACAGCTTTTTGGGTAATAGAATTTCACATTTTTTGGTATAATGGAAAGCAATAATGGACTAGAAAGAACAAAGATGCAAGATAAAATTGTGATTCATGGGGCGCGTGCCCATAACTTAAAAAATATTGATGTGGAGATTCCAAGAGACAAGCTGGTTGTTGTGACTGGTTTGTCAGGTTCTGGGAAATCCAGTCTGGCCTTTGATACCCTCTATGCTGAGGGCCAACGTCGTTATGTGGAAAGTTTGTCAGCCTACGCTCGCCAGTTTTTGGGCAATATGGAAAAACCAGATGTGGATGCTATTGATGGTCTCAGCCCAGCTATTTCCATCGACCAAAAAACGACTAGCAAAAACCCGCGCTCGACCGTTGGAACGACGACTGAAATCAATGATTATTTGCGTCTCCTCTACGCACGTGTGGGGACGCCTTACTGTATCAACGGGCATGGGGCTATCAAGGCTTCTTCTGTGGAGCAAATTGTGGATAAGGTTTTGGAATTGCCAGAACGCCAACGTCTGCAAATCTTAGCTCCTGTCATTCGTAAGAAAAAAGGGCAACACAAGAGCGTCATTGAAAAGATTCAGAAAGACGGTTATGTCCGCGTCCGTGTGGATGGGGAAGTTTATGATGTGACCGAAGTGCCAGAGTTGTCGAAGAGCAAGCAACACAATATCGATGTCGTGGTCGACCGTATTGTCATCAAGGAGGGCATTCGTAGCCGTCTCTTTGATTCCATTGAGGCTGCCCTTCGTATCGCAGAAGGTTATGTCATTATCGACACTATGGACGATTCTGAGTTGCTCTTTTCTGAGCATTATGCCTGTCCAGTTTGTGGTTTTACAGTACCAGAGTTAGAGCCTCGTCTCTTCTCCTTCAATGCCCCGTTTGGCTCGTGTAGTGAGTGTGATGGTTTGGGCATCAAGCTGGAGGTGGATGTTGACTTGGTGGTTCCTGATACCAGCAAAACTTTGCGTGAGGGAGCATTAGCACCTTGGAATCCTATCTCATCCAACTACTATCCAAATATGCTAGAGCAGGCCATGACAGCCTTTGGAGTGGATATGGATAAGCCTTTTGAGGACTTGTCAGAAGAAGATAAAAACTTGATTCTCTATGGCTCAGATGGCAAGGAATTCCATTTCCACTATGAAAATGAATTTGGCGGTGTGCGCGATATCGACGTTCCTTTTGAGGGAGTTGTCAATAATATCAAGCGCCGTTACCATGAAACTAATAGTGACTACACCCGTACCCAGATGCGTCTCTACATGAATGAGCTGACCTGCGGAACTTGTCACGGCTATCGTCTCAACGATCAGGCCTTGTCTGTTCGTGTGGGTGGTGAGCAAGGGCCACATATCGGTGAAATCTCAGATTTGTCTATCGCAGACCATTTGGAGTTGGTGAGCCAGTTGACCTTGTCTGAAAATGAAGCCATTATTGCTCGTCCCATTCTCAAGGAAATCAAGGATCGCTTGACCTTCCTCAATAACGTGGGACTTAACTATTTGACGCTGTCACGTTCGGCAGGAACCCTGTCAGGTGGGGAGAGTCAGCGAATTCGCTTGGCGACTCAGATTGGTTCCAACTTATCAGGTGTTCTTTATATCCTGGATGAGCCGTCGATTGGACTCCACCAGAGGGATAATGACCGCCTGATTGCTAGCTTGAAAAAAATGCGTGATTTGGGCAATACTCTTATCGTAGTGGAACATGACGAAGATACTATGCGTGAGGCGGATTATCTGATTGACGTTGGTCCAGGTGCCGGTGTTTTTGGTGGCGAGATTGTTGCTGCAGGAACACCCAAGCAGGTGGCCCGTAACAGTAAGTCTATTACAGGCCAGTACTTGTCAGGTAAACGTGCCATTCCAGTACCAGAAGAGCGCCGTGCCGGAAATGGTCGCTTTATCGAAGTGACAGGAGCGCGTGAGAACAACTTACAAAATGTCACGGCCCGCTTCCCATTAGGAAAATTCATCGCAGTGACAGGGGTGTCAGGCTCAGGAAAGTCGACCTTGATCAACAGCATCCTCAAAAAAGCCATTGCCCAGAAGCTCAACCGCAATTCAGACAAACCTGGTAAGTTTAAAACGATTACGGGGATTGAGCATGTCGATCGTCTGATTGATATTGACCAGAGTCCAATCGGACGGACACCAAGGTCCAATCCTGCCACCTATACGGGAGTTTTTGACGATATACGTGACCTCTTTGCCCAGACAAATGAAGCTAAGATTCGAGGCTATAAGAAGGGCCGTTTCAGTTTCAACGTCAAGGGTGGTCGTTGCGAAGCCTGCTCAGGTGACGGGATTATCAAGATTGAGATGCACTTCTTGCCAGATGTTTACGTTGCTTGTGAAGTTTGCCACGGAACCCGCTACAACAGTGAAACCCTAGAAGTTCACTACAAGGAAAAGAATATCTCGCAAGTTTTAGATATGACCGTCAACGATGCGGTGGAATTCTTCCAACACATTCCTAAGATTCAACGCAAACTCCAGACCATCAAGGATGTAGGACTGGGCTATGTAACGCTAGGTCAACCAGCTACCACGCTTTCTGGAGGAGAAGCCCAGCGTATGAAGCTGGCTAGTGAACTCCACAAACGCTCGACAGGTAAGTCCTTCTACATTCTGGATGAGCCAACGACAGGACTTCATACTGAGGATATCGCTCGCTTGCTTAAAGTCTTGGCTCGCTTTGTAGACGATGGCAATACAGTCCTCGTTATCGAGCACAATCTAGATGTTATTAAAACAGCAGACCATATCATCGACTTGGGACCTGAAGGCGGTGTTGGTGGTGGAACTATCATCGCAACAGGAACCCCAGAAGAAGTAGCGGCCAATGAAGCCAGCTACACAGGACAGTATTTGAAAGGAAAGTTAAAATAAGATTTAAAAGGCTCTGCTTTTTTAGGCAGAGTCTTTTTTATAATAAATCACGAATTTTTTCTTTTATAAATGGGTTAAGAGAATAGTGTTTATCCAGATATTCTAGGAGTGCTTGAGCAGACTCAGAAATGCGTTCGTAACCTTGCAAAAAGTGAGGCAATTGCTTGGCTTCCTTTGGATAACCTTCTTCAAATCGTCTGTTGGTATTAAAGATATCTATAAAATTAGATTTAGAAGTTGTTTCCAAACTGATTAGTTCAGTCCAAAGCTTGACGGCTCTGTTTTGTATTAAATCATAAGCAGCTAATTTTTCGCCTCGCTGATAGCGACCTAGCCCTAAATATAGATTACATAAAATTTCTCCCAACAGCCATTCACGGTCTCTGTTATCTTTTGATGGCAGTCTTTGTGGCTGACAGATTGTTTCATCAAAACCGACCTCCTTCCAGATAATCTTGCCTTCAGAGAAGGGAATGTTTACTAGTTCGTGAGCTTCAAAGACAGCAAATTCACAAAAAACATCATCTTCAAATAGAACTTTATGTCCGTCCACTGTATTTTGGTAGTGAAATGCAATTGGTTCTAGCTTACTTAACCAGGTTAGGTCTTGGATATAGGTCTGCTTGTAGCCATCTTTTACAATAACAAAGAAGTCTAAATCTGAGTACTGATCCAATCGTTCTCTTTCTGTTCCGCAAGAACCAAGTGCCAGCAAAGCTAGTGCTTGGTTCGAATCTTTTAGAGACTGACCAATCTCATCTAGTCTTTGTAACAGCAATTCTGTTTTATTCATATCGATACCTCGTTCTTTCTTGTTTAACAGAAATTATACATTAAGCGCTTTCAAATGTCAATTTTATCTAATCCTAGCTATATAGATTGTATTATTTTCGGTATTTTTTTGCTATAATAAATTAAATCATTTTACGGAGGTTTTCTCATGTTATCAAGAGTTGAAAAATTTGAAGCAGCATTGGCTCAGACAGAGTGTGATGCTGTCCTAGTAACCAATCTGAAGAATATCTACTATCTGACTGGTTTCAGCGGGACAGAGGCGACAGTTTTCATTAGCAAGTCGCGTCGGATTTTCCTGACGGATGCGCGCTATACCCTGATTGCCAAGGGCGTGGTTGAGGGCTTTGATATTGTGGAAACGCGAGATGCGGTTGGTGAAATTGCTAAAATTATAGCGGACGACAAGCTGGAAAAAATTGGCTTTGATGACGAAATTTCCTATGCTTACTTCAAGATGCTGGAAAGTGTGTTTGCTGGTCATGAGCTGGTTCCAATGACTGGTTTTATTGAAAATCTGCGGATGATCAAGGATGAGCAAGAAATCGCAACCATTCGTAGGGCCTGCCAGATTTCGGATCAAGCCTTCCTAGATGTACTGGATTTTATCAAGCCCGGTGAGACGACTGAGCTAGCCGTTATGAACTTTTTAGATGCCCGTATGCGCCAGCTAGGTGCTTCAGGTGCCTCTTTTGACTTCATCATCGCTTCGGGCTACCGCTCTGCTATGCCACATGGAGTGGCTAGTGACAAGGTCATTCAAAATGGTGAAACCCTGACCATGGACTTTGGTTGCTACTACAATCACTATGTCAGCGATATGACGCGGACTGTTCATGTGGGACAGGTGACAGATGAGGAGCGGGAGATTTATGATATTGTCCTGCGTAGCAATCAAGCTCTGATAGAAGCGGCTAAGGCTGGTCTCAGTCGGATCGATTTTGACAGGATTCCTCGTCAAATTATCAACGATGCAGGCTACGGTCCTTACTTCAGCCACGGGATTGGACATGGGATTGGTCTGGATATCCATGAAATTCCTTACTTTGGCAAGTCAGAAGAGCCAATCAAGGCTGGTATGGTCTTGACTGATGAACCGGGTATCTATATTGAAGGTAAATACGGGGTTCGTATCGAAGATGATATCCTGATTACAGATAACGGTTGTGAATTGTTGACTCTAGCGCCGAAGGAATTAATTGTTATTTAAGAAAATTAAGATAAATCATTGACTTTTATATTTTAAAGGTTTATACTGATAGACGAAAACGGTAGGTGAGGCTACCATAGGGATACGGATGACTACCGCAAAGCAGTGGAGACACTACTCGTTGGTCAACAGTCCTGGTCGCGAAGGCCAAGACTAAGCTCATTACATCGCCCTATGGAGTTAAAGCTTGAACGAAAAAACAGATAGTTAGTTTTTTAATCCTGCCATTTTATGGTGGGATTTTCTACTGTTTTAGAACAAGGAAAGGAGACAAACGATGCAAATTGACGATCATCCAGAACCGCACATACACAGCCAATCGCTGATTTGTGTCGTTCTGCCCTTATAAAGTGATTGGTCTCTGTGTATGAAACATATCATTCATACAGATAGGAGAAACCAATGAAAACTACAAAAGAAAGATTAGCAACAGCTATTCATACACCTTTAAAAGAAACTTTATCTTTTTATAAGACAAGTCTAACAGGCTTGACTGAGGAGCAGGTGGAGAAAAATCGTGACCTATATGGCGAAAACACCATCACCAAGGGTCAAGAAGACAGTATCCTCAAAAAGATTTACGAATCTATTATCAATCCATTTACAATCATCCTGCTGGTCATCGCTATGATTTCCATGGTGACCAATGTCTGGTTGGCGAAGCCTGGACAAGAAGATCCGACGACTTCTATCATCATCGTCGTTCTCGTTCTAATCTCTGGTGGCATACGCTTTGTCCAGGAACTGCGGAGTGACAAGGCTGCGACCAATCTATCAAAAATGATTGTGAATACAGCCACAGTTATCCGCGAAGGCCAGAGTTTAGAGGTCGCAATTGAAGATTTGGTCGTTGGAGATATAGTCAAATTAAGTGCTGGGGATATGATTCCAGCAGACCTCATTTTAATTGAATCACGTGATTTCTTTGTTCAACAGTCTGGTTTGACAGGTGAAAGTGACTCGGTTGAAAAACTAGCCTTGTCAAAAATGAGTCAGTCAAATTTTGATAGTCTGCTAGAAGCAGAAGCGCTCGCTTTTATGGGAACCAATGTGATATCAGGAAGTGCTAAGGCTTTGATTCTAGCGGTCGGTGATGACACCATGATGGGAGAAATCGAGCAGACTCTCAATACCTATGACGAACCGACCTCTTTTGAACGGGAGATGAACAGCATCTCTTGGCTCTTGATCCGTTTGATGTTAGTCATGGTTCCCATCGTGTTTCTCTCCAATGGCTTGACAGATGGCGACTGGCTGGAAGCAGGTGTGTTTGCACTGAGTGTTGGTGTTGGATTGACACCTGAGATGCTTCCTATGATCATCACGGCCAGTTTAGCAAAAGGCTCCATTATCATGGCCAAGGAAAAAGTCGTCATCAAAAAACTCAATGCCATACAGGACCTAGGTGCTATTGATATCCTATGCACGGATAAAACCGGAACCCTTACCCAAGACGAAATTGTCCTTGAATATCCTTTGGATATACATGGAGATTTGGACTTGTCTGTGTTGAGACGGGCCTACCTCAATTCCTATTTTCAAACGGGATTGAAAAACTTGATGGACCGTGCCATTATCAGTAGAACTGAAAAAGAAGCTAAAGAACACGCTATTCTACAAAATTTGGATACTAGCTTCCAAAAAATAGATGAATTGCCCTTTGATTTTGAACGCAGACGGATGAGTGTCATCGTCAAGGATGAGAACGAAGTTGTTAGTTTGGTAACCAAGGGTGCTCTAGAGGAAATGCTTGCGATTTCAACCCATGTGGAATATCAAGGTCAGATTAGTCCTTTGACGGATGATATCCGAGTGGAAATCTTAAAAGAAGTAGATCAACTTAATCAACAGGGATTGCGAGTCTTGGGAGTTGCCTATAAAACAGGCCTAAAAGAAGGTTTTGCTTACTCCGTTGAAGATGAAAAAGAGATGATTCTAACAGGCTATCTTGCCTTTCTAGATCCACCAAAACCATCCGCAGCACCTGCTATCCAAGCTTTGTTAGAACACGGTGTTCAAACAAAGATCTTGACGGGAGACAATGAGAAGGTAACTCAAGCAGTTTGCGAAAAAGTTGGTCTAGACGTTGATCAAATCTTGTTGGGTTCTGATATTGACGCCATGACGGATGAAGAGTTGGCCCAAGCAGTCGAACATGTGACTGTCTTTGCCAAACTCTCTCCTGATCAAAAAGCACGAATCATTTTACAAATCAAATCGAATGGACATTGTGTCGGCTATATGGGAGATGGTATTAACGATGCCCCTTCTATGAAAGTGGCAGATGTGGGGATTTCTGTTGATACAGCAGTAGATATTGCCAAAGAAACGGCTGATGTCATTTTGCTAGATAAGGATTTGATGGTGCTTGAAAAAGGTCTGGTTGAAGGACGCAAAGTCTATGCCAACATGACCAAATATATCAAGATGACGGTCAGCTCTAATTTCGGGAATATTCTGTCACTCTTAGTGTCTGGTATCTTTTTACCTTTCCTCCCTATGGCTCCGATTCACTTGATTGTGTTAAACCTCGTCTACGACCTTTCTTGCATTGCCTTGCCATTTGATAATGTAGATGAAGACTTTTTGAAGCATCCCCATAAGTGGGAAGCCAAGTCTATTACTCGTTTTATGATTTGGATGGGTCCGATTTCTTCTGCCTTTGATATTTTGACCTTTATCTTACTCTATTTTGTCATTGTTCCAATGGCGACAGGTCAAGCTTATGCTCACGGAGCAGAGGCTGCAACGGGCTTTATCATCTTGTTCCAGACAGGTTGGTTCATTGAATCCATGTGGTCCCAAACCATGGTTATCCATATGCTTCGTTCAGCAAAACTTCCTTTCTTACAAAGTCGTCCATCATGGTTTGTTCTTGGAACAACCTTGCTAGCAGCTAGTTTTGTGACCTTCCTTCCCTACTCTTCAATTGCTAGCCTGCTTCATTTAACCCCTTTGGAACCAATTTATTTCCTCTTTTTGCTTTTGATTATCGTTCTCTATATGATAAGTGTTACAGTTGTGAAACGATTGTATATCAAAAAATTTAAAAGTTGGTTATAAATTGATTTTGTCAAGAAAAAAGTACGAAAATCGCGAAAAAAGTTAATTTTTTTTAAAAATAGGTCGCAAGTCGGATGTTTTTTATGGTATAATAGACTAAACTGATAGTAACATGTAGCGAAAGGGGTAGGTACATGATCAAAATTTATACAGTCTCAAGTTGTACTAGCTGTAAAAAAGCGAAAACCTGGCTCAATGCCCACCAGTTAAGTTATAAAGAACAAAATCTCGGTAAAGAAGGAATTACAAGAGAAGAGTTATTAGATATTCTCACGAAAACAGATAATGGAATTGCCAGTATCGTTTCGTCAAAAAACCGCTACGCTAAGGCACTTGGAGTTGACATCGAGGATTTGAGTGTCAATGAAGTGCTCAACTTAATCATGGAAACACCACGGATCTTAAAGAGTCCGATTCTCGTTGACGAGAAGCGCCTACAAGTCGGCTATAAAGAAGATGATATCCGTGCCTTCTTGCCACGCTCTGTCCGTAATGTAGAAAATGCAGAAGCACGTCTACGTGCAGCTCTATAAAACATCAAGGCTGGGAGTGACTCCTGGCCTTGTTTGCTCTTTTGTTTTAAAATCATGTGAGGAATTATGAAAAAGTTACTAATTGCTAGTTTTGCTCTCCTCTTTTTGCTTGCGGGATGTGGGCAAAAAAAGGAAACTCCTGCTGCTTCCACAACAGCATCTGACCCCATCCAATCCAACCTTCCCGTTTTGGACAATGCCGAAAAGAATACGGTTGTCACCAAGACCTTGCTGATGCCGAAGTCAGAAAATGGAACGCAGCAGATTCAGACCATTACTTATAAAGGCAATCAGTTTTTGACCTTGACCATCCAGCAAAAACGACCTGTCGGGGATGAACTCAAGACCTTTATCTCTGAAAATGGCCTAGAGGAGACGCAAAAAGCGCTTCTAGAAGCGGAAGAAAAGGATGAGACCATCCAAGAGGCACGCAAACTAGCAGGATTCAAACTGGAAACCAAGCTACTCAGCGAGACAGAAATCCAGACGACAACGACTTATGATTTTCAAGTATTGGATGTCAAAAAGGCATCTCAGCTGGAATATTTAAAAAATATCGGCCTTGAAAATCTCTTAAAAAACGAACCTAGCCAATATATTGCAGATAGAGTGGCAAATGGGGCGACAGAACAATAGAAAATCCAAATTAATCGACTGACTTATTTGTAGAACGTCAGGGAATGTGCTATAATAGTACTATTCTAAGGAAAGAGGGTGTTAGAATGGGATTTACTGAAGAAACTGTACGGTTTAAATTGGATGATTCCAATAAGAAAGAAATTAGCGAAACGTTGACAGACGTCTATGCTTCTTTGAACGACAAGGGCTACAATCCGATTAACCAGATCGTCGGTTATGTATTGAGTGGTGACCCTGCCTACGTTCCTCGTTATAACAATGCGCGAAATCAAATCCGTAAGTATGAGCGTGATGAAATTGTTGAAGAATTGGTACGCTACTACCTTAAGGGACAAGGAGTCGATCTATAATCTATGAGAATTATGGGATTGGACGTCGGTTCAAAAACAGTAGGGGTGGCGATTAGCGATCCCCTAGGCTTCACCGCTCAGGGACTTGAAATCATCCAGATTAATGAGGACCAGGGCCAGTTTGGTTTTGACCGGATCAAGGAATTGGTTGACAGCTATAAGGTAGAACGCTTTGTAGTTGGTCTGCCTAAAAACATGAACAATACCAGTGGACCGCGGGTAGAAGCTAGTCAAGCCTACGGAGCAAAATTAGAGGAGCTTTTTGGTTTACCAGTAGACTATCAAGATGAGCGTCTGACGACTGTCGCTGCGGAACGTATGCTGATTGAGCAAGCAGATATCAGTCGTAACAAACGCAAGAAAGTTATTGATAAGTTGGCTGCTCAGCTGATTTTGCAAAATTATTTAGATAGAAAATTTTAAGACAGAGGAGAAACTATGTCACACGATCACAACCATGATCACGAAGAACGTGAATTGATTACACTTGTTGATGAACAAGGAAATGAAACTTTATTTGAAATCCTTTTGACCATTGATGGAAAAGAAGAATTTGGTAAAAACTATGTTCTGCTAGTGCCAGTTAACGCAGAAGAAGATGAAAATGGTGAAGTTGAAATCCAAGCTTACTCATTCATCGAAAATGAAGACGGAACAGAAGGCGAATTGCAACCAATCCCAGAAGACTCAGAAGACGAATGGAACATGATTGAAGAAGTCTTCAACAGCTTTATGGAGGAGTGATACAGTCTGGGAGGCTGTATCACCCCAACTCCTAGAAACTAGAAAGAGTTGGAACATCCGGTGGATGTTTTTAGCCCTGCGCCAGAAATTAGAAACGCAGGAACGTCCGGTGGACGTTTTTAGCCCACGTTGAAATTCATAGTAGCTAGTGATTAGCTAACCAGGTAAGAGGTCGGGATTTTAGTCCCGACCTCGCTTTTTATTTGTAATCATACTTTGATGCGGTAGTTGATTGGACTTTTGTTAAGGAGACATGTATGTTTGAAGTAGAAGAATGGCTTCATAGTCGGATTGGTTTAAACTTTAGATCTGGACTTGGACGAATGCAACGAGCGGTGGATTTGTTGGGGAATCCTGAGAAGACATATCCTATTATCCATGTAACAGGGACTAACGGTAAAGGGTCAACTATTGCTTTTATGAGGGAGCTGTTTGTTGCTCATGGTAAAAAAGTTGGTACTTTTACCTCTCCTCATATCATCAGTATCCATGATCGAATCTGTATCAATGGACAACCGATCGCGGAGGAAGACTTTGTCCGTATAGCTAACCAAGTCAAAGAGATGGAGAAAACTCTCTTAGAAACGCATGATCAATTGTCTTTCTTTGAGTTGTTGACCTTGATTGCCTTGCTTTACTTTAAAGAGCAGGGAGTGGATTTGGTTTTGCTAGAAGTGGGGATAGGTGGTCTACTTGATACTACTAATGTCGTAACAGGAGAGATTGCAGTTATTACTTCCATTGGGCTAGATCATCAGGAGACCTTGGGCGATAATCTGGAGGAAATAGCCGAGCAGAAAGCTGGCATTTTCAAGGCTGGCAAGAAGGCGGTCATTGCCAAGCTTACTCCAGAAGCGGAGCTTGTCTGTCAAAATACAGCAAGAGAGTTAACTGTGGATCTCTATCAAGCTGGGCGAGACTTCTCCTTGAATGCTGGGGATTTTTCAAGTAGCCTAGCGAGTTTTTCACAACTTGAAATCAGTTTGGAAGGTGTTTATCAGCAAGAAAATGCTGCCTTGGCTTTGGAAACTTTTCTTCTGTTTATGGCGTCAAGAGGTGAAAGGGTCGAAGAAGTGCTTGTCAGACGGGCCTTGCAAGAGACCCACTGGGCAGGTCGATTGGAACGGATTCGTCCGCAAATCTACCTAGATGGGGCTCACAATCTGCCAGCCTTGACTCGTCTAGTTGAGTTTATCCAAGGGAAAATCCAGCAAGGTTATCAAATTCGCATTCTTTTTGGCGCCCTTAAACGCAAGGATTATCAGGGGATGCTAGGCTATCTATCTAAGCAGTTGCCTGAGGTGGAACTTAAGATAACAGGCTTTGACTACCAAGGCTCTCTGGATGAAAAGGATGTGGTAGGTTACGATTTGATTTCTTCCTATGGCGATTTTATCAGAGAATTTGAAGAAAGGGCCAATAATCAGGACCTGCTTTTCGTGACGGGTTCACTCTACTTTATCTCAGAAGTCCGAGCGAGTTTGGTAGGAAGCGACGAGATTAGTTGACCTTCTAGGTTTATGTTGCTATACTGTAGGTAGGATGTATATCTGGAAACGATTCCAGCAAAACATTGGCACAAAAGAAAGGAAATCGCTATGAAAACGAAAACATTCACACTTTCTATTGCTTCCCTAGCAATTCTTAGTCTTTTAGCAGCTTGTGGACCTAAGGCACAAGCCCCTACCCAGCAATCTGCTCAGCAATCATCTACTCAACAAGAATCATCTTCTAGCGCTACGACAAGTGCTAGTCAACCGCAGGCATCCTCAAGTCAGGACACTACTGTAGCTCAACCTACGAATATCGATGGTACCTATACTGGAAAGGATGAGAATGACCAAATCACTCTTGTTGTAACAGGTAAAACTGGTACATGGACTGAGGTCGAGCCAGATGGAGATAAGGAAATCAAGCAAGTCAGCTTTGAGCCAGAAAATCAACGTGTCATTATCGGTGATGATGTCAAAATTTACACGGTTAATGGTAATCAATTGATTATCGATGATATGGACCGAGAGGCATCTGACCGAGAGGTATTAACTAAGCAATAATGATTAAGTAAAAGTTCCAATGAGATGAAAGCTATCTTTTTGGAGCTTTTTTCTTGAAAAAAGGGTTGGGTGTTCTTTACTAACTTTTTACTTAAAACGCTTACAAATGTTTGTAAAACTTCTTATAAGGTCGTATACTTATAGTAAATAATCAATTAGCGCAGAGGCGCAGGAGGAAAAGCATATGGCTACATTTTACGTTCCGGCAGTTAACCTTATCGGTAAAGGTGTTGTAAATGAAGTAGGTCCGTATATCAAGGAATTGGGGTATAAGAAGGCCCTTTTGGTGACAGATAAGTTCATCGAAGGCAGTGATATTTTACCTAAGGTCCTAAAACCATTAGATGCTGAAGGGGTCGAATATGTGATTTTTAGCGATGTGGAGCCAAATCCGACTTGCAAGAATGTCACAGATGGAGTGGCTGCCCTGAAAGAGCATGGATGTGACTTCATCATCAGTCTTGGAGGAGGATCTCCTCAGGATGCGGCTAGCTGTATCTCTATCATCGCTACAAATGGTGGAAAACCACAGGACTACGAAGGTCTTCACAAGTCTGCTAAAAAAGGCTTGCCAGTGGTTGCAATCAATACAACAGCTGGAACTTCTGCAGAAATCACTATTAACTATGTTATTACTGACGAAGAGCGCAAGGTCAAGATGGTAATGGTTGATAAGAACAGCCTCGCCCTCATCTCTGTCAATGATCCAGAACTCATGCTTTCAAAGCCGAAAGGATTGACAGCAGCGACAGGTATGGATGCTCTTACTCACGCTGTCGAAGCCTTGGTAACACCAGGTGCTTATAATGTGACCAAGAAACTTTCTATCGGAGCGATTGAACTCATCAAGGAGTATCTTCCTCGTGCTGTGGCAAATGGCCAAGATATTGAAGCGCGTGAGGGTATGGTCAATGCCATCTTCCTCGGTGGTATGAGCTTTAACAATGCTGGTTTGGGTTATGTTCATTCTATGGCTCACCAACTCGGTGCGGTATATAACTTGCCACATGGTGTCTGCTGTGCCATGCTTCTCCCAGTTGTAGAACGTGAAAATGCCAAGCGTGTACCAGAAGCTTTCCGCAATGTGGCCAAGGCCTTGGGACTCCATGTTGAAGGGAAAACAGACCAAGAATGTGCTGACTATGCTATCGCTGAGATTGAGAAACTTTCTGAAACTGTTGGTATTCCGAAGAAACTCACTGAACTCGGTATCCAAGAAAAAGACTTTGACTTTGACTACCTTTCTAAGAATGCTTTGATTGATGCATGTGCGCCAGGCAATCCATTTATGCCAACTTTAGAAGAAACCATTGCTCTCTACAAAGAACTTTTTTAAAGACTAAGTAGAGTGGAAGGAACTTATTCTTCAAAATATAAATAATATTGGAAAGAACTATCATTTTGGTAGTTCTTTTTTTTAAAATTTGCTATCCTAGACATATGAGAAAAATCAAAATTGATGTGGTTGTAGTACCCTTAAGTGGGCATCTCTTCCCAACACTGAATTTACTTGCACCCTTGTTGAAGGATCCCTTGTATGAGATTCGATTATTTACAGGACCGCAACGAAAAACTGTAGCAGAGGAGATGGGATTCCGAGTGATTTCCATTTTAGAAAATTGTGTAGATGAGTTTGAGCGTGTAGCCAACAATGAAGGTCAATTAAACCTGTTTTCTGCTTATCGACAGTTGTCAGCTAGTCTTGATTTGATCAATGTGGTTTCAGATCAATTAGTGCAAGAGTGGCAGGAAAATAGACCGGATATTGTGATTGCGGACTTTATAACCCTCTCTGGAGGACTTGTTGCGGAACAGTTGAATATTCCCTGGATTACCACGATGGCGACACAGTTTGCCATTGAAACGACAGATGGACCGCCTTGTTTCTTTGGAGGATTGGGCAGTCCAAAAACATCTTTCCAATCTGGTCTGCAATGGCTAGGAAGAAAAGGGACTCGTTTAGGGAAACGAATCGTAAGCTTTTTATTGAGAGAACGATTGAAACGTTACGATTTTAAACTTTACAATCAGAAAGGTCAGGAAACCATCTATTCACCCTATTCCATCTTGGGAATTGGGATGAAAGAGTTGGAGCTGAAAAGTGGTTTTCCAGAGCACTACCTTTGGGTGGGACCTTTTGGCTCTTCGATTGAGAGGGCAGAAAATTATCCCCTCGATTTGTCTCCTTATGCAGGTTATAAGAAGGTCCTTGTCTCCTGTGGCACTCAGCTAGCATGGGCCAAAGACAATCTCCTCTGTCAGACACAACAATTGGCAGAAGCACATCCAGATTGCCACTTCTTTGTGACTCTGGGGTTTGGCGGACAAGACTTCCAATGTGAAGAGCTCATGGACAATGTTTCTGTGGTATCCTATCTTCCCTATAAGGAGTACATTCCTCAGATGGATTATGTGATTCATCATGGTGGTGCGGGTATTTTTTACCAGTGTATCATCTATGGTAAGCCTGCCTTGATTCTCCCCCATGACTATGATCAGTATGACTATGCAGTTCGTGGATTAGAGGCAGGGATTGCTTTGACTGCTAAACGAGAGGATACGGAAGCGATTGGACGCGCCTTTGATGAGTTGTTGGCTAGAGATGACTGGGCAGACTTGAACAAACTTAGTCGTGCAGCTCAAATCTATCAGCCAACAGAGATTCTGAAGAGCGAAATACATCGGCTCTTAGGGGACAAGGAGAAGTAAAAAATGAAGAAAGTATTGGTAACAGGTGCTACGGGCTTTCTAGGCAAGTATGTTGTTGAAGAGCTCAGTCAGCAGGGCTATCAGGTACGCGCTTTTGGACGCAATCGCAAGGTGGGTCAGTCTTTAGAGAACTCCTCTGTGGCATTTTTTCAGGGAGATTTGACCAAGCAAGAGGATTTAGCTCGGGCTTGTCAGGGGATGGACATGGTTGTGCATGCGGGTGCTCTTTCTACCGTTTGGGGTGCTTGGGAGGATTTCTACCAGACAAATGTCTTAGGGACCAAGTATGTTCTGGATGCTTGCCGAGAGGCTGGTATTCAGCGTTTGGTTTATGTGTCCTCGCCTAGCATCTATGCTGCGCCTCGAGATCAGCTAGCTATCAAAGAAAGTGCTGCGCCTCAGGAAAATAATCTGAACAACTACATTCGTAGTAAGCTGGCTTCGGAGAAGCTGTTTAAGGATTATCCCGATGTTCCGAGTATTATTTTACGACCTCGTGGGCTTTTTGGGATTGGGGATACCAGTATTTTGCCCCGAGTTCTCAAACTCAGTCAGAAGATTGGCATTCCCTTAATAGGAGACGGTCGTCAGCTTATGGATATGACCTGTGTGGAAAATGTCGCTCTGGCAATTCGCTTGGCACTAGAGACTCCTCAAGCTAGTGGCGAAGTTTATAATATTACCAATGGGGAATCAAGAACCTTTAAGGATTTGATTGAAGAAACCTTGAGAGAGTTGGGTTATCCAATAACATACAGAAAAGTGCCAGCTCCTCTTCTTTCAGTTATTGCTAGTAGTTTAGAGTTTCTGTATAAGGTCTTGAAACTCAAAGGTGAACCGCCTCTGACACGCTATACCTATTATCTGCTCCGTTATAGTCAGACGCTGGACATCAGCAAGGCGGAGCGAGACTTGGAGTATCGCCCTCAAATCAGTATTTCGGAAGGGATTGAACAATATGTCCAAGATTATCGAAAGCATTGATTATTTCCCAGCAGGCTACTGTACCAGCTACACAGGTTTGCTATTTAAGGGAGTCAAGAATCAAAAGATGACCTTTCCAGCAGGTGTTTTTCTTATCAAACACAGGGACAAGGGCTATCTCCTCTATGACACAGGCTATCATTACGATATTAAGACCCGGCTTCGCTATGGTTTCTATCGGCTAGGAACGCCCGTTCAAATGACGGAGAAGGACCAAATTTCACGTTTACTGGAAGCGAAGGGAATCAAACCAGAAGAAATTAACTATGTTCTTCTATCACACCTACATCCAGATCATCTGGGAGGAGCTAGTTTCTTTCCTCATGCAACCTTTATCTTGACAAAAGAAGTATATGAAGTCTACCAAAAACCCAAATTGAAAGACTTGATTTTCAAGGAGTTTTTACCTGCTTCTTTTGAGAAAAATCTAACCATTATCAGAGCTGACCAGCAAGTTTCAACTTTTCCCTATCGTCCAATTTGTGATCTTTTTGGAGATGGCAGTATCCTAGTAGCCTCTGTTGACGGGCATGCTAGGGGGCAAGCCTGTCTATATTTTCCAGACCTTAATCTCCTCATTGCAGCGGACCTCTGTTGGGGGATTGATCTCTTACCTTACACCAAGCAGATGCACCTGATTCCTTCCTTTGTTCAGGATAATAAGTCTGACTATATCAGGGGGACAGAGTTTCTGGAGGAAGTCTTAAAGGACGGTATCGAGGTAGTTGTTAGCCATGATCCTGTAGAAAGGATAGAGTCAATCTTACATGAAAAAAATAACCTTTCTTAAAACCTTTATCCAAACTCGATGGCTTCATCATTTCAAATCTCGAGAAGCTGTAGAAAACTATCAGAAAAAGCAATTAACTAACTATATAGACTTTTTAAAGCGAGAGTCGCCCTACTTTAAAAATGGAGTTCCTAGCAACTTTGACCATATGGACAAGGCTTTTATGATGGAACATTTCAATGAGCTCAACACCCAAGGAGTGGATCGTGATGAAGCCTTATCCTTAGCTATTGAAAGTGAGAAGACCCGTGACTTCACTGAACTTAAAGGGGAAGTAGCCGTCGGTCTGTCTTCAGGGACGTCTGGACATCGGGGGCTCTTTATCACAACAGAGAAAGAGCGAAGTATGTGGGCTGCGGCTATCTTGGCAAAGATGTTGCCCAAGGGGCAGCTTTTTGGACACCGCATCGCCTTTTTCCTGAGAGCTGATAATGAACTCTATCAGACCATCAATACAGCGCTCATTCGTCTAGAGTATTTTGATATTTTCAAACATACAGATGAGCATATCGAGCGACTCAACAACTATCAACCAACGATTATTGTGGCGCCAGCCTCGATGTTGATTGAATTGAGCAAGCGTCTTAAGGCTGGAGAGTTAGCCATTCATCCTCAAAAAATCGTTTCGGTGGCGGAAATCTTGGAAGATAGTGATAGAGGACGAATCGCAGAAGCCTTTTCACTATCCATCATTGATCAAGTTTATCAGGCGACTGAAGGTTTCTTAGCCTGCACTTGCTCAGCTGGCAATCTGCATCTCAACGAAGACATTATCTTTGTGGAAAAGCAGTATCTAGATGACCGCCGTTTCTATCCAGTGATTACGGACTTTAAACGAAGCAGTCAGCCTGTTTATCGCTACCAGCTCAATGATATCTTGGTTGAAAATCCGGAGCCTTGTCCCTGTGGCTCCTACTATACACGGATTGACAAGGTCGAAGGACGCTCTGATGATATCTTCTACTTTAAAGGGCAGAATGGCGGGCAGGTAACGATCTATCCAGACTTTATCAGGCGTTGTATCCTCTTTGTGGAGAATGTAGGAGATTACCAAGTTAAGCAACATTCCGAGAAATTAGTGGAAGTTTGTTTAAGCCGAAGAGATGAGGACGTAGAGACAGCAATTTTAGCACAGTTCCAACTCTTGGCCCAGCAAAAAGAGTTCATAGTTCCTCAAATCCAATTTTCAGATTATCACTGGGATATTAGCCGTAAACTCAAACGTATCCAACGTTTATGAAAGGAAGAAAGACAATGACAGAAGTAAAAAGACATGTAGAAATCGCAGGTTATGGCATTTGCCTTCCAAAGCATACAGTTCAATTTAAAGACCAGACCCGTTATCGTGTAGTTGAAAATGAAGAAACGCAACTCGACTTGGCAGAAGGAGCTATCCACCGTGCACTTGAACATGCAAATTTGGATATTAAAGATATCAATTGCCTTGTATCAGCTAGTGCAGTTGGTGTTCAGCCTATTCCTTGTACGGCTGCCTTGATTCATGAGCGCGTGGCAAAAGGACTCTCAATTCCAGCAATGGACATCAATACGACCTGTACCAGCTTTATTTCTGCTCTATCGACTATGTCCCACTTGATTGAGGCGGGCGAATACAATCGTGTCTTGCTTGTGTCTAGTGAGGTTGGTAGTTTAGGGCTCAATCCCAAGCAAAAAGAAAGTTTTGAACTCTTTAGTGATGGGGCAGCAGCCTTTATTTTCCAAAAAAGTCATCAGGAAAAAGGGGTCATTGCTAGTCTCCAACGTACTTGGTCAGAAGGGGCTCACGATACGGAGATTCGTGGAGGTCTGACTTCTTTTCAACCAAAAGAGTACTCTGAAGCGACGAAGACCAACTATATGTTTGACATGAAGGGGAAGAAAATCCTCCTCTTGTCTGCTCGTAAAATCCCAGTCATGTTTGAAGAGTTTCAAGAAAAAACACAGCTAGCCTTGGCAGACGTGGACTATATCATTCCTCACCAAGCAAGTCGTGCTCTTCCTTTGGTCATGGAAAAACTAGGTGTGGCTGAGGATCAGTACCTCAATCTCGTCACTGACTATGGAAATATGGTGTCAGTCTCTGTACCGTTTGGCCTGGCTTATTCTTTGGAGCATGGACTTATCAAGGAGGGAGATGTCGTCTACCTTATGGGGACTGCAGCTGGTATGACGGTCAATATGTTGGCTCTGAAATTGTAATAATCATCTAAACACGGAACGACTGGAACTTGAGCAAAGGTAAACGGTTGCTATCTACCCCTGAACTGAGGTATACTAGTAGAAACATTAGTTTATCAAGCAGTTAAGGAGAATGTTAGAAAAGAAAGGGGATGTATGACAGCTAGAAAAATGCAGCTACTCATGTCCAAATATGGTTTTAGTATTACCATCATGTTGGCAGAGTTGTTTATCGTCTTTGGTTTATTTCTCTATCTAGGGCAAATGGCTCCAATTGTCTGGATTATCCTGGTCATTTTAGTGAGTTTAGCGACCATTGTATCGATTGTCAATCGGTCTATGAATCCTGAGAGTAAGGTAACATGGCTGTTAGTAGCCTTTGTGCCAGTGTTTGGCCCATTGCTCTATATCATGTTTGGAGAGCGTCGTTTATCTAAAAAAGAAATGAAGCAGCTAAAGCAGCTCCAATCAATGGTTGATCGAGAGGACAATAGCAGAGCTCTCCGTTTGGAGTTAAAGGAACAAGACAAATCAGCTTACGGAGTTATCAAATCACTCCTTAGCATGGATACGAATGCCGATGTCTATGATCGAACGGATACACAATTTTTTGCATCTGGGGAAAGTATGTGGCATCAGATGCTAGAGGATCTCAAGAAAGCTGAGAAGTTTATCTTTCTCGAATACTATATCATCGAAGAAGGTTTGATGTGGAATAGTATTTTGGAGATTTTGGAAGAAAAGGCAGCTCAAGGAGTAGAGGTGAAGCTTCTCTATGATGATATTGGTTGTATGGCAACCTTGCCTGGAGATTACACCATCCAGCTTCGTGGTCGAGGGATTGAAGCCCACAAATTTAATAAGGTGATTCCACGTTTGACCGTTGCTTATAACAACCGTGATCACCGTAAAATCATGATTATCGATGGTCAAATTGCCTATACAGGTGGTATCAATCTGGCTGATGAGTATATCAACCATATCGAACGCTTTGGTTATTGGAAGGATAGCGGTATTCGTCTGGATGGACCGGCAGTTAAGGCTTTTACCAGACTCTTTTTATCTGCCTGGTATATCAACCGTGGAGAGATTAGTGATTTTGACCAATACCATCTTGAAAATCAGCCAAAAGATGGGATGGGGCTCTGTATTCCCTATAGTAGTGGACCAAAACCCATCTACAGAGCTCAAGTTGGAAAAACGGTCTACCAAAATCTTATCAATCAAGCTACAGATTACGTCTATATCACGACTCCCTATCTAATTGCTGACTACGATCTAACTGAAAGTATCAAAAATACAGCTCTGAGAGGGGTAGATGTGCGAATTGTGACACCGTGTATCCCAGATAAGAAGGTTATTCAGCTAGTTACTCGAGGGGCTTATCCAGACTTGTTATCTGCAGGAGTTCGTATTTATGAATACAGTCCGGGATTCCTTCATAGCAAGCAAATGCTTGTCGATGGAGAAGTGGCCACCGTGGGAACCATCAATTTTGACTATCGGAGCTTGCTTCACCACTATGAAAATGCCGTCTTACTTTATAGAACGCAGTCTATCATCGCTATTGAAAGGGACTTCGAAGAGATTTTTAAAGTTTCTCAAGAAATTTATCCCCACACCATCAAAACCAGCTGGTATCAAAGCCTGGTCAAGGAAATTGTCCAGTTGTTTGCACCCATGCTTTGACAATCAACCAAGATCTAGCCCAAGGCTGGATCTTTTTTGTTTTCTTACGAATAGATAAGTAAAGGAGAAAACCATGCTTAATCTAGAAGATGATGATTTTGTCAGAGAGTATAGTAACAGTCGATTCCACCGTTTTCGTGAAATCGAACGCTTTGCGTTATTGGATAAGAAATTCAGCAAATATCAATCCCAAGCTGACATTCCTGTAAGATTTTGATATACTAAAACAGATAAACTTAGAGGAGAAATTGAATGAACGTATACGGGAAAATAGATGAGAAACAAGAAGAATCTCATTACCAAGACTGGTCAGTGCCAGAAAAACGAGAAGGAGCTCCCATTCCCTTTTTTAGTATTTTGCTTTGGAGTTTAGTGGCCACAGCCATTTCGGTTGCCCTGCCTTTTATTTTTGGTTTAATCAGTCCGCAACAAAGTCAGGATCTTTATACCGGTTGGGCCTTGCATCAAAATGGTCAAATGTATACAGATTATTTTGGGACGGAGGGATTGCTCTATTATGTGCTAACCTACCTTTTTCAAGGTAGTATTCTGATTGCTTTGGTTGAGTGGTTGGCCTTGTTTGGAGCAGGTGTTTTTCTTTTTAAGGCTGCGAATACTCTTGTCGGCCAAGAAAAGGAAGCGAAGCGAGTTGTCTTTATTTTATACTTGCTTGTAGCTGGACTCGCTTTTGGTGGTGGCTATGCTCTTTTGCTAGCCCTGCCTTTCCTATTTTATTCATTGAGTATCGTTACAAATTATCTCGCTTTTCCAAAGGATGATAAAGGATTTGTACGAGTGGGGATGAGCCTTGCTCTCGCTTTCTTCCTTGCGCCAATCCCAACCGTCTTGTTTGCGGCTGTACTGGCCTTGGGGATTATCGGCTTTAATCTAGCTAAAGGTCACTTTGTTCATGGTCTATATCAGTTCTTTGCGTCAGCCCTAGGATTTTCACTCTTATTCTATCCTTTAGGCTACTATACAGTGTGGACAGGTAGTTTTGGAGATGCTATTAGCCAGACCTTGTATCCGGTAAATACTCTTAGCCTCTTTTCAAATTCGCATTTGCTTGAAAATGCAGCCTTCTATGGTTTGCTTGCTATTGGATTAGGTTCCCTTGGTTTGCTCTTTGCAGGCTTGTTCCAGTCAAAACCAGCCAAGCAATATGCCCTCTCAATTGCTACTAGCTTGGGATTGTTGATTTCTTTAGGAATCTTGATTCTCTCCCAAGAACCTATCAACGGTACTCGTCTTGTGGTGCTAATTCCTTTCTTGGTCTTGCTCCTTCTGACAGGAATCAAGGAAGATGTTTCGGAGGGAGGGAGTCGTCGTAGAAGAAGACGTGAGAAACAAACTTCTTTCTTTAAAGGAAATTTCTATCTACCACTGATTGCCCTTGCTTATCTCATTGTTCTTCCTATTGTGAGTCGTTACCTTTCTCACCCAACGACTTATCAGGAGAGAGACCGTCTTGCTAGCGTGGTCAAACAACAAACGAGTTCTGAGGATCGTGTCTATGCTTGGGATGATCGTCCTGATTTCTACCGTGCAAGTGAACGCTTGGCGCCGACTTCTCTATCAACTCCAACACTTTATACTGCAAGCGATGAAAATAAAACCAAACTGATGAATGACCTGAAAGAGAATCAACCGAAGATGATTGTGGTCAATCAAAAAGTTGCCTTGTGGTCAGATGTAGAGAGCTGGCTCAGTGAAAACTATGAGCTTGTTCAGACAAATACTAGCGAGTTCAAACTTTATAAATCCAAATAACAAAAAATCAATATCTTGTGGAATTTTAAAATTTTTAGGATTTTTAACACAAGATATTGATTTTTATTTTAAGAGTGGTATAATACTTCATAGAACAACATTTTAGAAAAGAGCATGGATATGATTGTATTAGAAGAAAAGCTTGCAACCGTTCCCACCTTGTTCGTTGAAAAACGAGATGGTAGACGAGTGGTGTTTGATGTAGACAAGATTGACAAGGCTCTCCACAAGGCGGCGGAAAAGGTTATGGACGTTACGCCTCTAGTAGAAAAACGCCTAAATGGTCTAGTTGAAAGAATCGTGACTGAAATTCACAGCCGCTTCCCTCAAGGTGTCAAGATTTATGAAATTCAAAATGTCGTAGAGCACGAACTCCTTGAAGCCAAAGAGTATGCACTAGCTGAGGAGTATATCACTTATCGGACACAAAGGGATTTTGAGCGCTCAAAAGCGACAGATATCAACTTTAGTATCCATAAACTTCTCAATAAAGATCAAGCAGTTGTCAATGAAAATGCCAATAAAGACAGCGATGTCTTCAACACCCAGCGTGATTTGACAGCAGGGATTGTTGGGAAGTCGATTGGGCTGCAAATGCTTCCTAAGCACGTAGCTAATGCTCACCAAAAAGGGGATATCCACTATCATGACTTGGACTACAGTCCCTACACTCCTATGACCAACTGCTGTTTGATTGATTTTAAAGGCATGCTAGAAAATGGTTTTAAGATTGGGAATGCAGAGGTAGAGAGTCCCAAGTCTATCCAGACTGCGACAGCTCAAATTTCTCAAATCATCGCTAACGTTGCTTCTAGCCAGTACGGGGGTTGCTCAGCTGACCGTATCGATGAAGTCTTGGCTCCGTATGCGGAGAAGAATTACCAAAAGCACCTCAAGGATGCGGAAGAGTGGGTCTTGCCCGAGAAACGGGAAGATTATGCTTGGAAGAAAACTCAAAAAGACATCTACGATGCCATGCAATCTCTTGAGTATGAAATCAACACCCTCTTCACTTCAAATGGACAAACACCTTTTACTTCACTAGGTTTTGGTCTAGGAACTAGTCGTTTTGAACGGGAAATTCAAAAAGCTATCTTGACCATTCGTATCAAGGGGCTTGGTTCAGAACACCGCACAGCCATCTTCCCAAAACTTATCTTTACGCTTAAAAGAGGCCTTAACTTGGAAGAGGGAACTCCAAACTATGACATCAAACAGTTGGCCCTCGAGTGTGCAACCAAGCGGATGTACCCAGATGTCTTGTCCTATGATAAGATTATTGAACTGACAGGTTCCTTCAAGGTTCCTATGGGTTGTCGCTCCTTCCTCCAAGGATGGAAGGATGAGAATGGCGTAGAGGTCAATTCAGGTCGGATGAATCTAGGTGTTGTGACGGTTAATCTGCCTCGTATCGCCCTCGAGTCTGAAGGAGATCTGAATAAGTTTTGGGAAATCTTCAACGAGAGAATGAACATTGCGGAGGATGCTCTGGTTTATCGTGTCGAACGAACCAAGGAAGCAACACCAGCAAATGCCCCTATCCTTTATCAGTATGGAGCCTTCGGCCGCCGTCTCGGAAAAGAAGAAAGTGTTGACCAACTCTTTAAGAATCGCCGTGCGACAGTTTCGCTGGGCTACATCGGTTTGTACGAAGTGGCTACAGTCTTCTTTGGAAATAGCTGGGAAAGCAATCCTGAAGCCAAGGAATTCACATTGGATATTATTCGCGATATGAAACGTCGTGTGGAAGAGTGGTCTGACCAATATGGTTACCATTTCTCTATCTACTCCACACCGTCTGAAAGTCTGACAGATCGCTTCTGTCGCTTAGACACAGAGAAGTTCGGTTCTATTCCTGACATCACGGATAAGGAATACTACACCAACTCGTTCCACTACGATGTCCGGAAAAATCCAACGCCGTTTGAAAAATTAGACTTTGAGAAAGTTTATCCAGAAGCAGGTGCGTCAGGTGGTTTCATCCATTATTGTGAGTATCCAGTTCTTCAACAAAATCCTAAAGCCTTGGAAGCTGTTTGGGACTATGCCTATGACCGTGTCGGCTATCTAGGGACCAATACTCCGATTGATCGTTGCTACAAGTGTGACTTTGAAGGGGATTTTGAACCAACTGAGCGAGGCTTTGCTTGTCCCAACTGTGGCAATAGCGACCCTAAAACAGTAGATGTGGTCAAACGTACGTGTGGTTATCTGGGAAATCCTCAAGCGCGTCCGATGGTTAATGGACGCCACAAGGAAATCGCTGCGCGTGTCAAACACATGAACGGTTCAACTATTAAAACAGCCGGACATGAAGTAACAAATTAGAAGGAAACGCAATGGGGAAATACCAATTAGACGATAAGGGACGCGCACAAGTGACCCGTTATCACGAGAAACACTCGAAAGGTGGGACAGGTAAAAAAGAACGCTTGCTCAACCTCAGAGAACAGTTTTTAAACAAGAGCAAGAAAAAATAAAAGTGAGAGTCTGCTCTCACTTTTCTCTTAGGTGGGATGGGAATATGGAACTACGCAGACCGATATTGGCAGATAAAGAAACAGTTTTAGAGATGATGGCAGAGTTTGAACAGACTCAATCAGCCCACGATGGCGGGTTTTGGGATGCTGAGAATTTTGTTTATGAAGAGTGGCTAGAAGAAAATCTTCAAGCGGAAGCGGGACTCAATATTCCTGAAAACTGGGTTCCTGCTATCCAGCTGATTAGTTTTGACGTAGCAGGCCAGGCTCTTGGCTTTCTCAACCTTCGTCTCCGATTAAATGACTACTTACTAGAAAATGGTGGCCATATCGGCTATTCCGTTCGCCCCTCTGAAAGAGGCAAAGGTTATGCCAAAGAAGCTCTCCGACAAGGCTTACAAGTCGCCAAGGAAAAGAACATCAAAAAAGCACTTGTGACCTGTAGTACGGAAAATCCTGCTAGTAGGGCGGTGATTGTGGCAAATGGAGGACTCTTTGAGGATGTTCGCAATGGCGTAGAACGTTACTGGATAGATTTGGAGTAAAAGGATGACATGGAATACACCAAAACCAGGTGAATGGAAAAGTGAGGAGCTTAGTAAAGGGCGAATCATTGATTACAAGGCTTTTAACTTTGTCGATGGAGAAGGTGTGCGCAACTCTCTCTATGTATCAGGTTGCATGTTTCACTGCGAGGGGTGCTATAATGTTGCGACTTGGTCTTTCAACGCAGGCATTCCCTATACGGCAGAATTAGAAGAACAAATCATGGTAGACCTTGCCCAGCCCTATGTTCAAGGATTGACCTTGCTGGGGGGAGAACCTTTTCTTAATACAGGTATCCTCTTACCTCTCGTTAAGCGAATTCGAAAGGAATTGCCAGACAAAGACATCTGGTCCTGGACGGGCTACACTTGGGAAGAAATGATGCTGGAGACTCCAGACAAATTGGAACTCTTGTCGCTGATTGACATCCTTGTCGATGGACGGTATGATAAAAGCAAGCGCAATCTTATGCTCCAGTTTCGAGGGTCTTCTAATCAACGAATTATCGATGTGCAAAAATCTCTCAAACAAGGTCAAATAGTGATTTGGGACAAACTTAATGACGGAAAAGAAAGCTATGAGCAGGTGAAGAGAGAATGAAGAAAAAAGACCTGATAGAACAACTGGTTTCAGAGATCGAAACGGGAAGAATTAGGACGCTAGGGATCTACGGTCATGGGGCTTCAGGTAAATCAACCTTCGCTCAGGAATTACATCAAGCCCTAGATTCCACTACAGTAAATTTACTAGAAACAGATCCCTATATCACTTCAGAACGTCACCTGGTAGTACCAAAGCAAGCACCAGATCAAAAGGTGACAGCTTGTCTGCCTGTAGCACATGAACTGGCAAGTTTACAGAGAGATATTCTCGCCTTGCAGGCAGGTATGGATGTCTTAACAATCGATGAACCGTGGAAGGCTAGCGAGGTCTTGTCTGGAGCCAAACCAATTCTGATTGTTGAAGGGATGTCTGTGGGATTTCTACCCAAGGAACTCTTTGACAAAACTATCTGTTTCTACACGGATGAGGAGACCGAATTAAAGAGGCGCTTAGCTCGAGATACGACTATGAGAAATCGGGATGCATCTTTTGTATTGGCTAGCCATCAGATGAGACGGGAGCAGTATCTGCGATACTATAGAGAAAACGAGTCTAAAGCGGACATTTTAGTAGATCAATCAGAAGATACATTCAAGGTCAAAATGACACACATTATATAGAAGAAAAGACGGTTTTTTATAGATATAAATCCGTAATCTTGGAAAGATGAAAAGAGAAAACAGTTTCATCTTAAAAAAACGAAAAAAAGCTCACAAATCCCTTGCAATCGTAGGGGCTTTGTGTTATTCTATTATGGTGCTGTAAATTACAGCCTTAGCTTTGATGCAAGAGGTTGCGACACGCTCGGTTGCATTGCCACGCAACGCGCGTCGGTTTTCTTGTGGAGCTAGCCTATTATCTTAAATAGACGAAAAGGAGAAAAAGATGGCAAACAAAAAAATCCGTATCCGTTTGAAAGCTTACGAACACCGTACGCTTGACACAGCGGCTGCAAAAATCGTAGAATCAGCTACTCGTACAGGTGCACAAGTTGCGGGTCCAATCCCACTTCCAACTGAGCGTAGCCTCTACACAATCATTCGTGCGACTCACAAATACAAAGACTCTCGCGAACAATTTGAAATGCGTACACACAAACGTTTGATCGATATCGTTAACCCAACTCAAAAAACAGTTGATGCGTTGATGAAATTGGATCTTCCAAGTGGTGTAAACGTAGAAATCAAACTTTAATCTAAAATATAAAAGAGCAGAGGCTGGTGTTTCAATTTAATTGAACACGGGCTAAACTCGGTGTGAAAAAGATAAACTTCCTAGTGTCTGTTAGACACTGCGTCAGTTTCCTATTTTCACTTTGAGTTTGACGCCCTTTGTATCTTAGACTTGAGCATAAAAAACGCTCGTTAAAAACTTTTTGAATAAAAAATATAGAAAAGGAACTATTTTCTCATGACAAAAGGAATCTTAGGGAAAAAAGTGGGAATGACTCAAATCTTCACTGAAGCTGGCGAATTGATCCCTGTAACAGTTATTGAAGCAACTCCAAACGTTGTTCTTCAAGTTAAAACTGTTGAAACAGACGGATACAACGCTATCCAAGTTGGTTTCGATGACAAACGCGAAGTATTGAGCAACAAACCTGCTAAAGGACATGTAGCGAAAGCTAACACGGCTCCTAAGCGCTTCATTCGTGAATTCAAAAACGTTGAAGGCTTGGAAGTTGGTGCTGAAATCACAGTTGAAACATTCGCAGCTGGAGACGTTGTTGACGTAACTGGTACTTCTAAAGGTAAAGGTTTCCAAGGTGTTATCAAACGCCACGGACAATCACGTGGACCAATGGCTCACGGTTCTCGTTACCACCGTCGTCCAGGTTCTATGGGACCTGTTGCACCTAACCGCGTATTCAAAGGTAAAAACCTTGCAGGACGTATGGGTGGCGACCGCGTAACAATTCAAAACCTTGAAGTTGTACAAGTTGTTCCAGAAAAGAACGTTATCCTTATCAAAGGTAACGTACCAGGTGCTAAGAAATCTCTTATCACTATCAAATCAGCAGTTAAAGCTGGTAAATAATAAAGAAAGGGGAAATCAGTCACAATGGCAAACGTAACATTATTTGACCAAACTGGTAAAGAAGCTGGCCAAGTTGTTCTTAACGATGCAGTATTTGGTATCGAACCAAATGAATCAGTTGTGTTTGATGTGATCATCAGCCAACGCGCAAGCCTTCGTCAAGGAACACACGCTGTTAAAAACCGCTCTGCAGTATCAGGTGGTGGACGCAAACCATGGCGTCAAAAAGGAACTGGACGTGCTCGTCAAGGTTCTATCCGCTCACCACAATGGCGTGGTGGTGGTGTTGTCTTCGGACCAACTCCACGTTCATACGGCTACAAACTTCCACAAAAAGTTCGTCGCCTAGCTCTTAAATCAGTTTACTCTGAAAAAGTTGCTGAAAACAAATTCGTAGCTGTAGACGCTCTTTCATTTACAGCTCCAAAAACTGCTGAATTTGCAAAAGTTCTTGCAGCATTGAGCATCGATTCTAAAGTTCTTGTTATCCTTGAAGAAGGAAATGAATTCGCAGCTCTTTCAGCTCGTAACCTTCCAAACGTGAAAGTTGCAACTGCTACAACTGCAAGTGTTCTTGACATCGCAAATAGCGACAAACTTCTTGTCACACAAGCAGCTATCTCTAAAATCGAGGAGGTTCTTGCATAATGAATTTGTATGATGTTATCAAAAAACCTGTTATCACTGAAAGCTCAATGGCTCAACTTGAAGCAGGAAAATATGTATTTGAAGTTGACACTCGTGCACACAAACTTTTGATCAAGCAAGCTGTTGAAGCTGCTTTCGAAGGTGTTAAAGTTGCCAACGTTAACACAATCAACGTAAAACCAAAAGCAAAACGTGTTGGACGTTACACTGGTTTTACTAACAAAACTAAAAAAGCTATCATCACACTTACAGCTGATTCAAAAGCAATCGAGTTGTTCGCTGCTGAAGCTGAATAATCTAAGGAGGAAATATCGTGGGAATTCGTGTTTATAAACCAACAACAAACGGTCGCCGTAATATGACTTCTTTGGATTTCGCTGAAATCACAACAAGCACTCCTGAAAAATCATTGCTTGTTGCTTTGAAGAGCAAGGCTGGTCGTAACAACAACGGTCGTATCACTGTTCGTCACCAAGGTGGTGGACACAAACGTTTCTACCGTTTGGTTGACTTCAAACGTAACAAAGACAACGTTGAAGCAGTTGTTAAAACAATCGAGTACGATCCAAACCGTTCTGCAAACATCGCTCTTGTACACTACACTGACGGTGTGAAAGCATACATCATTGCTCCAAAAGGTCTTGAAGTTGGTCAACGTATCGTTTCAGGTCCTGAAGCAGATATCAAAGTCGGAAACGCTCTTCCACTTGCTAACATCCCAGTTGGTACTTTGATTCACAATATCGAGTTGAAACCAGGTCGTGGTGGAGAATTGGTACGTGCTGCTGGTGCTTCTGCCCAAGTATTGGGTCAAGAAGGTAAATACGTTCTTGTTCGTCTTCAATCTGGCGAAGTTCGTATGATTCTTGGAACTTGTCGTGCTACAGTTGGTGTTGTCGGAAACGAACAACATGGACTTGTAAACCTTGGTAAAGCAGGACGTAGCCGTTGGAAAGGTATCCGCCCAACAGTTCGTGGTTCTGTAATGAACCCTAACGATCACCCACACGGTGGTGGTGAAGGTAAAGCACCAGTTGGTCGTAAAGCGCCATCTACTCCATGGGGCAAACCTGCTCTTGGTCTTAAAACTCGTAACAAGAAAGCGAAATCTGACAAACTTATCGTTCGTCGTCGCAACGAGAAATAATAGTAAACTAGTCGCCTAAGCAACTAGGAAATCCGCCAGCTCGGTAGCGCTCCATGTGAGCGCAAGCCGCTGTGGTACAACATTTAAAGGAGAAAATATAAAAATGGGACGCAGTCTTAAAAAAGGACCTTTCGTCGATGAGCATTTGATGAAAAAAGTTGAAGCTCAAGCTAACGACGAAAAGAAAAAAGTTATCAAAACTTGGTCACGTCGTTCAACGATCTTCCCAAGTTTCATTGGTTACACTATTGCAGTTTATGACGGACGTAAACACGTACCTGTTTACATCCAAGAAGACATGGTAGGTCACAAACTTGGTGAATTTGCACCAACTCGTACTTACAAAGGTCACGCTGCAGACGACAAGAAAACACGTAGAAAATAAGGAGAACATAAATGGCAGAAATTACTTCAGCTAAAGCAATGGCTCGTACAGTACGTGTTTCACCTCGTAAATCACGTCTTGTTCTTGACAACATCCGTGGTAAAAGCGTAGCCGATGCTATTGCAATCTTGACATTCACACCAAACAAAGCTGCTGAAATCATCTTGAAAGTTTTGAATTCAGCTGTAGCTAACGCTGAAAATAACTTTGGTTTGGACAAAGCTAACTTGGTAGTATCTGAAGCATTCGCAAACGAAGGACCAACTATGAAACGTTTCCGTCCACGTGCGAAAGGTTCAGCTTCACCAATCAACAAACGTACAGCTCACATCACTGTAGCTGTTGCAGAAAAATAAGGAGGTAACATCGTGGGTCAAAAAGTACATCCAATTGGTATGCGTGTCGGCATCATCCGTGATTGGGATGCCAAATGGTATGCTGAAAAAGAATACGCGGATTACCTTCATGAAGATCTTGCAATCCGTAAATTCGTTCAAAAAGAACTTGCTGACGCAGCAGTTTCAACTATCGAAATTGAACGCGCAGTAAACAAAGTTAACGTTTCACTTCACACTGCTAAACCAGGTATGGTTATCGGTAAAGGTGGTGCTAACGTTGATGCACTCCGTGCAAAACTTAACAAATTGACTGGAAAACAAGTACACATCAACATCATCGAAATCAAACAACCTGATTTGGATGCTCACCTTGTAGGTGAAGGAATTGCTCGTCAATTGGAGCAACGTGTCGCTTTCCGTCGTGCACAAAAACAAGCAATCCAACGTGCAATGCGTGCTGGAGCTAAAGGAATCAAAACTCAAGTATCAGGTCGTTTGAACGGTGCAGATATTGCCCGTGCTGAAGGATACTCTGAAGGAACTGTTCCACTTCACACACTTCGTGCAGATATCGATTACGCTTGGGAAGAAGCAGATACTACATACGGTAAACTTGGTGTTAAAGTATGGATCTACCGTGGTGAAGTTCTTCCAGCTCGTAAAAACACTAAAGGAGGTAAATAACCAATGTTAGTACCTAAACGTGTTAAACACCGTCGTGAATTCCGTGGAAAAATGCGCGGTGAAGCAAAAGGTGGAAAAGAAGTAGCATTCGGTGAATACGGTCTTCAAGCTACAACTAGCCACTGGATCACTAACCGCCAAATCGAAGCTGCTCGTATCGCCATGACTCGTTACATGAAACGTGGTGGTAAAGTTTGGATTAAAATCTTCCCACACAAATCATACACTGCTAAGGCTATCGGTGTGCGTATGGGATCTGGTAAAGGGGCACCTGAAGGTTGGGTAGCACCAGTTAAACGTGGTAAAGTGATGTTCGAAATCGCTGGTGTATCTGAAGAAATCGCTCGCGAAGCGCTTCGTCTTGCAAGCCACAAATTGCCAGTTAAATGTAAATTCGTAAAACGTGAAGCAGAATAAGGAGAAGGCATGAAACTTAATGAAGTAAAAGAATTTGTTAAAGAACTTCGTGGTCTTTCTCAAGAAGAACTCGCGAAGCGCGAAAACGAATTGAAAAAAGAATTGTTTGAACTTCGTTTCCAAGCTGCTACTGGTCAATTGGAACAAACAGCTCGCTTGAAAGAAGTTAAAAAACAAATCGCTCGTATCAAAACAGTTCAATCTGAAGCGAAATAATAGACTAGGGAAGGAGAAATTTCAATGGAACGCAATAATCGTAAAGTTCTTGTTGGACGTGTTGTATCTGACAAAATGGACAAGACAATCACAGTTGTAGTTGAAACAAAACGTAACCACCCAGTCTATGGTAAACGTATTAACTACTCTAAGAAATACAAAGCACATGATGAAAACAATGTTGCCAAAGAAGGCGATATCGTACGTATCATGGAAACTCGTCCGCTTTCAGCTACAAAACGTTTCCGTCTTGTAGAAGTTGTTGAAGAAGCGGTCATCATCTAATCAAACCTGAAAGGAGAAAACTGAAATGATTCAAACAGAAACTCGTTTGAAAGTCGCAGACAACAGCGGTGCGCGCGAAATCTTGACTATCAAAGTTCTTGGTGGTTCAGGACGTAAATTTGCAAACATCGGTGATGTTATCGTGGCATCTGTAAAACAAGCTACTCCTGGTGGTGCGGTTAAAAAAGGTGACGTTGTAAAAGCTGTTATCGTTCGTACTAAATCAGGTGCTCGTCGTGCTGATGGTTCATACATCAAATTTGACGAAAACGCAGCAGTTATCATCCGTGAAGACAAAACTCCTCGCGGAACACGTATCTTTGGCCCAGTTGCACGTGAATTGCGTGAAGGTGGCTTCATGAAGATCGTGTCACTTGCTCCAGAAGTACTTTAATTGGTTGCTCAAAGAAAATTAAAACAAGTCTAGGAAGTAAGACGAAAGCATAACTTAAGTTAGGTGAGTTGAAACTGACGAAGGATTGCTTTGATTTTCGCAGAGCAAAAACAAACAAACTAGTCCCCTAGCTTAATGCTAGGGTGCCCTTATGGGCGTAAGAAAAATCAAGGAGAAACCTAATGTTTGTAAAAAAAGGCGACAAAGTTCGCGTAATCGCTGGTAAAGATAAGGGAACAGAAGCTGTTGTCCTTACTGCCCTTCCAAAAGTAAACAAAGTTATCGTTGAAGGTGTCAACATCGTTAAGAAACACCAACGTCCAACTAACGAACTTCCTCAAGGTGGTATCATCGAGAAAGAAGCAGCTATCCACGTATCAAACGTTCAAGTATTGGACAAAAATGGTGTAGCTGGTCGTGTTGGTTACAAATTTGTAGACGGTAAAAAAGTTCGCTACAACAAAAAATCAGGCGAAGTGCTTGATTAATCACGAAGGAAAGGAGAAGTATAATGGCAAATCGTTTAAAAGAAAAATATCTTAATGAAGTAGTTCCTGCTTTGACAGAACAATTCAACTACTCATCAGTGATGGCTGTGCCTAAAGTAGATAAGATCGTTTTGAACATGGGTGTTGGTGAAGCTGTATCAAACGCTAAAAGTCTTGAAAAAGCTGCTGAAGAATTGGCACTTATCTCAGGTCAAAAACCACTTATCACTAAAGCTAAAAAATCAATCGCCGGCTTCCGTCTTCGTGAAGGTGTAGCGATCGGTGCAAAAGTTACCCTTCGTGGTGAACGTATGTACGAATTCTTGGACAAATTGGTTTCAGTTTCACTTCCACGTGTGCGTGACTTCCACGGTGTTCCAACAAAATCATTTGATGGACGCGGAAACTACACTCTTGGTGTGAAAGAACAATTGATCTTCCCAGAAATTAACTTTGATGACGTTGACAAAACTCGTGGTCTTGACATCGTTATCGTAACAACTGCTAACACTGACGAAGAGTCACGTGCATTGCTTACAGGCCTTGGAATGCCTTTTGCAAAATAATATAGGAGGTAAATCTAATGGCTAAAAAATCAATGATTGCTAAGAACAAACGTCCAGCGAAGTTCTCTACTCAAGCTTATACTCGTTGTGAAAAATGTGGTCGTCCACATTCAGTTTACCGCAAATTTAAACTTTGCCGTGTTTGCTTCCGTGAATTAGCTTACAAAGGACAAATTCCTGGTGTAACAAAAGCATCTTGGTAATTTAAGATATCAAGGGCGTCAAAACTCAAAGTGAAAATAGGAAACTTGACGAAGAAACTGAAGTTTCTAGGAAAGTTTATCTTTTTCACGCAGAGTTTAGCCCGGGTTCAGTTGGGCTTGCCAATTTGAACACGAGCTACAGCTTTGGCAAAAAAGACCAATTTTCTTTGGAGCATCGCTCCAGCATCAAATTGTCTATTTTTGCTCTTGCTGTTACGCTCTTTGTATCATGTATTAACTAGCAAGTGCAACTTGCAAACTACTAGTAAGAGGAGAAAAACAAAATGGTTATGACTGACCCAATCGCAGACTTCCTAACTCGTATTCGTAACGCTAACCAAGCGAAACACGAAGTACTTGAAGTACCTGCATCAAACATCAAAAAAGGGATTGCTGAAATCCTTAAACGCGAAGGTTTTGTTAAGAACGTAGAAATCATCGAAGATGACAAACAAGGCATCATCCGTGTATTCCTTAAATACGGACCAAACGGTGAAAAAGTTATCACTAACTTGAAACGTGTTTCTAAACCAGGACTTCGTGTCTACAAAAAACGTGAAGATCTTCCAAAAGTTCTTAACGGACTTGGAATTGCTATCCTTTCAACTTCTGAAGGTTTGCTTACTGATAAAGAAGCTCGCCAAAAGAACGTTGGTGGAGAAGTTATCGCTTACGTTTGGTAATATTTAGCTCCCAATTTCTTTGTGACTCCTCGTTATCGTCTCTTGCCTAACCCAAAGTTATGCCTACGAGACGATGCCTAGATTCACTTTGAAATTGAAACCTAAATGTTCCTATAAATCGAGAAATCGATTTACCCCCCCCGTGAAAACTGGCCGTTATGGCCTGACAATTTAACAGGAGAAAATAAACATGTCACGTATTGGTAATAAAGTTATCGTGTTGCCTGCTGGTGTTGAAATCGCTAACAATGACAACGTTGTAACTGTAAAAGGACCTAAAGGAGAACTTACTCGTGAGTTCTCAAAAGATATTGAAATTCGTGTGGAAGGTACTGAAGTAACTCTTCACCGTCCAAACGATTCAAAAGAAATGAAAACAATCCACGGAACCACTCGTGCCCTTTTGAACAACATGGTAATTGGTGTATCAGAAGGATTCAAGAAAGAACTTGAAATGCGTGGGGTTGGTTACCGTGCACAACTTCAAGGTAAAAAACTTGTTTTGGCTGTTGGTAAATCTCATCCAGACGAAGTTGAAGCTCCAGAAGGAATTACTTTTGAACTTCCAAACCCAACAACAATCGTTGTTAGCGGAATTTCAAAAGAAGTAGTTGGTCAAACAGCTGCTTACGTACGTAGCCTTCGTTCACCAGAACCATATAAAGGTAAAGGTATCCGTTACGTTGGTGAATTCGTTCGCCGTAAAGAAGGTAAAACAGGTAAATAATGTTGAGTGGTTGATTTTCAACCACCGACCTATTTTCCAACTTAGTGCATAGCACATGATTTAAAACTAAAGAGGTGAAAACTGTGATTTCTAAACCAGATAAAAACAAACTCCGCCAAAAACGCCACCGTCGCGTTCGCGGAAAACTCTCTGGAACTGCTGATCGCCCACGTTTGAACGTATTCCGTTCTAATACAGGCATCTACGCTCAAGTGATTGATGACGTAGCGGGTGTAACGCTCGCAAGTGCTTCAACTCTTGACAAAGAAGTTTCAAAAGGAACTAAAACTGAACAAGCCGTTACTGTCGGTAAACTCGTTGCAGAACGTGCAAACGCTAAAGGTATTTCAGAAGTGGTGTTCGACCGCGGTGGATATCTATATCACGGACGTGTGAAAGCTTTGGCTGATGCAGCTCGTGAAAACGGATTGAAATTCTAATAGGAGGACACTAGAAAATGGCATTTAAAGACAATGCAGTTGAATTAGAAGAACGCGTAGTTGCTGTCAACCGTGTTACAAAAGTTGTTAAAGGTGGACGTCGTCTTCGTTTCGCAGCTCTTGTTGTTGTTGGTGACCACAACGGTCGCGTAGGATTTGGTACTGGTAAAGCTCAAGAAGTTCCAGAAGCAATCCGCAAAGCAGTAGAAGATGCTAAGAAAAACTTGATTGAGGTTCCTATGGTTGGAACAACAATCCCACACGAAGTTCTTTCAGAATTCGGTGGAGCTAAAGTATTGTTGAAACCTGCTGTAGAAGGTTCTGGAGTTGCCGCTGGTGGTGCAGTTCGTGCCGTTGTGGAATTGGCAGGTGTGGCAGATATTACATCTAAATCACTTGGTTCTAACACTCCAATCAACATTGTTCGCGCAACTGTTGAAGGTTTGAAACAATTGAAACGCGCTGAAGAAGTTGCTGCCCTTCGTGGTATTTCAGTTTCTGATTTGGCATAAGAAAGGGGATAAAATGGCTCAAATTAAAATTACTTTGACTAAGTCTCCAATCGGACGCATTCCATCACAACGTAAAACTGTTGTAGCACTTGGACTTGGCAAATTGAACAGCTCTGTTATCAAAGAAGACAACGCTGCTATCCGTGGTATGATCACTGCAGTATCTCACTTGGTAACAGTTGAAGAAGTAAACTAATGAATTTTTAGGGGATGTGGCAATACTCATCCCCTAAAACTAGGTATAGTCATCTTAGATGACGATGTATAGGCGAGTTGATAAGGGAGACAACCTTTTCTCTCTTATCGGCGCTAGCATTTTACAAAAGAGGAGAAAATAATAATGAAACTTCATGAATTGAAACCTGCAGAAGGTTCTCGTAAAGTACGTAACCGTGTTGGTCGTGGTACTTCATCAGGTAACGGTAAAACATCTGGTCGCGGTCAAAAAGGTCAAAAAGCTCGTAGCGGTGGCGGAGTTCGCCTTGGTTTTGAAGGTGGACAAACTCCATTGTTCCGTCGTCTTCCAAAACGTGGATTCACTAACATCAACGCTAAAGAATACGCAATTGTAAACCTTGACCAATTGAACGTCTTTGAAGACGGTGCAGAAGTAACTCCAGTTGTGCTTATCGAAGCAGGAATTGTGAAAGCTGAAAAATCAGGAGTTAAAATTCTTGGTAACGGTGAGTTGACTAAGAAATTGACTGTGAAAGCAGCTAAATTCTCTAAATCAGCTGAGGAAGCTATCACTGCTAAAGGTGGTTCTGTAGAAGTCATCTAAGAGAGGTGACCCATGTTTTTTAAATTATTAAAAGAAGCGCTCAAGGTTAAACAAGTTCGATCAAAAATTCTCTTTACGATTTTTATCATTCTTGTTTTCCGTATTGGGACAAGTATTACTGTTCCAGGTGTGAATGCAAAAAGTTTAGAAGCTCTTAGTGGTTTATCTTTTTTGAACATGCTTAGTCTTGTTTCAGGGAATGCCATGAAGAACTTCTCCGTTTTTGCACTCGGAGTAAGTCCGTATATCACTGCTTCAATCGTTGTTCAATTGCTACAAATGGATATTTTACCGAAGTTTGTAGAATGGGGCAAACAAGGGGAAGTAGGACGGAGAAAACTAAACCAAGCTACCCGTTATATTGCACTTGTACTTGCATTTGTTCAATCTATCGGGATTACAGCAGGATTTAATACTCTATCTGGGGCGAAATTATTAACGACAGCGTTAACTCCACAAGTCTTTGTTACTATCGGTATTATCCTTACAGCAGGTAGTATGATTGTAACTTGGCTCGGGGAACAAATTACAGATAAGGGATACGGAAACGGTGTTTCTATGATTATCTTTGCAGGTATTGTTGCTTCAATTCCTGAGATGATTAAAGGCATCTATGTTGACTACTTCGTCAATATTCCAAGTAGCCGTTTGACTTCATCTATTATCTTTGTCGTTATTTTGATTATCGCTGTCTTGTTGATTGTTTACTTTACAACCTTTGTTCAACAGGCAGAATATAAAATTCCAATCCAATATACAAAAGTTGCTCAAGGAGCCCCATCAAGCTCATACCTTCCATTGAAGGTAAACCCAGCGGGGGTTATCCCAGTTATCTTTGCAAGTTCCATCACAGCAGCACCTGCAGCCATTCTTCAATTTTTGAGTGCTACAGGTCATGATTGGGCTTGGGTACGTACAGCACAGGAAATGTTATCTACAACATCTCCGACAGGTGTTGCTATGTATGCCTTGTTAATCATTCTCTTTACATTCTTCTATACATTTGTACAGATCAATCCAGAGAAGGCAGCAGAAAACTTGCAAAAGAGTGGAGCCTACATTCATGGTGTCCGTCCTGGTAAGGGTACTGAAGAGTTCATGTCGAAACTTCTTCGTCGCCTTGCGACTGTCGGATCAATCTTCCTTGGTGTGATTTCAATCTTGCCGATTGTGGCAAAAGATGTCTTTGGTCTTTCAGAAGCTGTTGCTTTTGGGGGAACTAGTCTTTTGATCATTATCTCAACCGGTATCGAAGGAATTAAACAACTTGAAGGTTACCTATTGAAACGTAAGTATGTTGGTTTCATGGACAAAACAGAATAAAAGCAAAATTACTTTTGCTTAGAGAGTGGAGTATGAAGGTCTATCTATCAGAGAGATTTTCGTCTCCCCTCTTCTATTTTGTTTTTAAATAGGGGTTGAAAGAGATTTCTGCTTCTATTTAAATACAAAATAAGGAGATCCTATCATGAATCTTTTGATTATGGGCTTACCTGGAGCAGGTAAGGGAACGCAAGCGGCTAAAATTGTGGAGCAATTCCACGTGGCACACATTTCAACTGGAGATATGTTCCGTGCTGCTATGGCAAATCAAACTGAAATGGGTGTACTTGCGAAGTCATATATTGACAAAGGTGAGTTGGTTCCAGATGAAGTTACAAATGGAATTGTTAAAGAACGCCTTTCACAGGACGACATCAAAGAAACAGGTTTCTTGTTGGATGGTTACCCACGTACGATTGAACAAGCTCATGCCTTGGACAAAACATTGGCGGAACTCGGTATCGAACTAGAAGGTGTGATCAATATCGAAGTGAACCCAGATTGTCTCTTGGAACGTTTGAGTGGCCGTATCATCCACCGCGAAACAGGTGAAACCTTCCACAAAGTTTTCAACCCACCCGTTGACTATAAAGAGGAAGATTATTACCAACGTGAGGATGACAAACCTGAGACAGTGAAGCGTCGTTTGGATGTGAATATCGCCCAAGGTGAACCAATCATTGCTCACTACCGTGCCAAAGGATTGGTCCACGATATCGAAGGAAATCAAGATATCAATGATGTGTTCAAAGATATCGAAAAAGTATTGACAAATTTGAAATAAAGCGTTTTTCACACTTGCAAAAAATCGCTACAAATGTTATACTGAAATAGTCTGACTTATAATTGTTGTCTCTGTTTTCAGAGGCATCGAATCGAAATTTATGGAGGTGCTTTTGCGTGGCAAAAGACGATGTGATTGAAGTTGAAGGCAAAGTAGTCGATACAATGCCTAACGCAATGTTTACGGTTGAACTTGAAAATGGACATCAGATTTTAGCAACAGTTTCTGGTAAAATTCGTAAAAACTATATTCGTATTTTAGCGGGAGATCGTGTTACTGTCGAGATGAGTCCATATGACTTGACACGTGGACGTATCACTTACCGCTTTAAATAATCGAAAAACTTGGAGGGATAAGAAATGAAAGTAAGACCATCGGTCAAACCAATTTGCGAATACTGTAAAGTAATTCGTCGTAATGGTCGTGTTATGGTAATTTGCCCAGCAAATCCAAAACACAAACAACGTCAAGGATAAGATAGAAAGGAGAAAACATGGCTCGTATTGCTGGAGTTGACATTCCAAATGACAAACGCGTAGTAATCTCATTGACTTACGTTTATGGTATCGGACTTGCAACATCTAAGAAAATTTTGGCTGCTGCTGGAATCTCAGAAGATGTTCGTGTACGTGACCTTACATCAGATCAAGAAGATGCTATCCGTCGTGAAGTGGATGCAATCAAAGTTGAAGGTGACCTTCGTCGTGAAGTAAACTTGAACATCAAACGTTTGATGGAAATCGGTTCTTACCGTGGTATTCGTCACCGTCGTGGACTTCCTGTCCGTGGACAAAACACTAAAAACAACGCTCGCACTCGTAAAGGTAAAGCTGTTGCGATTGCTGGTAAGAAAAAATAATATAGGAGGTAAAAGTCTTGGCTAAACCAACACGTAAACGTCGTGTGAAAAAGAATATCGAATCTGGTATTGCTCATATTCACGCTACATTTAATAACACTATTGTTATGATTACTGATGTGCATGGTAATGCAATTGCTTGGTCATCAGCTGGTGCTCTTGGTTTCAAAGGTTCTCGTAAATCTACACCATTCGCTGCTCAAATGGCTTCTGAAGCTGCTGCTAAATCTGCACAAGAACACGGTCTTAAATCAGTTGAAGTTACTGTAAAAGGTCCAGGTTCTGGTCGTGAGTCAGCTATTCGTGCGCTTGCTGCCGCTGGTCTTGAAGTAACAGCAATTCGTGATGTGACTCCAGTGCCACACAATGGTGCTCGTCCTCCAAAACGTCGCCGTGTATAATCATCGCATTACACTGCTTTTCGTTTAAGAGGGAGTAACTAAATGATTGAGTTTGAAAAACCAAATATAACAAAAATTGATGAAAATAAAGATTATGGCAAGTTTGTAATCGAACCACTTGAACGTGGCTACGGTACAACTCTTGGTAACTCTCTTCGTCGTGTACTACTAGCTTCTCTACCAGGAGCAGCAGTGACATCTATCAACATTGAAGGTGTCTTGCATGAGTTCGACACAGTTCCAGGTGTTCGTGAAGACGTGATGCAAATCATTCTGAACATTAAAGGGATTGCAGTGAAATCATACGTTGAAGACGAAAAAATCATTGAACTGGACGTTGAAGGTCCTGCTGAAATTACAGCTGGAGACATTTTGACTGACAGTGATATTGAGATTGTAAATCCAGATCATTATCTCTTTACAATCGGTGAAGGTTCTTCTCTAAAAGCGACAATGACTGTTAACAGTGGTCGTGGATATGTACCTGCTGATGAAAACAAAAAAGATAATGCACCAGTTGGAACACTTGCTGTAGATTCTATTTATACACCAGTTACAAAAGTCAACTATCAAGTAGAGCCTGCTCGTGTAGGTAGCAATGATGGATTTGACAAATTAACCCTTGAAATCTTGACTAATGGAACAATTATTCCAGAAGATGCTTTAGGGCTTTCAGCACGTATCTTGACAGAACATCTTGATTTGTTTACAAATCTTACTGAGATTGCTAAGTCAACTGAAGTGATGAAAGAAGCTGATACTGAATCTGACGATCGTATTTTGGATCGTACGATTGAGGAACTGGACTTGTCTGTGCGTTCATACAACTGTTTGAAACGTGCCGGTATCAATACTGTGCATGATTTGACAGAAAAATCTGAAGCAGAGATGATGAAAGTACGAAATCTTGGACGCAAGAGTTTGGAAGAAGTGAAACTCAAACTCATTGACTTGGGTCTTGGATTAAAAGATAAATAAAGGAGGAATACATGGCTTACCGTAAACTAGGACGCACTAGCTCACAACGTAAAGCAATGCTTCGCGATTTGACAACTGACCTTTTGATCAACGAATCAATCGTGACAACTGAAGCTCGTGCTAAAGAAATCCGTAAAACTGTTGAAAAAATGATTACTCTAGGTAAACGTGGTGATTTGCATGCACGTCGTCAAGCAGCTGCTTTCGTACGTAATGAAATCGCATCTGAAAACTATGATGAAGCAACTGATAAGTACACTTCTACTACAGCACTTCAAAAATTGTTCTCAGAAATCGCACCTCGTTATGCTGAACGTAACGGTGGATACACTCGTATCCTTAAAACTGAACCACGTCGTGGTGATGCTGCGCCAATGGCGATCATCGAATTAGTATAAAATCATCAATTTTGTTGAGTGTTATGATGATGGAGTCTTGTGCTCTTAGTCTAGCTCTGGTCTACCGCTGGGACTTCAGTCCTAGCGGGAACACTCATCATCATTTGATAGGGTAGACGCTTGTTTACGAAATTGTTTTTTTCTTAAGAACAACTTCGTAAGCAGGCGTTTTTTAGTATTTTCTATGGAAATATGCTATACTAGGGAAAAAGAAAATCAAAAACGTTCAGTTTTTCTAAAAATCGTAGAAATGGGGTATAAGGATGAAGGCTATTATTACAGTGGTTGGTAAGGATAAGGCTGGGATTGTTGCAGGCGTGTCTACTAAGATTGCAGACTTGGGTTTGAATATTGACGATATTTCTCAGACGGTGTTGGATGAATACTTTACTATGATGGCGGTCGTTTCTAGTGACGAAAAACAGGATTTCACTTATCTACGAAATGAGTTTGAAACTTTCGGTCAGGCCTTGAATGTCAAAATCAATATTCAAAGTGCGGCGATTTTTGACGCTATGTATAATATCTAGGAGGCGGCTATGGATATTAGACAAGTTACAGAAACCATTGCCATGATTGAGGAGCAGAACTTCGATATCAGAACCATCACCATGGGGATTTCCCTTTTGGACTGCATTGATCCAGATATTGAACGTGCTGCTGAAAAGATTTACCAAAAAATCACCACTAAAGCTGCAAATTTAGTGGCTGTAGGAGACGAAATTGCTGCAGAACTTGGGATTCCTATTGTTAATAAACGGGTATCGGTGACTCCGATTTCTTTAATTGGTGCTGCGACTGATACGACAGACTATCTTGTTTTGGCAAAGGCTCTTGATAGGGCGGCTAAGAAGATCGGTGTTGACTTTATCGGTGGATTCTCAGCTTTGGTACAAAAAGGCTACCAAAAAGGAGATGAAATTCTCATCAATTCTATCCCCCGCGCTCTAGCTGAGACAGACAAGGTTTGTTCGTCCGTCAATATCGGCTCGACCAAGTCAGGTATCAACATGACTGCGGTCGCTGATATGGGACGTATCATCAAGGAAACAGCTATGCTGTCAGATATGGGTGCGGCCAAGTTGGTCATATTTGCTAATGCTGTTGAGGACAATCCTTTTATGGCAGGGGCTTTCCACGGTGTTGGTGAAGCAGATGTTATCATTAATGTTGGAGTTTCGGGCCCTGGTGTGGTCAAGCGTGCCTTGGAAAAAGTTCGTGGACAGAGCTTTGATGTAGTAGCGGAAACAGTCAAGAAAACGGCCTTCAAGATTACTCGTATCGGTCAATTAGTTGGTCAGATGGCCAGCGAGAGACTGGGTGTTAACTTTGGAATTGTCGATCTAAGCTTGGCGCCAACTCCTGCAGTTGGTGATTCTGTGGCACGTGTCCTTGAGGAAATGGGCCTAGAAACAGTTGGTACGCATGGGACGACGGCTGCCCTCGCTCTTTTGAATGACCAAGTTAAGAAGGGCGGAGTGATGGCTTGTAACCAAGTCGGTGGCTTGTCAGGTGCTTTTATCCCCGTTTCTGAAGATGAGGGGATGATTGCTGCGGTGCAAGATGGCTCTCTGAATTTAGAGAAACTAGAAGCCATGACGGCTATCTGTTCAGTTGGGCTGGATATGATTGCCATTCCGGAAGATACGCCTGCTGAAACCATTGCAGCTATGATTGCGGATGAGGCGGCCATTGGTGTTATTAACATGAAAACAACGGCTGTCCGTATTATTCCAAAGGGCAAAGAAGGCGATATGATTGAGTTTGGTGGCTTGCTAGGGACAGCTCCAGTGATGAAAGTCAACGGGGCTTCGTCTGTTGATTTCATCTCTCGTGGTGGGCAAATCCCAGCTCCAATCCATAGTTTTAAAAATTGAGAAAAAGTGAGATGATTTAAGTTGTTTTTAAGGATGGATGTGTATACTATAATCATTAAATGAAGACCTCCTAACTTTGTTTAATAGAAATCCTAAACTTTTTCATAATAATCTCCTAGGGAAGCTACCATGAGGGTAGCTTTTCTTTTGGATAATTTACAAATGTTGGCTTTGCTTTTGAAAGCCGAATATTTCTTTGATCCATGATATAATAGAAGAAAATGGAGGATAGAAAATGTCTAAAGTAAGATTGTATTTGGTCCGTCATGGGAAAACGATGTTTAACACCATTGGACGTGCTCAAGGATGGAGTGATACACCTCTGACTGCAGAAGGTGAGTTGGGAATCCATGAACTGGGAATTGGCTTGAGAGAGTCTGGCTTGCAGTTTGACCGCGCTTATTCCAGTGATTCAGGTCGCACTATTCAAACCATGGGAATTATCCTAGAAGAACTTGGACTACAGGGGAAAATCCCTTACCGCATGGACAAGCGCATCAGAGAGTGGTGCTTTGGTAGTTTTGATGGGGCCTATGATGGGGACCTCTTTATGGGATTGATTCCGAGAATTTTCAATGTAGACCATGTTCATCAGTTGTCCTATGCAGAACTAGCAGAAGGTTTGGTAGAGGTTGATACTGCAGGCTGGGCTGAAGGTTGGGAAAAACTCAGTGGTCGAATCAAGGAAGGCTTTGAAGCGATTGCTAAAGAAATGGAAGAACAAGGTGGGGGTAATGCCCTCGTTGTGAGCCATGGAATGA
Source organism: Streptococcus oralis (assembly GCF_002386345.1). Classification (NCBI taxonomy): domain Bacteria; kingdom Bacillati; phylum Bacillota; class Bacilli; order Lactobacillales; family Streptococcaceae; genus Streptococcus; species Streptococcus oralis. The sequence continues at coordinate 1,669,983 of NZ_CP023507.1, read as the reverse complement.
CGATTGGTACCATTGTTTATCTGATCAATGGCATGCATCCGCATGGTCTCGATAATGGTAGCGTGACGATTCTTGAATATGAGGACGGTCAGTTTAGCGTAGAAGTTGTTGGTGACCGTAGTTATCGAGAGCTCGGACGTGAGAAGATGTTAGAGACAAATAGTTAATAGAAGTTAGCTCCGATTAGGAGCTAATTTTGAGTTAAAGGATATGATTTAAATCAATAGTTCCGAAAAAGTAAAAATTTTTGGGAGATGTTATGAAAGGAAAGCTAGAATTATTTTAGAGAAATAATACCCTAAAGTCCAACATAGTGGTATCCGATATAAACAGAGTGAAATCAAACTAAAAAGATTGAATCTTGCATAACGCAAAACTCAATCCTTCATTAAAAAAATATTTATCATGTTTAGTAATCATTCAAATCTAGTTGAAAGGTATGTTATATTTGAATGAAATTACCAAATATAAGGGAAAATTCGATAGCGAACCTTTTGACAGTATGTTTCATATGCTTCTCCAAAATGATTGTATAAGGCTTTTTCTTCTACTTTTAATCGAATACTGTAACCAACTACCAATAGAATGAGACAAATAATAATTGTGAGAGGATTTAATGAAACAATTGACAAGCCAAGTATGGATACGATGCTACCAGTATAGGCAGGATTTCTTACTATAGAGTAGGGACCTGCTTCTACCAACTGCTGACTATCTGTTGTTTGAACCGCAAGTGTAAAATTCTTCCCAAGATAATTAACTGCATAGATACGTAATACAAAGCCGGCTAGAGAAAGGAGAATTCCAATATAGATCAAAAAATGTGGCAATTGAGCTATAGAAGGTAGAAGTTGTTCATTCATTAATAGAAGACAACAAACAACACTACCAATAATGATGTAACGACTTCCTTTGTCTTCAGAGTTATTTTCATTGTTTGATTTTGTTTTCCTTTTAATCCACGTTTCTGTGATGATGAAAATGAGAATGAACCCATATGCAAAAATAGTTTGTAAATCCATGATTATTTCCTCCAGTTAGCATTATACAACTTTCAATTTTAGTGGTCAATTAAAAGGAAATAGTTAGAGTATGTTTTGTAATAGGTATCAATGGAAACTTCATGATTTCATCTGTAAAAATCTCTTGAAAATGGTATAATAGTAACATCATAAAATTGGAGAGAGACCATGAGTTTTTACAATCATAAAGAAATTGAACCTAAGTGGCAGGGCTACTGGGCAGAACATCATACATTTAAGACAGGAACAGATGCATCAAAACCGAAGTTTTATGCTCTCGATATGTTCCCATATCCTTCAGGAGCTGGATTGCACGTAGGACACCCAGAAGGTTATACAGCGACTGATATCCTTAGCCGTTACAAACGTGCCCAAGGTTACAATGTCCTTCACCCAATGGGTTGGGATGCCTTTGGTTTGCCAGCTGAGCAATACGCTATGGATACGGGGAATGACCCGGCAGAATTTACAGCAGAAAACATTGCCAACTTCAAACGTCAAATCAATGCGCTTGGATTCTCTTACGACTGGGACCGTGAAGTCAACACAACAGATCCAAACTACTACAAATGGACTCAGTGGATCTTCACCAAGCTTTACGAAAAAGGCTTGGCCTATGAAGCCGAAGTACCAGTAAACTGGGTAGAAGAATTGGGAACAGCTATCGCCAACGAAGAAGTCCTGCCTGACGGAACTTCTGAACGTGGTGGCTATCCTGTTGTTCGCAAACCAATGCGCCAATGGATGCTTAAAATCACGGCCTATGCAGAGCGCTTGCTTAACGACTTGGATGAGTTGGATTGGCCAGAGTCTATCAAGGATATGCAACGCAACTGGATTGGTAAATCAACTGGTGCCAATGTAACCTTTAAAGTTAAGGGAACAGACAAGGAATTCACAGTCTTTACGACTCGTCCTGACACTCTTTTCGGTGCGACCTTCACAGTCTTGGCTCCTGAGCATGAACTAGTAGATGCCATCACAAGCTCAGAGCAAGCTGATGCAGTTGCAGACTACAAACACCAAGCTAGTCTCAAGTCTGACTTGGCTCGTACCGACCTTGCCAAAGAAAAAACTGGTGTATGGACTGGTGCTTATGCCATCAATCCTGTCAATGGCAAGGAAATCCCAATCTGGATTGCAGACTATGTTCTTGCTAGTTATGGAACAGGTGCCGTTATGGCTGTGCCAGCCCATGACCAACGTGACTGGGAATTTGCCAAACAATTTGACCTTCCAATCGTAGAAGTGCTAGAAGGTGGAAACGTTGAAGAAGCTGCCTATACTGAAGATGGTCTTCATGTCAATTCAGACTTCCTAGATGGCCTTAACAAAGAAGACGCTATTGCTAAGATTGTGGCTTGGTTGGAAGAGAAAGGTTGCGGTCAAGAGAAGGTTACCTACCGTCTCCGCGATTGGCTCTTTAGCCGTCAACGTTATTGGGGTGAACCAATCCCAATCATTCATTGGGAAGATGGGACTTCAACAGCTGTTCCTGAAAATGAATTGCCACTTGTCTTGCCAGTAACCAAGGACATCCGTCCTTCAGGTACTGGTGAAAGCCCGTTGGCTAACTTGACAGATTGGCTGGAAGTGACTCGTGAAGATGGCGTCAAAGGTCGTCGTGAAACCAACACCATGCCACAATGGGCTGGTTCAAGCTGGTACTACCTCCGCTATATTGACCCGCACAATACTGAGAAATTGGCTGATGAGGACCTCCTCAAACAATGGTTGCCAGTAGATATCTACGTGGGTGGTGCAGAGCATGCTGTACTTCACTTGCTCTATGCTCGTTTCTGGCACAAATTCCTCTATGACCTCGGTGTTGTTCCGACTAAGGAACCATTCCAAAAACTCTTTAACCAAGGGATGATTTTGGGAACAAGCTACCGTGACCACCGTGGAGCTCTTGTAGCGACTGATAAGGTTGAAAAACGTGACGGTTCTTTCTTCCATCTGGAAACAGGAGAAGAGTTGGAGCAAGCACCAGCCAAGATGTCTAAATCGCTCAAGAACGTTGTTAACCCAGACGATGTGGTGGAACAATATGGTGCCGATACCCTTCGTGTTTATGAAATGTTCATGGGGCCACTTGATGCTTCAATTGCTTGGTCAGAAGAAGGTCTGGAAGGAAGCCGTAAGTTCCTTGACCGTGTTTACCGTTTGATTACAAGTAAAGAAATTGTTGCGGAAAATAATGGTGCTCTTGACAAGGTTTACAATGAAACCGTTAAATCTGTTACTGAGCAAATCGAATCCATGAAATTCAACACAGCCATTGCCCAACTTATGGTCTTTGTCAACGCTGCTAATAAGGAAGACAAACTCTATGTGGACTACGCCAAAGGCTTTATTCAATTGATTGCCCCATTTGCACCTCATTTGGCAGAAGAACTCTGGCAAACTGTTGCTGCAACAGGTGAGTCCATCTCTTATGTAGCTTGGCCAACTTGGGACGAAAGCAAATTGGTTGAAGACGAAATCGAAATCGTCATCCAAATCAAAGGAAAAGTCCGTGCCAAACTCATGGTCGCTAAAGACCTATCACGTGAAGAATTGCAAGAAATTGCTCTAGCGGATGAAAAAGTCAAAGCAGAGATTGACGGTAAGGAAATCGTGAAAGTGATTAGTGTCCCTAATAAACTCGTTAATATCGTCGTTAAATAACGAGTTTATTAGCCCTATCTGCCACCTTCAATAGTCCACTGGACTATTGAAGCCAACCAAACTCGTTAATATCGTTGTGAAATAAGATAGGAATCCTTCAGAGTAGAATCTGGAGGATTTTTTGAATTTTTTCATGAAAGTATGATATACTATGTGCAATTATAAAGTTTGAAAAGTGAATCAAGGAGAAAACAATGCCAGTAAATGAATATGGTCAGATAATTGGTGAGTCAATGGAAGGTTATACTCCAGGAGAATTGCCTTCCATTGATTTCTTAGAAGGGTGCTACGCTCGGATAGAGGCTCTTTCGGTGGAAAAGCATGCGGAGGATTCATTAGCTGTTTATGGTCCAGATACTCCTCGGGAGATGTGGACCTACCTCTTTCAGGAACCAGTGGCAGATATGGAGGAACTGGTTACTGTCTTAAATCAGATGTTGGCTCGTAAGGACCGTTTTTACTATGCGATTATAGACAAGGCAACTGGTAAGGCTTTGGGGACTTTTTCTCTCATGCGTATTGACCAGAATAACCGAGTAATAGAAGTGGGTGCCGTCACTTTTTCTCCAGAATTAAGGGGAACACGTATAGGGACAGAGGCTCAATATCTCCTAGCTCGCTATGTTTTTGAGGAGCTTAACTATCGTCGCTATGAGTGGAAATGCGATGCTCTAAATCTGCCATCAAGACGAGCTGCGGAGCGTTTGGGCTTTGTTTATGAAGGAACCTTCCGCCAGGCAGTTGTTTATAAGGGGCGTACGAGAGATACGGATTGGTTGTCTATGATTGATAAGGACTGGCCTCAAGTCAAAGCTCGTTTAGAAACATGGTTGACTCCTGAAAATTTTGATAAAAATGGACGACAGTACAAGAGCTTGAGAGAATTCTGAGAGGTATTGAGATGATGACTATTAGAAGGCAAGAAATTGTCAAGCTAGAGGATGTTTTGCATCTCTATCAGGCAGTTGGATGGACAAATTATACACATCAACCTCAGATGTTGAAGAAAGCCTTGTCTCACTCATTAGCGATTTATATAGCACTTGATGGCGATGCCGTGGTGGGCTTGGTCCGTTTGGTTGGAGATGGTTTTTCATCGATTTTTGTCCAGGATTTGATCGTTTTGCCTAGCTATCAGCGCCAAGGGATTGGTAGCAACTTGATGAAAGAGGCTTTAGGTGATTACAAAGATGCCTATCAAGTCCAACTAGTGACAGACCAAACAGATAAAAACTTGGGATTCTACCGTTCACTGGGTTTTGAAACCTTATCTACTTATGATTGTACAGGAATGATTTGGGTGGATCGAAAAAGATAAAAAAATTATTTTTTCTTAAGTAAAGTTTAAGTCTCCTTGTGTATCATATAATCATTAAATAAAGACCTCCTAACTTTATTTAATGAAATCCCAAACTTTTCTTTTTCATCATAATCTCCTAAAAAAGCCGCCCAATCAGGTGGCTTTTTTATGGCTTGGAGAGGAAAATTTTTTTAAAAAATGATAAATCAAAGAAAAAGTTAAGTTAGCTTTAAGATTCATCTTGTATTATATAATCATTAAATAAAGACCTCCTAACTTTATTTAATGAAATCCTAAACTTTTCTTTTTCATAATAATCTCCCTAAAGAGGCCACCCAATCAGGTGGCTTTTTTGTTTGTGGCTTGGATTTTTGATATAATAGAGCCATGAGTAGAATTTTAGATAATGAAATCATGGGGGATGAGGAGTTGGTAGAACGTACCCTTCGTCCTCAGTATTTACGTGAATATATTGGGCAGGACAAGGTCAAGGATCAGCTTCAAATATTTATCGAAGCAGCGAAGATGCGGGATGAGGCGCTGGATCATGTCCTCTTATTTGGACCTCCAGGTTTGGGGAAAACAACCATGGCCTTTGTTATTGCCAATGAACTGGGAGTCAATCTCAAGCAGACTTCTGGCCCTGTCATCGAAAAAGCGGGGGATCTGGTAGCGATTTTGAATGATTTGGAACCTGGAGACGTCCTCTTTATTGACGAGATTCATCGCCTGCCCATGTCGGTGGAAGAGGTGCTTTACAGTGCCATGGAAGACTTCTACATTGACATCATGATTGGGGCTGGAGAGGGCAGTCGCAGTGTCCATTTGGACTTGCCACCATTCACCTTGATTGGGGCTACGACACGTGCGGGGATGCTCTCAAATCCTCTGCGGGCACGTTTTGGGATTACAGGTCATATGGAATACTATGCCCACGCTGACTTGACAGAGATTGTTGAGCGGACAGCAGATATTTTTGAGATGGAAATCACCCATGAGGCAGCTGCCGAGCTGGCTTTACGCAGTCGTGGAACTCCTCGTATCGCCAATCGTCTCCTCAAGCGCGTGCGCGACTTTGCCCAGATTATGGGGGATGGCTTGATTGATGATGAGATTACGGATAAGGCTTTGACCATGCTGGATGTAGACCGTGAAGGTTTGGACTATGTAGACCAAAAAATCCTTCGCACCATGATTGAGATGTACGGTGGTGGTCCTGTCGGTTTAGGAACTCTTTCTGTTAATATTGCCGAGGAGCGTGAGACAGTCGAAGATATGTACGAACCTTACCTGATTCAGAAAGGTTTCATCATGCGAACTCGTTCTGGACGGGTGGCAACTGCTAAGGCATATGAGCATTTAGGTTATGAATACAGTGAAAAATGAGCAAGAAATTCTAGATGCTTTCAGAGAAAATCCAGATATGATGACCATTCTGACCATCATCCGTGACCTTGGTCTGAAAGATTCGTGGTTGGCAGCAGGTTCTGTCAGGAATTTCATCTGGAATCTCTTGTCAGACAAATCGCCTTTTGATAGTGAGACGGATGTGGATGTGATTTTCTTTGATCCAGATGTTTCTTATGAGGAAACAGTATCCCTAGAGAAAAAGCTGAGAGAAGATTTCCCTCGATATCAGTGGGAGTTGAAAAATCAGGTCTATATGCATCTGCACAGTCCCCACACTGTGCCTTACACGAGTTCTTGTGATGCCATGAGTAAGTATCCAGAACGATGTACGGCGATAGGACTCCGCTTGCATGCCGACGCAACTTTGGAGCTCTTTGCGCCTTATGGTATAGAGGATATTTTGAACTTTCAGGTTTCCCCAACTCCTCATTTTTTAGAGAATGAGGACCGAATGAAGCACTATCAAGAACGCTTGTCCAAGAAAAATTGGCAAGAAAAATGGAAAAATCTGACTTTCTCAAAAAACTTAAGAAAAATTTAAGTTAGGGACGGTATACTAGGTTCATAAGTTAAGAGGAACTTAACTTAAACTCCTAAAACTTTTTCATAATAATCTCCCTATAAAATTAAGTCGCCCAATCAGGCGGCTTATTTTTTGTCTGTACGGAGAGCTAATAACTTACCAATAGAAGAAAATGGGGAAATATGGTATAATGAAACGATAGATTTTTGAATAGGAATAAGAACATGTTTGGATTTTTTAAGAAAGATAAAGCTGTAGAAGTCGAGGTTCCAACACAGGTTCCTGCTCATATTGGCATCATCATGGATGGGAATGGTCGTTGGGCTAAAAAACGGATGCAACCACGGGTTTTTGGTCATAAGGCGGGGATGGAAGCCCTCCAAAAGGTGACCAAGGCAGCTAACAAGATGGGAGTTAAGGTCATCACGGTTTATGCCTTTTCAACGGAAAATTGGACGCGCCCAGATCAAGAAGTCAAGTTTATCATGAACTTGCCAGTCGAGTTTTATGATAACTATGTCCCTGAATTGCACGCAAATAATGTTAAGATTCAGATGATTGGGGAGACGGACCGTTTGCCTAAGCCGACTTTTGAAGCTTTGAAAAAAGCAGAGGAGTTGACCAAGAACAATACGGGCTTGATTCTCAATTTTGCGCTTAACTATGGTGGTCGTGCTGAAATTACGCAGGCTCTTAAGGGCTTGGCTCAAGATGTTCTAGATGCTAAAATCAACCCTGGTGACATTACAGAAGATATGATTGGGGACTATCTTTTCACGCAACACCTGCCAAAGGATTTGCGGGATCCGGATTTGATTATCCGTACAAGTGGTGAGTTGCGTTTAAGTAATTTCTTGCCATGGCAAGCAGCTTATAGCGAGCTTTACTTTACGGATACCTTGTGGCCTGATTTTGATGAAGTCGCCTTGCAGGAAGCTATTGCTGCTTTTAACCATCGCAATCGCCGTTTTGGAGGAGTTTAGGAGAAGATATGACCAAGGATTTACAAAAGAGAACATTGTTTGCGGTATTGGCCCTGGCGATTTTCCTTCCAGTCTTGTTTGCGGGTGGGCTCTTGTTGCAGATAGGGATTGGCTTGTTAGCGATGCTAGGCGTCCATGAGCTCTTGCACATGAAGGGGCTAAAGACTATGACCATTGAGGGTGCTTTGACTCTTTTTGCGACCTTCGCTCTCACAGTTCCTTTAGAAAATTACCTAACATTTTTGCCTGTTGATGGGAATGTGGTTGCCTACAGTGTTTTGATTACCATAATGCTAGGGACCACCGTTTTCAGTAAAAACTATACGATTGAAGATGCCGCTTTCCCAATTGCTGTGAGCTTTTATGTTGGTTTTGGCTTCAATGCCTTACTAGATGCTCGGGTGGCAGGTTTTGATAAGGTGCTTTTGGCCCTCTTTATTGTCTGGGCGACAGATAGCGCAGCTTACCTGATAGGGATGAATTTTGGCAAGCATAAGTTGGCTCCGAGAGTTTCTCCTAATAAGAGTATTGAGGGATTTGTCGGGGGTATTCTAGGTGCGGTACTGATAACGGTAATCTTCATGCTAGTGGACAGTACAGTTGCTCTTCCTTATGGGATTTATAGAATGAGTCTCTTTGCTGCCTTCTTCAGTGTGGCAGGTCAGTTTGGTGACTTGATTGAGAGTGCCATGAAACGCCATTTCGGTGTCAAGGATTCTGGGAAATTTATCCCTGGACATGGCGGTGTGTTGGATCGCTTTGACAGCATGCTGATTGTGTTTCCAATGATGCACTTATTTGGCCTGTTTTAAAGAAAGGAATATTGAATGATTGGATTGCTAACCTTTATCCTCGTTTTTGGGATTATTGTGGTGGTGCATGAGTTTGGACATTTTTATTTTGCCAAGAAATCAGGCATTTTAGTTCGTGAATTTGCCATTGGTATGGGGCCCAAGATTTTTTCCCATATCGGTAAGGATGGCACGGCTTATACCATTCGAATCCTTCCTCTAGGAGGCTATGTTCGTATGGCAGGCTGGGGTGATGATGCGACAGAAATCAAGACAGGAACTCCAGTCAGTTTAACACTTGCTGACGATGGTAAGGTCAAACGGATCAACCTCTCAGGGAAGAAACTGGATCAAACGGCTCTTCCTATGCAGGTAACCCAGTTTGACTTTGAAGACAAGCTCTTTATTAAGGGTTTGGTCCTGGAAGAAGAAAAGACTTTTGCAGTGGATCATGATGCAACGGTTGTTGAAGAAGACGGAACCGAAGTGCGCATTGCCCCTCTGGATGTGCAGTACCAAAATGCTTCTATCTGGGGCAAGCTCATCACCAACTTTGCAGGTCCCATGAATAACTTTATCTTAGGTGTTGTTGTTTTTTGGATCTTGATCTTTTTACAAGGCGGTGTTAGAGACACTCAGACCAATCTCTTTCATGTCATGCCAGAGGGAGCTTTGGCTAAGGTGGGCGTAGCTGAGACCGCTCAAATTACCAAGGTCGGCTCGCATGAGGTTAAGAATTGGCAAGACTTGACCCAGGCTGTGGAAGCAGATACCAAGGACAAGACCGCTCCGACCTTGGATGTGACCATTTCCGAAAATGGTAGTGAAAAACAAGTCACGGTGACTCCAGAAGAGAATCAAGGACGTTATATTCTTGGGGTTCAACCGGGAGTCAAGTCAGACTTTCTATCCATGTTTGTTGGTGGATTTACAACCGCTGCTGACTCAGGGCTTCGTATCCTTTCGGCTCTGAAAAACTTGATTTTCCATCCAGATTTGAACAAACTCGGCGGTCCCGTTGCCATTTTTAAGGCAAGTAGCGATGCTGCTAAAAATGGAATTGAGAATGTCCTCTATTTCCTAGCCATGATTTCCATCAATATCGGGATTTTTAACTTGATTCCGATTCCGGCTTTGGATGGTGGAAAGATTGTGCTCAATATCCTAGAGGCTATCCGCCGGAAACCCCTTAAACAAGAAATTGAAACCTATGTCACCATGGCTGGTGTAGTTATGATGGTTGTCTTGATGCTAGCTGTGACCTGGAATGACATTATGCGACTCTTCTTTTAGATAATCGAGGAATATTATGAAACAAAGTAAAATGCTAATCCCAACGCTTCGCGAAATGCCAAGCGATGCTCAAGTTATCAGCCACGCACTTATGTTGCGTGCTGGTTATGTTCGTCAAGTTTCTGCTGGTGTTTATTCTTACCTACCACTCGCTAACCGTGTGATTGAAAAGGCTAAGAATATCATGCGCCAAGAGTTTGATAAGATTGGTGCGGTGGAAATGCTAGCGCCTGCCCTTCTCAGTGCCGATCTTTGGCGTGAATCAGGTCGTTATGAAACCTATGGTGAAGACCTTTATAAACTGAAAAATCGTGAAAAGTCAGACTTTATCCTAGGTCCGACACACGAAGAAACTTTTACAGCTATTGTTCGTGACTCTGTCAAGTCTTACAAGCAGTTGCCACTCAACCTTTACCAAATTCAGCCTAAGTACCGTGATGAAAAACGTCCACGTAACGGACTTCTCCGTACGCGTGAATTTATCATGAAAGACGGTTATAGTTTCCATGCTAATTACGATAGTTTGGATGTGACTTATGACGAGTACAAGGCGGCCTACGAACGTATTTTCACTCGTAGTGGCTTGGACTTCAAGGCCATCATCGGTGACGGTGGAGCCATGGGTGGTAAGGATAGCCAAGAATTTATGGCCATCACACCAGCCCGTACAGACCTCGACCGCTGGGTTGTCTTAGACAAGTCAGTTTCCTCATTTGATGAAATTCCTGCAGAAGTGCAAGAAGAAATCAAGGCAGAATTGCTCAAATGGATGGTTTCTGGTGAAGACACTATTGCCTACTCAAGTGAGTCTAGCTATGCGGCTAACTTAGAAATGGCAACAAACGAGTACAAGCCAAGCAACCGTGTTGTTGCGGAAGAAGAAGTAACTCGCGTGGAAACACCAGGTGTTAAATCTATTGACGAAGTCGCAGCCTTCCTAAATGTCCCAGAAGAACAAACGATTAAAACTCTCTTCTACATGGCAGATGGTGAGCTTGTTGCAGCCCTTCTAGTTGGAAATGACCAACTCAATGAAGTCAAGTTGAAGAACCACTTGGGAGCAGATTTCTTTGATGTTGCGAGCGAGGAAGAAGTAGCAAATGTTATCTCAGCTGGCTTTGGTTCGCTTGGACCAGTTGGTTTGCCAGAAAATGTGAAAATCATTGCAGACCGTAAGGTGCAAGATGTTCGTAATGCTGTTGTGGGGGCTAACGAAGATGGCTACCACTTGACGGGTGTGAACCCAGGTCGTGACTTTACTGCAGAATATGTGGATATCCGTGAAGTTCGTGAGGGTGAAATTTCACCAGACGGACAAGGTGTCCTAAACTTCGCCCGTGGTATCGAGATCGGTCATATTTTCAAACTCGGAACTCGCTACTCAGCAAGCATGGGTGCAGATGTTTTGGACGAAAATGGCCGTGCTGTGCCAATCATCATGGGTTGTTACGGTATCGGTGTTAGCCGTCTTCTCTCAGCAGTTATGGAGCAACACGCTCGCCTCTTTGTCAACAAAACGCCTAAAGGTGAATACCGTTACACTTGGGGAGTTAACTTCCCTAAAGAATTGGCACCATTTGATGTGCACCTGATCACTGTCAATGTCAAAGATGAAGAAGCGCAAGCCTTAACAGAAAAACTTGAAGCAAGCTTGATGGGAGCTGGTTACGAAGTCTTGACAGACGACCGTAACGAACGTGTCGGAGTGAAGTTTAGCGATAGCGACTTGATTGGGTTGCCAATCCGTATTACTGTTGGGAAGAAAGCAGCCGATGGCATCGTAGAAGTTAAGATCAAGGCGACTGGTGACACCATCGAAGTTCATGCAGACAACTTGCTCGAAACCCTTGAAATCCTAAGCAAGAAATAAAACTATAATCAGAAGAAAAACAAGGCAAAAATGTAACTAGTTTTTACCTTGTTTTTTCTGTATAATGGGGAAAATGAGTAAATGAAGAGGTAAAGGTATGCTAAAATTTCCAAAGGATTTTGTTTGGGGTTCCTCCACTTCTGGACCACAGACAGAAGGTCGTGTACCTGGTGACGGAAAGGGAGACAATCTCTGGGATTATTGGTATCAGGTGGAACCCAATCGCTACTACAATGGGATTGGACCTGACAAAACATCGACTTTCTATGAAAACTGGAAAAAGGATATTGAGCTTTTGGTAGAGACTGGGCATACAGCCTTCCGAACTTCTATTCAGTGGTCTCGTATTTTCCCACAGGGCCGTGGAGAAGTCAATCCGCAAGGGGTGACTTTCTACCGTCAGGTTTTTGAAGCTATTAAGGCCAAAGGGATTCGTCTCTTAGTCAATCTCTATCACTTCGACCTGCCTTTTGCCCTCCAAGAAGACGGCGACGGTTGGGAAAATAAGGCAACTGTCAAGGCTTATGAAGACTATGCTCGTTTTTGTTTTGAGACATACGGTGACTTGGTGGACCAATGGATTACCTTTAATGAGCCCATCGTTCCCGTAGAGTTTGGCTATTTTTACGATGCCCACTATCCTCATAAGGTAGATGCCAAAGCGGCGGTTAAGGTTGCCTATCACACACAACTGGCTAGTAGTCTTGCGGTTAAGGCCTGTCATGAAGTTTTGCCTGATTCCAAGATTGGGATTGTCCTCAACTTGACACCAGCCTATCCACGTAGCCAGCATCCCGCAGATGTCAAGGCTGCTCGCATTGCGGATCTCTTCCAAGCCCAATCTTTCTTAGACCCGTCTGTACTGGGAGCTTATCCAAAGGAATTGGTGGAAATTTTAGCTGAGTATGATTTGTTACCGAATTCTACAGCTGAGGAGTTGGACCTTATTCGGGAGAATACAGTTGATTTCCTTGGAGTCAATTACTACCAACCTTTGCGCGTTATGGCGCCACGTTTTGCTAAACATCCTGATAGCCCGCTTTTGCCAGAGCATTTCTACGAACCTTACGTCATGCCGGGCCGTAAGATCAATCCTCACCGCGGTTGGGAAATCTATGAGCAGGGGATTTATGATATTGCCCAAAATATCAAGGAAAATTATGGTAATATTGAGTGGATGCTGACAGAGAATGGCATGGGTGTTGAAGGTGAGGATAAATTCCGTGTGAATGGCATGATTCAGGACGACTATCGTATCGACTTTGTCAAAGGACATCTGCGTGAACTTCACCGTGCCATAGAAGACGGAGCCAATTGTAAGGGTTACTTAATCTGGACCTTTATCGACTGCTGGTCATGGCTCAACAGCTATAAAAATCGCTATGGTCTGGTTGAGCTTGACTTGGAAACACAGGAACGTCGCCTGAAGAAATCAGGCCACTGGTTCAAAGAACTCAGCGACCATAATGGATTTTAAGAATAAAAAGAGTGAGATGGCGTTCATCTCACTTTTTATTACAATATCATCACCAAGGTCCCGATCGTAATCAGGATACAGCCAATAATTGTTTTAAACGTCAGGATATCTTGTAGGAAGAAAAAGGCTAGAACGAGGGTAAGGACGAGACTGAATTTATCGACAGCAGATACCTCAGTTGCACTGCCCATCTGCAAGGCCTTGTAGTAGCAGAGCCAAGAGGCGCCAGTGGCCAAACCAGATAAGATGAGAAAGAGCCAACTTTTTCTACTGATATTGACAATTTCGGTCTGACTATTGGTCAAGAAAACCATGGCCCAGGCCATAAGAATGACGACGACCGTACGAATAGCGGTTGCTAGATTGGATGGAACTCCCTCAATTCCAATCTTAGCTAAAATTGACGTTAAGGCTGCAAAGATAGCTGATAAAAGTGCGAAGAAAAACCACATGGCAAATACCTCCTCTTTTTATTATAAGTAATTGATGCTGACTTGTCAGGTATCAAGTGAAATCTTGATAAAACACCAGATAGAAAAACTATACCAATTTTTATCCTTGACAAGTGAGAAAAACAAGTATATACTGTTTTTGCTGATTCCGTAAAGTGAGAATTAGACTATACCAATTTAAGGAGAAAGCACAGCTGGTCTGTGTCGTATATACTATGTGTGGAATTGTTGGTGTTGTTGGAAACACAAATGCAACTGATATTTTGATTCAAGGGCTTGAAAAGCTCGAATACCGTGGCTATGATTCTGCGGGGATTTTTGTCCTAGGTGGTGCTGAAAATCACCTGGTTAAGGCTGTCGGTCGTATCGCAGAATTGTCTGCCAAGACAGCAGGTGTTGAGGGGACAACTGGTATCGGACATACTCGTTGGGCAACTCACGGGAAACCAACGGAAGACAATGCTCACCCACACCGCTCTGAGACAGAACGTTTTGTCTTGGTCCACAATGGGGTCATTGAAAACTACCTTGAAATCAAGGAAGAATACCTTGCAGGTCACCACTTCAAGGGACAAACAGATACAGAAATCGCTGTTCACTTGATTGGGAAATTTGTTGAAGAAGATGGCTTGTCAGTTCTTGAAGCCTTCAAAAAAGCCCTTCACATCATCCGTGGTTCTTATGCCTTTGCCTTGGTTGACTCTGAAAATCCAGATGTCATCTATGTCGCTAAGAACAAATCGCCACTTTTGATTGGTCTTGGAGAAGGCTATAACATGGTCTGCTCAGATGCTATGGCCATGATTCGTGAGACCAACCAATACATGGAAATCCATGACCAAGAGTTGGTAATCGTCAAGGCTGATAGCGTCGAAGTTCAAGACTATGATGGTAACAGTCGTGAGCGTGCTAGCTATACTGCTGAGCTCGACTTGTCAGATATCGGTAAAGGAACTTACCCTTACTACATGCTCAAGGAAATTGATGAGCAACCAACGGTTATGCGTAAACTTATCCAAGCCTACACAGATGAGGCAGGTCAAGTAGTGGTTGACCCTGCTATCATCAAGGCTGTTCAAGATGCAGACCGCATTTACATCCTTGCAGCTGGAACATCGTACCACGCAGGATTTGCTTCTAAGAAGATGTTGGAAGAACTGACAGATACACCAGTTGAACTTGGAATTTCATCTGAGTGGGGCTATGGTATGCCACTTCTCAGCAAAAAACCACTCTTCATCTTTATCAGCCAGTCTGGTGAAACAGCGGATAGCCGTCAGGTTTTGGTCAAGGCTAATGAAATGGGAATCCCGAGCTTGACAGTGACCAACGTGCCAGGTTCAACCCTTTCACGTGAAGCCAACCATACTATGTTGCTTCACGCGGGTCCTGAAATTGCTGTGGCTTCAACCAAGGCCTACACAGCACAAATCGCAGCACTTGCCTTCCTTGCAAAAGCAGTCGGAGAAGCAAACGGCAATGCTAAAGCGCAAGCCTTTGACCTGGTTCATGAGTTGTCAATCGTAGCTCAGTCTATCGAATCAACTCTTTCTGAAAAAGAAACCATTGATGCTAAAGTTCATGAGCTTCTTGAAACAACACGCAACGCCTTTTACATTGGACGTGGTCAAGATTACTGCGTAGCCATGGAAGCCAGTCTTAAGCTAAAAGAGATTTCTTACATCCAGTGTGAAGGCTTTGCGGCAGGAGAACTCAAGCACGGGACCATTGCCTTGATTGAAGAAGGAACGCCTGTCTTGGCCCTCTTGTCAGATCCAGTCCTTGCTAACCATACTCGTGGAAATATCCAAGAGGTCGCAGCCCGTGGTGCCAAGGTTCTCACTATTGCAGAAGAGAATGTTGCTAAAGAGACAGACGATATCGTCCTTACGACCGTCCACCCTTACCTCTCACCAATCTCAATGGTCGTACCAACGCAATTGGTCGCTTACTTTGCAACACTCCACCGTGGCCTTGATGTGGACAAACCACGTAACCTTGCTAAGTCAGTAACAGTAGAATAAGCTAAGAAAGTCTAGTTCATCTAGACTTTTTCTAATGAGCAAATGTATTGAAAATAAAACTAATTAGTGATAAAATACCCTAAAACTAAAAGAGATAGCGAGGAAACGGGATGGTAGAATTAGGAATTTCAACATTTGGTGAAACAACAGCTCTGGAAGCGACTGGGCAACTTTACAGTCATGATGAACGCATTCGTCAGCTGGTGGCAGAGATAGAGCTGGCTGATAAGGTTGGTTTGGATGTGTACGGGATTGGGGAGCATCATCGGGAGGACTTTGCGGTATCGGCGCCAGAGATTGTTCTTGCAGCTGGTGCAGTCAATACCAAGAAAATTCGTTTGACGAGTGCAGTCAGCATACTCTCGAGTATGGATCCGATTCGCTTGTTCCAACAATATGCTACTATCGATGCTTTGTCAAATGGACGTGCGGAGATTATGGCTGGGCGTGGTTCATTTACCGAGTCTTTCCCACTGTTTGGCTATGACTTGAAAGACTATGAAGCTCTCTTTGATGAGAAATTAGACATGCTCCAGTTAGTCAATGAAAAGACCAAGATAGACTGGCAGGGGCAATTGACCCAAAGCATTGCTGGAAAAGAAGTTTATCCTCGTCCAGTTCAGGACAAATTGCCATTGTGGGTGGCGACAGGTGGTCATGTAGAGTCAACAGTGAAGATTGCTCAGGCGGGGTTGCCAATTGTCTATGCTATTATTGGTGGCAATCCGCGTTATTTTAAAAAGCTGATTCAAGCTTATCGTGAGATTGGTAGGGAAGCCGGTCATGCGGATAAAGACCTGAAAGTGGGCGCTCATTCTTGGGGCTGGATTGCTGAAGATGGCGAGCAGGCGATAAAAGATTATTTCCATCCGACCAAGCAAGTAGTGGATGCGATTTCCAAGGACCGTCCACACTGGCAGGAGTTGACCTATGAGCAATATTTGGAGCAAGTTGGGCCAAATGGTGCCATGTTTGTGGGAAATCCAGATCAGGTAGCAGAAAAATTGATTCGCATGATTGAGGATTTAGACTTGGACCGTTTCATGCTCCATCTACCGCTTGGTTCTATGCCTCATGGTCAAGTTCTGAGAGCTATTGAACTCTTCGGCACACAAGTGGCGCCCAAAATACGTGCTTACTTTGCTATGAAAGAGGAGTTATAAAAAAATTCAATCAGTTGAGTCGATTGGTGAGGAACACCCATGGATTCAGCAATAGGTGGAAGTGGTACAAGAGATAGAGCATACTATCTAGTGGAATATATACTAGTTTATACCAAGTACAAGATAAAATAGTAAAAAAGACGATTTCCGCTTGGAAGTCGTCTTTTTTGATATTCTCGCAAATACGATATCTTGTGGTTGGTGTAAACTGGTAGATAGCTCCCTTATTTTATTTATCAAAACCTTGTAAGTTTTTTTGGCGCTCTTCAGTTTGACCCTTGGCATCCAATTTATTACCATTGTAAACAGTGCTTTCCCATGATCCGTACATTGGGTTAGGGAAAATGATGAATTTCTCACCAAACTCTTTTTGTAATTCCTCTAATTTTTGGTCGCGCTCAGTTTCAGAGGTCTTTGAAAACTCTGCAAAGTCCACAAGATTGTCTCCTAGTAGCATGACTAAGTTGGTTTTTTCTTGGACTGCTTGTCTACGACCTTCTTTAGATTTGACGCCTTTTTCTAAGAACATGAGATGATCGCGGCTTTGTACAGGAATTCCTTCATTTTCTAGGTTTTTGATCGTATCATCTACCTGATCTATCGTGCGGTCAGATACATAGTAAATTTGGACACCGTTTTTGTCTGCAAATTGGAGGAAGTCTTTAGCACCTGGTACAGCCTTGGCTGCGGCTTTTTTTACCCAGACATCCCAGTTTTCTGGGGTAAATGCTGTTCCGTCTTTGACATTTTGAGCTTGATAAGGACTGTTGTCTAATACGGTTTCGTCTAAGTCCAAAACGATAGAGTAGGGTTTATCTGTCTGTGTTTTTAGTAGTTCTTTTAAACGATCAGTAGCGACATTGTAACCTTGTAGATAGAGTGCCTTGGTCTCAGCTGCTTTTTGATACCAAAGAGTTGACATAGTGTTCTCTCTTGAACGCAACTGATCATAGGTCATTGTAACCTGATTATCAGATGTACTACTTTGTGTTGTCTGTGAATTTGCCGAATTTGTGCCACAGCCAGTCAGTAAAATGACGGAAGCAAGTGTAGAAGCAATTGTAATGGTAACTTTGGATATTTTCATAATCCCATCCTCCTAATAATAGTCTACTAATATTGTAGCGTTTTCACGGGATTTGTGCAAGGGAATATCGGGAGAAAATAAATTTTTCAGTAGTAATTTGGTATTAGGATAAAATTATGTACTTAATTTGGGAATGAAGATGGATATAAAAAAATCCAATCGACTTGATAGAAAATCTATATCAGCTCCTTTTTGAAAAATAGATGAAAATAAAGTGAATCTTTGAAAGGCTAGTAACATCAAGCTTTTCAGGGATTTTTTTCTTTATAGATATAAAAATTTCCAATCGAGTTGATAGTCAATATATATTGGGAAAAGGGGAAAAGGAGTGGTAAGATGGTTTCAATCCAAATGGAAGGAGAAAGGTATGGCAAGCAAAAGAGATTTAGTCTTTAGAGCGATTCGAGGCGATGAAGTGGAAAGAGTTCCTGTCGGATTTTGGTTTCATTTTGTAACACTCGAAGAAAAGGGGCAGGGATTAAATAATCCACGTATCTTTCAAAAAAGTGTTGATGGGCATCGCAGCTATGTGGAAAGGATTCGCCCTGATTTTGTCAAAATTATGAGCGATGGTTTTTTCCTTTATCCAAGTAATGTCTATAATCCTAAGATTGCAAGCATTCGGGAGCTGACTTCTATTGAGTCGATTGGTGAGGAACACCCATGGATTCAGCAACAGGTGGAAGTGGTACAAGCGATTCGAGAGACCTTTACCGAAGAGATTGCTTCTTTCTACAATATCTTTTCACCAATCTCCTACCTCAAGCGCTGGTTCCGCACAGAAACTTCTCGAGGAGATAGGGAAGTGGCTGATCTATTGCTTGAAAATCCTGAGCAATTTAGAGCTATTCTAGACGTGATTGCAGGAGATATTGCTATCCTAACTCAGAAAATCATCCAGCAAGGCGGTGTTGACGGGATTTACCTCAGTACCCAGGAAATTCAAGATGAGCGCATCACACCAGCACTCTACCAAACCTATATCGAACCGAGCAATATAGCGATTTTGGAGGCAGCTAATCAGGTGGGTGGGACCAATATCCTCCATATCTGTGGTTTTGAAGGTGCGAGCAATGATGTGACGATTTTTAAGGACTATCCAGCTCAAGTGGTCAACTGGGCGACCCACCATGAGGATGTTAGTTTGACACAGGGGCAGGAGTTGTTTCCAGGCAAGGCCGTTTTAGGTGGATTTGAAAACGGCAAGAAAAGCTTGCTTTATCAAGGTTCCAAGGCGGAATTGCAAGATGAAACAAGACGGTTGCTGGCTGAAGCTGGTAGTAAAGGCGTTCTTCTGGGAGCTGACTGTACTGTTCCAGATGACTTTGACTTAGAGAGGTTGGACTGGATTCGGCAGGCAGCTGTTCTCTAAAAGGAGGAGCTATGAAAAGTAAAAGATGGGGCATCTTCATTGCAGTTGTCGGTTTGCTGGCCTTGGTTGCCATAAGCGTCGTAAAAAATCAGCACTGCAAAAATGGAGAGAGATGTCATGGAGTTCAGGATTTTTCCAAGTCCAGTCTCCCCTTTCTACGCTCGAATGATATCGCAAGCAGTTTATTAGTTGAAAAAGTAAGAAATGGAGAATAAGAATGTCAGAAAAAAAAGAATGGGTTTTAAAAGCATTTAGAGGTGAAAAGGTTGATCGTGTGCCAGTTGGTTTTTGGCATCATTTCACATCAGAAGACGAATGGCTACACGGTTTCTCAAATCCAGCCATTATCGAGAAGAATATTGAGGGCCATAAGCGCTTTATCCGAGAAGTTCAGCCAGACTTTATCAAACTCATGAGTGATGGCTACTTTGCTTATCCAAATCCAGCGATTGCCAAAGGCAAATCACTTCAAGAATTGGCAACCATTCAACCACTCGGACCAGATCATGCTTGGATAAAAGAGCAGGTGGACTTGGTTAAGAAAATCAAGCAAGAATTTACAGAAGATATTGTTGCGATTTACAATATTTTTGCTCCTGTGACCTATCTCAAGTGGCTGCTTGGGGAAGTGTCTGGTGGCGATGACCTTATTGCAGACTTTCTGGTGGAAGATCCTGAAGCCCTTAAAAAGGTGTTGGATGTGATTGCAGAAGATATTGCGAGTCTCAGTCGAGCTGTCATCGAAGAGGCTGGTGCTGATGGAATCTATCTCAGCGTGCAGAGTATCCAAGATCAACGAGTGTCGGCAGCAGATTATCAAGCCGTCATTGCCCCTAGCGAGATAACGGTTCTGGAAGCAGCTAGTGCTGTTGGTGGCGTCACTGTTCTTCATATCTGTGGCTACGAGGGAGCGCGAAATGATATTCATCTTTTTGCAGACTACCCAGCCCAAGTCTTTAACTGGGCTGTAGGACCAGAGGGAATCACTCTCAAGGAAGGTCGTGAGATTTTCAAGGGACGTACGGTTCTTGGAGGATTCGAAAATGGTAAGACAGGCTTGCTGTATACTGGTAGCAAGGATGCCATTCAGGCTGAGGCAAAGAAACTAGTTGCAGAAGCTGGGGAACAGGGCTTGGTACTTGGGGCAGATTGTACCATTCCAAGTGATATCGCAGTTGAACGTATCCAGTGGGTGAGAGAAGCGCTTGAAAACTAAAGGAGAAAAAGATGAGTAAAAAAGCATGGATTATCGGTGGTGTAGCAGTTGTTGCAGTAATTGGGGCGACGATTATCGGGAGAAGTTTAGCTGGCGCTCCAGCCAAGGAGGGAGAAACAGCTTCGTCTGCTGAAGTCATAACCTTGAAGGTTGCCCATACACAAAACTATGTGCCTTATGACTTTGTCAATGAAAAAGGGGAATCAGATGGTTATGAAGTAGCTGTTTTGAAGGCTGTTGATGAGAAGTTGGCAAACTATCAATTTGAATATACGGGCACCAGTGATGACGACCTCTTGATTGGTCTGGAATCAGGCAAGTATGACATCGGAACCAAGGGAGCTTGGTACACAGATGAACGAGCTAAAAAGTTTGTCATTCCATCTGAACCAGTCGGAGCGAGCATCATCGGATTTACTGTCAGAAAAGAAGATGAACAGAAATACAAAACCATTGATGACTTTGCTAAGAATAAAGGGAAATTGGTTCCTATCTCTCCACAGAATGCTCAATGGAATGTTATCACCAGCTACAATGAAAAACATCAGGATGCACCGATTGAGCTAACAGCAGCTGAATCTTTTAAAGTGGCAGATGCCTATGCCTGGGTCTTGGAAGGACGTTATGACGCCTTCTTTGATATCAAACTGTCCTTTGAAAAAGCAGTTACCGCAGAAGATGGCCCTTACCACCAATATGCGGATAAACTCAGCTGGTTCCCATACAAGGGTATTCCAACTTATCCCTTGATTCACCGTGATGAAAAGGGTGAGCAATTCGCTAAGGAATACGAAAAAGCAATCAAAGAGTTGAAAGAAGATGGTACGCTTGCTAAGCTATCTCAGCAATACTTTAAAGAAGATGTCTTTAGTTACGTAGACAAAGACTAGACCAAAAATTCCAAGACTAGAAAGGGTTTTGCATGGTTTCTTATGATTTTTCCAAGGTCTTTCAGTTTTTACCGACCTTATGGCAGGCACTTCCTATGACCTTGTCCATTCTCTTTTTTACCACTCTTCTTGGTTCCCTTTTTGGAGGTCTCTTGGCCTGGGCGCAAGTAGGAGAAGACAAGAGTTTTGCAGCGATTTCCAAAGGCTATATCTTTACCCTACGTTGTACACCGCCGATTGTCTTGCTTTTTCTAGTCTTTTATGGCTTGCCAGAATTTCTGAAATGGTGGCTTGGTTTGGATATCAACAACTGGTCTAAAACTATTTTTGTTCTCCTGACGATGATTCTCTTGTTTGCGGCTATTGTTGCCGAGGTTTTCAAGGCGAGCTATCAAGCTATTCCAAAGGGGCAGACAGAGGCCGGGCTTAGTATTGGTTTGACTCCAAGTCAGACTTTTTGGAGAATCATTTTTCCCCAAGCTTTTCAAGTTGCTCTTCCCAATATAACGACCGCTATTCTCAATCTCATGCGGGATGCTGCCTTGGCTTATACGATTGGTTTTGTTGATGTTATGGGGGCAGGCAATCTCTTGATTAGTCGCAATTTAGGGAACTACTCTCTGGAAACCTATACGGCAGTTGCACTTCTTTACTGGGGGATTGCCTTGGTTATTTCTAGCTTGAGTCGTTTGCTTGAGAAGTCTTTGGAAACAAAAGGGAGGTAAGAAATGGATATAGACTATATTGTAAAGACCTTTCTGGAGACCTTGAAGGGTGTGCCAATCACCTTGATTATCATGATTGTGGCTATGGTCTTAAGCTTTTTACCGGCTCTATTTTTAGCCTTGGGGCAGATTTACAAGGTTCGAGGTGTGAGGAGTTTTTCTCTGGTCTATCTGGCCTTCATCCGAGCGACTCCTCCGATTTTATTGATTCTCTTCTTTTATAGTTTGTTTCCAAGTTTGCTGAATCAATTTCTCAAAAGCATAGGAAGTGACTTTGATATTTTCAAGCTTGATCCTCTCTACTATGCTTTTATCATTTATAGTTTGATGACAGTCGGGAGTTTGTCGGAGATTTTGCGTTCAGCTATCTTGACGGTGGACAAGGGACAACTAGAGGCAGCGCATGCGATTGGCTTGACTACGACCCAGGCCTATCTAAGGATTGTTTTTCCTCAAGCCTTGCGCTCAGCCTTGCCTAACTTGGCCAATCTGGTAATCAATATCGTCAAAGGGACCTCCCTGGTCTTTGTTATGACTATCAAGGACATCACCGCTATTGCTCGTGTAGAAGCGTCCTACGGTTACCAGTATTTTGAGTCTTATTTTGTGATCTTTTTGCAGTATATTTTGATCTGTGGTTTGATTCAGTGGGGCTTCTCCCTACTGGAAAAAGGCTATGTGAAAAAAGAAAAAAGTGCAAAAGCATCTAGTGCGCGTTTTGTATAGGAGGACAGGATGTTACAAGTAGAACATATCGCAAAAACATTTGGTGAGAGGCAGGTGCTGGAGGATGTCAATCTCCAGGTCAACAAAGGGGATGTCGTCGTTATCTTAGGGCCATCAGGTTCGGGGAAAACGACCTTTCTCCGTTGTCTCAACCACTTAGAAAAAGCTGATAGTGGCCGTTTGACCTTGGCAGGAAAAACCTATGACTTATCCAAATTGAGCAAGAAAGACATTCTAGAAATTCGCCAAAAAACAGCCTTTGTTTTCCAGCACTACAATCTTTTTGCGAATAAAACTGCTCTGGAAAATATTCTAGAAGGCCTAATCGTCGCTCGTAAAGTTCCCAAGGAAGAAGCGCTCAAACGTGCAGAATCTGCCTTGGAAAAAGTTGGTTTACTTGCCTATAAAGACTACTACCCTTCACAACTATCTGGAGGACAACAACAACGAATAGGAATTGCGCGTGCCATTGCCGTCAAGCCCGAGGTCATTTTGCTAGATGAACCAACATCAGCACTAGACCCTGAGTTGGTTGGAGATGTTTTGGATGTTCTGAAACAGTTGGCGGGAGAAGGTGTGACCATGGTTGTCGTCACGCATGAGATGGGATTTGCTAGAGATGTCGCAAACCACGTTATTTTCATGGATGGAGGCCGTATCGTAGAGGAGAACAATCCCCACGATTTCTTTAGTCGTCCACAAGAAGAACGAACCAAGCAGTTCCTGGCTCGTATCTTATCAGATGCCACCTATAGTGTAGAATATATGATTTGATAGCTAAGTATATCATAAAAACAACACCCCATGACTAGAAGATTCTTCTGACCATGGGGTGTTTTCTCTATAGGAGGGCTAGGTTATACACCTCGAAAATCTCTTTAAACCAGGTCAGCTTCGCCTTATCTACAAGCTCAAAGCTGTGCTTTGAGTAGCCTGCGATTAGCTTACTAGTTTACCCTTTGATTTTCATTGAGTATTATTTCTTTTTCTTGTTTTTTATCAACCATCCAAGTCCGAGAAGGGCAAGGATACTGAATCCAGCAAGGGCAAGGAGGGATTTGTTCTCAGTTCCTGTGTTTGGAAGGAGATTCTGAGAGTGAGCCTCTGCAGCGGTTTCTTGAGTTTCAGGATTGGCTGCTAGGCTTTGAGCTTGGCCTTGTTCTTGTTCGACTTCCAAGCTAGAAAGGTCAAATTCTGGTTTTTCTTCCACAGCTGGAGCGACAATGGCACCACCTTGAGACAAGCGGAGAACGACAGCAGTGAGAGCGTTCAATTTCAAGCCTTTTTCAGTCCATTCGAGACCTTGAGGTTTAGCGATTCCTACTGGTCCGGCTTGATTTTCATCTGCCAGGACTTCAGCCTTTCTCAAGTGGGCAAAGGCAGTTCCTAGAGTAAATTCACGAGCCTTGTCATCCGCATTGACAAAGACAGCGTAGACATCACCGTTTGGAGCAGTGATTTGGTAGCCGATGGTCACATCTTCTTTTTCAACGCCATTTTGTCCTGGGACAGTAATGAGGTGGACGCGCTCTTTGATGTCTTGCAGACTCTTGAGTCGGAAGGCATCTGTCGATTGACGAAGGGCGATCAATCCTTTCATGTAGTTACGGCTCTTGACATTTTCAGGATATGCTTTGCCATCTGTTGCCTTGGTCCAATCAAACTTGTTGACAGCATCACTAGAGTCGTAAGAGTCATGGATAAAGTAAGGATAGACAAATGGCTTGCCGTCCTTGTCGCGCAACAAGTGAGACTTGTTTGGAACCTTATCCTCTGAGACAGGATTCTTATAGGCTGGATCAAGGAATTGTTTGGTACGTCCGTATTCCTGACCAGAGTGGATAAACGGAGTTCCTTGAGCGGTCAAGACCATGAGGTTTCCAAGTCGCAAACGGCGATGAATCTCAGCGTAGTTTTCAGCCTTGCTTGGGTCTTTTTTGATAGACTGAGCAATAATGTCAAAGAGGGTCAAGTTATCATGGGCCGCGATATACTGGATAACATCTCCAGGGTTGTCTGCTTCAAAGTTGGTTGGTTGGGCAATGAGATTTTTAAAGATGGTATTGATATCGCGTTTGCCACCTGTGATAAAGGCAGGTTGACCTTCGTTTGGATAGCCAGACTTGAGGTTGTTACGGATGTCGTCTGAAAAGACAGCAACAGTATCTGTTTTCTTCATCCAATCTTGGTCAGCAGGTTGTACAGGCGTATTTTCATCACCAGTATAGGTTCTCCAGCCTTCACCTAGCATGATAAGATTTGGATTGAGGGCGCGTGCAGCTTTGTACGCTTCTTCGATAGAAGCTGCATCGTGGTCACCCATCATATCGAAGCGGAAACCATCTACTTTGTAGGTTTCAACCAGATACTTGATGGAGTCTACCAAGACACGTTTAGACATGTAGTGGGTAGTTCCCAAACGGCCACCTCCAAAGCTGGTACGAGGAGTTCCGTCTGCATCCATAAAGTGGTAGTAGTTTGGCTCAATATCCTCAAAAATATCAACATTGGCAGTATGGTTGTAGACCACATCCAAGATAGCCCCCATGCCACGTTTGTGGATTTCGTTGATGAGGTTTTTGAATTCTGCGATACGTTTTTCTGGATCCTTAGGATCGCTTGAGTACATACCAGTCAAGGAGAAGTAGTTTTGAGGGTCATATCCCCAGTTGTAGTTGCTGTTGCTTGAAGCGTAGGCAGACAAACGTTCATGGTTTTTCAATTCATTGACAAAGTAGTAAGACAAGACTGGAAGGAGCTGGATGTGGGTCACACCCAAGTCTTTGAGATAGTCCAGTTTTTCGATAAAGGCTTCAAAGGTACCAAAAGGCTTGGTCAAGTCTTTTGCGATGGCAGGATCCGAAGTGAAGTCACGTACATGAGCTTCGTAGATAACGGCATCTTCACGTGATTTGAAGTTACGAATCTTTCCATAGGTCAAGTCTTGCGGACCTAACTTCGCTGGATCGACAAAGGCAGCTTTAGCGACCTTATGAGCGGTATCTGTTTTTGCTAGGTCACTGTTCCAAGCCGCTAATGATTTGGCATAAGGGTCAAGAACGAGGACAGTTTTACCTTGGCGCTCGATTTGGTAGTGGTAGTAGTAGCCAGTGTAGTTGCTGATACCGAGACCAGAGTTTGCATCCAGAGTTTGTTTCCAGGTTCCTTTTTCTCCTTTTTCAAGGGCGACAGTTCCAACTACTTTTTCAGGGTCTTTCTTGTCATAGACAACAACGGAAACCTTATCAGCACTTGGAGACCAGAGGGTGAGGTCAACACGCTTGCCATCTTCTTTTAGAGTTGCGCC
Source organism: Streptococcus oralis (assembly GCF_002386345.1). Taxonomy (NCBI): domain Bacteria; kingdom Bacillati; phylum Bacillota; class Bacilli; order Lactobacillales; family Streptococcaceae; genus Streptococcus; species Streptococcus oralis. Next base: position 1,643,682 of record NZ_CP023507.1, on the reverse strand, counting down.
GAGTGGACCATCGTAACTGTAGGATTCATCCTTGAGGCGCCAGCTTGAACGTGTGGTAAAGCGGTCTGAATTGTAGCTGACAGTGTAAGGGTGTTGAGTGTCAGAGAAGTCGCCGATGTAGGTCACTTTTTTACCTGCCTCATCCACTTCCACGTCTGTGATAGTTACTTTATTCCCTTGGTAATCAGTGATGCTGGAGTGTTTGAGGATGTCGTCTTTCTTAGCTCCAACTAGGGTAGAAAAACTGCTTTCGATACGAGATTTAGCCACGTGTTGGGCACCAGTCATGCGGATATCGTGCACATAGTAGGGGTTGGTGTAGATGGTTTCGTCATCATCTTTGAGGAAAATCTGACTGTGATTTTTTAGATCAGTGAATTTATAATCTTCTTTTCTGATTTTCACATCATCGCCTTTCTTGCTTTCGTCTAGTAATAAAAATCCAAATTCTCTCGCAGCTTCATTGAGTGGAATGTCAATGTAACGTCCATATTTTCCAGTTGCGGTAAAGTCAGTACCGTCAGGCCATTCTCCACTGCTTGGGTTTTTGACATCGCCCCAATACCAAAGAGATTTTTTGTCGTAGTTCCCGTCGGTGCGGTAGTAGTTGACACGAATAGTTCCTGCTGGCTGAGGGCGGTAGTTGTATACCTTGTAGTTTTCATCTAGCCAGGCCTCATTCATTTTTGGAGAGAGGCGCTCTACAGAACGGTCTCCCGTCAGGTTATCCCCCTTGGTATTGTTGATGAGGAAGCTGACTTTCTTGGCTTGCTCATTTTTGAGTTTGACATCTAGATAATAGCCGTAGTCATCTTGCTTGGCATCCTTGAAGGACTTGGCTCCATTGGGCCAGTTTTCAGACGGCTTTTCAACATCGTCCCAAGTCCAAAGACCTTGAGAATCTTTGTTCTCTTCAGGGAGTTTTTTTACATGGATACGGAAGTGGTTGTCTGCGATGGGTTCTTCAGAGGATGTGTCAGCTTGTGGTTTTTGTTCTGAAGTTGGCGTTGCAGTGCTAGTATCTACTTTCTCTTCCTTGCTGTTAGCCTGGCTTGTAGTAGCATCTTCTGTTTTGGGTGTTTCTGGCGCTGTAGTAGTTTCCACAGCTGGAGCTTCTTTTTTAGAATCAAGGGAAGCGTTTGCATTCTTTTGTTCAGAAATAGGCGTTTCCTTTTGAGTTTGACTCGTTTCAGTCTCAGTAGGGGCCTTGGTCACAGCGCTGGTATTTTCCTGAGTTTGAGGCAGGTTTTCGTTAGCCGAAATAGTTGGCATTGTAGCAGAAAGCAGGACAATGCTAGCACCAATAAGGACAGAACCAGTTCCGTTCTTCAAGGAACGGATACCATAAATCATTTTTTTCTCAGTTTGAGATGGGATCTTTTTCATCACAATTCTCCTTGTGTAGTTGTTCTCTATCAGTATAGCACGAGGTAAACATTAGTGCAAGCGTTTTCCTAAATTTTAAGAGAAAATATAATGCTTCATTCTCTTGAAATTTTAAAATAATATATAGGAAAAGATTGTTTAAAAAAATAGTAAAAAACCTTGAAAAATCTAGCTAAATAAGGTATAATATGAGTAATCATTTGTCGTAGGTTTTGTCTGAAATATTGTCCAGACAAGGCTCACAGCAGTTAAATCTTCTGAAAAAGTCAGATTTAGCTGCTCTTTTTGTGCTTTTTTTCAGGTTTTTGAGTGCTTGTAACAAAAATTTAAAGATTCTGAAAATTCGTCAAAGGGACACGGTGATAGGGGTTTTAAAAACCATATGACGATTAGAAAAGCCTGATTGACAAGGCTTGGAATTTATTTACAAAGGAGAATCATCTTGGCAGGACATGACGTTCAATACGGGAAACATCGTACCCGTCGTAGTTTTTCAAGAATCAAAGAAGTTCTTGACTTACCAAATTTGATTGAAATTCAAACGGATTCATTCAAAGATTTCCTAGATCACGGTCTTAAGGAAGTATTTGAAGATGTATTGCCAATTTCAAACTTCACAGACACAATGGAGTTGGAATTTGTTGGCTATGAAATCAAGGAACCAAAATACACGCTAGAAGAAGCTCGTATCCACGATGCTAGCTACTCAGCACCAATTTTTGTAACCTTCCGCTTGATCAATAAAGAAACAGGCGAAATCAAGACCCAAGAAGTCTTCTTTGGTGATTTCCCAATCATGACCGAAATGGGTACTTTCATCATCAATGGTGGTGAACGTATTATCGTTTCTCAGTTGGTCCGCTCACCAGGTGTTTACTTTAACGACAAAGTAGACAAGAACGGTAAAGTAGGCTACGGTTCTACTGTTATCCCTAACCGTGGAGCTTGGTTGGAACTTGAAAGCGACTCAAAAGACATCGCTCATACTCGTATCGACCGTACTCGTAAGATTCCATTTACGACCTTGGTTCGTGCGCTTGGTTTCTCTGGTGATGATGAAATCTTTGATATCTTTGGTGACAGCGAATTGGTTCGCAATACTGTTGAAAAAGATATCCACAAGAATCCAATGGACTCTCGTACAGACGAAGCCTTGAAAGAAATCTACGAACGCCTTCGTCCAGGTGAGCCTAAGACTGCTGAAAGCTCACGTAGCTTGCTTGTAGCTCGTTTCTTTGACCCACGCCGCTACGATTTGGCAGCTGTTGGTCGTTACAAGATCAATAAAAAACTCAACGTTAAAACACGCTTGCTCAACCAAACCATCGCTGAGCCATTGGTAGATCCTGAAACTGGTGAAATCTTGGTAGAAGCTGGTACCGTTATGACTCGTAGCGTGATTGAAAGTATCGAGAGTCACTTGGATGGAGACTTGAACAAAATCGTTTATATTCCAAACGATGCAGCTGTTTTGACAGAACCAGTTGTGCTTCAAAAATTCAAGGTTGTTGCTCCAACGGATCCAGACCGTGTTGTAACCATCATCGGAAATGCCAATCCAGACGACAAGGTTCGTGTTGTAACTCCTGCGGATATCCTTGCAGAGATGAGCTACTTCCTTAACTTGGCAGAAGGTATCGGACGTGTGGATGATATCGACCACCTTGGAAACCGTCGTATCCGTGCAGTTGGTGAATTGCTTGCCAACCAAGTACGTCTTGGACTTTCTCGTATGGAACGTAATGTCCGTGAACGCATGTCTGTTCAGGACAATGAAGTTTTAACACCACAACAAATCATCAACATCCGTCCTGTAACAGCTGCAGTTAAAGAATTCTTTGGTTCATCACAGTTGTCACAGTTCATGGACCAACACAACCCGCTTTCTGAGTTGTCTCACAAACGTCGTTTGTCAGCCTTAGGACCTGGTGGTTTGACACGTGACCGTGCAGGATATGAAGTACGTGACGTGCACTATACTCACTATGGTCGTATGTGTCCAATCGAGACACCTGAAGGACCTAACATCGGTTTGATCAATAACTTGTCATCTTACGGACACTTGAATAAGTATGGATTTGTTCAAACACCATACCGTAAGGTTGACCGTGAAACAGGTGTAGTCACAAACGAAATCGTTTGGTTGACAGCCGATGAAGAAGATGAATTTACTGTAGCGCAGGCCAACTCTCGCCTCAACGAAGACGGTACTTTTGCTGAGAAAGTTGTCATGGGACGTCACCAAGGGGTCAACCAGGAGTACCCAGCAGAAGTGGTTGACTATATGGACGTGTCACCAAAACAGGTAGTTGCCGTTGCGACAGCATGTATTCCTTTCTTGGAAAACGATGACTCCAACCGTGCCCTTATGGGTGCCAACATGCAACGTCAGGCTGTGCCTTTGATTGATCCAAAAGCACCTTACGTTGGTACTGGTATGGAATACCAAGCAGCTCATGATTCTGGAGCGGCTGTTATTGCTCAGTATGATGGTAAAGTTACATACGCAGATGCTGACAAGGTAGAAGTACGCCGCGAAGATGGTTCATTGGACGTTTACCACATCCAAAAATTCCGTCGTTCAAACTCAGGTACTGCTTATAACCAACGTACACTTGTTAAAGTTGGCGATGTCGTTGAAAAAGGCGACTTTATCGCTGACGGACCTTCTATGGAAAAAGGGGAAATGGCGCTTGGACAAAACCCGATCGTTGCCTACATGACATGGGAAGGTTACAACTTCGAGGATGCCGTTATCATGAGCGAACGCTTGGTCAAAGACGATGTCTACACATCTGTCCACCTCGAAGAATATGAATCAGAAACGCGCGATACAAAGCTTGGGCCTGAAGAAATTACTCGTGAAATTCCAAACGTTGGGGAAGATGCTCTTAAAGACCTTGACGAAATGGGTATTATCCGTATCGGTGCAGAGGTTAAAGAAGGGGACATCCTTGTAGGTAAAGTCACACCTAAGGGTGAGAAAGACCTTTCAGCTGAAGAACGTCTCTTGCACGCTATCTTCGGAGACAAGTCTCGTGAAGTGCGTGATACTTCTCTTCGAGTACCTCACGGTGCCGATGGTGTCGTTCGTGATGTTAAGATCTTTACACGTGCAAATGGTGATGAGTTGCAATCAGGTGTTAACATGCTGGTTCGCGTCTACATCGCTCAAAAACGTAAGATCAAGGTCGGAGATAAGATGGCCGGACGTCACGGAAACAAAGGGGTTGTCTCTCGTATCGTTCCTGTAGAAGACATGCCTTACCTTCCAGACGGAACTCCAGTCGACATCATGTTGAATCCACTTGGGGTACCATCACGTATGAATATCGGTCAGGTTATGGAACTTCACCTTGGTATGGCAGCCCGTACTCTTGGTATCCACATCGCAACACCAGTCTTTGACGGAGCAAGTTCTGAAGACCTTTGGGACACTGTTAAAGAAGCAGGTATGGATAGCGATGCCAAAACAATCCTTTACGATGGACGTACAGGTGAGCCGTTTGACAACCGTGTATCAGTTGGTGTCATGTACATGATCAAACTCCACCACATGGTTGATGATAAATTGCACGCGCGTTCAGTCGGACCATACTCAACTGTTACCCAACAACCACTTGGAGGTAAAGCTCAGTTTGGTGGACAACGTTTCGGTGAGATGGAAGTTTGGGCTCTTGAAGCCTACGGTGCGTCAAATGTTCTCCAAGAAATCTTGACTTACAAGTCTGACGATATCAACGGACGTTTGAAAGCTTATGAAGCTATTACAAAAGGAAAACCAATTCCAAAACCAGGTGTTCCAGAATCCTTCCGAGTTCTTGTCAAAGAATTGCAATCTCTTGGTCTTGACATGCGTGTCCTTGACGAAGATGACCAAGAAGTGGAACTTCGCGACTTGGATGAAGGAATGGACGAAGATGTCATCCACGTAGATGACCTTGAAAAAGCCCGCGAAAAAGCAGCCCAAGAGGCTAAAGCAGCCTTTGAAGCTGAAGAAGCTGAGAAAGCAACAAAAGCGGAAGCAACAGAAGAAGCTGCTGAACGAGAATAAGCAGCTCACTTAGAATAGAAAGGGAAGAAATAGTGGTTGATGTAAATCGTTTTAAAAGTATGCAAATCACCCTAGCTTCTCCAAGCAAAGTCCGTTCATGGTCTTATGGAGAAGTCAAAAAACCTGAAACAATCAATTACCGTACCTTGAAACCAGAACGTGAAGGACTCTTTGACGAAGTCATCTTTGGTCCTACAAAAGACTGGGAATGTGCTTGTGGTAAGTACAAACGCATTCGCTACAGAGGGATTGTTTGTGACCGCTGTGGGGTTGAAGTAACGCGTACGAAAGTTCGTCGTGAGCGTATGGGGCACATCGAGTTGAAAGCTCCTGTATCTCACATCTGGTATTTCAAGGGGATTCCAAGCCGTATGGGCTTGACCCTTGATATGAGTCCTCGTGCCCTCGAGGAAGTTATCTACTTTGCGGCTTATGTGGTGATTGATCCGAAGGATACACCGCTTGAGCACAAGTCTATCATGACAGAGCGCGAATACCGTGAGCGCTTGCGTGAGTATGGTTATGGTTCATTTGTTGCCAAAATGGGTGCCGAAGCTATCCAAGACCTCTTGAAACAAGTAGATCTTGAAAAAGAAATTGCTGAACTCAAAGAAGAGTTGAAAACAGCTACTGGACAAAAACGTGTCAAAGCCATCCGTCGTTTGGATGTTTTGGATGCCTTTTACAAGTCTGGGAACAAACCTGAATGGATGATTCTCAACATCCTTCCAGTTATTCCACCAGATCTTCGTCCAATGTTGCAGTTGGATGGTGGCCGTTTTGCCTCATCTGACTTGAATGACCTTTACCGCCGTGTTATCAACCGTAATAACCGTTTGGCTCGTTTGCTTGAGTTGAACGCACCAGGTATCATCGTTCAAAATGAGAAGCGTATGCTTCAAGAAGCGGTTGACGCTTTGATTGACAACGGTCGTCGTGGTCGTCCAATCACAGGACCAGGTAGCCGTCCACTGAAATCATTGAGCCACATGCTTAAAGGGAAACAAGGGCGCTTCCGTCAAAACTTGCTCGGAAAACGTGTTGACTTCTCAGGACGTTCCGTTATCGCCGTTGGTCCAACTCTTAAGATGTACCAATGTGGTGTGCCACGTGAAATGGCGATTGAGCTCTTTAAACCATTTGTGATGCGTGAAATCGTTGCGCGCGACATCGTGCAGAACGTCAAAGCGGCTAAACGCTTGGTGGAACGCGGAGACGAACGTATCTGGGATATTCTTGAAGAAGTAATCAAAGAACACCCAGTACTTTTGAACCGCGCACCGACCCTTCACCGTTTGGGGATCCAAGCCTTCGAGCCAGTCTTGATTGATGGTAAGGCTCTTCGCTTGCACCCACTTGTCTGTGAAGCCTATAATGCCGACTTTGACGGGGACCAAATGGCCATCCACGTACCGCTTTCAGAAGAAGCTCAAGCAGAAGCTCGTATCTTGATGTTGGCTGCTGAGCATATCTTGAACCCGAAAGATGGTAAACCAGTTGTTACTCCATCTCAGGACATGGTTTTGGGTAACTACTACTTGACCATGGAAGAAGCTGGTCGTGAAGGGGAAGGAATGGTCTTCAAAGACCGTGACGAAGCGGTTATGGCTTACCGTAATGGTTATGTTCACCTCCACTCACGTGTTGGTATTGCAACAGACAGCCTTAACAAACCATGGACAGAAGAGCAAAAACACAAGGTCTTGCTGACAACAGTTGGTAAAATCCTCTTCAACGACATCATGCCAGAGGGTCTGCCTTACTTGCAAGAACCAACAAATGCCAACTTAACAGAAGGTGTTCCAGCTAAATACTTCTTGCCACTAGGTGGAGATATCAAGGAAGCAATCAGTAATCTTGAACTCAACCCTCCATTCAAGAAGAAAAATCTTGGAAATATCATCGCTGAAATCTTCAAACGTTTCCGTACGACAGAAACTTCTGCCCTACTTGACCGCATGAAGAACCTCGGATACCACCACTCAACTCTTGCAGGTTTGACAGTGGGTATTGCCGATATCCCAGTCGTTGAAGACAAGGCTGAAATCATCGAAGAATCACACAAACGTGTAGAACAAATCACCAAACAATTCCGTCGTGGTATGATCACAGACGACGAGCGCTACAACGCTGTTACAGCTGAATGGCGTGCAGCCCGTGAAAAATTGGAGAAACGTTTGGTTGCCAACCAAGATCCTAAGAACCCAATCGTTATGATGATGGACTCTGGAGCTCGTGGTAACATTTCAAACTTCTCACAGCTTGCCGGTATGCGTGGTCTGATGGCCGCTCCGAACGGACGTATCATGGAATTGCCAATCCTTTCAAACTTCCGCGAAGGTTTGTCAGTACTCGAAATGTTCTTCTCAACTCACGGTGCCCGTAAAGGTATGACCGATACGGCCCTTAAGACAGCCGACTCAGGTTACTTGACTCGTCGTTTGGTTGACGTTGCCCAAGATGTGATCATCCGTGAGGACGATTGTGGAACAGACCGTGGTCTCTTGATCCGCTCTATCGCAGAAGGAAAAGAGATGATCGAGTCTCTCGAAGAACGTCTCAATGGTCGTTATACTAAGAAAACTGTTAAACATCCAGAAACTGGTGCAGTGATCATCGGTCCAAATGAGTTGATTACGGAAGACAAGGCGCGTGAAATTGTCAATGCTGGTGTGGAAGAAGTGACTATCCGCTCTGTATTTACATGTAACACTCGTCATGGCGTCTGCCGTCACTGTTACGGTATCAACTTGGCGACTGGTGATGCGGTTGAAGTTGGTGAAGCAGTTGGTACAATCGCTGCCCAATCTATCGGGGAACCTGGTACACAGCTTACAATGCGTACCTTCCACACGGGTGGGGTTGCCTCAAATACCGATATCACTCAGGGTCTTCCTCGTGTCCAAGAAATCTTTGAAGCCCGCAATCCTAAAGGGGAAGCGGTCATCACAGAGGTCAAAGGACAAGTTACAGCTATCGAAGAAGACGCGTCAACTCGTACCAAGAAAGTCTTTGTTAAGGGTGAAACTGGCGAAGGTGAGTACGTGGTTCCATTTACAGCACGTATGCGTGTCGAAGTTGGAGACCAAGTCTCTCGCGGTGCAGCATTGACAGAAGGTTCTATCCAACCAAAACGTCTCCTTGCTGTTCGTGATGTCTTGTCAGTTGAAACCTACCTCCTCGGTGAAGTACAAAAAGTTTACCGTAGCCAAGGGGTAGAAATCGGTGACAAACACATCGAGGTAATGGTTCGTCAAATGATCCGTAAAGTTCGTGTCATGGATCCAGGTGACACAGATCTTCTTATGGGTACTCTCATGGACATCAACGACTTTACAGATGCCAACAAGGATGTTCTTATCGCAGGTGGAGTTCCAGCGACTGGTCGTCCAGTTCTTATGGGAATCACCAAAGCCTCACTTGAAACAAATAGTTTCTTGTCAGCGGCTTCCTTCCAGGAAACAACTCGTGTCCTTACAGATGCAGCCATCCGTGGTAAGAAAGATCATCTCCTTGGACTCAAGGAAAATGTTATCATCGGTAAGATCATCCCAGCTGGTACTGGTATGGCTCGCTACCGTAACCTTGAACCACAAGCTATCAATGAAGCAGAATATCTGGCTCCAGAACAAGAAGAGGCAGAACTTGCTCCTGTAGAGGAAGTTGTGGAAATCCAAGTTGAAGAAACAGTAGAATAAAAGCAAACAAGAGAACCTTTGGGTTCTCTTTGCTTTATTTCAGAAAATTTTCCAACTTTTTCATAAAGTATGGTAGAATAGAAGAACTAAAATGCCAAGGAGGTGTCCATATGGAACAAACATTCTTTATCATTAAGCCAGATGGTGTGAAAAGAGGGCTGGTCGGCGAAATTCTGCAAAGAATGGAACAACGAGGTTTCAAACTCGAAAAATTAGAGCTACGCTCAACAGTTTCAGAAGCTTTGATTGACCAACACTATCAAGACTTGGTTGAAAAAAGTTTTTATCCTCCTATCCGTCAGTTTATGACCTCAGGACCAGTAGTGGTGGGCATTCTATCAGGTCCGAAAGTGATTGAAACTTGGCGGACCATGATGGGTGCTACTCGTCCAGAAGAAGCTCTGCCAGGAACTATCCGAGGAGATTTTGCCAAGGCTGCAGGAGACAATCAAGCCATTCAAAATGTAGTTCATGGCTCCGATTCTGAAGCTTCTGCAAAACGTGAAATTGCTCTCTGGTTTAAGGATTAGACTGGTAAAAGAACAGCTCTGTGCACAACAGAGCTGTTTTTTGGTCAGTTGAGCACAAAAAATGGACACTTGAGGCGGAAACAATCATTTCAAACTCCTCACAAGGTATAATCCCATATAGGGAGGGAAAAGAAATGGTAAAATCAATTCGCCTATTGTTGTTGATTGCAGTCATCCAGATTAGTTTTAGTAGTTGTCTATTATGGAAAGAATCCTTTTTATCTTTAAAACAGACCAATGCTTATTTTTTGATTTTGATAGTAGGAATTTCTGTTCTTTGTGCTGGGATAAATTATTTCCATACAGCAGACCAGTCTAGACATAGTATTTTACATGTTCAAAAGAAAGTGAGTCTGGTTTATTGCCTCCTTTTAGTAGTCAATCTTCTGGCAACCTGTCTGGTTCTCTCAGAAAGCATCCAGACCACTAGCAAATTGCAGCAGGAATTGGTTGACCTCTTTTTACCCTCCTTCTTTTTCTTGCTAGGAGTAGATCTATTGATTTTCTTACCTTTTGATAAAATTTTCCGCGATATAGAAAATCACCTAAATAAAAAGAAAACAGTCGTCATTTCCGTTCTAGCCACGTTGGTTTTCTTGAGGAATCCTTTAGTGATTTCCTCGATTCTCCTTTATATCAGTATTGGTTTTCTATGCGCACGTTTCCTTTTTCCCAAATGTATCCAAAGGGAAATCTCCTTTTATGGACACCTGATTCGGGATATCCTGTTTGTTTTTTCAATAGTTGTATTCTTTTAAGTGGAGGAGAATTTTTCAAAATTGTTATAGTAAGTCCATAAAGAAAATTCACACAAAAGAAAACTTTTTGGTATAATAGTAGCATGCACACAAAAAATGAAGAAGAGCTTCTAGCTCTCGGAGAAAGATTAGGTCATTTGCTTCAAAAAGACGATGTTCTGATCTTGACTGGAGAGTTGGGTGCGGGTAAAACAACCTTTACAAAGGGCCTTGCTAAGGGCTTGGATATCCGTCAAATGATTAAAAGTCCAACCTATACCATTGTCAGAGAGTACGAAGGGCGTTTGCCACTTTACCACTTGGATGTCTACCGTATCGAAGGTGATGCTGATTCTATTGACTTGGATGAGTTTCTCTTCGGTGGTGGTGTGACTGTTATTGAGTGGGGGCATCTTTTGGGTGAAGATTTACCAGATTCTTACTTGGAGTTGGAAATTTTGAAAGAAGCTGAGGGTCGTTGTCTTCATTTTACAGCTCATGGCTCTCGGGCTGAACAACTCATCAAGGAGCTTCAAGATGGAGTATGAGTTGTGTATTCGTGAGGCAGAGATTTCAGATGCTACAGCCTTAATTGCATTTTTAGATTGTGTCGGTCAAGAGACGGATTTTACCAGCTTGGATGAAAATGGTATCATGATGACAGCTTCTGAAATGGCTCTTTTTATCGAAAAACAAGCTGCATCAGAGAATCAAATTACTCTCCTCGCCTTACTGAATGATGAGATTGCAGGAGTCTTAAATATCACAGCAGACCAACATTTAAGAGTTCGACATATCGGTGATGTTTTTCTAGCAGTTCGAAAGAAATTCTGGAACCAAGGCTTGGCGACTATACTTCTAGAAGAAGGCATCGAGTGGGCTAAATCCAGTGGTGTCTTGTGCCGTTTGCAACTCAGTGTACAAAAACGAAACGAGGCTGCGATCCACCTCTATTCAAAAATGGGATTTATCACAGAAGGATTACAAGAAAGAGGAGCCTATTTAGCAGAAGGGATATTTTTAGATGTTTGTCTTATGGGCAAGCTGATAAATGAATAACGAGATGATTAAAAAATTAATTGGAATGGTGCTAGGTTTCCTAGCAGTAACAGTTTTAGGTGTAGCGGTTTATGGCTATACCATCTACCAACAGGGAACAGAAACCCTAAGTAAAAAGACTTACAAAAAAATCGGGGAAGAAACCAACGTTATCGAAGCGACGGAGCCTCTGACTATCCTCTTGATGGGGGTAGATACGGGAAATGTGGAACGTACAGACCCGTGGGCGGGAAATAGTGATTCCATGATTCTCTTGACGGTTAATCCCAAAACAAAGAAAACCACAATGATGAGTTTGGAACGGGATATTTTGACCAAGATTGAGACTGGAAACGGTCAAGTTCAGGAAGCCAAACTCAATGCGGCCTATGCTAATGGTGGTGCGGAACTTGCAATTTCTACTATTCAAAAGATGATGAATATCCACATTGACCGCTATGTGATGGTTAACATGCAGGGGCTTCAACAATTGGTGGATGCAGTTGGTGGAATTACCGTCAACAATACACTCGGTTTCCCAATTTCGATTGCTGACCAAGAGGAGTTTAATAAGATTTCCATCGGTGTTGGAGAACAAACTTTGAATGGTGAGGAAGCCTTGGTGTATTCACGGATGCGTTACCAAGACCCTGAAGGAGACTATGGTCGTCAAAAACGTCAACGTGAAGTTATTCAAAAAATCGTTGAGAAGGTTTTGAGCCTAAACAGTGTGAGCCATTATCAAGGTATCCTCAAAGCTTTGAGTGATAACATGCAGACCAATGTGGACTTGTCAGCTAAGAGCATTCCACAATTGCTCGGCTATCAAGATTCTTTCAAGAATATCGAAACGCATCAATTGCGTGGGGAAGATGCTGAGCTACAGGGAATTTCTTATCAGATTGTCACTTCAGAACATATGCTCGAGATGCAAAATCTCTTGCGTAGTTCGCTAGGTAAAGAGCCAGTGACAGAATTGGAAACCAATGCGGTACTGTACGAAACAGCCTTTGGTCGGACAGCTCCTTCAACCAGTACGAACGCTTCAAACGAAGAAGCAGAATAAGAAAAGAATCAAATCGTGGGAAATTTCCTGCGATTTTTTCAAAAAAATTCGAATAGATAAGTAGGAGGAAACATGAAAGCAGAAATTATTGCTGTCGGAACAGAAATTTTAACAGGGCAGATTGTCAATACCAATGCTCAGTTTTTATCAGAGAAACTAGCCGAAATCGGGGTAGATGTCTATTTCCAAACTGCTGTTGGAGATAATGAAGCTCGTCTTTTGTCCTTGCTGGAGATTGCGAGCCAACGTAGTAATCTTGTGATTTTGACAGGGGGCTTGGGACCAACTGAGGATGATTTGACCAAACAAACCCTGGCAAAATTTTTAGGAAAAGATCTAGTGTTTGACCCTCAAGCGCAAGAGAAACTGGATATTTTCTTTGCTCATAGACCTGACTATGCTCGGACACCGAATAATGAGCGCCAAGCCCAAATTGTAGAAGGGGCGACTCCACTGCCAAATGAGACAGGTTTAGCAGTAGGAGGGGTGTCGGAAGTGGATGGCGTGACCTACGTGGTCCTCCCGGGACCACCTAGTGAATTGAAACCTATGGTCTTAAATCAACTCTTACCTAAGTTAATGACTGGTACCAAGTTATACTCACGTGTGCTCCGTTTCTTTGGAATTGGGGAGAGTCAGTTGGTGACCATTTTGGCGGATTTGATTGACCATCAAACCGATCCGACTTTGGCGCCGTATGCCAAAACAGGAGAAGTGACCTTGCGCTTGTCTACAAAAGCAGTTAGTCAAGAAAAGGCTGATCAAGCGCTGGATATCTTAGAAAATCAAATCTTGAGTCGCCAAACTTTCGAGGGAATTTCTTTACGAGACATCTGTTACGGATATGGGGAAGAAACCAGCCTCGCAAGTGTCGTTGTAGAAGAGCTAAAGAAGAGACAGAAAAGCATTACTGCGGCAGAAAGCTTGACGGCAGGTCTCTTTCAAGCGACATTAGCAGACTTTTCGGGCGTTTCAGCAATCTTTAATGGCGGTTTTGTCACTTACAGCCTAGAAGAAAAGTCCAAGATGTTGGATATTTCCGAGCAAGAGCTAAAAGAACACGGGGTTGTTTCTGAGTTTACGGCTCGAAAAATGGCAGAGCAGGCACGGATCAAGACTCAGTCTGATTATGGAGTCAGTCTGACAGGTGTAGCTGGGCCAGATAGCCTAGAGGGTCATCCAGCTGGTACAGTTTTTATTGGACTGGCACATGCCAAAGGGACAGAGGTGATCAAGGCTAATATCGCAGGACGGAGTCGAGCAGATGTCCGACATATTGCGGTCATGCATGCCTTTAACCTAGTTCGCAAGGCTTTATTAAGTGACTAAATTTTGGTATAATAAAAGATAGGTCTAAGGACCAGTAGAATATAGGAGAACAAAATGGCGAAAAAACCAACAAAAAAATTAGATGAAATTGGGAAAAAATTTGGAGCAGACCGTGAAAAAGCATTGAACGATGCTCTTAAATTGATCGAAAAAGACTTTGGTAAAGGCTCAATCATGCGCTTGGGTGAGCGCGCGGAGCAAAAAGTTCAAGTGATGAGCTCAGGCTCATTGGCTCTGGACATTGCTCTTGGTTCAGGTGGTTATCCTAAAGGACGTATCATCGAAATCTATGGACCAGAATCATCTGGTAAGACAACGGTTGCCCTTCACGCTGTTGCGCAAGCACAGAAAGAAGGTGGTATTGCAGCCTTTATCGATGCGGAACATGCTCTTGACCCAGCCTATGCTGCAGCCCTTGGTGTGAACATTGACGAATTGCTCTTGTCACAACCAGACTCAGGAGAGCAAGGTCTTGAAATTGCTGGAAAATTGATTGACTCAGGTGCAGTTGACCTTGTCGTTATCGACTCGGTTGCGGCCCTTGTACCTCGTGCGGAAATTGATGGGGATATTGGAGATAGTCACGTTGGTTTGCAAGCTCGTATGATGAGCCAGGCCATGCGTAAACTTGGTGCTTCTATCAATAAAACCAAAACAATTGCCATCTTTATCAACCAATTGCGTGAAAAAGTTGGAGTCATGTTTGGAAATCCAGAAACAACACCTGGTGGACGTGCTTTGAAATTCTACGCTTCAGTCCGTTTGGATGTTCGTGGAAGCACACAAATCAAGGGAACTGGTGATCAAAAAGATACCAATGTCGGTAAGGAAACCAAGATCAAGGTCGTGAAAAACAAGGTAGCTCCACCATTTAAGGAAGCCTTTGTTGAAATCATGTACGGAGAAGGAATTTCTAAGACTGGTGAGCTCTTGAAGATTGCAAGTGATCTCGATATCATCCAAAAAGCGGGAGCATGGTACTCTTACAAGGGTGAAAAAATCGGACAAGGATCTGAAAATGCTAAGAAATACTTGGCGGATCACCCAGAAATCTTTGATGCCATTGACCACCAAGTCCGTGTTCAATATGGTTTGATTGAAGATGAAGAAAGAACAACTCCTACCTCTGTTGCAGAAGATTTAGCACCTAACCAAGAAGTAACACTTGACCTAGGCGACGGACTCGAAATCGAAATTGAAGATTAAAAATAAAAGAGGAGAAGTCTTTCTCTGCTTTTTATGTTTAAATATTAAGTCTCCATAAGCTTCAAAAGCGTAATAAAAGAGTATTTAATCAAAAAAATTAAATCATTCTATAAAAAGGAGACTACTATAATGGAAAAACGCCTTGTTCGAAACGTACAAGACAAAAAGATTGCTGGTGTTTGTGCTGGTATCGGTGACTACTTTAACATGGACCACACACTTGTTCGTGCACTTTGGATTATCTTCACCCTACTTGGTGGTTCTGGAATCTTAGCTTATGCTATTCTCTACTTCCTTCTTCCGGAAGGCAATGCAGAAGCTTAAGCCATAGAGAGAATAAAAGTTTATTCTGATCAGTTGAAAATAAAAAATGCATGTAATCGTAGATTACATGCATTTTTATATGTAGCTTCTATCGAAAAAGAGAGGTTCTTCACTGGATGGATAAGTCCTGTTTAATGGTCACTAAAACGACGATACTCTATATGAAAGTCAAAATAATGTTCATTCTGTAGCTTTTGGAAGATGTCGCGATAGGCTTCTTCGTCAAAATAGTCGCCACGGTAGAGAATTTCAAAACTCAAACCTTCGTACTCTAGAAAAGCATTGGCTGTTTTGAAACCATTTTGGCGGTAGAAGTCCATGCGTGCCTTTCTCTGCTCCAAGTTATCGCATTCTTCGTCCAATCGCTCGACTTCCAATAACATGGTTCGCTGGTAAAAATCAGTCAGCTTTTCGATGATTTCTTTTCCATATCCGTGGCTTCTCAAGTGGGGCATGATGGCAAAAAAGCTGATATAAAAAGCTTTTTGATTGGAGATGGCAAAAGCAAAGCCGACAAACTCTTCTTGGTTATAAAAGGCAAAAAAGTGAGCGTCTTCTCGGTCCTGATAGCGCAAGAACTCGGATAGAGGGACTCGTTCTTCCTTGGGGAAAGCTTCCTTGTTTAGCTTTTCAACCTTATCCAGATCGGGAAATGCATCGGTTATTAATTGACTGGTCAAATTCATAAATGACCTCCTTTTCTTGATTATAGCAAATTGTCTCTCTGTAAGCAATTGATTGCAAACTTAGTGATAGAGCCTTGTCGCTCCTTTAGAAAGCTGATATAATAGCTTTATGAATAAGAAACGATCCGTGGACTTGATACATGGTCCTATTCTTCCTGCGCTGTTAAGCTTTGCCTTTCCAATCTTGCTGTCAAATATTTTCCAACAGCTCTATAATACAGCTGACGTCTTGATTGTTGGACGATTTCTTGGTCAAGATTCCTTGGCAGCAGTAGGGGCGACAACTGCCATTTTTGACTTGATTATAGGCTTTACGCTTGGTGTTGGCAATGGCATGGGGATCGTCATTGCCCGCTATTATGGGGCTCGGAATTTTACAAAGATCAAGGAAGCAGTAGCAGCTACCTGGATTTTAGGTGCTCTTTTGAGCATTGTGGTCATGCTGATGGGATTTGTCGGTCTGTATCCACTCTTGCAATATTTAGATACTCCTGCAGAAATCCTTCCTCAGTCCTATCAATATATTTCTATGATTGTGACCTGTGTAGGCGTCAGCTTTGCCTATAATCTCTTTGCAGGTTTGTTGCGGTCCATTGGAGACAGTCTAGCAGCTCTTGGATTTCTGATTTTTTCTGCCTTGGTCAATGTGGTTCTGGATTTGTATTTCATTACGCAACTGCATCTGGGAGTTCAATCCGCAGGGCTTGCTACCATCATTTCGCAAGGCTTATCAGCTGTTCTCTGCTTTTATTATATCCGTAAGAGTGTTCCAGAACTGCTTCCTCAACTCAAGCATTTTAAATGGGACAAGGCCTTGTACGCGGATCTTTTAGAGCAAGGTTTGGCTATGGGTTTGATGAGTTCCATTGTGTCTATCGGTAGTGTGATTTTACAATCTTCGGTCAATACTTTTGGAGCTGTGATTATTAGTGCCCAAACAGCAGCTCGACGCATTATGGCTTTTGCTCTCCTTCCGATGACGGCTATTTCTTCTGCTATGACGACCTTTGCCTCTCAAAATCTCGGGGCCAAGCGACCAGACCGCATTGTTCAAGGTCTTGGTATTGGGAGTCGTTTGAGCATGTCCTGGGCAGGTTTTGTTTGTATTTTCCTCATTTTTGCTAGTCCGACCTTGGTTTCCTTCTTGGCCAGTTCAACAGATACTTACTTGGTAGAAAACGGTAGTCTCTACCTGCAAATCAGTTCAGTCTTTTATCCGATTTTGAGCCTTTTGCTGATTTATCGCAATTGCTTGCAGGGATTGGGTCAGAAAGTCCTCCCTCTAGTTTCTAGCTTTATAGAACTAATCGGGAAAATCGTTTTTGTGGTTTTGATTATCCCTTGGGCGGGCTATAGGGGAGTCATCCTCTGTGAACCTCTTATCTGGGTTGCCATGACCACCCAACTGTACTTTTCACTTTTCCGCCATTCCCTGATAAAAGAAGGCAAGGAAATCTTGGTAGTTAAAGGACAATCCTAGCTGGATTTGCTGAATAAAATCCATTTCCTCTAGTGAAAATCGAAAAAACTTGTGTTATAATAAGAAAGATTAAAATGTGAAAAAAGGAGATTCCTAATGGGACGTAAATGGGCCAATATCGTAGCCAAGAAAACGGCTAAAGATGGAGCTAACTCTAAAGTATATGCAAAATTTGGTGTAGAAATCTATGTAGCAGCTAAAAAAGGGGATCCAGACCCAGAATCAAACACTGCTTTGAAATTCGTTATCGACCGTGCTAAACAAGCCCAAGTGCCAAAACACGTTATCGATAAAGCGATTGATAAAGCAAAAGGAAACACAGACGAAACCTTTACAGAAGGACGTTATGAAGGTTTTGGACCAAATGGTTCTATGTTGATTGTAGATACTTTGACTTCTAACGTCAACCGTACAGCAGCCAATGTCCGTGCTGCCTTTGGTAAAAACGGCGGAAACATGGGTGCTTCTGGTTCAGTTTCTTACCTCTTTGACAACAAGGGGGTTATCGTATTTGCTGGTGAAGATGCGGATGCAGTCTTTGAGCAATTGCTCGAAGCAGATGTGGATGTGGACGATGTAGAAGCAGAAGAAGGAACAATCACGGTTTACACAGCTCCAACAGACCTTCACAAGGCTATCGTTGCCCTTCGTGAGTCTGGCATCGAAGAATTCCAAGTGACTGAATTGGAAATGATTCCTCAGTCTGAAGTGGAATTGTCGGGTGATGACCTTGAAACCTTTGAAAAACTTTACAGCGTTCTTGAAGACGACGAAGACGTACAAAAGATCTACACAAACGTAGATGGATTCTAATAGAAAAACGAACAGTTTTACTAGCTGTTCGTTTTTTATATTGGAGCTTAGACTCTACTTTCAGAATCGTTTTGTTGCTTGCTTTTTCCTTGACCTAGACCAACTGCATGTTTTTGGACCAGCAAGAGCTGCCCGTTGTCATCTTTTGCAAAAGTTAGGGTAACAGTCTTGATTTTGTCACCAATGGAGAGATAGGTGACTTTTCTCGTATTGTAACCCCCAATAGTGGAGTCAAACTCGGAGTCTGGTAGTCCGTGTTTTTTAATAATATCCTTGTAGTTGGTACCACCCTTTCCTTTGTTGTCAAGGTCACCTTCGATTAAGGCGTCGAACTCTTTTTGGGTCCAAGTGAAGTTATCGTCTTCTTCCTCCTCTGGGATGGAATAGGCGCTATCATCTGTCAAGTCGCTTTCTTCTTCGCGTTCCATTGAGGCACTCGCCTCGCTGTAGGAACGGTTAAACTCCCTGACAAACTCTTTGTAGACATTAGCGTACAGTACCTGGGTCGTAAAGAAAAGTACAATAGAAGCAATTGACAGAGCTGTTCCGATAATGGCCATGGTTTTTCGTTTTTTGAGGTTGACGATAAGGCCGATAATCCCCAAGATAAATGCGACGATGGCGATGAAAAATGATAGATAGTTAATAAATGGGATCCAGGATCCTAAAAGTGCGATGGCTCCAAAAATAGTTGCTAAGATTCCTAAAACTCTTTGTTCTTCTGGTTTCATTTGAAAGTTTTCTCCCTTCATCGAGTGAATGGATTTCTATCCACAGTAGTTAGTGCTTATTATAGAAAAAATATTGCCTAATGTCAATTTAAACCAAGATAGTTCTCATAGAAACTTTTTTCTTGACATCTTTTCTGAAAATGATAAAATAGTTCTCATGGAAACCTAAATAGTTCTTGTGAGAACTATATTTGTCGTGAGAAAGGAGCAATCATGGACAAGCCGATGTTAATGTTCAAACGTTTTGGACACCAGGTTCATCTGATGGTACAGAAAGAAGCTAAGCGATGTGGCATTGAATTTATGGGTGGACCGCAAGGGCAGGTTCTGCGTTTTTTAGACCATTGTGAACAAAAAGAGGAACTGGTCTTGATTAAGGATATCGAGCAGGAACTCAATATTAGCAAATCTGTGGCGAGTAATCTAGTCAAGCGCATGGTACAAAATGGTTTGGTCGAGTTAGAGGCGAGCCCGAGCGATAAGCGGGCAAAATTTGTTCGCCTGACGGAGAAATCGCGTTCGCAGATGCAAAAAGTTAAAGCTTTTTTTGATCGGATTGATCACAGTCTGCTAGAGGGGGTTTCAAAGTCAGACTTGGCAATCTTTGAAAAGGTACTCGGGCAATTGCAAGAAAATGTTGAGAAGATAGGAGGAGAGAATGAAGAAACTCGCTAAACGTATTACAGGAAAAGAGTGGGGAATGATCGCCCTTACGATTCTTTTCACTTGTTTCTCGGTCTATCTCGAGTTAGAGGTGCCGACTTATATTTCGCAAATTACAGAATTACTGGGAACGTCTGGAACGCAATTGGGTGAACTCTGGTCACCAGCTGCGAAGATGATTGGTTTGTCTTTATTGGCTTTCTTTTCATCTATTATGGTTGGTTTCTTTGCTGCTCGCGTTGCAGCATCCTATACAACTCATCTACGCACTGACGTATTTCATCAGGTTTTGGATTTTTCACAGACAGAAATCAAGCGCTTTTCAATCCCAAGTCTTTTGACTCGGACGACCAATGATATCACACAGGTACAGATGCTCTTTACCATGGGCTTGCAAGTGGTTACTCGTGGGCCAATCATGGCAATCTGGGCTATTGGAAAAATCCTTGGGAAATCGGAATACTGGCTCTGGGCGGTCGTTGTGGCTGTTATTGTCAATGTCTTGATGACAACCGTTCTTATGACTCTGGCCTTTCCTAAACAATCGGTCATCCAAAAATTGACAGATAAACTCAATAGCATCACTCGTGAAAGTTTGACTGGGATTCGAGTTGTTCGCGCATACAATGCCGAGGATTACCAAGATAAGAAATTTGAAGCAGCCAACGATGAGGTAACACGTCTCAATCTCTTTGTCAATCGATTGATGGCCATTATGAATCCCATTATGATGGCGATTTCCAGTGGACTAAGTTTAGCTATTTACTGGATTGGTGCCTATATCATCAACGATGCAAGTTTGGCAGAACGTCTGCCACTCTTTAGTGATATGGTGGTCTTCATGTCCTATGCTATGCAGGTCGTGATGGGCTTCCTTCTCATGGGAGCACTCTTTATCGTTCTTCCTCGTACCTTGGTTTCGGCAGGACGTATCAATCAAGTATTGGATTTGCATTCTTCTATTGAAAATCCTAGTCATGCACAGACAGCGGATCCTTCAGTTCAAGGACAAGTGGAATTCCGTGATGTGACTTTCCGCTACTCTAAAAACTCAGAAGCAGTCGTGGAACATGTCACTTTCAAAGCAGAAGCGGGTCAAACCGTAGCCTTCATCGGATCGACTGGATCAGGAAAGTCCACCCTAGTCAACCTTTTGCCACGTTTTTACGACGTTTCAGATGGACAAATCCTAGTGGATGGTGTCAATGTACAAGATTACAATTTGGAAGATTTGCGCAATAAGGTCGGCTATATTCCACAAAAAGCTGTACTCTTTTCTGGAAATGTCAAGGGGAACTTGGACTTTGGTAAGAGCAAAGAAACTCCTCTAAGCGAGGCTGCTATGTGGCAAGCCTTGGAATTGGCCCAGTCTAAAAGCTTTATCGAGGACAAGGAAGCAGGACTTGCATCAGAAGTGGCCCAAGGCGGAACCAACTTCTCAGGAGGTCAAAGACAGCGTTTGGCCATTGCGCGTGCCTTGGCTCGTAAGCCTGAAATCCTCATTTTTGATGATTCCTTCTCGGCCTTGGACTACAAGACAGACCGGATCTTGCGCCAAGAACTTGCTGAAAAAACACAATCTATGACCAAGCTCATCGTAGCGCAACGGATTTCTACTATTATGGATGCTGACCTAATCTTAGTATTGGATCAAGGTAAAGTCGTGGGACAAGGCACCCACAAGGAACTTCTAGCTACCAACGAAGTCTACCAAGAAATTGCCTACTCACAACTATCGAAGGAGGAATTGGAACATGGAAAATAAAAAAGTGTCGGTCTGGAAACAGTGCAAACCTTATATGGCAGGCCTCCAACTCCCTCTCCTACTAGCAGTTGTGGCTGCAGTCATTTCAAGCATCATTACCGTTTATGGTCCAACTAAGATTAAAGAAATTACAAACTTGATTTCAGATGGTTTGATGACTGGAATTGATTTAGAGGCTGTGTCAAGTATTGCTAGCTTTTTAGTGATTCTCTATGTATTTGGCGCCATCCTTAACTATACACAGGCCTATATCTTTTCAACGAGCATTCAGCATTTTTCAAAACGCTTGCGGACAGCAATCGCTGAAAAAATCAATCGTTTGCCACTTGGCTATTTTGACCGTCATTCACAAGGAGATACCCTTTCGCGCGTGACCAATGATGTGGATACAGCAGCGCAATCTCTCAACCAAAGTCTAGGGACAGTTCTTTCAGCTAGTTTCTTGTTGATTGCTGTCTTGGTGACCATGTTTGGGATGAACTGGATTTTGGCATTGGTAACAGTTGTATCAACCCTTGTTGGTTTTGCGGCGGTTTCTGTAATCATGGCCAAGTCACAGGGTTATTTTAAAGCTCAGCAAAATAATCTAGCAGCCGTCAATGGTTATGTGGAAGAGATGTACTCTGGCCATAATGTAGTGACCAGCTACAACGCAGTGGACACCTCCAAAGCGAGATTTGCAGGGTTAAACCAAGACTTGCATGACAGTATCTGGAAATCTCAGTTTATCTCTGGTATCATGATGCCAGCCATGTTCTTTGTTGGGAACTTTAGTTATGTCTTAGTCATCATCGTTGGGGCCGCGCTGGCGTTAGAAGGGCATATCACTATAGGGATTATTGTAGCCTTTATGGTTTACGTACGGACCTTCTCTCAACCTCTGTCACAGATTGCCCAAGGGATTACGAGCTTGCAACAAGCGAGTGCAGCCATGACTCGTGTATTAGAATTTCTAGCTGAAGCTGAGATGCAGGATGAATCTCATAAGGAAAGACAATTGGCCCATATGAAAGGGGAAGTAGTCTTTGATCATGTGTCCTTTGGCTATACACCAGAGCGCACCATCATCCATGACTTTTCTGCGACGGCTCATGCAGGTCAAAAGGTCGCAATCGTTGGACCGACTGGAGCTGGTAAGACAACCATTGTCAATCTTTTGATGAAGTTCTATGAGATAGATAAGGGAAGTATCCGCATCGATGGCGTGGATACCAAGGATATGAAGCGTTCGGAAGTACACGATGCCTTTTCAATGGTCTTGCAGGATACCTGGCTCTTTGAAGGAACGATTCGAGAGAACCTGATATATAATCAGACAGACATCAGTGATGAACGAATGATGGAAGCCAGCAAGGCTGTGGGAATCCACCACTTTATCATGACTTTGCCAGACGGTTACGACACCGTTTTGGATGACACTGTGACCTTGTCTGTTGGGCAAAAACAACTCTTGACCATTGCTCGTGCTTTGCTGAAGGATGCACCGCTCTTGATTTTGGATGAAGCGACATCCTCAGTTGACACACGTACAGAGGAGTTGATTCAAAAAGCCATGGACCGTTTGATGGAGGGTAGAACCTCCTTTGTCATTGCCCACCGCTTGTCAACCATCCGTAATGCAGATTTGATCTTGGTCATGAAAGATGGTAATATCATCGAGCAAGGAAATCATGAGGAATTGATGGGCCAAGCTGGCTTCTATGCGGATCTCTACAACAGCCAATTCACAGAAGACCAAGCAGAAGAATAAATCAAAAGAAGGCTTGACGGCCTTCTTTTTCTGCACTATACTAGAAGACAAGTGCCTCACTTCTAGGCAAAAATAAAATGATAATGAGAAGAATAAATGAAAAATTATCAAGAATGGTATAGAAACATTAGCTCCAAACTAACTAGCCATCCAACCCTTTTGTTTCTATTGATTAGTTTTAATCGTTTGATGACAGTAGCTATGCCCCTGGTCTATCTAACCTTGCTAGTCACTACTTACCTGCAGCTAGGACTTGGTCAGAAAGTTGGGGTCTATTTGCTTGTCCCTGCTACAGGCTTTGTAATTTTGTCCCTCTTTCGTAAGAAAATCAATCACCCGCGACCTTATGAAACTTGGGACATCAGTCCCCTTCTTGAAAAGGATAGTTCGGGACAGTCGATGCCCAGTCGCCATGTCTTTTCGGCAACTATCATCTCCATGGCCTGTCTGCATGCTAGTCTATCTGTTGGCTTAGCATGCTTGCTCTTTTCAGCTTTGCTGGGCTTGGTGAGGGTTTTAGGGGGTGTGCATTATCCCAAGGATGTGCTTGTTGGTTACGCTTGTGGTCTCATGTGGGGGTTCCTTTTCTTCCTTTTTTGACATGTAAGTCAAGCTAGTCTAACAACCACTTACTGCTTCATATTGACCACTTGCTTTTTTTCCCTTGTTTTCCTAATTTAGCTTTGATATAGTAGAGTCAGAAAGGAGATGTGATGAAGTTACGAATTGAGATTGACGGCAATTTAGAAGAAACTGAAATTGTCATCAAGACACCTGCTTTGACAGATGAAATTGCGGACTTGCAACGGCTTTTGCAAGAGTCAAAGGCTCCGAGGTTGACTTTTTACAAGGGGACAGGTGAATATTATCTAGACCTATCGGAAATCCTCTTCTTTGAGACAGAAGGGAGCAAGATTTACGCTCATACCCAGAAGGAAGCCTATGAAGTTCGCCTCAAGCTCTATGAGTTGGAGTCCATCTTACCTCGCTATTTTAGTCGAGTTTCCAAGTCAACGATCGCAAACATCCGTCAGATTTACTCAGTGGACAAGTCCTTTTCAGGAACGGGCACCATTTCCTTCTATCAGACGCACAAGGAGGTTCATGTCTCACGGCATTACCAATCCCTCCTAAAAGAAAATCTAAGAAACATGAGGTAAAAAACATGAAAAAGAAAGCATTTGGTATTGTTTTATTGGTTTTAGCAGCCTGGATCTTGCTGCAAGGGAATTTTGGAATTCCTTCTTTGGATGGCAAGATATGGCCTTTACTAGGTATCGCCTTTTTTGCTTATAAGTCCATTGAGTCTATCCTTAGACGTCATCTCACTTCGGCAGTTTTTACAGGGTTATTAGCGCTCATCATTGCAAATTACGCTTATGACTTGTTACCAGTTACCAATCATTCTCTCATCTGGGCTAGCATCTTGGTGGTACTCGGTGTTGGTTATCTGACGCATTCAAGTAAGTTCTGGAATGAAAAAAAATGGTGGTACGATGGGAAAAAAACAGTCGTCACGGATAAGGAAGTCGCTTTTGGTAGCGGGACCTTCTATAAGCAAGATCAAGATCTCGTAGATGACCAAGTGGAAGTCGCTTTTGGGGATGCTAAAATCTACTATGATAATGCAGAGATGCTAGGTGATTTTGCAACTTTAAATATTGAAGTGGCCTTCGGGAATGCAACTGTCTATGTTCCACAACACTGGCGTGTCGATTTGAAAGTAGAAACCTCCTTTGGTGCAGCTAAGGCAGATGCTCCTGTAGCGCCAACAAACAAAACCTTGATTATCCGTGGGGAAGTCGCTTTTGGTAAACTTGGAGTTGTTTACGTTAAATAAAAAATCATCGAATTTCCTTGCTAAAATAGAGAAAGTGTGCTAACATAGTGCTGCATGTGGTGCTAGCACATCCGCTATATTAGATCTAATAGGAGGAAAACACAATGGCTAAAGTATGTTACTTTACAGGTCGTAAGACTGTATCAGGAAACAACCGTTCACACGCGATGAACCAAACAAAACGTGCCGTAAAACCAAACCTTCAAAAAGTTACTGTTCTTATCGATGGAAAACCTAAAAAAGTTTGGGCTTCAGCTCGTGCCTTGAAATCAGGTAAAGTTGAACGCGTTTAACAAAAAGGGAAGTCACAAATTGGAACAGCATCTACATCAATAGGTCAGGCAGTGCATGATATTACGAAATCACCTGTTCAAACTAGCACAGGTGATTCTATTGTTAGCACTCAAAATGGGCATCTTATCCTTTCAGATGGTTCTGTAGTTGCTCCTGAAGCACTTGGAGCTGTTACAAATGAAGACAAGATAATCAGTGTTTCAACTGCGGATGGTAAAATGGTAACTTTGCCAAACACAGGAACAGAACAAAGTTTCCCAGCTGTAATTGGTGGCATGTTGTTGACAGCAGTAGGTTACTTTTACAAGAAAAAACTATTTTAATTAAGAAAAGGAGAGATATATGGCAGAAAAAACACAAGGACACGGATATTTCCGTAAGAAAAAATGGGCTAAAGGCCTGGTATCAGGAATTGCAGTTGCAGGTATTGTAGCCTTCTCTGCAGGTTCTGTATTGGCGGATGAAGCAGTTCAGCCTGAAATTGAAAACGACAATAACATGTACGCTACACAAGCTGGTAAAACAACAGGAAGCCAGTCCGTAGCGATTGATAATAGTGCAGTCACAAAGGCTGCTGACAAGGCTAAACAAGCTGGAGTAGTTGTATCTGAGACATCAAGCATTGATAAGGGTACAAATACTACCTCATCAAGTCTTGAACAGTCTAAGGCTGAGATTAAACAAGACCAGACTAAGCAAATAAAGGCACTTGAAGAAACGACTGAAAAACAAGTTCAAAACAATGAAGCCTTTAAGGAAGCGCAGGAAGCCATTCAAGCTAATAATAGCTTTGTGGCCACTGAAAAAGGCAAGCACGAACAATCAACAACTGTTACAGTGACGAATGATGGTTCGACTGCCACAGATGGGACAGCGACTCAAAACAACAAAGCTACTCAAACAGCTAAGAAAGTCTTAGCAGGAAATCAGCAAGCTGTCTCAACCTACCTGGAAGAAAAAGGGAAGTACGAAGCTACTGTCAAACAAGCTACTGAATTAAATCAAGCAGTAGAAGCTGCTGCAATAGATTTGGAGAAAAAGGATGTAACGGTTAAGGTTGTGACACGTACCGTTTCTTCAATCGCAGAAGTAGAAGAATTGAAGAAACAAAATGACAAAGCTATTGCAACTGCAAAAAGCAAAGTGGAGCTTAACAAAGCCATCATGGCTGCCTATGCAGAGAAGAAGAATGCTAGTGATCAAGTTAATCAAGATGCTGATCGTAAATCAACAGATTTGAAAAACTCTGGTGTACTTTTAACCTCTAAAACACAGGAAGTTTCTTCAGCTGATGAAGCGAAGCAAATTGGGGAACAAAACCAAGCAGCTTATGACAAAGCTAAGCAGACCCAAGCGGAATGGCAGAAGAAGTACGATGAGCTTCGAGCTAAGACAAGCACGGAAGGCTACATAAAAGAAGTAGTCTTGCAAGCCATTAGTGTTGCGACAGCAAATCCTGAAGCAACAGTGGAGTCCTCTGCTCCAGGAGCGCAGGTAACTACTAAAGGTTACATTCTCTCATCAAAAGGAACCTCAGGCTATGCTCGTATTCTTGACTCGACTAAAGTCTTGAAATACGAGGATGTTGGCACTGGATGGAAAACAGAAGTTGACTACACTAATCTGAAAGGTTTGACTGTTTCAACTGCAGATGGTAAAAAGCATGATATTTCTCGTATCCATCGAAAATTCGAGATTCTTAATCAAGGGAAGACAGGATTGAATGATGTCTATGTCTTGAATGACCCAACAGAAGGATTCGTAGTAGCTCGTAACGATGGAACCGGTGTACCAGCAGACTACATGAATTTCTTGGTTACGGATACCTACTACTACAACGTGGATGGGAAAGAAGTAGCTTTCAAAGCAAGTGAAAAGACTCCTGCAACCCTGACCTATTCTTCACTCAATCACAATCGTATTGGTTGGGAAGGTGCGAAAGCCATTAACGGAACTCATGTTGAAATTAACGGCTCAACTGTAAGCTATAACAAGAATAATGGTTATGTTCGCGCTGAAGGCTACAACGACCAACAAGATGTGGGGCATCTTTGGGATAAATCTGACTCACCTTACCAATACAAGGGAGCTGCACTTGGTGTCTTTAAGGAAGGGACAGCCTTCACATCCGAATTTATCCAATGGGATGGACCAGATAATTCAGGTGGCCAAACTTTCTGGTTTGCTTTGAATACGAAGGCTTTAGCGCCGGTTGTTGGAGTTCCAGCTACTGCAACCATTACTAAAACAACCGTGAAGCCAGTTAAGACTGAACCTGTATCAGCTGAATTGGTCAATGCGAAAAATCCAGCCAAACCAACCTTGGCGCTTAAAACTCTATCTGAAACTAAAAATCAGAAGTTATCCGCAAGCTATCACGGTTACAAATTGCAGTATAAACCTACTGTCCGCAAGTCTGTATCTGACACAGATAAAACGAATACAGATGGCCAAACAGTTGCTAAAAACGATACGCAGCTCTACACATTGAATCATGACAATATCTATGCGAACCTTAAAAAAGGTGACAAGATTACTATCATTGATCCACTCGAAGCTGGAGCAGTTCCTGATGTAGCTGTGACGAAAGCAACTGCAGAGAAAGCGGGATGGAGCGTTGCCTATGATGCAGGAAAGAATACTTATACCTTTACTGCAACCTACGAAGGGAAGCGCTTAGAAGCTCCTGTGATTACCTGGAAACCAATCTATGACAAGGGCTTCTATGACAACACTTATAAAGTGTTAGTGAATAACTATGAAGTTTTCTCAAATACTGTTACGAACTACACTCCAAGACCTCCAAAACCAGTCAAATCTGTGTTAGATCATTCTGGAAAGGATATCAATGGTGCTAAAACATTTGATCGTAACGTGACCTTCCGCTTGATGACAGACTACAGTTCTTATGCCAAAACTCTTGCTTCAGCGAGCGCACTTGGTAAGGAGTTTGCAATCTTAGATGATGTTCAAGACAAAGCCTTCACAGTTGACCACAGCAAGATCAAGATGACTGCTGCTGGTAAAGACGTGAAAAACCTATTTGACATGTATCATGTACTTTCAGATGCAGGACGTACTGATGCAATCAATAAAATTTTGAAGGAATTGAACTTGCAACCTAAAGGTGAGTTCTATCTCTGGGTAGCCAAGGATTCTAAGAGTTTCTATCAGAACTACGTGAAACCAAATAAGAATGTTACTGTTGATCTTCCAGCCAAACTCTTGGTTAAAGCAGGGGACAAAGTCGAGAATGACTTTAAACAGATTGACTTTGGGAATGGCTATCAATCAAACCTTGTGACTGTCTCAGTTCCTGATGTGAAGCCAGAGAAACATGCCCTGGATCAAAAGAATAATAAGAAAGTCTTGGACGGTCAAGAGGTACAGATTGGCCAATACATCCGCTATCTACTTGATGGCGTAACTGTTCCAGCTAAACATGATAGCCTCTTCCAATATGACGGTAGTGACCAGTTAGATGTGGTTCATGATCGATATACAGGTAAGTGGCAAGGCATTTTCAAGGGTACAGAGTACACAGCTGAGAAAGACCTTATCTTGCCTTATGATGTCATCCTGAAGGATGGTAAAGTAGTCAAAGCTGGTGACAAGATTGTCAAAGGTACAGCTTATGCCTTCTTATTTGAAGTGAACCAGGATACAAATCCTGACTTCCTCAAGAAGATTGTGGCCGTCAAATGGGACGAAAAAGCAGGCAAATGGTCGTATGTTATCAATCAAGACTTCCTAAACTCTCTAGGCGTTAAAGGAACCTTTGATGCAGACTTCTACATCGAGGTAGAACGTATCTCGGCTGGGAAGGTTGAAAATACCTTTATCAATACAGTCAATTTACAAGAGATGACAGCGAAAGTGACAACAACAACGCCAGAACCTCCAAAACCAGAGCCTAAAGAACCAGGCAAGCCACAACCGCAGCCATCACTTCCAAATACAGGAACAGCAGCAAGCATGCTTCCAGTTGTGGGAATGATTTTGGGATTGTTGGGTCTTGCAGGTTTTCGTAAGCATAAAAAATAGAACATCTAGTAATTCCCCCTCATCCATGGTATAATGAAGCCATAAAAAGAGGGGGAAGAGAGATGATAAAGGACACGAAAATGGATGCATATGTGACTAGAAGTGGTTATAGATACTACACTCCAACTCAAAAAAATCAGAAGTTACCAGGTCTGAAGAAGAGAAGAAGTGGAAACAAGGCCTACGTTGGCTAGGAAAAGCTGTCTGGTCAGGAATGGAAACCCTACCGAGTGTGATTGCGAAAGCTGCCGTTTTGATGGTTACGACTCCACTCATGTTTCTCCTCTTTATCTTTAATCTGATTAAGGGCTTGATTGCGACAGACATTTTTTTACAGATTTTACAGCGGAAACGGCGCTTTCTCAATCGAATGAGAGTCTTGTAACCCGCACACTCTAAATAGGGAATTTTTGATTCTTTCCGGAAGTCATATTTAGTCATTTGTCCTTGGAAGTGAGGGTATTTAGGAGCAGGATAATCCAGCTTAGCGATGATTTCTTTATGAGTTCCAGCATCTAGAACATCCAAAATAGTAATGTTCTAGTCTTTGATCCCCAGTGTGTTTGTGATAAAATTGAATGGTTCCATATAAGTCTTTTTAATGATGGTTTGGTCGCTTTTCATTATAGATCTTATGGGACTTTTTTCTACAACAAATAGGCTCCATCATTCCTACAGTGGTTTTACCCACTACAGAAATTACAGAGCCGAAACTTTTTCCAGTTTTTTGTCTGAAAAATCTCGCTTTCTTATGGAGTTATAAGGATATTTGACTAGTCCCAAAAATTTAGACACTAAAAAGTCTTCGAATTTCCTTGCCAAAATAGAGAAAGTGTGATAACATAGTACGGTATGTGGTGCTAGCACATCCGCTATATTAGATCTAATAGGAGGAAAACACAATGGCTAAAGTATGTTACTTTACAGGTCGTAAGACTGTATCAGGAAACAACCGTTCACACGCGATGAACCAAACAAAACGTGCCGTAAAACCAAACCTTCAAAAAGTTACGGTTCTTATCGATGGTAAACCTAAAAAAGTTTGGGCTTCAGCTCGTGCTTTGAAATCAGGTAAAGTTGAACGCGTTTAATAAAAATGAAAAGACCTAACTGGTCTTTTTCTTTTGCTCTAAGGATAAAACCATTTGAAAAATAGAGTAAATATCCGCAGATACAGCATTCTGCTTTTACACTTGGGCTGAAATATGATAAAATAGAGTATCAACTAGTTGAGGTAAAAAAAATGACTGTAAAAATTAATACAAAAGATGGTCAAATCGAACTGACAGATGAAGTGATTGCAACCGTAGTAGGTGGTGCCGCAACTGAGATTTTTGGAGTGGTCGGTATGGCTAGTAAAAATGCCCTCAAAGACAATTTCCAAGCCCTTCTTGGTAAGGAAAATTATTCTAAGGGTGTTGTTATAAAAGCAGCCGAAGATGGTAGCATTGCAGTTGATGTTTATACTGTATTGAGCTACGGAGTAAAGATAAGCGAAGTGTCAAAAAACATTCAAGAGCGTGTTCGTTTTAGTTTAGAAAATCAACTAGGAATTACTGCTCAGACTGTGAATGTCTACATTCAAAATATCAAAGTTGTAGGAGAATAATCGTGTCAAAAATTACTACCAGTTTATTCCAAGAGATGGTGCAAGCTGCATCAACTCGTTTGAATAAGCAAGCAGAATATGTCAATTCATTGAACGTCTTTCCAGTTCCAGATGGAGATACTGGGACAAACATGGGAATGACCATTGAAAATGGTGCGAAAGAAGTAGCAGACAAGCCTGCTT
Source organism: Streptococcus oralis (assembly GCF_002386345.1). Classification (NCBI taxonomy): domain Bacteria; kingdom Bacillati; phylum Bacillota; class Bacilli; order Lactobacillales; family Streptococcaceae; genus Streptococcus; species Streptococcus oralis. Next base: position 1,612,456 of record NZ_CP023507.1, on the reverse strand, counting down.
CTACAGTTGGAGAAGTAGCGAGTATTCTTGCCAAAGGGCTCTTGATGGGTGCGCGTGGGAACTCAGGGGTTATCACTTCTCAGCTCTTCCGTGGCTTCTCTCAGGCTATCAAGGAAAAAGATGAATTAACAGGTCAAGACTTGGCTCTTGCCTTCCAATCCGGTGTCGAAGTAGCTTATAAAGCGGTTATGAAACCAGTTGAAGGGACCATTTTGACTGTTTCTCGTGGAGCGGCTATTGGTGCCAAGAAAAAAGCGGAGCAAACAGATGATGCTGTTGAGGTCATGCGTGCAGCCTTGGAAGGCGCAAAAGCAGCTTTGGCTAAGACACCAGAAATGCTTCCAGTCCTTAAGGAAGTTGGTGTGGTAGACTCAGGTGGTCAAGGTTTGGTCTTCATCTACGAAGGATTCCTTTCAGCTCTTACTGGTGAATACAGTGCTTCTGAAGACTTTGTAGCTACTCCTGCCAACATGAGTGAAATGATTAATGCAGAGCACCACAAGTCTGTAGCAGGTCATGTGGCAACTGAGGATATTACCTTCGGTTACTGTACGGAGATCATGGTAGCCCTCAAACAAGGTCCAACTTATTCTAAGGACTTTGACTACGATGAATTCCGTAACTACTTGAATGACTTAGGCGACTCACTGCTTGTTGTCAACGATGATGAGATTGTCAAAGTTCACGTCCATACAGAAGATCCAGGTCTTGTCATGCAAGAAGGTCTCAAATATGGTAGCTTGATCAAGGTAAAAGTGGACAACATGCGTAACCAACACGAAGCGCAAGTTGAAAAAGAAGCAACTCAAGGCAACAAGCCTGCTGAAACAAAAGAGTATGCCCTTATCGCAGTAGTAGCTGGTCAAGGTTTAGCAGATATCTTCCGTGCCCAAGGTGTGGATTATGTTATCGAAGGTGGTCAGACAATGAACCCTTCAACAGAAGACTTTATCAAGGCTGTTGAACAGGTCAATGCTCGCAACATTATCTTCTTGCCAAACAACAAAAATATCTTTATGGCAGCTCAGTCTGCGGCTGAAGTGCTTGAACAACCTGCTGTTGTGGTAGAAGCACGTACAATTCCTCAAGGGTTGACCAGCCTTCTTGCCTTTGATCCAAGCAAATCAATCGAAGAAAACAAAGAGCGCATGACTGCGGCCCTTGGTGATGTCATCAGCGGTAGTGTAACAACAGCCGTTCGTGATACAACTATCGATGGATTAGCAATTCATGAAAATGATAATCTGGGTATGGTCGATGGGAAAATCCTCGTGTCAAATCCTGACATGCACCAAACCTTGACAGAAACTTTGAAACATATGTTGGACGAAGATAGTGAAATCGTAACCTTCTATGTCGGTGAAGACGGAAGCGAAGAACTTGCCAATGAAATTGCCCAAGAAATCGCAGAAGAATTTGAAGATGTTGAAGTAGAGATTCACCAAGGTCAACAACCCGTATATCCATATCTTTTCAGTGTGGAATAATGGTAAAAATTGAATGAAAACAACAGAAGGAGGCTGGTTTTTCAGCTTCCTTTTTCTATGCAAACGGAGTTATAAAGAAATTTATGTAGAAATGAACATTCTATTGGAAATTCGATTTACTATAAGTTATAATGATAAAGCTGTTATATTAGATTAAGTATGAATATAAAGGAGAAATGATGAAGAAAAAAATTTTTAATCAATCTTTTTCCCGCTTTTCAATTAGAAAGTTAAGTGTTGGGACCTGTTCGGTATTGCTAGGAACCTTTATGGTCATGGCTACTTCTCCAGTGCAAGCGGATGAAGCTCAAGTCAACAATAAGGAACAACAAACGCAGGCGGAAATTCAACAGAAGGAAAAAAGTGCTGAGAATGGGCAGGAAGTCATTTCTGAGCCTCAAAAAGTGGTAACACAGAACGAAGCGGTTAAGGAGCTGGAGGATAAAGCTGAACCGTCCAAAACAGAAGTATCTGCACCAGTCTCTCAGAGCCAACCAGTTTCTCAAGTTGACAATACGAAGGAAGCGAGTCAGCCTTCTTTAGATGAGGAGAAAAAGCAATCTCTAGAATCAACTCAAACTGAGCAGAAAAGCAAGGAAGAAAGTGGCTCTAGCGGGAAAACTTCTTCTAGGCGCAAGAGATCGCTAGATGAAGTCAATGCAGAATTTAAAACTCATTCGCCAATCAAGGATATCCATGCGGTAGATAGTGTTCGTGAGTCCATGACTTTTAGTATTACTGGACACGAAGCAGACTATTCTGGTGGGTATATCAAAATTCATTTCCAAAATGGGAAGGCTATTAAATTGACCCCTTCTCCAGTCGGTGGTGTAAAGTTCAGCCAAGAAAAAATAAATGGAGACCTTGATTTAAAGATAGAACCTGCAAATCTGAGAGGTGGAGCAAACTATAACTTCGTCTATACTTTTCAGATAGATCCTCTGACGCATAACTGGGGAGGTGCTGTCCAAGCAATTGGGCCGGACCATAAAGTGACCGCAACTGCTAAGCTCTATGACAAAAATGACAATGTCCTCAAAGAACTTGGAAGCATTGAACACACGTGGAAAGTCTTAGAAAACGGTGTAGGGGGTCTGACTCCAATGTCTGGCAATCAGGTCATTGGCTACGATCGAAATAACGATGGTATTGTCGACGATGATTCATCGGTCGTGTCCTACTATCTATTTAACGGTGCGAAAGATCCTAAGAATAATACGGCAAGAAATGATTACTTCAACTATGGAAATGGTGTCTTTGATGGTCGTATGATCAATGGTATGGGGATTAGTGATGTCGGGGGGAATATCATTGATCCTGTCACATCTTATACCTATAATATAGAGTTAAAAGAAGGTTATGAATTGACAGATGAAGCTAAAGCTCTAGGATGGACTGCCGATGCGACGGGTTACCATCTGACGATTAACAGAGCTAACAATCCGCTTCAAGATATTAATAACAATAAAAATAAGCTCATTCCAATTTCTTTCAAGTTAAAGAATGCCAAAGTAGCAGATATCAATAGAAAAGCGCAAAACCTAACCGTGACGGGTATCTATACGAAAGCAGATGGGACTAGCTATCAAAATACGGCCGTTCTTCCCTATACTCTCTTTGTTCAAAAAACAGATCAGCCAGAGTCTTCTCTCTTTGAATTTAGACACTATAATCAGTCTGACTCGGAGATGATTCGTTCTTATGGTGAAACAGAATACCGTTCTTATGTTCGACTTTCATCAGTTGCTGAGGTTGAAAAAGATTATCCTATCAATGACTACACGGTCACCCATAAAATACAGGATTCACGAGAGTCTTATCGAGAAGTCAATGCGATTGAGGATCGTTATTGGAATGAATTTTTCTCTTCACCGGATGCATCTGTAGAAGTATACAATAAAGCTACAGGTGAGTTATTAGGCACTTTTAACAGTAGCACTCGTAGTCTACGACTGACGGAAGAGCAAGATGTGAAGGAACTGGAGTACAAGTTTAAAAACATCAAGATGAGGAAGTCCTCAACAAATGATACATCAATGTTTGTTTTCCAAACCAAAACACGTTTTAATAATTGGGAAAGTCTCTATAAAGACTCGACGATTAGTAAGTTGGATTCTAGAACGGATTCCACTTTTAAGAATACTCGTAACACTGTTTCCTTATCTCAAACGGCCTCAGCCGAATTAACACGCGTTAGCCAGCAAATTTCGATGATTGGACGCCGTCGGACAGATGTCTTCAATCGACACACAGATGCTTCTGGTTTTAAGGAAGATTTTATCACAAGGACTGCGGGTAAAGAAACTCCTACTCAGAACTTCGCAAACTTGACGGGAGTTTACCATCTGGCTTATTTGGCTGATCCACAATTAAACTTTAGTGGAAATCCTAATTTTAAGGTCTATTATAATTACAAAGATACTGGGAAAACTCTCTACTATGCCCAAGTAAAGGGGACTCCAGACTCCCCTATGCCTGCAACACTTTTGAAGTTAGAAAACAAGACGATTCCAAATGGGACCTACACCTATAAAGCGATTGCTTTTTGGGACGAGGAACTTCCTGACGTTCAAGCTCAGAATGGTTACGACTTAGGGGAGCTCGACGGCATTACAGTTACCTCGAAAAATTCGGTTTCTTATGACTTCGATGTGATCGTACAGGCTTCTGAAGCGAGTGGTGTCTACTCTGAAGTGAAGAGAGCTACAGATCAACACTTTGCCTATAATACCCAAGAGCACTATCCTGGTGATGAGATTGATTTCAGAGTGACCTATAAAAACGCAGCGAAACAGGCGGTTTCAGATGTCTATGTTTTATCATCCCTGCCGATGAAAGGCGATAAACAGCTAGAATCCAGAAATCGTGGTTCTGAATTTACAGTGAGTTTGACAAAAGCTTTAACACCACCTTCAGGCTGGGAGGTTCAATATAGTCGTATCGCGGGTACTGCTGCAGAAATTAATGCTTCACAATGGCTCACAGCAGATCAAGTGTCGGATTGGTCAGAGATTCGTGCAGTTCGTTGGCATTCGACTGCTCCGGTTGCTGCTGGAAGTAGGGTTCAATTTCCTATCGATGGAGCAGTTATCGGGCAAGATACTGCCCCAGGTGCTACGGCTTATCTTTCTTCGGCTCTGGCAAATGGCAGTTCCAAGTACACTGAGTCCAATAATGTTTCAATCCAAATGTCTACCAAACTGTCATCTGCAAGTTTTACCTTTGTGGATGTAAATGATCCGTCTAAGGAAGTGCAACTAGGCCAGGTAGACACAGTTGTAGGAAAATCTAATGGACCAATTTCTTATGATCCTGCTCGTCGAATTAAGAAATTGGAAGATGCAGGATATGAACTGATCAGTAACGATTTTATAGATCATACCTTTGGTGACTCGGCTAGTCCAAAACAATTCAAGTTTCAGTTTAGACACAAGATTACAGAACTAACCGAAACTGTTCGTGGAACTCGTGAAATTAATTATGAGTATTACAGAAAAGCAAAAAATCCTGATTTATCGCTTCTTCCTCCCAGACATGTAGAATCCCATTCGTTTACTCGAACGAAGAGAATCGATCAGGTTTTGGCAAAAATCCACCCAAATGATGCGACAGCAGGTGTGACTTACTCAGCCTGGTCTGTAGACCAAACTTGGTCTCAAGTGATTTCGCCTGAAATTCCTGGCTATTACCCAGGTGAAGATATTGACGCAAATACATTGTCGGGAGATGAGGCTCTTGATCAATATTGGATTAGTGCGATAAATCCGAGCGATGAAGAGTTGGAAAAAGAATTCTCTTGGGATAGGTTGGTGTATTATGTTCCGCTTCCAGTTGTACCTTCAGCAAGTGTAGCGAAATCTAAAGGCTTTCAAGGGCAGAAGCAGGCAGCAACGATTCAATTTGATGAGGATAGAGCAAGCGAGAGTGCGGTTCACTTTACAAAAGGGACAACAACCATTAATGGAGCAAAGAAATCCGTCGAACTAGTCCAAAGTAGTGTCTTTCTTTATGATGAGAATGGACAAAAGGTAACTTCGCTAACCATTGCCAACCAAGGGACGTACGATTTAGATCTTGTAAATAAAACAATTGTCTTTACTCCACTGAAAACCTTCTATGGTCCGGCAACTCCAGTTCGAGTTGGAGTGGTGGATAAAAATGGAGAGTCGGCTGTAACGACCTATACCCCAGTTGTTGAGAAAGTAACGCCAACTGGTACAGGTGATAAGACAGAAGGACTTCAAGGTCAGGTCCAAGAAGGTAAAGTGACCTTCACTCCAGGTCATGACTCAGTTCCATTCCCAGCTGATTCAACTCCACTATTTGACAATGGTACAACTGTGAAAGAAGTACCAAATGTTGGTAAATTCGAAGTGGATGCAGACGGTAAGGTGACCTTCACTCCTGATAAACAGTTCAAGGGTGAAACACCAGAGCTTGAATTGACTCGTGTGGATGCCAACGGAACTCCTGTTACTGTCAAGTACCAAGCGGTTGTGAAAGAAGTAGTTCCAACCAGCACTAACGCAACGAGCACAGGTCCTCAAGGTGTCCCTCAAACAGGCACCCCAACTTTCCAAGGTGGTGATCCACTGGTTCCAATCGATGAAACAGTAGAGCCAACCTTCGAAGATGGAAGCAAAGGGAAATCTATTCCAGGTCAAGGAACTTACACGATTGCACCAGACGGTACAGTGACCTTCACTCCAGACAAGCAGTTTGTTGGAAACCCAGATCCAGTTACAGTGAAACGTGTGGATAAGAATGGAACAGAAGTCACTGCGACTTATACCCCAACAGTGACTAAGGTAACCCCAACTAGCACTAATGCAACGAGCACAGGTCCTCAGGGTGTTCCACAAACGGGCACTCCAAGCTTCCAAGGTGGCGATCCATTGGTTCCAATCGATGAAACAGTAGAGCCAACCTTCGAAGATGGAAGCAAAGAGAAATCTATTCCAGGCCAAGGAACTTACACGATTGCACCAGACGGAACTGTAACCTTCACTCCAGACAAGCAGTTTGTTGGAAACCCAGATCCAGTTACAGTGAAACGTGTGGATAAGAATGGCACTCCAGTTACTGCGACTTACAGCCCAGAGTTTACTAAGGTAACTCCGACTGGTTCAGGTGATAAGACAGAGGGTCTGCAAGGTCAGGTCCAAGAAGGTAAAGTGACCTTCACTCCAGGCTATGACTCAGTTCCATTCCCAGCTGATTCAACTCCACTATTTGACAATGGTACAACTGTTAAAGAAGTGCCAAATGTTGGTAAGTTCGAAGTGGACGCAGACGGTAAGGTGACCTTCACTCCTGATAAACAGTTCAAGGGTGAAACACCAGAACTTGAATTGACTCGTGTGGATGCCAACGGAACTCCTGTTACTGTCAAGTACCAAGCGGTGGTGAAAGAAGTAGTTCCAACCAGCACTAACGCAACGAGCACAGGTCCTCAAGGTGTCCCACAAACTGGTACTCCAACTTTCCAAGGTGGCGATCCACTGGTTCCAATTGATGAAACAGTAGAGCCAACCTTCGAAGATGGAAGCAAAGAGAAATCTATTCCAGGCCAAGGAACTTACACGATTGCACCAGACGGAACTGTAACCTTCACACCAGACAAGCAGTTTGTTGGAAACCCAGATCCAGTTACAGTCAAACGTGTAGATAAGAATGGCACCCCAGTTACTGCGACATACAGCCCAGAGTTTACTAAGGTAACTCCGACTGGTTCAGGTGATAAGACAGAGGGTCTGCAAGGTCAGGTCCAAGAAGGTAAAGTGACCTTCACTCCAGGTCATGACTCAGTTCCATTCCCAGCTGATTCAACTCCACTATTTGACAATGGTACAACTGTGAAAGAAGTACCAAATGTTGGTAAATTCGAAGTGGATGCAGACGGTAAGGTGACCTTCACTCCTGATAAACAGTTCAAGGGTGAAACACCAGAGCTTGAATTGACTCGTGTGGATGCCAACGGAACTCCTGTTACTGTCAAGTACCAAGCGGTTGTGAAAGAAGTAGTTCCAACCAGCACTAACGCAACGAGCACAGGTCCTCAAGGTGTCCCTCAAACAGGCACCCCAACTTTCCAAGGTGGTGATCCACTGGTTCCAATCGATGAAACAGTAGAGCCAACCTTCGAAGATGGAAGCAAAGGGAAATCTATTCCAGGTCAAGGAACTTACACGATTGCACCAGACGGTACAGTGACCTTCACTCCAGACAAGCAGTTTGTTGGAAACCCAGATCCAGTTACAGTGAAACGTGTGGATAAGAATGGCACTCCAGTTACTGCGACCTACAGTCCAGAGTTTACTAAGGTGACTCCAACTGGTAAAGATACTTCTTCAGTTAATATTAAGGGTCTTGTTCAAACAGGTACGCCAACATTTGAAGGTGGTAATCCGCTTGTTCCAATCGATGAAACTGTGGCGGCGACATTTGAAGATGGATCAACTGAAAAAGTGATTCCAGGTGAAGGGACTTATGCAATCTCACCAGATGGCATCGTCACCTTCACTCCAGAAGCTAATTTTGTAGGAAAAGGAACAGGCGTAACGATTGTCCGCAAGGATAAGAATGGTACTCCAGTTACTGCAAGCTATCGCCCAACAGTTGTGGATCCATCTACTGGTCATGATACGGCTTCTACAGGAGCAAAAGGCCAACCACAAGTGGCAACATCAGTGTTTGAAGGGCATATCGATCCGACTGTACCACCAACATTTGAGGATGGTAGCACGACTATGGTTGTTCCGGGTGAAGGAAGTTATACAATTGATAAAGATGGTAAGATTACCTTTACTCCAGAACCAGACTTTGTTGGTACAGCTAAAGGATTGGTTGTGAAACGTCTGGATATGTATGGAAATGTAGTTATTGCTCATTACACACCAACTGTCCATGGCCAAACACAAGTGAGTGATGCGACATCCGAAGGTCTTAAAGGTCAAACTCAGACTGGTAAACCAAACTTTACAGGTGATGTCGAGCTGACAGTTCCACCAACCTTTGAAGATGGAACAACTGAAAAAGTCGTTCCAGGTGAAGGAACTTATGTAATCTCACCAGATGGCACCGTCACCTTTACCCCTGAGGCAGACTTTGTAGGACAAGCCAAAGGTGTGAAAGTGATCCGTAAAGATCGCAATGGAAATATCATTTCAGGATTCTATACTCCAACAGTAGTAGAACTTCCAGAGCAAGTGAAGCCGTCTGATAAAAAAGAACTTTCAGTACCTGATTCGAAACCAGATCAATTGACGCAAAACATCTCTGTAGAAAAACATCAACTTCCAAATACTGGAACTCAAGAAGATGGTTTGAAAAATCTAGGAATTCTGACAGCCCTAGCAGGTGCCATGACATTTGGATTACTAGGTAAAAAGAAACGAAACGATGAATCAGACTAATCATTTTTAAGAACCGAGAAATCGGTTCTTTTTTATGACATTTGTCATATTTCCTAGTGACAGAAGCATCTAGCTCCGCCAACTTCAAAAGTCTATAATTGAAGTATGAAATGGAGGAAGAAGAAATGAAAAATAAAATGATTGTCGCAGTGAGTTTAGTAGCAGCAGGAGTTATGACCTATCTCATGTTTTCAGGATTGGACGAGGGTTTCTATCATTTTCCTTGGGAGCTCTTTGCTGGCTTTGGAATGATGTCTTGGCTTGTCAGAGAAGGTTTGAAATTAGTCAGAGATGTGAAAAAGGAGTTTGAGGAATGAAAAAAGCAATCATCTATTTCTTTATCGGCCTGTCACTCTTGGTATGGTTAGTGGAAATGTTTACTGGTTGGTTTGACCAAACCTTGCTTCGCCAATTTATTCGTGGTGCTTGGGGTTTTGGATTTATGATTTTCGTTGTTTTCCCTATGGGAATGAAGTGGTTGAAAGGAGAATCTCATGACTGTGATTAAAGTTGAGAAATTGAGTAAGAAAATAAAAGACAAGGAGATATTGCGGAACATCTCTTTTGAAATCAACGATGGTGAATGTGTCGCCTTGATCGGGCCTAACGGAGCAGGGAAGACAACCTTGATTGATTGCCTCTTGGGAGACAAGTTCATGAGCTCAGGTCAGATAGCCATTCAAGGCTTTGCACCAACAGATCCTCGATTAAAGCAGCTTATTTCTATCTTACCTCAAGAAAATACGGTGGTTCAAGACTTGAAAGTGAAAGAACTCTTATCCTTCTTTCAATCAATCTATCCAAACAGTCTCTCCAATCAAGAAATTGATGACTTGCTGAGATTTTCGGACAAGCAGAAAAATCAGCTAGCGGGCAAGTTGTCTGGTGGGCAAAAACGTTTGTTCTCTTTCGTGTTGTCTTTAATAGGTCGTCCGAAAATTCTATTTTTGGACGAACCAACTGCTGCCATGGATACCTCGACACGTCAGCATTTTTGGGAAATTGTCAATCAGTTAAAGAAAAATGGTGTCACCATTGTCTACTCTTCTCACTATATCGAAGAGGTAGAACATACGGCTGACCGCATTTTGGTCCTCCACAAGGGTGAATTGATCCGTGATACGACACCTTATGCCATGCGTGGTGAAGAACAAGAAAAACATTTTACGGTACCACTAACTTATCAGGAAGTTATCAGCACTTTGGACCAGATTCAAGGGCTTGAAATCAAGCAAAATGCTCTTTCCTTCACAACCAAAGAAGCCAGCAAAGTATGGAAAGTCTTGCAAGAACAGGGCTGCATGATCGAAGAAATTGAAGTTCGCAATCGAACTCTCTTAGACAGTATCTTCGAAACGACTCAAGACTAAAGGAGATTGACGATGAAAAATATGACAAGTCTCATGAAAGTAGAAATCATTCTGATGAAACGGCAAGCCATCTACTACTTGCTATCCATCGGACTTCCAAGTGTATTTTACCTTATTTTCTCTGGTATGATGTCAGGATCAGACATTCCAGAAATCGCTCTTCAAGCCTATCTCTTTGCCATGACGCTCTTTAGTATCATGTCAAGTGCTTTTTTCAGTATCCCAAGCACACTCGAGTCTGATAAGACAAACAACTGGCAAAAATTGATTCAACATTCTCCCGTATCTATGGTAGAATATTATGTATCAAAACTGTTCAGCACTCTGCTAACTTTCTTGTTATCAGTTATAGTTGTCTTTTCAGTTGGTCATTTTGTCCGTGGAGTGACTCTGCCTTGGCTTGACTGGATGGTAATTGGTGCTATTTTGCTGATCGGAAGCGTGGTCTTTATCAGCATGGGGGTCTTGGTGAGCTTGCTACCCAGTGCTCAACTGATGACGGTTGTTGGAAATATTGCCTATATTGCTTTGGCTGTTCTAGGTGGACTGTGGTTCCCCTTGGATTCCTTCCCAGAATGGCTCCAATCTATTGGAAAGCTGACTCCAACCTATCAACTGATGCAGGTCGTCTCTACTTATTTGGAACACCATGAATTTAATATTCTTTCTGCCTTGGTTGTGCTAGGCTATACAGTTTTCTTTGGTGTACTGGTAATCCAGCTGAAAAAAAGGATTGAGGTAAAATAAATCTATGTTGGAAAAATTTAAAAACATTCATTATATGTTTCATATTTCAATTGTGTTTATCATCTTTCCTATAGCGGGTGTCATCGTTGGAGATTACCCGCTTTTAACCTTGCTATGGACCCTACTATTTGTACTTGCCTTCTATTCGGTTTTAATCAGTCAGAATCGCACCGTGCAGTGGCTAGCATGGTGGTCCATGCTTGTCTACATTTTTTATACATCTGTTTGGCTAAGTTCAGGTTTCACATGGTTTATCTTTTATTTATCCAATCTCCTTATTTATGAGCTGGATGAGATTTCTTTTCACTCTTGGCGTTTTGTCAGTTTTATTGTCCTGCAACCATTTATTCTGACCGGAATCTATATGGTCGATCAAGTTAGTCCCTGGCAGCTACTCTTTTTCTTGGTGACCTTTATCTTTTCCGATGCAATGACCTTTGGTCTCTATCGAATTCGGATAACAGAAGAGCTAAAAGAAGAAAAGATGAAACAAAATGCCAAGCTCAATCTTTTCTTGGCTGAAAACGAACGCAGTCGTATCGGTCAGGATCTTCATGACAGCCTAGGTCATACCTTTGCCATGTTGAGTGTGAAGACGGACCTTGCCCTCCAGCTTCTTCAAATGCAGGCCTATCCTCAAGTGGAAAAAGAGTTAAAAGAAATTCATCAGATTAGTAAAGAATCCATGAATGAAGTTCGTACAATTATCGAAAATCTTAAAACCAGAACCCTAGCTTCCGAATTTGCGACTGTTAAAAAAATGCTGGAAATTGCAGGAATTGAAACGGAAATCAATCACCAACTAGATACAGCTAGCCTAACTCAGGAATTAGAGTCAACGGCCTCCATGATTTTGCTTGAGCTAGTGACCAATATCATCAAACATGCCAAAGCATCGAAAGCTTACTTGAAATTAGAACGAACTGAGAAAGAACTCATTCTAACAGTGAGAGATGATGGATGTGGCTTTGCTTCTTTAAAAGGAGATGAGCTCCATACCGTTCGAGACCGTGTCCTTCCTTTTTCAGGAGAAGTAAAGGTGATCAGTCAGAAACATCCGACTGAAGTGCAGGTTCGGTTACCTTATAAGGAGAGAAACTAAGATGAAACTACTTGTTGCAGAAGATCAAAGTATGTTGCGAGATGCCATGTGCCAGTTGCTTACCTTTCAACCAGATGTAGATTCTGTCCTACAAGCCAAGGATGGCCAAGAAGCAATTCAACTCTTAGAAAAGGAGCCCGTAGATATCGCCATTCTTGACGTAGAAATGCCTGTTAAGACAGGCCTCGAAGTCTTGGAGTGGATACGAGCAGAAAAGCCAGAAACAAAGGTGGTTGTGGTGACGACCTTCAAACGCCCTGGCTATTTTGAACGTGCGGTCAAGGCTGGAGTGGATGCTTATGTCTTGAAAGAAAGAAGCATTGCAGACCTCATGCAAACCTTGCACACTGTTCTTGAAGGACGTAAGGAATATTCGCCTGAATTGATGGAAGTGGTGATGACGCACCCCAATCCGTTAACAGAGCAAGAAATCGCTGTTTTAAAGGGAATCGCTCAGGGCTTGTCTAACCAAGAAATCGCAGACCAACTCTATCTATCAAATGGAACCGTCCGAAACTATGTCACCAATATTCTTTCGAAACTAGATGCTGGTAATCGAACAGAGGCAGCCAACATTGCAAAAGAATCTGGTTGGCTTTGATAAGAAGGGTTAAACAATTCCGAAATGATAACTTGAATCGAAGGAAATCCATACTAGAAAGGAGGAGGCAAATTGCCTCCTTTTCTGGTTTAGAAAAGCGGTGAAAGCTAGTGTCAAAGAGTTAAAAGATCAGAATAAAAATGAAAAATATCTTGACAATGAAGGAAAAATTGTGTTACAATAATAGACGGTACTTTTTACTTTTGGTCTCTCAAAAGTGTACAGGGACGTGCTGACAAATGTTGCAAAAGTACACACAGATGGTAGCTGTCACCAAGTGTATCATCACCAAAAATAAAAAACACAGGAGAATGTAGATGCCTACAATTAACCAATTGGTTCGCAAACCGCGTAAATCAAAAGTAGAAAAATCTAAATCACCAGCTTTGAACGTTGGTTACAACAGTCATAAAAAAGTTCAAACAAACGTTTCTTCACCACAAAAACGTGGTGTTGCAACTCGTGTGGGAACAATGACACCTAAAAAACCTAACTCTGCCCTTCGTAAATTCGCTCGTGTACGTTTGAGCAACCTTATCGAAGTTACTGCCTACATCCCAGGTATCGGACACAACTTGCAAGAGCACAGCGTGGTGCTTCTTCGTGGTGGACGTGTAAAAGACCTTCCAGGGGTACGTTACCATATCGTCCGTGGTGCACTTGATACTGCAGGTGTTAACGATCGTAAACAAGGCCGTTCTAAATACGGTACTAAACGTCCAAAAGCATAAGGAAAGGGGATAAAGAGAAATGAGTCGTAAAAATAGAGCTCCAAAACGTGACGTATTGCCAGATCCGCTTTACAATTCACAACTAGTTACTCGTCTTATCAACCGCGTTATGCTTGATGGTAAACGTGGTACAGCTGCTTCAATCGTTTACGGTGCTTTTGAGCAAATCAAAGAAGCTACTGGCAATGATGCACTTGAAGTATTTGAAACAGCTATGGAAAACATCATGCCTGTACTTGAAGTACGTGCACGTCGTGTTGGTGGATCTAACTACCAAGTCCCAGTTGAAGTTCGTCCAGAACGCCGTACAACACTTGGACTTCGTTGGTTGGTAACCATCGCTCGCCTTCGTGGTGAACACACAATGCAAGACCGTCTTGCAAAAGAAATCTTGGATGCTGCGAACAACACAGGTGCAGCAGTTAAGAAACGTGAAGACACTCACCGTATGGCTGAAGCTAACCGTGCCTTCGCACACTTCCGTTGGTAAGAATAAGATACTAAGGGCGTTAAAAAAGCGACTGAAAATTAGGAAGCTTGACGCAGAATCAAAGATTCTAGGAAAGCTTATCTATTTTCCGAGCTTTTAGCCCGAGTTCAATTGAGTTCAAATCAGCTAACTTGAGCTTTTAGCCCGAGTTCAATTGAGTTCAAATCAGCTAACTTGAGCTTTTAGCTCGAGTTTAACTCAACTTACCAGCTCGTAAGTTGAAACCAACAAAAACAAGATAAACATTGAGAACGGGTAGGTCCTGCCTATCCGTTTTTATTAAAATCGTGTTATAATAGAATAGAAATTAAAATAAATAGGAGAAACAAACCTCATGGCACGCGAATTTTCACTTGAAAAAACTCGTAATATCGGTATCATGGCTCACGTCGATGCCGGTAAAACAACAACTACTGAGCGTATTCTTTACTACACTGGTAAAATCCACAAAATCGGTGAAACTCACGAAGGTGCGTCACAAATGGACTGGATGGAGCAAGAGCAAGAACGTGGTATCACTATCACATCTGCTGCGACAACAGCTCAATGGAACAACCACCGCGTAAACATCATCGACACACCAGGACACGTGGACTTCACAATCGAAGTACAACGTTCTCTTCGTGTATTGGACGGTGCGGTTACTGTTCTTGACTCACAATCAGGTGTTGAGCCTCAAACTGAAACAGTTTGGCGTCAAGCAACTGAGTACGGAGTTCCACGTATCGTATTTGCCAACAAAATGGACAAAATCGGTGCTGACTTCCTTTACTCAGTAAGCACACTTCACGACCGTCTTCAAGCAAACGCACACCCAATCCAATTGCCAATCGGTGCTGAAGATGACTTCCGCGGTATCATCGACTTGATCAAGATGAAAGCTGAAATCTATACTAACGACCTTGGTACAGATATCCTTGAAGAAGATATTCCAGCGGAATACCTTGACCAAGCTCAAGAATACCGTGAAAAATTGGTTGAAGCAGTCGCTGAAACTGATGAAGACTTGATGATGAAATATCTTGAAGGTGAAGAAATCACTAACGAAGAATTGAAAGCTGCTATCCGTAAAGCAACTATCAATGTTGAATTCTTCCCAGTATTGTGTGGTTCTGCCTTCAAGAACAAGGGTGTTCAATTGATGCTTGATGCGGTTATCGACTACCTTCCAAGCCCACTTGACATCCCAGCAATCAAAGGTATCAACCCAGATACAGATGAAGAAGAAACTCGCCCAGCATCTGATGATGAGCCATTCGCAGCTCTTGCCTTCAAGATCATGACTGACCCATTCGTAGGTCGTTTGACATTCTTCCGTGTATACTCAGGTGTTCTCCAATCAGGTTCTTACGTATTGAACACTTCTAAAGGTAAACGTGAACGTATCGGACGTATCCTTCAAATGCACGCTAACAGCCGTCAAGAAATTGACACTGTTTACTCAGGTGATATCGCAGCTGCCGTTGGTTTGAAAGATACAACAACTGGTGACTCATTGACAGATGAAAAAGCTAAAATCATCCTTGAGTCAATCAACGTTCCAGAACCAGTTATCCAATTGATGGTTGAGCCTAAATCTAAAGCAGACCAAGACAAGATGGGTATCGCTCTTCAAAAATTGGCTGAAGAAGATCCAACATTCCGCGTTGAAACAAACGTTGAAACTGGTGAAACAGTTATCTCTGGTATGGGTGAACTTCACCTTGACGTCCTTGTTGACCGTATGCGTCGTGAGTTCAAAGTGGAAGCAAACGTAGGTGCTCCTCAAGTATCTTATCGTGAAACATTCCGCGCTTCTACTCAAGCACGTGGATTCTTCAAACGTCAGTCTGGTGGTAAAGGTCAATTCGGTGATGTATGGATTGAATTTACTCCAAACGAAGAAGGTAAAGGATTCGAATTCGAAAACGCAATCGTCGGTGGTGTGGTTCCTCGTGAATTTATCCCAGCGGTTGAAAAAGGTTTGGTAGAATCTATGGCTAACGGTGTTCTTGCAGGTTACCCAATGGTTGACGTTAAAGCTAAGCTTTACGATGGTTCATACCACGATGTCGACTCATCTGAAACTGCCTTCAAGATCGCGGCTTCACTTGCCCTTAAAGAAGCTGCTAAATCAGCACAACCAGCTATCCTTGAGCCAATGATGCTTGTAACCATCACTGTTCCTGAAGAAAACCTTGGTGATGTTATGGGTCACGTAACTGCTCGTCGTGGACGTGTAGATGGTATGGAAGCACACGGTAACAGCCAAATCGTTCGTGCTTACGTTCCACTTGCTGAAATGTTCGGTTACGCAACAGTTCTTCGTTCTGCATCTCAAGGACGTGGTACCTTCATGATGGTATTTGACCACTACGAAGATGTACCTAAGTCAGTACAAGAAGAAATCATTAAGAAAAACAAAGGTGAAGACTAATCAGTCCTCACTCTAGAAGGAAGTCACTTAGTGGCTTCCTTTTTGTCTTTAACTATTCATTTTTGCTGAATATAGTATACGAATTTGATCGCTAAGTGAGAAAAATACTAATTCTATCCAGAAAGAAAATAATCTAATTTGATAAATTAAAGTAAATAAAGGTTCCTAATTCCGTAGATAACTTAATAAAAATGAGGAAAAGATTCATAAATACACTTTTAGATAGAAAATTCAGAAAATTGACTCTTTTGTCTTGAAAATTTTTGAAAAAATGGTATGATAGTAACAAGCTATTTTTTTAAGAGAAGAGAAAGGGGAATAATGGAGAAAATCAGTTTAGAATCTCCTAAGACGGGGTCGGACCTAGTTTTGGAAACACTTCGGGACTTAGGGATTGATACTATTTTTGGTTATCCTGGTGGTGCGGTCTTACCTTTGTATGATGCGATATATAATTTTAAAGGTATTCGC
Source organism: Streptococcus oralis (assembly GCF_002386345.1). NCBI lineage: Bacteria > Bacillati > Bacillota > Bacilli > Lactobacillales > Streptococcaceae > Streptococcus > Streptococcus oralis. The sequence continues at coordinate 1,595,626 of NZ_CP023507.1, read as the reverse complement.
CACATCTTGGGACGCCATGAGCAAGGCTGTTTGCACGAAGCTGAAGGATATGCCAAATCAACTGGAAAGTTGGGCGTTGCCGTCGTCACGAGTGGCCCGGGAGCAACAAATGCCATTACAGGGATTGCAGATGCCATGAGCGATAGCGTTCCCCTTTTGGTCTTTACAGGTCAGGTTGCGCGAGCTGGGATAGGAAAGGATGCCTTTCAGGAGGCAGACATTGTGGGGATTACCATGCCCATTACCAAGTACAATTACCAAGTTCGTGAGACAGCAGATATTCCTCGTATTATTACGGAAGCTGTCCATATCGCAACGACAGGTCGTCCAGGTCCAGTTGTGATTGACTTGCCAAAGGATGTATCAGCCCTAGAGACAGATTTCATCTATTCGCCGGAGGTGAATTTACCAAGTTACCAACCGACACTTGATCCAAATGACATGCAAATCAAGAAAATCTTGAAGCAATTGTCAAAAGCCAAGAAACCTGTTTTGTTAGCAGGGGGCGGTATTAGCTATGCAGAAGCTTCTAAGGAGCTTAATGAATTTGCTGAACGTTACCAAATTCCAGTAGTCACTAGTCTTTTGGGGCAAGGAACCATTGCAACGAGTCATCCGCTCTTCCTAGGGATGGGAGGCATGCACGGTTCTTTCGCAGCCAATATTGCAATGACGGAAGCGGACTTTATGATTAGTATTGGTTGCCGTTTCGATGACCGCTTGACTGGGAACCCTAAGACCTTCGCGAAGAATGCTAAGGTTGCCCATATCGATATAGATCCAGCTGAGATTGGTAAGATTATCAGTGCAGATATTCCAGTGGTTGGGGACGCTAAGAAAGCCTTGCAGATGCTCCTAGCAGAACCAACTGTCCATAACAATACTGAAAAGTGGATTGACAAAGTTACCAAGGACAAGAACCGCGTTCGTTCTTATGATAAGAAAGAACGTGTGGTTCAACCTCAGGCCGTTATTGAACGCATCGGTGAGTTGACGAATGGAGATGCCATTGTTGTCACAGATGTAGGGCAACACCAAATGTGGACAGCTCAGTATTATCCTTACCAAAATGAGCGTCAGTTAGTCACTTCAGGTGGTTTGGGTACCATGGGATTCGGAGTTCCTGCAGCTATTGGAGCCAAGATTGCCAATCCAGAAAAAGAAGTCATCCTTTTTGTCGGTGATGGTGGTTTCCAAATGACCAACCAAGAGCTAGCGATTCTAAACATCTACAAGGTGCCGATTAAGGTTGTCATGTTGAATAACCACTCACTAGGAATGGTTCGTCAGTGGCAGGAATCCTTCTATGAGGGTAGAACTTCCGAGTCAGTCTTTGATACACTTCCTGACTTCCAGCTGATGGCACAGGCTTATGGCATCAAAAACTATAAATTTGATAATCCAGAGACGATAGAGAAGGATCTAGAAGTCATTCTGGAGGATGTGCCCATGTTTATCGAGGTGGATATTTCTCGTAAGGAACAGGTCTTACCGATGGTACCAGCTGGTAAGAGCAATCATGAGATGTTGGGGGTGAAGTTCCATGCGTAGAATGTTAACAGCTAGATTGCAAAACCGTTCAGGAGTTTTGAATCGTTTTACAGGTGTCCTTTCTCGTCGTCAAGTCAATATTGAGAGTATCTCAGTTGGTGCGACAGAGAATCCCAATGTATCTCGCATCACCATCATTATTGATGTAGCTTCACATGATGAAGTAGAGCAAATCATTAAACAACTCAATCGTCAGATTGATGTAATTCGCATTCGTGATATCACAGATAAACCACACTTGGAAAGAGAAGTGATCTTGGTAAAAGTATCTGCTCCTGCTGAGAAGCGTGCAGAAATCTTGGCCATTATCCAACCTTTCCGTGCAACGGTAGTAGATGTGGCTCCAAGCTCAATCACCATCCAGATGACGGGAAATGCTGAGAAGAGTGAAGCTTTATTACGAGTGATTCGACCATATGGTATTAAAAATATCGCTCGTACGGGTGCAACTGGATTTACCCGCGACTAATACTCTTAGTATAAAATCCAGCATAAATTTGTTAAACCAGCCTATAAGGCAATAAAAATAGAAAAGAGAGAAAAACTATGGCAGTTCAAATGGAATACGAAAAAGATGTTAAAGTAGCAGCGCTTGACGGTAAAAAAATCGCCGTAATCGGTTATGGTTCACAAGGACATGCGCATGCGCAAAACTTGCGTGATTCAGGTCGTGATGTCATCATCGGTGTGCGTCCAGGTAAATCTTTTGACAAAGCAAAAGAAGACGGATTTGACACTTACACAGTAGCAGAAGCAACTAAATTGGCTGACGTTATCATGATCTTGGCACCAGACGAAATCCAACAAGAATTGTACGAAGCAGAAATCGCTCCAAACTTGGAAGCTGGAAATGCAGTTGGATTTGCCCATGGTTTCAATATCCACTTTGAATTTATCAAAGTTCCTGCAGATGTAGATGTCTTCATGTGTGCTCCTAAAGGACCAGGACACTTGGTACGTCGTACTTATGAAGAAGGATTTGGTGTGCCAGCTCTTTACGCAGTTTACCAAGATGCAACTGGAAATGCGAAAAACATTGCTATGGACTGGTGTAAAGGTGTTGGGGCTGCTCGTGTTGGTTTGCTTGAAACAACTTACAAAGAAGAAACTGAAGAAGATTTGTTTGGTGAACAAGCCGTACTTTGTGGTGGTTTGACTGCCCTTATCGAAGCAGGTTTTGAAGTCTTGACAGAAGCAGGCTATGCCCCAGAATTGGCTTACTTTGAAGTTCTTCATGAAATGAAATTGATCGTTGACTTGATCTATGAAGGTGGATTCAAGAAAATGCGTCAATCTATTTCAAACACTGCTGAATACGGTGACTATGTATCAGGTCCACGTGTGATTACTGAGCAAGTGAAAGAAAACATGAAAGCTGTTTTGGCAGATATCCAAAATGGTAAATTTGCAAATGACTTTGTGAATGACTACAAGGCTGGTCGTCCAAAATTAACTGCTTACCGTGAACAAGCAGCTAACCTTGAAATCGAAAAAGTTGGTGCAGAATTGCGTAAAGCAATGCCTTTCGTTGGTAAAAACGACGACGACGCATTCAAAATCTACAATTAATTCTTGTAAAGAGAGACAGAAGGCGAGTTGGGGGTACCTAACTCGTTTTTTATCTTGAACAGTATTTGAGGAGGAGACAATGCTAAGTGCAAAAGATGTGGTGAAAGCCCACAAAGTTTTGAGTGGTGTAGTAGTTGATACACCACTAGAATATGATCATTATTTATCAGAAAAATACCAAGCAAAGATTTATCTCAAAAAGGAGAATGCGCAACGAGTTCGCTCTTTTAAAATTCGTGGAGCCTATTATGCCATTTCTCAACTATCAAAAGAAGAACGCGAGCGTGGTGTAGTCTGTGCCTCTGCGGGAAATCATGCCCAAGGTGTCGCCTATACTTGTAATGAGATGAAGATTCCTGCAACGATCTTTATGCCCATCACAACACCGCAACAAAAGATTGGGCAAGTTCGCTTTTTCGGTGGAGAGTTCGTGACAATCAAGTTGGTTGGGGATACCTTTGATGCTTCTGCTAAGGCAGCGCAAGAATTTACATTAACAGAAAACCGGACCTTCATCGATCCTTTTGATGATGCGCATGTTCAGGCTGGTCAAGGGACTGTAGCCTATGAGATTCTTGAAGAAGCCCGTAAAGAGTCTATTGATTTTGATACAGTACTTGTACCAGTAGGTGGTGGTGGATTGATTGCCGGTGTTTCTACTTATATTAAGGAAACCAACCCGACTATCGAAGTGATTGGAGTAGAAGCCAATGGAGCTCGCTCTATGAAAGCTGCCTTTGAAGCTGGGGGACCAGTTAAACTCAAAGAAATTGATAAGTTTGCTGATGGGATAGCTGTGCAGAAGGTTGGACAATTAACCTATGAAGCGACCCGTAAGAATGTTGAAACGCTGATTGGGGTGGACGAGGGATTGATTTCTGAAACCTTGATTGATCTTTATTCCAAACAAGGTATTGTAGCGGAACCAGCCGGAGCTGCCAGCGTTGCAGCCTTGGAAGTTTTATCAGACTATATCAAAGGCAAGACGATTTGTTGTATCATTTCTGGAGGAAATAACGATATCAACCGCATGCCAGAGATGGAAGAACGTGCCTTGATTTACGATGGAATCAAGCATTACTTTGTAGTGAATTTCCCACAACGTCCAGGAGCTCTACGAGAGTTTGTAAATGACATTTTGGGGCCAAATGATGACATCACTCGTTTTGAATATATCAAACGAGCAAGCAAGGGGACAGGCCCTGTCTTGATTGGGGTAGCCCTTGCCAATAAACATGATTATGCTGGATTGATTCATCGGATGGAAAAATTTGACCCATCTTATATTAATTTGAATGGCAACGAAACGTTGTACAATATGCTAGTTTAAGCTAAAATAAAATTATTATCATATTATTTGCGTAATGGTAATGATGGTGCTATAATGAGGGTGACGAAAGGGGGAGATTCCCATGTTTTTACAAATTTTACTTGTTTTATTGTTTTTAGTGGTGATTGCATCAGTGATCATGGTTAGTTCTGTGTATGTGGTTCGACAACAATCTGTCGCTATCATAGAACGTTTTGGGAAATACCAAAAGTTGAGCAATAGTGGTATTCATTTACGAGCTCCTTTTGGAATTGATAGGATTGCGGCAAGAGTTCAACTACGCTTGTTGCAAAGTGAGATTGTTGTAGAGACAAAGACGCAAGATAATGTATTTGTAACGATGAATGTGGCAACTCAGTATCGAGTAAATGAAAACAATGTCACAGATGCCTATTATAAATTGATGCGTCCAGAAGCCCAGATTAAATCCTATATTGAAGATGCTTTGCGTTCATCTGTACCAAAGCTAACCCTAGATGAGTTGTTTGAGAAGAAGGATGAAATCGCCTTAGAAGTTCAAAAACAAGTGGCTGAAGAAATGTCTACGTATGGGTATATCATTGTCAAAACGCTGATTACTAAGGTTGAACCTGATGCTGAAGTAAAACAATCAATGAATGAAATTAACGCGGCTCAACGTAAGAGAGTTGCGGCGCAAGAGCTTGCTGAAGCAGATAAGATTAAAATCGTGACCGCAGCAGAAGCAGAAGCAGAAAAAGATCGCCTACATGGTGTAGGGATTGCAGAGCAGCGTAAAGCAATTGTTGACGGACTAGCTGATTCTATCCAAGAGTTAAAAGGAGCCAATGTTGAGCTGACTGAAGAACAAATCATGTCTATCCTATTAACGAACCAGTATTTAGATACGTTGAATAATTTTGCAGATAAAGATGGTAATAATACAATCTTCCTGCCAGCAAATCCTAATGGAGTTGAGGATATAAGAACTCATATATTATCGGCTTTAAAAGCTAAATAAAAATATGCAGAATAATATAGTTACGATGAATATATGTTTTTTTATTGACAAACGAAATAAAAACGTATACAATTAAGTATTGTAAAGAATAATTTAGGAGAAGAACATGGCTAAGTCGAACTTTGAAAAAGTAGAAGCAGTTGTTGGCTGGGTTCGTGATAAGAAAATCACAGGCTACCGTATCTCTAAAGAAACGAATGCGCGTGAAATGTCTATCATTGCTCTAGCACAAGGACGCGCAAAAGTTAAAAATATTTCATTTGAAACAGCTCTTGGTTTAATCGATTTCTATGAAAAAAATCATGAAAAATTTGAAGATTAAACTGTGGTCACAGGCAGATTCCTGAGTCGAGTCTGCCTTTTCTTTACAATTACAAATTAAAAAGACTGCATTCTTTATGCAGTCTTTGTTTATTAGCTGAGATAACGTTGAAGAAATTCTTTTGTTCGTTCTTCTTTAGGGTTCGTGAAGAGTTCTTCTGGTTTGCCTTCTTCAGCAATGACGCCCTTATCCATAAAGATGACACGGTGAGAAACATCGCGAGCGAACTCCATTTCGTGGGTTACAACGATCATGGTCAAGCCCTCTTGAGCCAAATCCTGCATAATTTTGAGGACTTCTCCGACCATTTCAGGGTCGAGGGCAGATGTTGGTTCGTCGAAGAGAATGGCGTCAGGATTCATGGAGAGTGCGCGGGCGATAGCCACGCGTTGTTTTTGTCCCCCTGAGAGTTGTTTGGGCTTGGCTTGCCAGTAACGTTCTCCCATACCGACTTTTTCGAGATTCTCTTTGGCAATTTTTTCAGCTTCAGAGTGGTCGCGTTTAAGGACAGTCGTCTGAGCGACGATTGTATTTTCAAGGACATTCAGATTTTCAAAGAGATTGAAAGATTGGAAAACCATACCGAGTTTTTCACGATAATGGGTGAGGTTATAGCCTTTTTCTAAGACATTTTCTCCTCGATAGAGAATCTCTCCCTCTGTAGGTGTTTCGAGTAAATTAATTGAACGAAGGAAGGTTGATTTTCCGCTTCCTGAGCTCCCGATGATGGAAATAACCTCTCCTTTATGGACGGTGAGGGAAATGTCTTTTAACACTTCGTTTTGCCCATAGGATTTTTTGAGGTGTTTGATTTCAAGGATTGCTTGTGTCATTTTTTCAAATCCTCCGTTTGCATTTGGTTAGCACCTGTAGTGTAAGTATCCATGTCCATGCGACGTTCGATAAAGCGTAGGATACGGGTCACAGTGAAGGTGAGGACAAAGTAAATCACGGCGATGATGGTAAAGGTCTGGAAGTATTGATAGGTTTGTGTTGCTACAGTATTTCCTGAGAAATAAAGCTCAACAACAGAAATAACGTTCAATACGGAGGTATCTTTGATGTTGATGACAAACTCATTACCAGTAGCAGGTAGAATATTGCGGACAACCTGAGGTAGGACAATCTTACGCATGGTTTGATTATGGGTCATACCAAGAGCAGTTGCAGCTTCAAACTGTCCTTTGTCAACTGCTAGGATACCACCACGGACGATCTCTGTCATGTAGGCACCCGTATTGATTGAGACGATGAAGATAGCAGCTAGTGTGCGGTCAAGATTGATACCGAAAGCTTGGGCAGTTCCATAGTAGATAACCATGGATTGAACAATCATTGGTGTACCACGGAAGATCTCGATATAGACATTAAGGATCCAGCCAAGTAGCTTTTGCAAGCCATAGATTGCCTTGTTCTCAGATAGTGGAGCGGTACGGAAGACCCCAATCGCAAGTCCGATAAGGAGACCTGTGATGGTTCCGATAATGGAGATTAAGAGTGTGATACCAGCACCACGCAAGAGTTGTTGCCAGTTTTCAGAAAGTATCTTAGCGACTTGGCTAAAGAAACTACTTTCTTCCTCTGTTGTTGTAGACTCCACAGGTTGCTCTTTGATCATACGATCCATGAGGGCTACTTGTTCATCCTTAGAGATGGTTTCGATGCTAGCATTGATTTGGCTGATGCGGCTGTCATCTTTACGAAGTCCAATGGCAATAGCTGTATCTTCTTCGCCAGTTTTGAAACCTGGTTGAGGTTGGATCATTTTGAACTTAGCGTTAGCAGACTCAGCGGTCATTGCTTCAGGTCGTTCAGAAACATAGGCATCAATAACACCAGCCTCCAGAGCTTGACGCATTTGGGCGAAGTCACCCATAGCTGTTTCTTTTTTGGCATCTGGAATTTGGGAAATCAGGTCATAAAGATAAACACCTTGTTGAGACGTGATTTTTGCCCCACTAAAGTCCTCTAAAGATTTGGCATTTGCATAGGCAGAGTCCTTTTTTACCAATAGAACCGGTTCGCTAGTATAGTAACTGCTTGAAAAAGCAATTTCTTGTTTGCGTTCAGCGGTTGGGCTCATACCGGCAATGATCATATCGATTTTGCCAGAAGTAAGGGCTGGAACAAGTCCTTCCCATTTGGTTTTCACAACCAAAGGTTCCTTACCAAGGTCTTTGGCAATCTTTTTAGCAATTTGAACATCGTAGCCGTTGGCATATTGGTTGGTACCGTCGATTTTGACGGCGCCGTTACTATCGTCGTCTTGGGTCCAGTTGAAGGGAGCGTAAGCTGCCTCCATCCCGATGCGTAAATATTCGTCGGCTTGGACTTGGCTAACTAGTCCTAAGGTAAGGGCTAGGCTAGCAAGGATAGATAAGCATAATTTTTTCATGTTTTCTCCTATTTCTAGTCTAAAAATGACTCTCTCTATTGTATCTAAAAATAGTGAGATTTTCAATACAAGTAAGCCTTTACTTATAAAAAATGATATAATGGTAAAAAGATTGAAAGGGAACCGATTATGAAAAAAAGATGGCTGTTGGCTTTGGTATTTGCTTATTTATTATTTATACCGAGTCTGGTTTTTGCAGTAGACTTTGATATCTTATCCTATCAGGGTGATTTGAATATTCATGCAGATAATACTGCAATTTTTAAGGAAACAATTACCTACCGCTTTGGAGATGATTATAATGGTCAGTTAGTTGGACTCGGGAAAGCTGGGAAAATGCCGGAAGGATTTGACATTGATCCCGATCCGACCGTTCAGGTTTCTAAAAATGGAAGAATTGTTCAAAATGCTTCCTTCTATACTATGGAGGAAGAGGACGGCTACAAGGTAAAAATTTACAATGCTGGCTATGCTGGAGATACTGTTCGGGTAACGGTTACCTGGAAACTAACCAACCTTCTCTTCTTATATAAGGATATCGCAGAGCTAAATTGGCAACCCTTGACCGATAGTACTGGAGACATCAAAGAGATTGAGTTTAAAGTTAGCTCTGATACCCCAGCAGAGAAACTCTATTTTCATGCAGGTCAACTCCTAAGGGACTCTAGTGTTGAAAAAGTAAATAATCTCTATCATGTCAAAATGAAAGACCTTCCTAGAAAGCGACAGATCGAATTACACGCATACTGGCTGAGAAGTGCTTTTGCAGGAGCTCCAGATCAAGGATTAGAGGAAGAACGTTTAACCGATTTTAACCGGATTGAAAGCAATATAGCGACAGAAAAAGCGCAAAGTGAGATAATGATGAAATGGGTGTTCCCCGTCATTTTTATGAGCCTCTTACTTTTAGTTCCTCTCTTCTATAGGATGTTTCGTCAGAGTACAAGCATTAAAAAGGTCTTTCCAAAAGATCATCGACTCTACGAACCACCGATGGATTTGCCTCCGATGGTTTTAGCAGAAGCAGTGTATTCAACCTCCTTAGAGGAAGTCAATCCCCTAAACAAATCAGGGTTTGGTAAATTTACTTTTGAACGTTTGATTCAGGCAACCTTGTTGGATTTAGTAGATCGAGGCCATTTATCTATTTTCCAAGGGGATGAGGAACCTTATGTGCGCATTATCAGTGAAAAGGGTTTGTCCAATTTTGAGAAGGAATGCCTGCGCATGACTTTGTCAAATAAGAAAGAATTGGCTATTTCAGAGCTCTTCCCTGATTACCAAGTTTCATCTTCCCTTTACCGTGGTGCCAAAGAGTCAGATGAAAAACATATCCGAGAAACAGGCTCGCGTCTCAAACGCTCCTTTGAAGGAAGACTTCAACGCATTCAGTCTTGTGTCAAGGATAAGGTCCATGTACTTCGTATCCCAAGCTACTATCGTCCCTTGACAAGTGAGGAACGTCGCCTTGCTCTCGGGATGCGGGTCTGTTCAGCCATAACAGCTCTAGGTGGACTGCTATTCTTTTACTATAGCTGGCAAACACATGGTTTCTTTTCGATCCCATTTCTACTCTTAGGATTGACAGGATTAGGGACTAGTTTCTGGGTTTACCTTGCCACGCGAGGAGCCTATCGCGATGGAGTTCTAACAGAGGAAGGAGCGGAGATCTTCTATCTCTGGACGAGTTTTGAAAATATGCTTCGCGACATCGCTCATCTGGATCAGGCCGAGCTAGAGAGCATCGTCCTTTGGAACCGTCTATTGGTCTATGCGACTCTCTTTGGTTATGCCAAGAAGGTGAGCAAGTTAATGAAAGTTCGCCATATTCAGCTTGAAAATCCAGATTTGAATCTTTATGTAGCCTATGGTTGGCACTCACAGTTCTACACCTCAACTGCACAAATCAAGCAATATACAGCTGTCGCAAATACAGCTAGCAATTACTCTGTATCTTCTGGAAGTGGAAGTTCAGGTGGAGGATTCTCAGGAGGCGGAGGCGGTGGTAGCATCGGCGCCTTCTAAAAAATCTATCGCAACATCTGAAATTATGCTATAATAGAGGACAGAAAAAGGAGTAATGTATGTATTTTATTGAAATTTTGAAGTCAATCTTTTTTGGGATTGTTGAAGGAATTACAGAATGGTTGCCCATTTCAAGTACTGGCCACTTGATCTTGGTTGAAGAATTTGTACAATACAAGGACCAAAATGAAGCCTTCATGTCCATGTTTAATGTTGTCATTCAGCTTGGTGCCATTTTAGCAGTTATGGTCATTTACTTTAATAAGCTTAATCCCTTCAAACCTGGTAAAACTAAGGTCGAAGTTCGTAGAACTTGGCAATTGTGGTCAAAAGTCTTGGTTGCGACCTTGCCTTTGCTATTGGTTTTTAAATTAGATGATTGGTTTGATGCCAACTTCCATAACATGGTTTCAGTTGCAATCATGTTGATTATCTATGGGGTTGCCTTTATCTACCTTGAAAAACGAAATAAGGCGCAAGCCATTGAACCAACAGTAACAGAGCTTGACAAGTTGCCTTATAAAACAGCCCTTTACATTGGGCTCTTCCAAGTCCTCGCCCTCTTCCCGGGAACGAGCCGTTCAGGTGCGACTATCGTTGGTGGTTTGTTGAATGGAACAAGCCGCTCAGTCGTAACAGAGTTTACCTTCTATCTCGGAATTCCTGTTATGTTCGGAGCTAGTGCTTTAAAGATTTTCAAATTTATCAAAGCAGGTCAACTTTTGAGTTTTGGTCAACTATTCTTACTTCTTGTAGCCATGGGTGTTGCCTTTGGAGTCAGCATGGTTGCTATTCGTTTCTTGACCAGCTATGTGAAGAAACACGACTTTACACTCTTTGGTAAATACCGTATCGTACTCGGTAGTGTCTTGTTGCTCTATAGTTTTGTGCGTTTGTTTGTATAAGAAAAAAGCTTGAGGGAAGTTTCCTTCAAGCTTTTTAAAATCCTGTCACCGTAATTCCTAGTAAACGGATACCTTTTTCTTTTTCAGCTAGCTCTTCGTAGAGTTGAAGGGCGGTTTGAGAAATCTGACTAGCGTCCTGTGTAGCTTGTGGGAGGCTTTTTCGTCTAGTCAGAGTGGAGAAGTCAGCATATCGTATTTTGAGGATAATGATTTTTCCAGCTTTGTCCTGCTTGCTGAGATTGTGAGCTACCTTTTCGGAGAGAAGAGTCAGCTCTTTTTTAATGTCTTCTTCTACTTGTAGGATCTTTCCGTAGGTTTTTTCCTTGCCAATGGACTTACGAATGCGATCGGACTTGACCGGTGAGTTATGAATGCCCCTTGCCTTTCGATAAAGCTCATAACCGAGTCTGCCGAACCGATCGATTAAAGTGACTTCTGAGACATCCAATAAGTCTGCACCAGTATAAATGCCCATTTCATGAAGGCGTTCAACTGTTTTTTTGCCCACGCCATGAAATTTAGCAATGTCCATTTGTTTGAGGAAGTCTTGGGCTTGATCTGGGAGAATCACTGTCAAACCATGTGGTTTTTGATAGTCACTAGCCATTTTAGCTAAGAATTTGTTATAGGAAACACCTGCAGAAGCAGTCAGGTGTAGCTCCTGCCAGATATCTTGTTGGATGAGGCGGGCTATTTTGACTGCAGACTTGATACCGAGTTTATTTTCCGTCACATCTAAGTAGGCTTCGTCAATACTCATAGGTTCAATCAAATCAGTGTAGCGTTTAAAAATAGCTCGAATCTCAAGTCCTACAGTCTTATACTTTTCATAATTTCCTGAGATAAAGACAGCTTGGGGACAGCGCTCATAAGCTTCTTTAGAGCTCATGGCTGAATGAACACCAAAAGCCCGCGCCTCATAGCTACAGGTAGAAACGACACCTCGACCACCTGTTTGTCTAGGGTCGCTTCCGATAATGACAGGTTTGCCCTTTAACTTGGGATTATCTCTTATTTCCACCGCAGCAAAAAAGGCATCCATGTCGATATGGATGATTTTTCTGGACAAATCATTTATCAATGGAAATATGAGCATTTCAATCCCTTTCTAGTGTCATTTTCTATTCATTATACCTTTTTTTCTGAAAAAATGGAAAAGAGTAATCCTACTTTCAAAAATATAATACAGATTGTGCCTAAAATTAGACTGTATTAGAAAAGAAAGTAACAAAAAAGCCGGATTTCGCTTGTTGAAATCGGTTACTGTGTGGTATACTTGTCTCATGAATGTAACAGATGGCTGTTACTAGAAAGAAAAATGAGGACATTAACATGGTTGTTAAGACAGTTGTTGAAGCACAAGATATTTTTGATAAAGCTTGGGAAGGCTTCAAAGGCGTAGATTGGAAAGAAAAAGCAAGTATTTCTCGCTTCGTTCAAGCTAACTACACACCTTACGATGGAGATGAAAGTTTCCTTGCTGGACCAACAGAACGTTCACTTCACATCAAAAAAATCGTAGAAGAAACAAAAGCACACTACGAAGAAACTCGTTTCCCAATGGACACTCGTCCAACATCTATTGCTGATATTCCTGCTGGATTTATCGACAAAGAAAACGAAGTGATTTTTGGTATCCAAAACGATGAACTCTTCAAATTGAACTTCATGCCAAAAGGTGGTATCCGTATGGCTGAAACTACTTTGAAAGAAAATGGATACGAACCAGATCCAGCTGTTCACGAAATCTTCACTAAATACGTAACAACAGTTAACGACGGTATCTTCCGTGCCTATACTTCAAATATCCGTCGCGCTCGTCACGCTCACACTGTAACTGGTCTTCCAGATGCCTACTCACGTGGACGTATCATCGGTGTTTACGCACGTCTTGCTCTTTACGGTGCTGACTACTTGATGCAAGAAAAAGTAAACGACTGGAATGCGATTAAAGAAATCGATGAAGAAACAATCCGTCTTCGTGAAGAAGTAAACCTTCAATACCAAGCATTGCAACAAGTTGTTCGCTTGGGTGACCTTTACGGAGTTGATGTCCGCAAACCAGCGATGAACACGAAAGAAGCCATCCAATGGGTTAACATCGCCTTCATGGCTGTCTGCCGTGTTATTAACGGTGCTGCTACATCTCTAGGACGTGTGCCAATCGTATTGGACATCTTTGCAGAACGTGACCTTGCTCGCGGTACATTTACTGAATCAGAAATCCAAGAGTTTGTTGATGATTTCGTTATGAAACTTCGTACAGTTAAATTTGCTCGTACAAAAGCTTATGACCAATTGTACTCAGGTGACCCAACCTTCATCACAACTTCTATGGCTGGTATGGGTAACGACGGTCGTCACCGTGTTACTAAGATGGACTACCGTTTCTTGAACACTCTTGACAATATCGGTAACTCTCCAGAGCCAAACTTGACAGTTCTTTGGACTGACAAATTGCCATACAACTTCCGTCGCTACTGTATGCACATGAGCCACAAACACTCTTCTATCCAATACGAAGGTGTAACAACAATGGCTAAAGACGGATACGGAGAAATGAGCTGTATCTCATGCTGTGTGTCACCACTTGACCCAGAAAACGAAGATCAACGCCACAACATCCAGTACTTCGGTGCTCGTGTAAACGTTCTTAAAGCCCTTCTTACTGGTTTGAACGGTGGTTACGACGATGTTCACAAAGACTACAAAGTATTTGACATCGATCCTATCCGTGACGAAGTTCTTGAATTCGAATCAGTTAAAGCGAACTTTGAAAAATCTCTTGACTGGTTGACTGACACTTATGTAGATGCTTTGAACATCATCCACTACATGACTGACAAGTACAACTACGAAGCTGTTCAAATGGCCTTCTTGCCAACTAAACAACGCGCTAATATGGGATTCGGTATCTGTGGATTCGCTAATACAGTTGATACATTGTCAGCTATCAAGTACGCTACTGTTAAACCAATCCGTGATGAAAATGGCTACATCTACGATTACGAAACAATCGGTGAATACCCACGTTGGGGTGAAGATGACCCTCGTTCAAACGAATTGGCTGAATGGTTGATCGAAGCTTACACGACTCGTCTACGTAGCCACAAACTTTACAAAGACGCTGAAGCTACAGTATCACTCTTGACTATCACATCTAACGTTGCTTACTCTAAACAAACTGGTAACTCACCAGTCCACAAAGGTGTATACCTCAACGAAGATGGTTCTGTGAACTTGTCTAAACTTGAATTCTTCTCACCAGGTGCTAACCCATCTAACAAAGCTAAAGGTGGATGGTTGCAAAACTTGAACTCACTTGCTAGCCTTGACTTTGGTTACGCAGCTGATGGTATCTCATTGACAACTCAAGTTTCTCCACGTGCTCTTGGTAAGACTCGTGACGAACAAGTTGATAACTTGGTAACAATCCTTGATGGTTACTTTGAAAACGGTGGACAACACGTTAACTTGAACGTTATGGACTTGAACGATGTTTACGAAAAGATTATGTCAGGTGAAGACGTTATCGTACGTATCTCTGGATACTGTGTAAACACTAAATACCTCACTCCAGAACAAAAAACTGAATTGACACAACGTGTCTTCCACGAAGTTCTTTCAATGGATGACGCATTGAGCTAAGATTCAATTAGAATGAAAAGAAAGCTAGTCTATAGGACTGGCTTTTTTGTGTACTTACATTATCTATTCAAGACTTCAAAAAAATTTTAAAAAAATAGTCAAATTTGGTCAAAAAGATGTTGACTTTTACTGACCAATGTGATATAGTAGAAGCATAAGGAAAATGAATTCCTTAGAAAACTTCATTTTCAATGATTCTATTTATTGAAAATGTATGATAGATACCCTAGAAAGGGGTGAGGCCTATGTTAAATCTAACAGATTTTGAAAAGAAGATGATAAAAGGCTTATTTAAGAAAGAAAAACCAGAAATTATACGTAGAGTAGTTAGTTAGCTAGTCTAAAATTTTTAAAACAAAGGTCAAAGATAGTCAATATCAGAGATTGCAAATAATAAACAATAAACGAGGTAAAAAATATGAACAACAACTTTAATAACTTTAACAACATGGATGATTTATTTAACCAATTGATGGGTGGTATGCGAGGATATAGTTCTGAAAATCGTCGCTACTTGATTAATGGACGAGAAGTGACACCTGAGGAATTTGCTCAGTATCGTGCAACTGGGAAATTACCAGGAAATGCAGAATCTGAGGTGCAAATGCAACAACACGCTTCAGGTATGAAACAAGACGGTGTCCTTGCTAAACTAGGTCGTAACTTGACAGCGGAAGCTCGCGAGGGCAAGCTGGATCCTGTTATCGGACGAAACAAGGAAATTCAAGAAACTTCTGAAATCCTCTCACGTCGTACCAAAAACAATCCTGTTCTGGTCGGAGATGCAGGTGTTGGTAAGACAGCCGTTGTCGAAGGTCTAGCACAAGCGATTGTGAATGGAGATGTTCCGGCTGCCATCAAGAACAAGGAAATTATTTCTATTGATATCTCAGGTCTTGAGGCTGGAACTCAATACCGTGGTAGCTTTGAAGAAAACGTTCAAAACCTAGTCAATGAAGTGAAAGAAGCAGGGAATATTATCCTCTTCTTTGATGAAATTCACCAAATTCTCGGTGCTGGTAGCACTGGTGGAGACAGTGGATCTAAAGGGCTTGCGGACATTCTCAAGCCAGCTCTCTCTCGTGGTGAGTTGACAGTTATTGGGGCAACGACTCAAGACGAATACCGTAACACCATCTTGAAGAATGCAGCTCTTGCTCGTCGTTTCAACGAAGTCAAGGTTAATGCTCCTTCAGCAGAGGTTACTTTTAAAATCCTTCAAGGGATTCGTGACCTCTATCAACAACACCACAATGTCATTTTGCCAGACGAAGTCTTGAAAGCAGCAGTGGATTATTCCATCCAATACATTCCACAACGCAGCTTGCCAGATAAAGCTATTGACCTTGTCGATGTAACGGCTGCTCACTTGGCAGCTCAACATCCTGTAACAGATGTGCATGCTGTTGAACGGGAAATTGAGGCAGAAAAAGACAAGCAAGAAAAAGCAGTTGAGGCAGAAGACTTTGAAGCAGCTCTCAATGCTAAAACACGTATTGCAGAATTAGAGAAAAAAGTCGAAAACCACACAGAAGACATGAAAGTGACTGCAAGCATCAACGATGTGGCTGAGTCCGTAGAGCGTATGACTGGTATCCCAGTTTCTCAAATGGGGGCATCTGATATCGAACGCCTAAAAGATATGGCTCATCGCTTGGAACACAAGGTAATTGGCCAAGATAAGGCAGTAGAAGCAGTAGCTCGTGCTATCCGTCGTAACCGTGCAGGATTTGATGAAGGCAATCGCCCAATCGGTAGCTTCCTCTTTGTAGGGCCTACTGGAGTTGGTAAGACGGAGCTTGCTAAGCAATTGGCATTGGATATGTTTGGTACCAAGGATGCGATTATCCGCTTGGATATGTCTGAATACAGTGACCGCACAGCCGTATCTAAGTTAATTGGTACAACAGCAGGTTATGTGGGGTATGATGACAATAGCAATACCTTGACAGAACGTGTTCGTCGTAATCCTTACTCTATCATTCTCTTGGACGAAATTGAAAAGGCTGATCCTCAAGTAATCACCCTTCTCCTCCAAGTATTGGATGATGGTCGTTTGACTGATGGTCAAGGAAATACAGTGAACTTCAAGAACACGGTCATTATCGCGACATCAAATGCTGGATTTGGTTATGAAGCCAACTTGACAGAAGATGCTGACAAACCAGAATTGATGGATCGTTTGAAACCATTCTTCCGCCCAGAGTTCCTTAACCGCTTTAATGCAGTTATCGAGTTCTCACACTTGAATAAGGAGGACCTTTCTAAGATTGTGGACTTGATGTTGGCGGAAGTCAACCAAACCTTGGCTAAGAAAGACATTAATTTAGAAGTCAGCCAAGCGGCTAAGGACTTTATCACAGAAGAAGGCTATGACGAAGTTATGGGTGTTCGTCCTCTCCGTCGCGTGGTTGAACAACAAATTCGTGATAAGGTGACAGACTTCCACTTGGATCATCTAGATGCTAAACATCTGGAAGCAGATATGGAAGATGGTGGTTTAGTTATTCGTGAAAAAGCCTAATACTCTTCGAAAATCAAATTCAAACCACGTCAACGTCGCCTTGCCGTACTCAAGTACAGCCTGCGGCTAGTTTCCTAGTTTGCTCTTTGATTTTCATTGAGTATAAGACAAAATTTTGAGAATAAAAAAGAAGGAACTAGCTAAAAAGCTGGTTCCTTTTTGTGTTTAGATGACATGGCGCTCAAAGGCATCATCTGAGATTCCTTGTTCCAGAATGAGTTTCGCCCATTCTTTAGCAGAAAAGAGGCTGTGGTCCTTGTAGTTTCCGCAAGATTCGATGGTTGTTCCAGGAACATCTTCCCAAGTAGTGGTTTCAGCAATTTCTTTGAGCGAATCCTTGATAACAGCTGCAATCTCAGCGCTGGTATGGCGTCCCCACATAATCATGTGGAAGCCTGTACGGCAACCAAATGGTGAGCAGTCAATCATGCCGTCAATGCGGGTACGGATGAGTTTGGCCAAGAGGTGCTCGATCGTGTGAAGGCCAGCGGTAGGGATAGAGTCTTCATTTGGTTGCACCAAGCGAATATCAAAGTTGGAGATGACATCTCCCTTTGGCCCTGTTTCTTCCCCAATCAAGCGGACATAGGGTGCTTTAACAATGGTGTGGTCTAGTTCAAAACTTTCGACAATAACTTCTTTTGACATGGTAAATCCTTTCAGTTTTCTTCCTTCATTATATCATAAAGGGTGCTCTTGAGATAGAGAGAAAACCTCTCCAAGAAAGGAGAGGTTTGAGTTTTTATTTGCGATACAAGCGATCGTATTGGTAGTATGGGTCAAAGGTTACGTTGATGCCTAGCTTGCGAAGGACGTTCTTGTCTTCATCAGTTAAGATGATGGTTGAGTGAGCTTCACTTCCTTTGAGGTTACCCAGTTCTTTCATTGCGCGCGCAGCATCAGGATTTTCCATAGCTGTGATTGCAAGAGCAATCAGGATTTCATTTGAATGCAGGCGCGGATTGCGGCTACCTAGATGATTGATTTTAAGACCTTGAATTGGTTTGACGACTTCAGGCTCGATTAGTTTCACTTCCTTAGCGATGTCAGCTGATTTTTTAATAGCATTGATCAAGGCAGCAGCTGTAGGACCAAAGAGTTCAGAGTTTTTACCAGTGACAATGTCACCAGATGGTAATTCAAGAGCTAGGGCAGGACCACCGGTTTCTTCAGCCTTTTGACGTGCTGCGACAGCAACCTGACGGTCTGCAGGTGTGATACCGAGATCGTTCATGAGAAGTTCAATCTTCTTGACAGCAGTTTCTCCGACTTTTTCAGCTTTAAAATCAAGAACAGTTTGATAATAGCGACGGATGATTTCTTGTTTAGAAGCTTCGATAGCAGCTTCATTATCAGTAATAGCAAAACCAACCATGTTGACACCCATGTCTGTTGGTGAAGCGTATGGAGACTCACCGAGAATGCGTTCCAACATACGTTTGAGCACTGGGAAAATTTCGATATCACGGTTGTAATTGACAGTGGTTTCTCCGTAGGTTTGGAGATGGAAAGGGTCAATCATGTTGACATCGTCAAGGTCTGCGGTTGCAGCCTCGTAGGCCAAATTGACTGGATGATGAAGGGGCAGATTCCAGACTGGGAAGGTTTCAAATTTAGCGTAGCCAGACTTGATACCGTTGAGTTGGTCGTGGTACATATTGGACATACAAGTTGCCAATTTTCCAGAACCAGGTCCAGGAGCGGTTACGACAATCAAGTTGCGACTGGTTTTGATGTAGTCGTTTTTTCCCATACCTTCGGGAGAAATGATGTGGTCCATATCCGTCGGGTATCCTTTGATTGGATAATGAAGATAAGAATCAATTCCATTTTTCTCGAGCTGGTTTCGGAAGGCATCTGCAGCGGGTTGTCCGGCGTATTGTGTGATGACAACAGAACCGACAAAGATTCCCAGTTCATTGAATTTGTCAATCAAACGAAGAACTTCTTGGTCATAAGAAATGCCCAAGTCACCACGTGCTTTAGAGTGCTCGATATTGCTAGCATTAATAGCAATCACAACTTCAATCTGCTCTTTCAATTCTTGCAAGAGCTTGATTTTATTGTCAGGCTCATAACCAGGAAGAACACGAGCAGCGTGGAAATCTTCTAACATTTTACCACCAAACTCCAAGTAGAGCTTGCCGTCAAATTGATTAATGCGCTCTAAGATGTGGTCGCGCTGTAGATTCAAATATTGTTCAGAACTAAAAGCTTGTTTTTTCATTTTTTTACCTCTGACCTCTATTATAATAAAAAATTGGAAGTTAGGAAACTACGGAGTCAAAAAAGAAATCAAAAAGATTAGGCAAACGCTTGCACTATGTTCAAAAAAGCGCTATCATAGACTATAGATTATTAAAATAATGAGGTAAACAGATGCAAGAAAAATGGTGGCACAATGCCGTAGTCTATCAAGTCTATCCAAAGAGTTTTATGGATAGTAATGGAGATGGAATTGGTGATTTGCCAGGAATTACGAGTAAGTTAGACTATCTAGCCAAACTAGGGATTACAGCGATTTGGCTTTCTCCCGTTTATGACAGTCCTATGGATGATAATGGTTATGATATTGCTGATTATCAAGCGATTGCTGCTATTTTCGGAACTATGGAGGATATGGATGAATTGATCGCTGAAGCTAAGAAGCGTGACATTCGAATTATCATGGACTTGGTGGTCAATCATACCTCGGATGAACACGCCTGGTTTGTCGAGGCCTGTGAAAATCCTGATAGCCCCGAGCGAGACTACTATATCTGGCGGGATGAGCCTAATGATTTGGAGTCTATCTTTAGTGGGTCTGCTTGGGAATACGATGAAAAGTCGGGTCAATACTATCTTCACTTTTTCAGCAAGAAACAGCCCGATCTCAACTGGGAGAATGAAAAACTGCGCCAAAAAATTTATGAGATGATGAACTACTGGATTGATAAAGGGATTGGCGGTTTCCGTATGGATGTTATTGACATGATTGGCAAGATTCCTGATGAGAAGGTAGTGAATAATGGTCCCATGCTCCATCCCTATCTCAAGGAAATGAATCAGGGGACCTTTAGAGATAAGAATCTCTTGACAGTAGGAGAGACCTGGGGAGCAACGCCAGAGATTGCTAAGCTCTACTCGGATCCAAAAGGACAAGAATTGTCAATGGTTTTCCAGTTTGAACACATCTGTCTTCAGTATCAGGAAGGGCAACCTAAGTGGCACTATCAAAAAGAGTTAAATGTAGGGAAGTTAAAAGAGATTTTCAACAAATGGCAGACA
Source organism: Streptococcus oralis (assembly GCF_002386345.1). Taxonomy (NCBI): domain Bacteria; kingdom Bacillati; phylum Bacillota; class Bacilli; order Lactobacillales; family Streptococcaceae; genus Streptococcus; species Streptococcus oralis. The sequence continues at coordinate 1,575,111 of NZ_CP023507.1, read as the reverse complement.
GAGCTGGGAGTTGAAGATGGCTGGAATTCCCTCTTCTGGAATAACCATGACCTTCCTCGTATCGTCTCCATCTGGGGAAATGACCAAGAATACCGTGAAAAATCTGCCAAAGTCTTTGCAATCCTGCTTCATTTGATGAGAGGAACGCCTTATATTTACCAAGGTGAGGAGATCGGGATGACCAACTATCCATTTGAAACACTGGATCAAGTAGAAGATATTGAATCCCTCAACTATGCGCGTGAGGCTCTTAAAAAAAGTGTTCCGCTAGAGGAAATTATGGACAGCATCCGTATCATTGGTCGCGACAATGCCCGTACTCCAATGCAATGGAATGAGAGCCAAAATGCTGGTTTCTCAACAGGTCAACCGTGGTTGGCAGTTAATCCAAACTACGAAAAAATCAACGTTCAAGAAGCACTGGCAAATCCAGAATCTATTTTCTATACCTATCAAAAACTCGTTCAAATCCGCAAGGAAAACAGTTGGCTGATTCGCGCTGACTTTGAATTGCTTGATACGGCTGATAAGGTTTTTGCTTATATCCGTAAGGACGGTGAGCGCCGCTTCCTAGTTGTGGCTAACTTGTCCAATGAAAAACAAAACTTTTCAGTAGAAGGAAGAGTTAAGTCAATCTTGATTGAAAACACTACTGCTAAAGAAGCAGTTGAAAAACAAACCTTGGCTCCATGGGATGCCTTTTGTGTGGAACTAGCGGATTAAAATAAGTGAACCTCAAGCCTTTGATGCTTGGGGTTCTTTTGTTGAAAAATATATAGAAAAACCTTTAAAAAATATTTGTTAGAATTTTCTAAAAAATCTGGCGAAAGTTCTTGCTTTTATGAAAAAATAGGGTATAATGGTGAAAACACTATCTTTAAGGAGATTACTTATGAAATCGAAAAAGTGGCTCTTAGGAGCAGGTGCTGTTTTGAGTGCGGCCCTACTGTTAACTGCTTGTGGGCAAAGTGAAAAGAAAGCGGATGCTCCCAAGACATTCTCTTATGTCTATGCTATGGATCCATCTTCTTTGGACTATAGTGTGACGAGCAAGAGCTCAACTTCTGACGTTATAGCAAACGTTGTTGATGGTCTTTTGGAAAATGACAAGTATGGGAACTTAATTCCATCACTTGCAGAAGACTGGTCTGTTTCAAAGGATGGTTTGACTTACACCTACAAACTTCGTAAGGGTGTAAAATGGTATACTTCTGATGGGGAAGAATACGCTGAAGTTAAAGCTAAAGACTTTGTTACTGGGCTTAAACATGCCGCTGACGGAAAATCAGATGGTCTTTCTTTGATTCAGGATTCTATCAAAGGTTTGGCAGAGTATGTTAGTGGTGAGAGCAATGATTTCTCTACCGTAGGAGTTAAGGCTGTTGATGATTATACGGTAGAATATACGCTCAACAAACCAGAGAGTTTCTGGAACTCTAAGGTCACAACTGCAACCATGCTCCCAGTTAATGAAGAATTTTTGAATTCTAAAGGGAGCGACTACGGTGCACCAACCCCATCAGGTATCCTATATAATGGTCCTTATTTCTTGAAATCATTGACTTCAAAATCAGTCATTGAATATGAAAAGAATCCAAACTACTGGGATAAGGACAATGTCAAGATTGACAATATTAAACTAACTTTCTACGATGGATCAGACCAAGAATCCTTGATTCGTAGCTTTACACAAGGAGCTTATACAACAGCTCGTCTCTTCCCGACAAGTTCAAATTTTGAGTCAACTAAACAAGAGTACGGCGATAAGATTGTTTACAGTCCACAAGAAGCGACAAGCTACTACCTCACTGTTAACGTAAACCGCCAATCTTACAATAAAACAGCTAAAACAGACGAAGCTCAAAAAACATCAACGAAAGAAGCTCTTCTCAACAAGAACTTCCGTCAGGCGCTGAACTTTGCCCTTGATCGTCATTCTTATACTGCTCAGTTGAATGGTGAAGAAGGTGCGGACAAGATTATCCGTAACAGCCTAGTGCCACATGACTACGTTCAAGTGGGTGAAAAAACCTTTGGAGAGTTGGCACAGGCAGAGCTCGTTTCATATGGAGACCAGTGGAAAGATGTAGCCCTTACAGATGGCAAGGATACGATTTACAGTCCTGAAAAAGCTAAGGCAGCCTTTGCTAAAGCCAAGGAAGAATTGCAGGGCAAGGGGGTTACCTTCCCAATCCATTTGGATATCCCGGTTGAACAAACAGATGTAATCGCGGTTCAACAAACTAACTCACTCAAGCAGTCTATCGAATCATCACTTGGTACTGAAAATGTCATTGTCGATGTCCTTCAAATGACAGATAATGAGAAAATGAGCATTACATCTCAAGCCAAGGTTCCATCCCAAAAAGACTATGACTTGAACGGAACTGGTTGGGGACCAGATTATCAAGACCCGGCTACCTACCTCAACATCCTTGATGCTAAGAAGGGTTCTGCCCTTAAACACTTGGGGATCAATCGCGGAAAAGATCCAGAAGTGATGGCTCAAGTTGGACTGGACGAATACAAGAAACTCTTGGATGACGCTGCAGCTGAAACCAGCGACCTTAATAAGCGTTATGAAAAATATGCTAAAGCTCAAGCTTGGGTATCGGATAGTTCACTTTTAATCCCAGTTGCTTCTTCAGGTGGTTCTCCAACGGTTAGCCGTACTGTACCATTTACAAAAGCTTACTCTCAAGTCGGGATCAAGGGAGACCCATTTGTATTCAAAGGATTGGAATTGCAAAATGACGTTGTGACTGCAAAAGAATACGAAGAAGCCTTCAAGAAATGGCAACAAGAAAAAATCGAGACAAATGCCAAATACCAAAAAGAACTTGAAAAACACGTCAAGTAATCTATAAACAGAAAAGGAAGTTGCAGGAAACTGTGCTTCTTTTTTGTTTTGAGACACCAGTTGTCATAAAGGCAGTAACTTTACATTTTTGAATAAATTTGATAAAATATGGTTATGTTATAAAAAGTGACATAAAGGAGTGAATGATGATCAAACTGAAAAAAAGACTAATCGGGACAGGTCTTGTCTTAGCGACAGGGATTTTGCTCTCTGCATGTGGACAGTCCAACACAGATACTAGCACTTATTCATCAACATTTAGTGCGAATCCAACAACTTTTAACTATCTTCTAGATTATTATGCAGATAACACTGCCGTTATTACCAATCTCGTAGATGGATTGCTAGAAAATGACAGCTATGGGAACCTCGTACCTGCTCTTGCGGAGGATTGGTCTGTTTCATCAGATGGTTTGACCTATACCTACAAGCTTAGAAAAGATGCCAAGTGGTATACGGCTGATGGTGAGGAATACGCTTCAGTCAAAGCTCAGGATTTTGTCACTGGGATCAAATATGCTGCGGACAACAAGGGGCAAGCCATGGATCTGATTCAAAATTCAATCAAGGGATTGAATGACTATGTGACGGGTGTGACCAATGACTTTTCAACTGTTGGTGTCAAAGCCTTGGATGACTATACGGTTGAGTACACTTTGACACGACCAGAACCTTATTGGAACTCTAAGACAACCAATAGTATTCTTTTCCCAGTCAACGAAGAGTTTTTGAAATCAAAAGATAAAGACTTTGGTACCTTGACACCAGACAGCATCCTTTATAACGGTCCATATCTGTTAAAAGATTTCACATCAAAATCTTCGATCGAATATGTGAAGAATCCACACTATTATGACCATGATAAAGTAACCATTGAAAAAGTTAAGTTAGCCTACTTTGATGGGTCAGATCAGGAGATGACCATTCGAAACTTTGAAAGTGGTGCTTACTCGATTGCAGGAGTCTATCCAAACAGTTCGAATTATGCTAAGACAAAAGAAAAATACCAAGACAATATCGTCTATAGCTTACAAGACAAGACATCTTGGTACTTTAACTTTAACGTCAACCGCAAAACCTATAATCATACCGCTAAAACAACGGACGAACAAAAGAAATCAGCTCAAACAGCTATCTTAAATAAAAAATTCCGTCAGGCTATCAACTTTGGAATTGATCGAACAGCCTACTCTGCTCAATCTAACGGTGAAGAAGCAGCGAGCAAAACCCTTCGTAATACTCTGGTTCCCCCAACATTTGTCCAGGTGGGAGACAAGACCTTTGGAGAAGTAACAGCTTCTAAGCTTGTGAACTACGGAACTGAGTGGTCAGGCATCAATTTAGCAGACGCTCAAGATGCTTACTTCAATAAGGAAAAGGCCCAAGCAAAATTTGCGGAAGCTAAAAAGGAATTAGAAGCCCAAGGCGTGACTTTCCCAATCCATTTGGATGTCCCTGTTGATCAGACAAATAAAAATGCGGTTTCTGGTATGAACTCGGTTAAACAAACCCTTGAAACAGTACTAGGTTCTGACAATATCGTCATTGATGTTCAACAGCTTTCTACAGATGACTTTGGAAATGTTGCCTTCCTAGCACCAAATCCAGCAGCTCGTGACTACGACCTAAACTTTGATGGTTGGGTTGGTGATTACCAGGATCCATCAACTTATCTAGATCCCTTCAATGCTGAAACTGGCTTCTATCTCAAGATTTTTGGTCTTGATGCCAAGGAAGACCAAGAGCTCATTAAGAGTTTGGGGCTCGATACCTATACACAACTCTTGAAAGAAGCAGATGCTGAGAACAAAGATGTCGCTAAGCGTTATGAAAAATACGCTGAAGCGCAAGCTTGGATGATTGACAATTCTCTAGTCATGTCTGCTATGTCAAATGGTGGTACAGCCTCTGTAACCAAAGTAACTCCGTTTACACGTGCCTACTCCCTAGTGGGAATCAAGGGTGACGGAAATAATTATAAGTACATGAGATTACAAAAAGACCCTGTTACCAAGAAACAATTTGATGAAGCCAAGGCTAAGTGGGAAGCAGAAAGTAAAAGAGCTATCGAAAAGAGCCAAAAAGAGTTTGAAAACCACGTAAAATAAGATGAGAACAAGGTTTCCTATTCAGGAGCCTTGTTTTTGTATCCGTTAAACTAAAAACGAGTAAATGACCTAAATTTTTTTTGGAAAAAAGGTATAAATAAAAACGCTTAACTATAATGAATAAATGGCATTTATTGTTGGTTTATGATATAATGGTTTTAATTATGAAGGTTTAGGAGATTATTATGAGTAGACGCTCAAAGAGAGCTCGTTTAGGGAATGCGAAGCGAAATATTAATATATTCTTATTATCCATTTATTTTTTATTGAGTGGTTTTTTGTTGTTCTTGATTTTTAAACATAATATCCTGGCCTTTAGATATCTCAATATTCTGGCTACGATTTTAATTCTAATTTCTATTGTAATTGCAATCCTTCTGATAGTGTATAAAAAAGCCGAGAAGTTTACGGTTTTCTTTTTGACACTTGCTATCGTAGTTAGCTCCGTTTCTCTCTATGCTTTGCAACAGTTTGTCGGTTTTACCAATCATATCAATGCGACCTCAAACTACTCAGAGTATTCGATGAGTGTGGTCGTTTTGAAAGATAGTGAAATCAATAATGTGACCCAGTTGGATAGTGTAACAGGTCCGACTGAAACAGATAATGATAATATCCAAAAGTTGGTGGCGGATATTAAGACGACACAGAGTAAAGACTTGACAGTTGAACAGAGTACTTCTTATCTAGCAGCTTATAAGAGTCTGCTTTCTGGCGAAACGAAAGCAATTGTCTTAAATAGTGTTTTTGAAAATATCATTGAAGCAGAGTATCCAGATTATGCTTCAAAAATCAAAAAAATCTATACAAAACAATTAACTAAGGATGTAGCGGCACCAAAGGTATCAAAGAATAAAGCTTTCAATATTTATGTGAGTGGTATTGATACCTATGGTCCGATTAGTTCCGTTTCGCGTTCAGATGTAAACATTTTGATGACTGTGAACCGAGATACCAAGAAAATCCTTCTGACTACAACGCCTCGAGATTCCTATGTTCCGATCGCGGATGGGGGAAATAATCAAAAGGATAAATTGACCCACGCTGGAATCTATGGAGTGGACTCGTCGATTCATACTTTGGAAAATCTCTATGGGGTGGATATTAACTACTATGTTCGCTTGAACTTCACTTCTTTCTTGAAATTGATTGACCTTTTAGGTGGTGTTGATGTCTATAATGATCAGGATTTCACTTCTTTGCATGGCAAGTACCATTTCCCTGTTGGGAATGTTCATTTAGACTCTGAGCAGGCTCTTGGTTTTGTCCGTGAGCGCTACTCTCTAGCAGATGGAGATCGAGATCGTGGTCGGAACCAACAAAAGGTTATTGTAGCTATTATTCAGAAGTTGACGTCAACTGAGGCTTTAAAAAACTACGATAACATCATCCAAGGATTGCAAGATTCTCTTCAGACCAATATGCCTTTGGAAACCATGATGGATCTGGTTAATACTCAATTGGAGAGTGGCGGGAATTACAAAGTCAACTCTCAAGACTTGAAGGGAACTGGACGCACGGATCTTCCTTCATACGCTATGCCAGATAGTAACCTCTACATGATGGAAATTGATGAAAGTAGCTTGGCCGCTGCCAAAGCTGCTATCAATGATGTGATGGAGGGCAAGTAGCATGATAGATATCCATTCGCACATCGTTTTTGATGTGGACGATGGTCCAAAGTCGATAGAGGAGAGTAAAAAACTTCTTAGAGAGGCCTATAGTCAAGGAGTGCGGACAATCGTTTCAACATCGCATAGACGAAAAGGGATGTTCGAAACTCCTGAAGAAAAAATCGCAACCAACTTTCTGAAGGTACGAGAAATGGCTAAGGAAGTTGCTGATGACCTAATCATTGCCTATGGGGCAGAAATCTACTATACGCCAGATGTTGTTGAGAAGTTAGAAAAGAAATTAATCCCAACCCTTAACGATAGTCGCTATGCTTTGATTGAGTTTAGTATGAATACAGCTTATCGAGATATGCATAAGGGATTGAGTGATATTCTAATGCTAGGCATTACACCCGTCATTGCCCACATTGAACGTTACGATGCTTTAGAAAACAATGAAAAGCGCGTGCGAGAACTAATTGACATGGGATGTTATACTCAGGTTAATAGTTCTCATGTTTTGAAACCAAAACTCTTCGGAGAAACCTATAAATTTATGAAAAAGAGAGCCCAGTATTTCTTGGAACGAGATCTGGTTCATGTGATAGCAAGTGATATGCACAACTTGGATCACAGACCTCCTCATATGGAGGAAGCCTATGATATCATTGCCAAAAAATACAGCGAAGATAAGGCTAAGGAACTTTTTAAGGATAATCCCCGAAAAATAATAATGGATCAATTGATTTAGGAGAAAAAATGAAAGAACAAAATATGATGGAAATCGATGTATTTCACTTACTTAAAATCCTTTGGAAACGAAAATTTTTAATTGCTTTGGTAGCATTCGTGACAGGGACAGTAGCATTTGCCTACAGTAGTTTTATTGTGAAGCCGGAGTTTACGAGTACGACCCGAATTTATGTGGTCAATCGCAATCAGGGAGATAAGCCTGGCTTGACTAACCAAGACTTGCAAGCAGGATCTTACTTGGTAAAAGACTATCGAGAAATCATTCTCTCGCAAGACGTTTTAGAGAAGGTTGCGACTGATTTGAAACTAGAACTCCCTCCAAAAGGTCTTGCTAGTAAAATTAAAGTAACAGTTCCTGTTGATACGCGTATTGTCTCTATCTCTGTTACTGATCGCGTACCAGAAGAAGCAAGTCGGATTGCCAACTCTTTGAGAGAGGTTGCTGCTCAAAAAATCATCAGTGTAACGCGCGTTTCAGATGTGACTACACTTGAAGAAGCACGTCCTGCAACATCGCCATCGTCTCCAAATATTCGTCGTAATACAATGGTTGGATTCCTTGTGGGAGCAGTTGCGATGGTTGTCACTGTTCTCCTTGTCGAACTCTTGGATACACGAGTGAAACGCCCAGAAGATGTTGAGGATGTTATGCAAATTGCACTCTTGGGAGTTGTTCCAAACTTGGATAAATTGAGATAGGAGAGAGAAATGCCAACGTTAGAAATTGCACACAAAAAATTGGATCAGGCAAGAAAAGCTGAAGAGTACTACAATGCGCTTCGCACCAATATTCAACTGAGTGGGAATAATTTAAAAGTAATTGCAATTACATCTGTAAAGTCTGGGGAAGGAAAATCAACAACTTCTACTAATATTGCTTGGGCTTTCGCGCGTGCGGGATATAAGACACTGTTAATCGATGCGGATATCCGTAATTCTGTCATGTCGGGTGTTTTTAAATCACGTGAAAAGATTACAGGGTTAACAGAATATTTATCAGGGACAACAGACTTATCACAAGGTTTATGCGAAACAAATGTTGAAAATTTATTTGTTATCCAGGCAGGTTCTGTATCCCCAAACCCTACAGCTTTGCTACAAAGTGAAAATTTTGCAACTATGATTGATACTCTGCATAAATACTTTGATTATATCATTGTTGATACCGCACCGATAGGAGTTGTTATTGATGCTGCAATCATTACACAGAAATGTGATGCTTCTGTTTTGGTGACTGCGGCTGGTGAAACAAATCGTCGCGATGTCCAAAAAGCTAAAGAACAACTCGAACAAACAAGTAAACCATTTCTAGGAGTAGTTCTAAATAAATTTAATACTTCAGTCGAAAAATATGGCTCCTATGGAGCATATGGAAACTATGGGAATTATGGCAAAAAATAATAAATAGCCTAGGGAAGATATTATGGAAGAAAAGGGATTGAAGATTTCTTTGGCAGTATTCCAGAGTTTTCTTGTCATTATTTTAGCTTATTTACTCAGTTTTGTTAAAGAAACAGAGATTGTATACACCTCAATGGTAATTCTATACATTCTCCATTATCTTGTCTTTCATATTAGTGATTACGGACAAGATTTTTTCAAAAGAGGGTACTTGGCAGAGTTTATCAGAACAGCAAAATATATTATTTTCTTTGCTTTAGCGATTAGCATCTCGAATTTTTTCTTAGAAGATCGTTTTAGCATTTCAAGACGAGGGATGGTGTATTTTTTGATAATACATTCCATTTTGCTTTATCTGATGAATCTATGTATTAAGCGTTATTGGAAACGACTATTCCCAAACTTAAAAGGAAGAAAGAAAGTCTTTTTGATAACGGCGACTTCTAGAGTTGAGAAAGTAATGGATAGACTGATAGAAGCAAGTGAAATTTTATGGGAGTTAGAAGCGGTTAGTGTTTTAGATCAGCCAAACTTCCGTCATGAACATTTAAAAGTCATTCCTGCTGAAAATATTTTAGACTATACAACTCATGAAGTTGTCGATGAGGTCTTTATCAATCTACCTAGTGAAGAGTATAACATTGAAGATTATATTTCTCTCTTTGAAACCATGGGAATAGATGTGACAGTCAATCTCAATGCTTTTAACGATAATCTAGGTAGTGATAAAAAAATTCGTGAAATGGCAGGTTTGAATGTTGTATCTTTTTCAACAAAATTTTATAAACCTAGTCATGTGGTCGCTAAACGGATCATTGATATTTGTGGTTCAATTGTCGGACTGATTATCTGCGGTTTGGTGAGTATTGTTTTGGTTCCAATGATTAGAAAAGATGGTGGACCAGCGATTTTTTCTCAAACTCGTATTGGAAAAAATGGCCGACATTTCACTTTCTATAAATTTAGATCTATGTGCGTGAATGCTGAGAAACGCAAACAAGAACTTTTGGCTCAAAATACCATGCAAGGTGGTATGTTTAAGGTTGATGATGATCCTCGTATCACACCAATTGGTCGCTTTATTCGTAAGACCAGCATAGATGAGTTGCCTCAGTTTTGGAATGTTTTAATCGGAGATATGAGTCTGGTCGGGACCCGTCCCCCAACAGTGGATGAGTATGAAAAGTATACACCTGAACAAAAACGTCGATTGAGTTTTAAACCTGGGATAACAGGCTTGTGGCAAGTCAGTGGACGAAGCGAGATCAAGGATTTCGATGAAGTTGTCAAATTAGATGTAGCCTATATTGATGATTGGACTATTTGGAAAGATATTGAAATTTTATTGAAGACCGTTAAGGTTGTATTTATGAGATATGGGGCGAAGTAATTTCTGCCCCTCAGTCTTGTTAGGAGAGAAATGAAACAGTCAGTTTATATCATTGGTTCAAAGGGGATTCCTGCCAAGTATGGAGGATTTGAAACCTTTGTTGAAAAATTAACCGAATATCAAAAAGACAGCAACATACAATACTATGTTGCTTGTATGCGTGAAAATTCAGCTAAATCTGGCATCACGGATGACCAGTTTGAGCATAATGGGGCCATTTGTTTCAACATTGATGTTCCTAATATTGGCCCGGCTCGTGCTATCGCTTACGATATTGCAGCGGTCAACAAGGCTATTGAATTGGCTAAGGAAAACAAGGACGAGGCTCCCATTTTTTATATTCTAGCTTGTCGCATCGGTCCTTTTATTTCTGGACTTAAGAAAAAGATTCGTGTGATCGGTGGCCGGTTGCTGGTAAATCCAGATGGTCATGAATGGCTACGAGCAAAATGGAGCTTACCAGTTCGTAAGTACTGGAAATTCTCAGAGCAACTCATGGTCAAGCATGCTGATTTATTGGTATGTGATAGCAAAAATATCGAACAATATATTCGAGAGGACTATAAACAGTATCAACCAAAGACCACCTATATTGCCTATGGGACAGACACTGCTCCTTCAAGCCTGAAGGCAGAAGATACCAAGGTTCGAAACTGGTATCAGGAAAAAGGAGTTAGCGAAAATGGCTATTATCTAGTAGTGGGACGATTTGTTCCTGAAAATAACTACGAAGCCATGATTCGTGAATTTATCAAGTCCAAGTCCAAAAAGGACTTTGTTCTCATCACAAATGTGGAGCAGAATAAATTTTACGACCAGTTGTTACGGGATACTGGTTTTGACAAAGATCCTAGGGTCAAATTTGTCGGTACTGTCTATGACCAAGAGTTACTCAAGTACATTCGTGAAAACGCCTTTGCCTATTTCCATGGGCATGAGGTTGGAGGAACCAACCCTTCTTTACTGGAAGCCCTAGCATCCACAAAACTAAATTTGTTGCTAGATGTTGGCTTTAACCGTGAAGTTGGTGAAGATGGGGCCATTTATTGGAAAAAAGATGAGTTGGCACGTGTCATTGAGGAAGTAGAAGGATTTGATCAGGCAGCAATAACTGACTTGGATTTCAAGTCAAGCCAAAGAATCCTCTCAGCTTTCACATGGGAAAAGATTGTGTCAGATTATGAAGAAGTGTTTAAAGGATAGGGAATGAAACGGATTTTATACTTGCATGCTGGTGCAGAAATGTATGGAGCAGATAAGGTCTTATTGGAATTGATCAAAGGATTGGATTCCAAAGAATTTGAAGCTCATGTCATCCTGCCAAATGATGGTGTTTTAGTCGAGGCCTTGCGTCAAGTTGGGGCTCAGGTCAGTGTGTTGGATTATCCGATTTTACGTAGAAAATACTTTAATCCTAAAGGCATTGCCGACTATATTCGCTCTTATAATTTCTATGCTAAGCAAATCGCCCTCTATGCTCGACAACACAGTATAGATATGGTTCACAATAATACAGCGGCTGTTTTGGAGGGCATCTATTTGAAACGCAAGCTCAAGCTGCCTTTGATTTGGCATGTTCATGAGATTATCGTCAAACCCAAAGCTATTTCTGACTTTATCAATATGCTCATGGGACGATATGCAGACAAGATTGTGACGGTGTCCCAAGCGGTCGCTAATCATATCAAGCAGTCTCCTTTTATCAAAGATAGCCAAGTGGAAGTGATTTATAACGGTGTCGATAATACTGTCTATTATCCAATGGATGCGTCTTCTATTCGTGAAAAATTTGACATTGCGCAAGATGCACTTGTGATTGGCATGATTGGTCGGGTCAATGCTATCAAAGGACAAAATGATTTCATAGAAGCAGTCGAGCCACTTTTGGAAAAGAATGAGCAAGCGGTGGCTTTCCTAGCTGGAGGTGTTTTTCCTGGTGAAGAATGGCGCTTAGAAGAACTAGATAAGAGAATAGCTTCTTCATCTGTTGTGTCACAAATTCATCGTATTGATTACTACGATAAGACTTCTGAACTTTATAATATGTTTGATATCTTTGTCTTACCAAGTATAAAACCTGATTCCCTACCTACAGTGGTCCTAGAAGCCATGGCTTGTTCAAAACCAGTTGTTGGTTATAACAATGGGGGAATAGCTGAAATGGTAGTAGATGACAAAAGTGGTTGCTTAGTCAAACCAAATCGTCCTCAAGAACTTTCTAATGCCATTTCTCTCTTACTAGATAGTTCTGAAAAAAGAGAAAAATTTGGGCGAGTAGGATATCAGAGACAAAAAGAGCTGTTTTCTTTGGAGAGTTACATCAAGAACTTTTCGGAGTTGTATAAAACAGATAGAAAAGATTAGTTATGAATAAAATAGATTTTGTTGTTACTTGGGTTGATGGGAATGATCCTGTGTGGCAAGAAAAAAAATCAAGCTATGATGGATCGGTTAATACTTCTAAACAGAGTATGAATTCAGTCAAGGCTTACCGAGAATGGGGGACCTTTAAATATTGGTTTAGAGGAGTTGAAAAATTTGCTCCTTGGGTTAATAAGGTCTACCTCGTGACCGACCAGCAAAAGCCAAGCTGGTTAGAGTTAAACAGTGATAAATTGGTATTGGTAGATCATACAGAGATTATCTGCAATGACTACCTGCCAGTTTTTTCTGCCAATCCTATCGAAAGTAATATCCATCGGATCCCCGGACTCTCTGAGCATTTTGTTTTTTTTAATGACGATATGTATTTGACAGCTCCAGTCGAGCCGACAGATTTTTTCTCAGAGGATGGTTTACCCAAATATAATACGGCTCTTTCACCGATTATTCCTGAGCGATATGGAACGGGGAATTTTCAGATAAATGACATGGAGATTGTCACTAGCTATTTCAGTCGAAATGAAATTTTGAAGAATGGCCAATTCTTTGATCCAAAGCAGGGATTAAAAAGTATCGTTAAGTCGCTACTATACAGAAATAGTCAGTTTATCTGTGGTTTCTGGGAGAGTCATCTGCCCTATCCTCTACTAAGATCAACGATGAACTTGGTATGGGAAAAGGAAAAAGCTGTCTTGGAAAGAACCTCGGCTAGTCGCTTTAGAAATCCTTCTGATACCAATGTTTGGCTCTTTAAGTATTGGCAGATTGCCAGTGGTCAATACGCTGTCGGAAATCCTAAGTTGGGGGGACTCTTTTCTTTGGATAATGCCGGACCAGATTTTTGGAAGATACTAAATTCTGGCAAATACCAAATTATGTGTATCAATGATGGATTTAACATTCAAGACGAGGAGCAGGTGATGACAGACTTTATCAAGGCTATGGATCAACTGCTTCCAGATAGAAGCTCATTTGAGATTTAAACTGTAAAACTAAGTAAGAGAAAGAAAAGAAAATATGATTTCGGTAATTGTGCCTGTTTACAATGTGGAGAACTACCTTCATTATGCCATGGAGAGTTTGGAACATCAGACTTACAAGGATATGGAAGTCCTCTTGATTGATGACGGCTCGAGTGATGGCTCAGGACACTTGTGTGACCAGTATGCCCAGCAATATGATTGGGTGACTAGCTACCATAAGGTCAACGGTGGCTTGTCTGATGCTCGGAACTATGGGGTCTTAAAAGCCAAGGGTGACTGGATTACTTTCCTAGATCCAGACGACTATCTGGAACCCTGCGCCTTGGAACTGCTAGCAGAGCTACAAAGTCGTACCCAAGCAGATATGGTGAGTGGCAAAGTAGAGCCAACAGCTCACTATCATCGTTTTCAAAATTTTCACTTGGATCAGCTTGATTTAGACCAAGTTAAGGTCTATGACAAGGCAAAGGCTCTGACTGAGATGCTTTATGGAGACCTTGTGACGGTCTCTGCTTGTGGGAAACTCTATCGGAAAGAACTTCTTGAGAAAGCTCCCTTCCCCAAGGGGCGCATCTACGAAGACCTCTATGTTATCAGTGAGCATCTCAACCAAGCCCAATCCGTGGCCTTGTACCATCTTCCGATTTACCATTATTACCATAGACCTGGTAGCATTACTGCCTCGGCTTTCACTCCAAAACAATACGAGTTTTACGAAGCAATTGATCATTTAAAAGAGGTTGTGAATGCAACCTATCCTGAGAGTTCAGAACTCCAAGAAGCTATCATTTCACGCTTCTTTACAGGAAGTCTTCTTATCTTTACGATGATTAAGGATGGGGATTCAGTAGAATTCAAGAGACTTCAGGAGGAAACCAGGCCTTATTTGCCTCTTGTCTTGAAGAATGCTAGAGTTAGCAAGAAACGTAGGATCCTCTATGTTTTAATTACTAAGTATCCGCGGCTCTATTATCAATTTAAAAAGTTAAAAAAATCCTAAGTAAGAGTTAGGGACGAAAGAAGAAAAGGAAAAAGAAAATGTTAAAGTTAGAACGTGATAAATTGCTAATTGCAGCAGTTTTAATAGTGGTTGTCTCCATAGATATGATCAATACGTCTATGTTAGCTCCTGTTTTACCTAATATTCCTAATCTAGTTCCTTTTTTTGCGGTCCTTTTACTTGCTATGCGATTTGCTTATATTCATCACTACTCTATAAGCTATCTCATCTTTGCACCAATTCTTCTTTTTGCTGGGGGCATGGTTTACTATAAGACTGGGAACCTTAATGCATTGATGTATATGTTTCTGCTTGTCTTTCTTTACAAGGCTGAGATGGAAAGTGTACTTAAAATATACTCTGTTGTAGCCTTGTTTTTTATTGTATTGATAGTGCTCTTGGCCGTGATTGGTGCTATTCCAAACTTGCAATTTGTCCAATCACGATCTGCGGGAGTCGTTGTTCGAAATTCATTTGGCTTTATTTATCCAACTGATTTTGCTTCTCACTGTTTTTATCTATATACAGCTATATCGTATATCTTTAGAAAGAAATTCATTATTTTACGGACTGCCTTAGGATTTGGTCTGGCTTATTTCATTATTCGATATTGCGATGCGAGGCTTAATGCCGCTTCTATTACTGTAATGGCGCTCATTTTTCTGTACTTTTATTTCCGAAATGATAAACAGCGACGGCTTTTTGCTTTACTTCCTTTATCGGCTGGTATAGCGTCTTCAGTAATGATTTATCTCTCTTCTAAATTTACCTGGTCTCATCCAATGTATGTGGCTCTAAACAATTTTTTTAGTATGAGATTACACCTAGGACATGAGGCACTAAAAAAATATGCAGTGCAGTGGTTTGGGATTCGGGGCATATCATTTATCGGTTATGGGGGGCGTACAGAATCCGTTTTGAGCTACGACTATGTAGACTCTTCCTACGTTCAGATGCTCTTTACCTATGGGATGATTCCAGTTCTCTTATTGGTCGTGTTATACATAGTTAGGTCTTGGTCTCTTTATCGCAAAAAGAATTATTTGCTATTGACGGCCTTATCCTTAATAGCAGTCAACTGTATGTTTGAGGCCTTCTGGGTTCGCCCGTCTTATAATATTTTTATGTTTACTCTATTTGCAACCTTGCCAGTTATTGAATTTGAATCGAAGAAATCTACAACGAGGAACTCCTTGTGAAAGTATTAAAAAATTATTTATATAATCTTTCTTATCAGCTGTTAGTAATCGTTTTACCAGTCATTACTACACCCTATATTACTCGGGTTTTCTCCTCGGATGATTTGGGGTCATACGGATACTATAATTCTATCGTGACTTATTTTATCCTACTGGCGACGCTGGGAGTAGCCAATTATGGGACAAAGGAAATTTCCGGCCATCGTAAGGAAGTCGAAAAGACCTTCTGGGGTATTTACAGTTTACAAGTCCTTTCAACCTGTTTAGCAGTTACGCTTTATATCATTGTCTGCTTACTTATGCCGTCGATGAACAATCCAATTGCCTATATACTTGGCTTTAGTTTGCTGTCTCGTGGTTTTGATATTTCTTGGCTTTTTCAAGGGTTAGAAGATTTCAAAAAAATCACAGCTCGTAACACAATGGTCAAACTTCTAGGTGTTGTTTCGATATTCCTATTTGTTAAGAAACCATCCGACTTGTACTTGTATATCATCCTCTTGGTTGCCTATGATCTACTAGGTCAGTTGAGTATGTGGCTTCCTGCTCGGGAGCACATTCGCAAGCCGCATTTGGATATAGCCTATGCCAAAGAGCATATCAAACCAGTCATTCTCTTGTTTCTGCCACAGATTGCCATTTCACTCTACATCACGCTAGATCGCACCATGTTGGGTGCCTTGTCTTCGACCAAGGATGTCGGGATCTATGATCAAGCCTTGAAATTATTGAATATTTTGTTGACTTTGGTAACGTCGCTTGGTAGTGTTATGTTGCCTCGGGTCTCCAATCTCCTCTCATCAGGTAATCAAAAGGCGGTTAACAAGTTACATGAAATGTCTTTCTTAGTGTATAACTTGGTTATCTTCCCGATGATTGCGGGGATTTTAATTGTTAACAAAGATTTTGTCAATTTTTTCCTGGGGCAAGACTTCCAAGATGCTCGCTATGCGATTGCCATCATGGTCTTTAGAATGTTCTTTATTGGCTGGACTAACATAATGGGAATTCAAATCTTGATTCCTCACAATAAGAATCGTGAATTTATGCTATCAACAACTATTCCAGCTGTTTTTAGTGTGGGCTTGAATCTCCTCTTGATCCCGCCTCTGGGCTATATTGGAGCTTCAATTGTATCTGTTGCGACTGAAGGTTTGGTCTGGCTGATCCAACTCTACTTTACACGTTCGTATCTAAAAGAGGTCAAGATTCTACCATCCATGCTAAAAATACTTCTAGCAGCACTACTGATGTACGGCGCTTTGTATTCTGTACAAGCTTTCATGCACTTCTCGTCTGTTGTGAATGTCTTGATCTATTCTCTGCTTGGCTTCCTAGTCTACGGTGGCTTGGTTTTGGTCTTACGTGTCTTGGATTTTCAAGAACTAAAAAGTGTTTTAAAGAAATAAGGAGATTTTATGTACGATTATTTGATTGTCGGTGCTGGCTTGTCAGGTGCAATCTTTGCCCACGAAGCCAACAAACGTGGCAAGAAGGTGAAGGTGATTGACAAACGTGACCACATCGGTGGGAATATCTATTGCCAATCTGTTGAAGGAATCAATGTCCACAAGTATGGGGCTCATATCTTCCATACATCCAATAAAAAGGTCTGGGATTATGTCAATCAGTTTGCGGAGTTTAACAATTACATCAATTCTCCCATTGCCAACTATCAAGGACATCTTTACAATCTGCCTTTTAACATGAATACTTTCTATGCTTTGTGGGGGACAAAGACACCCCAAGAAGTCAAGGACAAAATTGCTGAGCAGACGACACACATGCAAGATGTTGAGCCTAAAAACTTAGAGGAACAAGCCATTAAGTTGATTGGTACGGATGTCTATGAAAAGCTAATCAAGGGTTACACCGAAAAGCAATGGGGGCGTTCTGCTACTGAACTACCACCCTTTATCATCAAGCGTTTACCAGTTCGATTGACTTATGACAATAATTATTTCAACGACCGTTACCAAGGGATTCCAATTGGTGGTTACAATGTCATCATCGAAAAGTTGTTGGAAGGAATCGAAGTAGAGCTTAATACAGATTTCTTTGCTGATCGTAAGAGCTTGGAGGCTTCAGCAACTAAGCTTGTCTTCACAGGGATGATTGACCAGTTCTTTGACTATAAGTTTGGTGAACTAGAGTATCGCAGTCTCCGTTTTGAGCATGAGATTCTGGACCAAGAAAATTATCAAGGAAATGCTGTAGTCAACTATACTGAACGTGATATACCTTATACGCGTATCATCGAGCACAAACATTTTGAGTTTGGGACTCAGGCCAAGACCGTTATTACTCGTGAATATCCAGCAGATTGGAAAAGAGGAGATGAACCTTATTATCCAATCAATGATGCCAAAAACAATGCTATTTATGAGCAGTATCTAGCAGAAGCTGAGAAAAATGGACGCGTGATCTTCTGTGGTCGCTTGGCAGATTATAAATATTATGATATGCATGTGACTGTTGAACGTGCATTGGATGTGGTAGAGGAAGAACTAGAGAGTATCTAGAAACTTCACAGATAAAGGGGAGAAAAGGTGAAATATTATCTGAAGGATTCATTTCTGCATAATGCACACGAAAAGAATGCAGGGAGTAAGGCACGGAATGACGTGGAAGCTATTCTAATCTCAGAGGGTTATGAGGGCTTGGAGCTCAAGGTTGAGAATTGGTATAAGATGAATTTCTTTAAAGCTCAACAACACAAATATCGTGCGACCAAGTCTGTGTTTGATCAGTTGGGAGCTGGAGATGAATTGGTGATTCAGTTCCCTATTATCCACCATACATTTTTCATCTCACAACTCATCAAGCAGGCGCAAAAAAGAGGAGCAAAATTCTATCTGTTGATCCATGATATTGAAACCTTGCGTCATGCAGCAGGTTCAGAAGTAAAATTCCGTCATAAAGTGAGAAATTACTTCCAGGAAAAGAAAGCTTTGATGTCAGTGGATGGCATTATCGTTCATAACGATATCATGAAGA
Source organism: Streptococcus oralis (assembly GCF_002386345.1). Taxonomy (NCBI): domain Bacteria; kingdom Bacillati; phylum Bacillota; class Bacilli; order Lactobacillales; family Streptococcaceae; genus Streptococcus; species Streptococcus oralis. Next base: position 1,556,425 of record NZ_CP023507.1, on the reverse strand, counting down.
AAGTTCTGGTAGGTCAAGGAGTGCCAGCAGATAAAATGGTTAGCTTGGAGATTTTTGACTATCTGATTCCAAACTTTGCTGAAAAACCAAATCTCCAAAAAGATCAGCCTATTATCGTTGCTGGAAATTTGAACCCTGCAAAGTCAGGTTATCTTTATAACTTGCCAGAACAGCCAGCCTATAACTTGTACGGAGTGGGCTATGATGAAAGTCGTGCATTGAAAAACACTAGCTACTTTGGTTCCTTTATGCCAGATGACCTCCCAGCTGCTCTTGAAGGTAGTTTTGGTTTGGTCTGGGACGGAGACAGCTCAGAAACCTGTCAAGGTTCTTACGGAAACTACCTACGCTTTAACAACTCGCACAAGGCTTCTCTTTATTTGGCATCAGGTTTCCCACTAGTAGTGTGGAAGGAATCGGCTCTGGCCCACTTTGTACTGGACAAACAGTGTGGAATAGCAGTTGATTCTTTACATGACCTCCAAAAGTCACTAGACGATTTGACAGATCGAGATTACATGAAACTGTCAGCTAATGCTAGACAAGTAGGAGTAGCGCTTCGAAATGGTGATTATCTGAAATCGGCTATTTCTAAATTGAAGTAAGAATTTGAAGCTACTCATTAATCAGTTCGTTAGAAAGGTTACTTCATTATGAAAGGTATTATTCTTGCGGGTGGTTCGGGAACGCGCTTGTACCCACTTACTCGAACTGCATCAAAACAGCTGATGCCAGTTTATGATAAACCCATGATTTACTATCCTTTGTCAACCTTGATGTTGGCTGGGATTAAGGACATTTTGATCATCTCAACACCACAGGATTTACCCCGTTTTAAGGACCTGCTCTTGGATGGTTCCGAATTTGGGATCAAGCTTTCCTATGCGGAACAGCCTAGTCCCGACGGACTTGCTCAGGCTTTTCTTATCGGTGAAGAATTTATCGGTGACGATAGTGTTGCATTGATCTTGGGGGATAATATCTATCATGGACCTGGTTTGAGCAAAATGCTTCAAAAGGCAGCCAAGAAAGAGAAGGGTGCGACTGTTTTTGGCTACCAAGTGAAGGATCCAGAGCGTTTTGGTGTGGTCGAGTTTGATACAGACATGAATGCCATTTCCATTGAAGAAAAACCAGAGAATCCTCGCTCTAACTATGCAGTGACAGGTCTTTATTTCTATGACAATGACGTTGTGGAGATTGCCAAACAGATCAAACCGAGTGCTCGTGGCGAGTTGGAAATCACAGATGTTAACAATGCTTATTTGAAGCGTGGGGATTTGTCAGTTGAAGTTATGGGACGTGGTTTTGCCTGGCTGGATACAGGGACACATGAGAGTCTGTTAGAAGCATCCCAATATATCGAAACGGTTCAAAGGATGCAAAATGTTCAGGTTGCCAATCTAGAAGAAATTGCCTACCGAATGGGTTATATCAGCCGCGAAGATGTGCTGAAGTTGGCGCAACCTCTCAAGAAGAACGAATACGGGCAATACTTGCTCCGTTTGATTGGAGAAATTTAGATGACAGATAATTTTTTCGGCAAAACACTTGCAGTGCGCAAGATTGATGCCATTCCAGGTTTGTTAGAGTTCGACATTCCGGTTCATGGTGACAATCGTGGCTGGTTTAAGGAAAATTTTCAGAAAGAAAAGATGCTACCGCTTGGTTTTCCTGAAAGCTTCTTTGCAGAAGGAAAACTGCAAAACAACATCAGCTTTTCTCGCAAAAATGTTCTCCGGGGCCTCCATGCTGAACCTTGGGACAAGTACATCTCAGTAGCAGATGGTGGCAAGGTTCTGGGTTCTTGGGTTGACCTACGTGAAGGTGAGACTTTTGGAAATGTTTATCAGACCGAGATTGATGCAAGTAAGGGAATCTTTGTCCCTCGTGGCGTAGCCAATGGTTTCCAAGTCCTATCGGATACAGTTTCTTATAGCTATCTGGTCAATGACTATTGGGCACTTGAACTCAAGCCTAAATATGCTTTTGTCAACTATGCAGACCCAGCTTTGGGAATCCAGTGGGAAAACCTAGCAGAAGCAGAAGTTTCGGAAGCAGATAAACATCATCCACTGCTCAAGGATGTCATACCTTTAAGAAAAGGAGATTTGTAAAAATTATGAGATTGTCAGAATATTCAGAAAGCCGTGAAGCTATTAAAGCTAAAGTAAATTTTGGTTTGTCTATAACTTTGCTATCAATTGTTTCTGTTATAAAAGGTGCGATAAACAATAGTAGTGAATTTCAATATTTAGATTGTTTATCAATATCAGTAACCGGCTTTCTCATCATGTTTGTTAGTTTGTTCTCTAATCAAGAAGTTTTTGATGAGTGGAAAGAAAGATTTCGAAAGCATACAAGAAATCTAAGGTTCTTATTTTTAGGAGCCCCAATCTTATTAATCGTAGTAATTATTGGCATAACTTGGTTTCTAAGAGATTTCAAATTTATGCCAAATTTGTCAGATTTGGCTTCTTTCCCTGAAACATATGATATATTTCGTATCGTTTTCTGGATTTTAGAATTTATTTTCCGTTCGGGAATTAATTTTATATTTTATTTTACGGGTAGTGCTCTACTTTCTATGGTGTGGATTTCTTTAAGTGCATATAGTTACGATTTCTTTTATAAAAAGTTGTTAGAAGGCCAAGATGAGAAAGGAAAAATCAATGACTGAATACAAAAATATCATCGTGACAGGTGGGGCTGGTTTTATCGGTTCTAACTTTGTTCATTATGTCTATAACAACTTCCCAGATGTCCATGTGACAGTACTGGACAAGCTGACTTATGCGGGTAATCGTGCCAATATTGAAGAAATTATAGGTGATCGTGTTGAGTTGGTTGTTGGAGATATTGCTGATGCAGTCTTGGTAGACAAGCTGGCAGCTGAAGCGGATGCTATCGTTCATTATGCGGCAGAAAGTCACAATGACAACTCGCTCAATGATCCGAGTCCCTTTATCCATACCAACTTCATCGGGACCTACACTCTTTTGGAAGCAGCACGTAAATACGACCTTCGTTTCCACCATGTGTCGACTGACGAAGTCTATGGGGACCTGCCTTTGCGTGAAGATCTGCCAGGTCATGGAGAAGGTCCAGGTGAGAAATTTACGGCTGAAACCAAGTACAATCCCAGCTCGCCTTACTCATCAACCAAGGCAGCTTCAGATCTGATTGTCAAAGCTTGGGTGCGCTCATTTGGTGTTAAAGCGACTATTTCCAACTGTTCAAACAACTATGGTCCTTACCAACATATCGAGAAGTTTATTCCGCGCCAGATCACCAATATCTTGAGTGGTATCAAGCCAAAACTCTATGGTGAAGGTAAGAATGTCCGTGACTGGATTCACACCAATGACCATTCATCAGGTGTTTGGACGATTCTAACCAAAGGTCAAATCGGGGAAACCTACTTGATTGGTGCGGATGGTGAGAAGAACAATAAGGAAGTCCTGGAACTCATCCTCAAGGAAATGGGACAGCCAGCTGATGCTTATGATCATGTGACAGACCGTGCGGGTCACGACCTTCGCTATGCTATCGATGCTAGCAAGCTCCGTGATGAACTAGGGTGGAAGCCAGAGTTTACTAATTTTGAAGCAGGTCTCAAAGAGACCATTAAGTGGTACACAGACAACCAAGACTGGTGGAAATCTGAAAAAGAAGCAGTCGAAGCCAACTATGCTAAGACACAACAAGTAATTAACTAATCAGATACTAAAAAGCAAGAGAATTTAAAGCCTCTTGCTTTTTATATATGTCATAAACTTTTATTTTCTTACTTCTTGTTTATAAAATTCTTTAAGGGCATCTTGCCAGGTTGGAATGACGAAACCTGTCGCCTTCGCTTTGGCTAAACTCATGGTTGAATTGAGGGGGCGTTTAGCCTTGGCAGGAAACTTGCTGGAGTCTACTGGAACTACTTCAACATCACTGTCTTTAAGAATCTCGACAGCGAAGTCATACCAAGTGGTATCTTCAGTGGAGTCATTTGATAAGTGGTAGTAGCCATACTCTTTTTGATTATCAGTCAGGTAGGTCATAAACTCAGCCAAGGTATGTGTCCAAGTTGGGCGGCCGTGTTGGTCGTTGACAACAGTGAGAGTTTTATGGGTTTTGGCAAGATTTTGCATTGTAAAGACAAAGTTTTTGCCATAATTTCCAAAGACCCAAGCAGTGCGGATGATGTAATACTGTGACGTAAGGGTTTCAACAAGTTCTTCCCCCATTCGCTTGGTACGCCCATATTCTGTCTGCGGATCAGGTAGGTCATCGACTTCCCATTCTTGTCCGACGGGTTTCTTTCCATCAAAGACGTAGTCTGTCGAGATATAGACCAGAGTAGCTCCGTATTTCTCAGAGGCCTTGGCTACATTTTCAGTTCCAGTTACGTTGATGGCAAAATCCAGTTCTTTCCCCTCGTCTTCTGCAGCATCAACAGCAGTGTAGGCTGCACAATGATAGACCAGAGTTGGCTTGACTTCAGCAAATACCTTCTCAACCATTTCAGCATTCGTGATATCCATTTCGGCCACATCAACTGCAACATAGTCTACATTTCGTTCATCTAGTAAATAACGTAGTTCGGTACCGAGTTGACCATTCGCACCTGTAATTAATATCATTGTCTTCTCCTTAACTTTTATTCTATCTAATCATAGCAAAAAAATGATAAAAAATCTGATTTTCGGTCCTTGTTTTACTGGTTTCTATCCGATAAGAATCTGTTTTTGAAATGAAACTGTTTATTAGATTCTTTGAGATAGAATTTTTTTATAGCTGTAAAGCGATTCTTAAAATTCTAAGCGTTAGCACTGTTCAGAAAAGAGAAAATTTTAGTGAATTTTACCTATTTCCTATTGCTTTCTGGTCTTTTATTTGTTATATTAAAAGTACAATTATTTTTTATTTATAACAGTTAAGCAGAGCACTTTCAGAGAAAGGAGTATTTTTTAAAAACGAAATGTAAACGCTTACTGGAAAATGAAAGGATTTAGGAGTTCATGGATAAACGATTTTTTGAAAAACGCTGTAAGTTCAGTATTCGTAAGTTTACGCTTGGAGTAGCTTCGGTGATGATTGGAGCGACTTTCTTCGCAGCTAGCCCAGTATTAGCTGATCAAGCAAGAGTTGGTTCAACAGATAATTTGCCGAGTGAACTAGCTGATTTGGATAAGAAGGCTAGTGATGAGGGGCACGATTTTGACAAGGAAGCTGCCGCTCAGAATCCTGGTTCAGCTGAAACTACTGAAGGCCCACAAACAGAAGAAGAGTTGTTGGCTCAAGAAAAAGAAAAGTCTGAAAAGCCAAGCAATCTGCCAAAAGAATTAGAAGATAAGTTGGAGAAAGCTGAAGACAATGGGCGCGAAGTTGACAAGGATCAATTGGCCCAAGATACTGGCAAGCTCGTCCCAGAAGATGTGGCTAAAACGACCAATGGGGAATTAAACTACGGCGCGACTGTTAAGATTAAGACGCCATCAGGAGAAGGTAGCGGTATTGTCGTTGCTAAAGACCTTGTCTTGACGGTTTCTCACAACTTTATCAAGGATAGCCAAGACGGCAATATCCGTAAGGTTGTGGATAATGACCAAGGGGATGGAGATATCTATAGCATCTCATATCCAGGATTGCCAGATGTCAAGTTTAGCAAGAAAGATATTATTCATTGGGATCGTGAAGGCTATCTGAAAGGCTTCAAAAATGATTTGGCCCTTGTGAGATTGCGTACAGTTCTAGAAAATACGCCTGTTGAAGTAACTAAAAAGCCAGTAGTTAAGAAAATTGGAGATAAGCTCCATGTCTTTGGTTATCCAGAAGGAAAATTGAATCCGATTGTCAATACTACAGTTGATTTTGCGGAACCATACGGAGAAGGTGTCCAAGGGATTGGTTACCAAGGAGGAAAACCGGGTGCTAGTGGCGGCGGTATCTTTGATACAGAAGGCAAACTAGTCGGTGTTCACCAAAATGGTGTAGTTGGAAAACGGAGCGGAGGCATTCTCTTCTCACCAGCTCAACTAAAATGGATCCAGGACCACATACAGGGAATTTCAAGTGTGAAACCAGCAGACTTGGAAGAGAAAGAAAACCGGCTGAAGAAAAACCAAAAGAGGATAAACCTGCAGCTACTAAACCTGAAACACCTAAGGCAGTAACTCCTGAATGGCAAACAGTAGCGAATAAAGAGCAACAAGGAACCGTCACTATTCGTGAAGAAAAGGGTGTTCGCTACAATCAATTGTCTTCAACGGCCCAAAATGACAATGATGGCAAACCAGCTTTGTTTGAAAAACAAGGATTGACTGTCGATGCTAATGGAAATGCGACAGTTGATTTAACCTTCAAAGATGATTCTGAAAAGGGCAAATCACGCTTTGGTGTCTTCTTGAAATTTAAAGATACCAAGAACAATGTTTTTGTTGGATATGACCAAGGTGGCTGGTTCTGGGAATACAAAACTCCAGGTAATAGCACATGGTATAAAGGCAACCGTGTGGCAGCACCAGAACCAGGTTCTGTAAATCGTCTTTCTATCACTCTCAAGTCAGATGGACAACTCAATGCCAGCAACAATGATGTCAATCTCTTTGACACAGTGACCCTACCTGGGGCGGTCAATGAGAATCTTAAAAATGAGAAGAAGATCCTTCTCAAGGCAGGAACTTATAGCAATGATCGCACGGTTGTCAGCGTTAAAACAGACAATCAAGAAGGTGTAAAAGCGGATGATACTCCTGCCCAGAAAGAAACAGGTCCGGCCGTTGACGATAGCAAGGTGACTTATGATACGATCCAGTCTAAGGTTCTCAAGGCAGTGATTGACCAAGCCTTCCCTCGTGTCAAGGAATACACCTTGAATGGACATACTTTGCCAGGACAGGTGCAACAGTTCAACCAAGTCTTTATCAATAATCACCGAATCACCCCGGAAGTCACTTATAAGAAAATCAATGAGACAACAGCAGAGTACGTGATGAAGCTTCGCGATGATGCTCACTTAATCAATGCGGAAATGACGGTTCGTCTGCAAGTTGTGGATAATCAATTGCACTTTGATGTGACCAAGATTGTCAACCACAATCAAGTCACCCCAGGTCAAAAGATTGATGACGAAAGAAAATTGCTTTCTACGATTAGTTTCCTTGGTAATGCTTTGGTCTCTGTTTCGAGTGATCAAGCTGGTGCTAAGTTTGATGGGGCAACCATGTCAAACAATACCCATGTCAGCGGGGATGATCATATCGATGTAACCAATCCAATGAAAGATTTGGCTAAGGGTTACATGTATGGATTTGTTTCTACAGATAAGCTTGCTGCAGGTGTTTGGAGTAATTCTCAAAATAGCTATGGTGGTGGTTCGAATGACTGGACTCGTTTGACAGCTTATAAAGAAACAGTCGGAAATGCCAACTATGTCGGAATTCACAGCTCTGAGTGGCAATGGGAAAAAGCTTATAAGGGCATTGTTTTCCCAGAATACACCAAGGAACTGCCAAGTGCCAAGGTTGTTATCACCGAAGATGCCAATGCTGACAACAAAGTCGACTGGCAAGATGGTGCCATTGCTTATCGTAGCATCATGAACAACCCTCAAGGTTGGGAAAAAGTCAAGGATATCACTGCTTACCGTATCGCGATGAACTTTGGTTCTCAAGCACAAAACCCATTCCTTATGACCTTGGATGGTATCAAGAAAATTAATCTCCACACAGATGGTCTTGGGCAAGGTGTTCTCCTTAAAGGATATGGTAGTGAAGGCCACGACTCTGGTCACTTGAACTATGCTGATATTGGTAAACGTATTGGTGGTGTTGAAGACTTCAAGACCTTGATCGAAAAAGCGAAGAAATATGGAGCTCATCTAGGTATCCACGTGAACGCATCTGAGACCTATCCTGAGTCTAAATACTTTAATGAAAATATTCTTCGTAAGAATCCAGATGGAAGCTACAGCTATGGTTGGAACTGGCTAGACCAAGGTATCAACATTGATGCTGCTTATGACTTGGCGCATGGACGTTTGGCTCGCTGGGAAGACTTGAAGAAAAAACTTGGTGATGGTCTCGACTTTATCTATGTGGACGTTTGGGGCAATGGCCAATCAGGTGATAACGGTGCCTGGGCTACCCACGTTCTTGCTAAAGAGATCAACAAACAAGGCTGGCGCTTTGCGATCGAGTGGGGTCATGGTGGTGAATACGACTCTACCTTCCAACACTGGGCAGCTGACTTGACCTATGGTGGCTATACTAATAAAGGTATCAACAGTGCTATCACCCGCTTTATCCGCAACCACCAAAAAGATTCTTGGGTTGGGGACTACAGAAGTTACGGTGGTGCAGCCAACTACCCACTTCTAGGTGGCTACAGCATGAAAGACTTTGAAGGCTGGCAAGGAAGAAGCGACTACAATGGCTATGTAACCAACTTATTTGCCCATGATGTCATGACTAAGTACTTCCAACACTTCACTGTAAGTAAATGGGAAAATGGTACACCAGTTACCATGACCGATAATGGTAGCACCTATAAATGGACTCCAGAAATGAAGGTTGAGCTAGTCGATGCAGCAGGTAACAAGGTTGTTGTGACTCGTAAGTCAAATGATGTCAATAGCCCGCAATACCGCGAACGTACAGTAACGCTCAACGGACGTGTCATCCAAGATGGTTCAGCTTACTTGACTCCTTGGAACTGGGATGCGAATGGTAAGAAACTTCCTACTGATAAGGAAAAAATGTACTACTTCAATACGCAGGCCGGTGCAACAACTTGGACACTTCCAAGCGATTGGGCAAATAGCAAGGTTTACCTTTACAAGCTAACTGACCAAGGTAAGACAGAAGAGCAAGAACTAACTGTAACAGATGGTAAGATTACCCTAGACCTTCTAGCAAATCAACCATACGTTCTCTACCGTTCAAAACAAACCAATCCTGAAATGTCATGGAGCGAAGGCATGCACATCTATGACCAAGGATTTAACAGTGGAACCTTGAAACACTGGACCATTTCTGGTGATGCATCTAAGGCAGAAATTGTCAAATCACAGGGTGCAAATGAAATGCTTCGTATCCAAGGTAATAAGAGCAAGGTCAGCCTTACTCAGAAACTGACTGGCTTGAAACCAAATACCAAGTATGCGGTTTATGTCGGTGTTGATAACCGTAGTAATGCTAAGGCAAGTATCACAGTGAATACTGGCGAGAAAGAAGTGACTACCTACACCAATAAGTCACTCGCTCTCAACTATATCAAAGCTTATGCTCATAACAATCGTCGTGAAAATGCTACAGTTGATGATACAAGTTACTTCCAAAACATGTACGCCTTCTTTACAACTGGATCGGACGTATCAAATGTCACTCTGACATTGAGTCGTGAAGCTGGTGATGAAGCAACTTACTTTGATGAAATTCGTACCTTCGAAAACAATTCAAGCATGTACGGGGACAAGCATGATACAGGTCAAGGAACCTTCAAACAAGACTTTGAAAATGTAGCTCAAGGAATCTTCCCATTTGTAGTGGGTGGTGTCGAAGGTGTCGAAGACAACCGGACTCACTTGTCTGAAAAACACGATCCATATACACAGCGTGGTTGGAACGGTAAGAAAGTCGATGATGTTATCGATGGAAATTGGTCACTCAAGACTAACGGACTGGTTAGCCGTCGTAACTTGGTTTACCAAACCATCCCACAAAACTTCCGCTTTGAGGCAGGTAAGACTTACCGTGTAACCTTTGAATACGAAGCTGGATCAGACAATACCTATGCTTTTGTAGTTGGTAAGGGAGAATTCCAGTCAGGTCGTCGTGGTAGTCAAGCAAGCAACTTGGAAATGCATGAATTGCCAAATACTTGGACGGATTCTAAGAAAGCCAAGAAGGCAACCTTCCTCGTGACAGGTGCAGAAACAGGCGATACTTGGGTAGGTATCTACTCAACTGGAAATGCAAGCAATACTCATGGAGATGCTGGCGGAAATGCCAACTTCCGTGGTTATAACGACTTCATGATGGATAATCTTCACATCGAGGAAATTACCCTAACAGGTAAGATGTTGACAGAAAATGCTCTCAAGAACTACTTGCCAACGGTTGCCATGACCAACTATACGAAAGAGTCTATGGATGCTTTGAAAGAGGCGGTCTTTAACCTCAGTCAGGCAGATGATGACATTAGCGTAGAAGAAGCGCGTGCAGAGATTGCTAAGATTGAAGCCTTGAAGAATGCTTTGGTTCAGAAGAAGACAGCCTTGGTAGCAGAAGACTTTGAAAGTTTGGATGCGCCAGCTCAACCAGGTGAAGGTCTAGAGAATGCCTTTGATGGCAATGTTTCTAGCCTATGGCATACATCTTGGAATGGAGGAGATGTAGGCAAGCCTGCAACCATGGTCTTGAAAGAACCTACTGAAATCACAGGACTTCGCTATGTTCCACGTGCCTCTGATTCAAATGGAAACTTGCGAGATGTGAAACTGGTTGTCACAGATGAGTCTGGTAAGGAACATACTTTCACCGTAACAGATTGGCCAAATAACAACAAGCCAAAAGACATTGACTTTGGCAAGACAATCAAGGCTAAGAAAATTGTCCTTACTGGTACCAAGACTTACGGAGATGGTGGCGATAAATACCAATCTGCAGCGGAACTCATCTTTACCCGTCCACAGGTAGCAGAAACACCACTTGACATGTCTGGCTATGAAGCAGCTTTAGCTAAGGCGCAGAAATTAACAGACAAAGACAATCAAGAGGAAGTAGCTAGCGTTCAGGCAAGCATGAAATATGCGACGGATAACCATCTCTTGACGGAAAGAATGGTGGCCTACTTCGCAGACTATCTCAACCAATTACAAGATAAGGTTGCTAAACCAGACGCTCCTACAAGCAGCAAGGGTGAGGAGCAACCTCCAGTTCTTGAAGTTCCTGAATATACAGGTCCTTACGGAACAGCTGGAGAAGAAGCGGCTGTTCATGACCTACCTGAGTTCAAAGGCGGCGTCAATGCAGCAGAAGCAGCTGTACATGAGGTTCCTGAGTTCAAGGGCGGCGTTAATGCAGTTCAAGCCTTGGTTCACGAATTACCAGAATACAAGGGTGGAGCCAATGCGGTTCTAGCAGCTACAAATGAAGTCCCTGAGTTTAAGGGTGGCGTCAATGCGGTTCAAGCCTTGGTAAACGAGAAACCAGCCTACACAGGTGTATTGGCTACTGCTGGAGATCAAGCAGCTCCAACAGTTGAAAAACCTGAGTACCCGCTCACTCCAAGCCCAGTAGTTGATGCCAAAACTCTGGAAGATAAAGAAGAGCAACTTCCTGCTACAGGAGAACATGGTTCAGAAGCAGCCCTCTTCTTAGCAAGTGTGAGCATCGCTTTATCTGCTGCGGTCCTTGCGACAAAACGTAAAGAAGAGTAATGAGATTTGATTTCAGCAGTTCAAAGCAACTCGAATCAAAAAGGAACAAACAGCCGGAGAGGACCTCTTGGTTCTCTCCTTTTTCAAAGGAGAAATGATACCGCTTACTCAGGTATGCGGATGAAAGGAATAGGAGAAAGATGGATAGACATTTTTTTGAGAAACGCTGTCACTATAGTATAAGAAAATTTGCAATCGGTGCAGCCTCCGTGATGATTGGTGCTAGTATCTTTGGCGCCAATATGGTTCAGGCAGCAGAAACAGCAGCTCCTTCAGAAACAGAGGGAAGCATCACCCATGTTGAAGCACTGGATAAGTTACCCGATGATTTAGCCGATGCGCTTAAAAAGGCGGATGCAGAAGCTGCAACAGAAGCAAGTCATGAAGAAACTCCAGCGACTGATGAGGGAACCAATCCTGCAGCAAGTGAAGAGACAAAACCAGAGACAAGTCCTGCAAGTCCCAAGCCAGTTGAAACGCCGAAACCGGTTGAAACACCAAAGGCAGAAAATCGACCTGCGGAAACTACTACACCAGCAGTAAAACCAGCTGAAAAGACAATCGAAGATAGAGAGGATATCAATCATCTCGAAGGTGCTACTGCCCAAGCAAACAACCATGAGACTGGTACCAACTTTACTGCGGATAAGGCTATCGACGGAGATGACAATACTCGTTGGGCTACAGATAGAGATGCAGTAAAACCAACTTTTGAATTAACTCTTCCAAAAACTACCCTCATCAAACATGTGGAAATAGACTGGGATCGTCGTCTTCGTAATGGGCAAAATGATCCAAATATCAAATCTTGGAGTCTCTATTACGCAGGCCAAGAAGATGTGGGGGCTAATGGAGAAAAACAATGGAAACTAGCTCATACCAAAACTGGAGAACCTGTTTTAGATGAGAAAGTTGACCTAGCTGAAAGTATTCAAGCTAAATATCTTAAGTTAGAAATTAACGACTATCAAGCGGGCACAATGGGTTGGAGAAACGTTGGCATCCAAGAAATTCGAGCTTATTCAAACGTTCCGGACCATAGTAGGGTAACGGATATCCGCCAAGTAACCGAACTAACAGTAGCAGAAGACGGACAGTCTCTTGTCTTACCAACTTTGCCAGGGAAAGTTAGCCTTATCGGAAGCAACAAGCAAGGTGTGATTGACCTTCAAAATCACATCTATAAGCCTTTGACAGACCAACGCGTCAAGGTCATGGTGCAACAAATCAGAGACAGTCATACCTTTACAAAAGAGTTTGAAGTAGTCATCAAGGGGCTACATCAGGACGAAGGTGTGGGTATGAAGCCAAAAGTAGCACCAGCTGTTCAACAATGGTATGGGAAAGAAGGCCAATCTGCTATCACTTCAGATACAGTTCTTGCGACGGGTGATTCTGGCTTTGATCAGGCTGCAACCTTCTATCAGTCAGACCTTGCCAGCCGTGGATTGGAACTAGCAACAGGTGACAAGCAAGCTCAAAAACGAATTGAATTTAAAAAGGTTGAAAACAAGGGTTATGGTAAAGAAGGGTATGGCATCACTATCCAAAATGATGTGATTACCATCGAAGCTGCCACAAACACAGGAGCCTTCTACGCCACTCGGACTCTTCTTCAAATGGGAGAAACAGACCTACAAAATGGCGAAATTCGTGATTTCCCAAGTTTCAGCCACCGTGGCTTTATGTTGGATACAGGTCGTAAATTTATCCCTTACGACACCCTTGTGGACATCATGCTCAACATGGCTTACTACAAGATGAACGACTTGCAGTTGCACCTCAACGATAACTATATCTTCCTCAAGGAACACTTGGCAGGTAAGAATCTTTCTAAAGAAGAAGAACTCAAGTATGTACTTGAACATGCCAAGACTGGTTTCCGTGTGGAGACAGACATTGTCGGTAAGAATGGTCAAAAATTGACATCAGATGAGCATTATACCAAGGAAGAAATGCAAAATCTGATTAAACTTGCCAAGGCCTTACATATCAATCTAGTGCCAGAAATTGACACACCAGGTCACGCCTTGTCCTTTGTCAAAGTCCGCCCAGACCTCATGTATCAAGGTAGTTTGAGTGATTATGCTGGCAAACACAATGTTGAACGTGTTGCCATGCTGGACCTAGATAATAAATATGATGAAACGCTAGCTTTTGTCAAATCAGTTTATGACAAACTCCTCGATGGTCCAGATGCACCGCTTCATGGCGTGTCCACTGTTCATATCGGAACGGATGAATACTATGGCAGCAGAGAAAGTTACCGTCGCTATGTCAATGATTTGACCCAATATATCAAGTCTAAAGGTTACACCCCTCGTATCTGGGGCTCACTCAGTGCGAAACGTGGAAACACTCCTGTTGATTGGAACGGAGTAGAGGTTGATATCTGGAGTATCGGATGGCAACGACCAAATGAAGCCATTGCTCAGGGAGCTAAGATTATCAACATCACGGATGTACCGACCTATAGTGTTCCAAGTGGAAGCAATAGTCAAGCAGCCTACGGGGACTATGCTAACTACGAACGTCAGTACAATAGCTGGACACCAAATGATTTTAGAACAGGTGGAGGTCCACTTCTACCAGCTTCTCATCCAAGTATCCTTGGTGGTGGTCACGCAGTTTGGAATGACAATATTGACCTTCATGAGACAGGTTTGACCTCTTATGATATCTTTAAACGCTTCTTCAAGAGCATGCAAACTACTGCGGAACGCACCTGGGGATCCGATCGTGCAGCTGCGACCTTTGCAGAACGCACCCTACCAACCAGTCCTTATGCGCCGCAGTCAAATCCTGATAAAGAGATTGATCAAAGCGACTTGTTTACCATCAATCCTGAAACAGTCAAGAACTATGCAAGCAAGAAAGTGAAGGCAAGCGAACAGGGATTGGCTTTTGAGAAAGATAGCAGTATCGAAGGCTTGGCTGGTGATGTTGGTCCAAGTCATGTCTTGAAGTTTGATGTAACTGTCACTGGAGACGGGGAACAAACCTTCTCAACAAGTGGGGACAACCGTATCTATCTAGCTGATAAAGACGGCTACCTTGCTTATCAATTTGAACAGTTCCATATCCAATTCAATAAAAAACTTGAAAAGAACAAACGTTATCAAATCTCTATCGTAACCAAACCACAATCTACAGAAGTCTATGTGGATGGTGAAAAGATTGAGCGTATTGCAAATCCAGCCCACCCTCGCTTTGCCCACAATAGCTTGGTACTACCGCTTGAAAGCATCGGTGGTTTCAAAGGGATCTTGCATAGTGCAGAGTTGTCAGACAAACCATTTGTAAATCCTCGTTTGATTTCAAATGATAAGATTACTGCAACGGCAAGCAGTCAGCAACTTCCAGGAAACGCGACTGAAGGCGCTGTTGAAAAGGCCTTTGACAATGATCCAAATACCTTCTGGCATACTAAGTGGACTGGTGACACTGCGCCATACACCCTTACTATGACCTTGAAAGAAGCAGAAAAAGTCAATGGCTTGACTTATCTCCCACGTCCAGGTGGTGGAAATGGTGTCGTGACGCGCTACGAAATCTACGCACAAAAAGATGGCCAAATGGTCAAGGTTTCAGAAGGAAACTGGGACAACAACGCCCAAGAAAAAACAGTCAACTTTGCGGCGGTGCATACCAACAAGATTGAGTTGAAAGTATTGGAAGGCGTTGGTGGTTTTGCAAGTGCAGCCGAAGTTCATCTATTAAAACCTGTGAAAGAAGAGCAAGAAACGCCTGCACCAAGTCAACCAGAAAAACCAACTACACCAGAAAAACCAAATGTAGACCAAACAGGTGATGGAACAGTTGAATTGGCAGATCAATTTACTGCAAGTAAACCAGCTAGCGAAGACAGCATTGCAGCTGCCAGCAAGAGCGCAGACTATCTCAAGAAAGAGTACAAGGTCTTCCCAACTCCACAAAAAGTGACTTATGGAGAAGGTGTCACAGCTCTTCGCAAGCAAGTCAATCTGGTCATGGGCGATCAACTCGATATCTATACTCGCAATCGCTTGAAGAGTGTTTTGCAGGACAATCAAGTATCTTATACAACTGGTAAGGCGGCAATCGTTGGCGCAACCAATATCTATCTTGGAGTGCATGGACAAGGTTCACAAGCAGAGCAAAACTTGTCCAATGTTTCAGCAGGTCTCTTTGACAAGATTGACGCCTATGTCTTGAGCATCAAGGATAACTCGATTTCCATCGTCGGAAAAGACACAGATGCAGTCTTCTATGGTTTGACAACCTTGAAACACATGCTCAAGGAAAGCCAAGTACCAGTCCTTCGCAATGTGACAGTAGAAGATTACGCAGAGCTCAAGAACCGTGGTTTCATCGAAGGTTACTATGGAAATCCATGGTCTAATGCCGATCGTGCAGAGCTCATGCGTTATGGTGGCGATTTGAAATTGAACCAATACTTCTTTGCACCAAAAGATGATCCATACCACAACAAGAAATGGCGTGAACTCTATCCAGAAGAAAAATTAGCTGAAATCCGTGAACTTGCTCGTGTCGGAAATCAAAGTAAAACCCGCTATGTCTGGACTATCCATCCATTCATGAACAACCGCATCCGCTTTGGCAATGAAGCGCATTACCAAGAAGATTTGGCAACCATCAAGGCTAAATTTACCCAGTTGATGAAAGTGGGTGTCCGCGAATTTGGTATCCTTGCAGATGATGCTCCAAGCCCAGTCGGAGGCTACAATAGCTACAACCGCTTGATGCAAGATATGACCAAGTGGTTGACTGAAATGCAGGGAACCTACAGCGGTCTTCGCAAAGAAATGATCTTTGTTCCTGGCCAGTATTGGGGTAATGGACGTGAGGATGAGTTGAAATCCCTCAATGAAAATCTCCCAAGTTCAACATCCATGACCTTGACGGGTGGTAAGATTTGGGGTGAAGTCTCTGAAAGCTTCCTTTCAACTCTCAAGAACAATCTATCCGCAGGTGGCAAAACCTATCGCCCCGTTTCACTTTGGATTAACTGGCCTGTAACAGATAACTCTAAACAACACTTGATTCTAGGTGGTGGTGAGAAATTCCTTCATCCAAATGTGGATCCTAGCTTGCTATCTGGTATCATGTTGAACCCAATGCAACAGTCTGAACCATCTAAGATTGCCCTCTTTTCAGGAGCTCAATACTCATGGAAACAGTGGAAATCAGAAGAAGAAGCTAAGAAAATCAATGATATTGCCTTCAACTTTGTAGAAAATGGTCATTTTGAAGATAGCAAGGTATCGGCAGCCTTCCGTGAACTTGGTAAGCACATGATCAACCAAAACATGGATAATCGTGTCGTCAAACTAGAAGAATCGGTAGACTTGGCTCCAAAATTAACAGACTTTATGACCAAGCTTAAAGCAGGTCAGGATGTGACTGCAGAACGTGCAGCCTTGCGTGCAGAATTTGCCAAGATTAAAGAAGCAGCTGAACTTTATAAAGCATCAGGCGATAAAAAAATGGTTGCCCAAATCCACTATTGGTTGGATAATGCAATCGACCAAATGAATGCTCTCGATGCCTTCCTTACAGGAACTGAAGCCATGGCTACAAACGATGCAGCCAAACTTTGGGATAGCTACTATAAAGGTTTGAAATTGTACGAACAGTCTCAAACTCACACCTTCCATTATGTAGACCATATGGAAAAAGCTGAATTGGGTGTTCAACATATTCGTCCATTTATCCTATCCTTGAAAGAAGTTCTAGCGTCTGAAGTTCAAAAAATCTTGCATCCAGACCAAATCATCAGCACATTTATCACCAATCGAACAGGTGTAGAAGGTGGTTTGGCAGAAGTAACGGATGGCGACTTGGCAACTCATGCGATTATTAAATCACCAAATAGCATCAAGACAGGTGATTATATTGGTATGAAGTTCAACAAGCCGGTATCAATCCAAACCTTGACCTTTGCAATGGGAACGCAGGCAAATCCACGTGATACCTTTAGTAAGGCAGAAGTGCAGTATCTAGATGAAAATGACAACTGGGTAACCTTGAAAGAGCCAAGCTATGTCGGAAATGAATCCCTACTTAAGTTTGAAAATCTCAATATCAAGGCCAAGGCAGTTCGCATGATTGCGACAGCAGACCGTGAGAATACTTGGTTTGCAGTTCAGGAAATTGCAGTCAACCGTCCAGTTGAAAAAGCTCGTAGCCAACAAGCAACGACAGTTAGTCTAAGCTCAAACTTAGTTTACAAACTAAATACCTCAGCTCGTCAAATCACTGATGGCAAGGACAATACAGAAGCCATGATGGCAAATGCTGATGGAAGCAATACAACTCCAGTAGATGCCTGGGCACAACTGGACCTCGGTGAAGTCAAGTCAGTCACTAAAGTACGACTTCGCCAAGGAACGGGTGATAAGCTTGCCGCAGGTGTACTTGAGTACTCTACAGATGGGACTGCATGGCAAGAGTTAGATCGCCTATCAGGAGAACAAACCAAGGAAGTGACCAGAGCTATTAATGCTCGTTACATCCGAGTCCGCAATACCAAGGCTCTCGACCTCTGGTGGCGTATCCAGGACTTCTCTGTTGAGACACGTTCTGGAAATAGTGAGTTAACAGACACCAACGTGGAATCATTGAAGGAAACGCCGGTAGTGGATAGCTTAGGCAGTTACGAGCTTCAAATTCCAGCTGGAACCAAACTCCCTGCTCATAGCTATCTAGGTATGAAGCTTGACCGTATCCATCAGGTCAAGAGCATCCAGCTCCAAGGTCAGGCCAATCCAGCTCTTACTCTAGAGTACTCTGCAAATGCGCAAGAATGGACGCCGGCTAGCCAATTGACAGACAGAACTTTTGCAACCCACTTGGTTCGTTATGTTCGTCTGGTCAATAAAACAGATCAGGAACAAGCTGTGACAGCCACTTCTCTCCTTGTGACAACCAAAGAAGTACAACCAACCAAACTAGAATCTACAACTATGGGCATTCATCCAACATACGGAAGCAATGATGTTCGTAAACTGAACAACCTAGATCAACTGTTTGACGGTGTTTACAACAACTTCGTTGAGTTTTCAGACTATGCCCATAAAGATGGCCACGTAACCTTGAAACTTGGTAGCGAACGTACTATCAAGAAGATTAGAGCTTACATCCAAGACGGAACTCAAAACTATCTTCGTGATGGTAAGATTCAAGTCAGCCAAGACGGTAAAACTTGGACTGATGTCGTTACAGTAGGAGATGGTGTGGCCAACAGCCAACACGATGATTCATTGACAGATGGTTGGACACACGATTCTAAGATGCCAGGAAATCGCTACATCGAGGGTGAATTGACGACACCAGTCAAAGCCAACTATCTCCGTGTCCTCTATACAGCAGACTATGATGCCCGTTTTGTAGGATTTACAGAATTGGTCATCAACGATGTTGAGTTTGTCAAACCAATCAATGATCCAACAGTAGAAGGAAGTAGTGGAGAAAGCCAAGGCAACCTTTATAATAATCTTGTAGACGGCAAAGTCTTGACCAGCTACAAGTCTGAAAAAGATAAGGGTGAATTGGTGTATCACTTGTCAGAACCAACCAAAGCTAACCACCTTCGTCTTGTTTCTAGTCTTCCTGAAGGAGCGCAAGCACGTGTGCTTGCTAGAACACTTAAGGATGGCCAAGACAGTTGGCTAGACCTCGGTGCCATTACATCCAGCCTCCAAACCTTCGCTATCCGAGATGGTGGCTCTCTTCTAGACGTCAAATTAGTCTGGGAAGGCGGCAAGGCTGAGTTTTATGAATTGGCAAGCTTCCATCAAGAATTAACAGAAGAACCGGTTCAATCAAGCAAGGGTGAAGAACCAGCACCTGTTCTTGAGGTTCCTGAATTCACAGGTGGTGTCAATGCAGTTGAAGCCCTAGTACATGAACTTCCAGAGTACACAGGCCCAATAGCGACAGTAGGTGACCAAGCTGCTCCAACAGTAGAGAAACCTGAGTTCAAGGGTGGTGTCAATGCAGTTGAAGCCTTGGTACATGAGCTTCCAGAGTACACAGGCCCAGTAGCAACAGTAGGTGACCAAGCTGCTCCAATAGTAGAGAAACCTGAGTTCAAGGGTGGTGTCAATGCAGTGATGGCTCTAGCACATGAATTGCCAGAATACACAGGCCCGCTAGCAACAGTAGGTGATCAAGCTGCTCCAACAGTAGAGAAACCTGAGTTTAAACTTAGCTCACTTGCTTCAGATGAAGGTAAGGCACCGGCACCGGAACTAAAACAAGAAGTGACGAAGCGAGAAACAGCTGAACAAAGCTTGCCAGCAACAGGTGAGAGTCAATCTGACACAGCCCTCTTCCTAGCAGGTGTTAGCCTAGCCCTATCTGCTCTCTTTGTAGCAAAAACAAAGAAAGACTAGTATTTAGTAAAACCTCTTAACAAGATTACGAAATCCGTTTCCTATCTTTCCCAATGAGGTTTAAAGTACAGAAAAAGCCTGAGAAGATGTCTTCTCAGGCTTTTGTTAAGCATATAAATGCAATAGTGCTATGAAAAAATCACCCAGAGTATTTTATTTTAATAGTCTTTTTACAGAAAATAATTTTTTAAATTCAATAAATGTTCACATATACATTATTTAACTTTTTAAGACTCAAGATAACTTACAAATTTTATCCCCGTATTCTGAATCATGATTTTTCTTCCTGTCTATTTTATTACAAAAAATTCTGACAACTACTCAAAAATACTTTATCAGTAGTTTTTAAAGTGAATATTATTAAAGATTTCTGCCTTTAAATTAATTAAAAGTATATTACCTAAACTAGGTATATTTGTGTTATCAAATACCTCTAACAATATCGCTATAATATCCCTTAGAACAAATTTTTCAGTAGAATCGTCAATATTTTTTTCATCTCTTAATACACTTAGATTTCTCCGCATACAATCAATAAAATCCATCATGAAAAAAGTATCAATATCATCCAATGAATCAAAATAACCAATTGCTCTAGGTAAATTATAGACTATATAGGATTCTTTATTCAATATATATTCTATATTAAAATCAAATTTTTTAATTTCATCAAAACAATCTGTGTTGTATTTTAAAATATCTAACACATCTTGCAATACTGCATACACACTGGAAAGTTCCACTGTATTTGCTTCAATTTCATATGAAAAGAACATGAATAAGGAATGTAAAAGTTTATTGAAATTCCTTGATTCTACAATATCTTTAACTTTATTTGTATTCAGAAAAACATTTTCTCTAATGTCGTATGTGTTATAAAAGAAAATTTCAGAAAACGTTGAATCAGTCGGCACACTAATATTGTTGTAGTCTCCCCAATCTTTAGAAGACGATTTATCACTATAATTTCCAATACCAGGATGTAATGCATTCCCCTTCGATTTTAAATATTTATAAATCTTTATGCCTCCATTGAGATACCCAAAAAGAATTTCCTCACCAATTATTGTTGTAGCTGTAATATAAAATGAACGTGGTATTTTTTTAGAAACAATATCTCCCGACTTTAAAGATACTTTACTAATACAATTTTTCGTATTATCACTAGAATCATAATACTTTACATTCTCTATATATAAAGTATCTTCTCGCATTATCAAGATTATACCTTTAGTAGCATCAACCACAAAACTAGGTCTATAATGATCTTTATATTGCTCTAATTCTTTTTCCTTTTCTTTTCTATCTTTTTCACGTTCTTTTTCACGTTCTTTTCTATCTTTTTCACGTTCTTTTCTATCATCACGGTATCTATTCCTTTCATTACTGACAAACACAAATACTGTGAAAGAAATAGTCAGTGCAGTTGAATAAAACGAAAAGTTCTCAACCACAACATTCAATGCTAACTTCAAAGACTCTGTAGGAATTGTAGCACCGTAATAAACGAAGTACCTAACCGCCTTAACTATAATCGGGAAAATGAATATAAAAACAATAAATAATATAAGTGGCCAAGTGAAGAACTTAAAATCATCTTGTTTATTCTTCTTATTTTTCAAGATATTTTCTCCTTATTTTAAATATGTACATAGAATAAAAAATAATTTATATTTGATTTTTTTACTTAAACAGCTATTAGATTTTTGCAATGGATTTCTGCTTTAAGAGGAGATAAGAAGGCTTCTCAGGAGTCCCGTATTTTTTCGCAACTATTATAAGTAGCGTGTGAAAGGTAAATTTTCAAACTCTATCCATTAGTTTTTTGTTGTATCGCTTTTTCTTGATTTCAAATCTAGACATATAAATTCATTACCTACCTTTTTTAAAAGTTTTATTCAATTTTGGTATGACTTTTTTGCCTATATTTTACTCTGTTGTTATATTAAATAAGTTTAGATTTAAACCTCATCCCAAAAGGTAGAAAAATTTAACTTTTGGAGTGAGGTTCAAAAGAGGGTTGAATAGATTTTATGGTTGTGCTGGTTGAGGATTCTGATTTTGGTTCTGGTTTTGTTGACCAGGCGTTGTATTTGGTTGCTGGTTATTGGTATTATTGTTTGCACTATTATTCGTACTTGGAGTAGTTGAGCTTGACTGTGTAGTTGAACTTTCTGATGTCGAGCTCGAACTTTCAGGTGTTGGGGCCTGTTGCGGAGCAGGGGCAGTCCATGCAGAACGAGCACCGTTTTTAAAGACGAACTCACCACTTCGATAGAGGCCTTCTGGCATAGTCCAGTCGCCAGGGTTGTTATCCTCAGACAGATAAGTCATCATTGAACGGTAAACCTTAGCTGCAACATAGAAGCCATCACCAACGATAGGAGTAAGGCGGTTTGAGTAACCTGTCCACACAGCCATTGAATATTTGCGAGTATAACCAACAAACATTTCGTCTGGAGCTACATAACCAGTATTTTTGATGTAGTTTTCAATTTCATCATCTGTATAGTTTGATGTACCAGTCTTACCAGCTTGAGGTAGCCAAGGGAGATAAGCACCACGACCAGTTCCGTATGCCAAGACAGTCTTCATCATTTCTGTCATCATATAGGCGGTCGTCTCTTTCATGGCACGAGTACCAGGATCAGCGTATTCTTTTGAGCTACCATCGCTAAAGACGATTTTGTTGATATACATTGGTTTATGGTAGATACCACCGTTAGCAAAAGCAGCGTAAGCAGCAGCCATTTTCTCACTACTTGCTCCATACTTTTTGTTTGACTCAGTCGTATTACTTGAAATCGCGTTGGCATAGTGCATATCTGGATAGTCAATGCCGATTCCATTTAGGAAGGTCTTGGCTCTATCCAAACCGACTTTGTTCAAGGTTTCTACAGCTGTAACGTTCCGTGATTGTTGGAGCGCATATTGGATGGTAATATTTCCAAAATAACTTCTATCCCAGTTGTAAACAGGGGTATCTGTTCCAGGATAGTTATAAGGAACATCATGTACAATCGAAGCAGTTGAGTCGTAGATGTCATACTCCAAGGCAGGAGCATAGTCTGTGATTGGCTTCATGGTAGAACCCCAGTCACGGTTGGTTTCAACAGCTTGGTTGATTCCGAAGGAGACATTGCTTGATTGGTGACGAGAACCTAACTGAGCAATGACTTTCCCATTTGTCACATCCACAATCGTTGAAGCTACTTGCATTTCATCATCTGGATAGTTGACATACTCGTCGGTATTGTAGATATCCCAGAGATGTTGTTGAACTTTAGGATCAACGTTGGTGTAGACATCCATACCAGTCGTTAAGAGGTTGTAGCCTGTTTCTTGTTCGACTTGATCGATTACCTCTTTGAGATAGTTGTCCATGTATGGAGGATAACTATTAGCCGATTTTAGACTTTGAAGTCCATCTGTAATCGGAGTATTAATCGCTTTTTCATATTGCTCAGCTGAAATGTAACCTTGCCCCTTCATCTCAGAGAGGACGAGATTACGACGTTCTTGAGCAGCTTCTGGATGCGAGTATGGATCATACTGGTTTGGAGCCTGAGGCATACCAGCAAGGAGAGCCAGTTGAGGAATACTTAGATCTTTGAGATCCTTGCCATAGTAACTTTGGGCAGCTGTCTGCATTCCGTAATTACCGTTTGACATGTAAACCTTGTTGATGTAGTAGGTCAAGATCTCTTGTTTAGTCGCTTTTTGTTCTAACTGAACGGCTAACCAAGCTTCCTGAGCCTTACGAGAAAGAGTTTGATCAGAAGTTGACGTAGAGAAATAGGTTAACTTGATCAACTGCTGTGTCAAGGTGGAAGCTCCTTGCAGACCTCCACCACCACGAAGGTTTCGTAGGGTAGCACCTAGGATACGGATCGTGTCGATTCCTCGGTGATTAAAGAAGCGATGGTCCTCAATCGAAACAATAGCGTTGACCAAATCTGTCGGTATTTCGTTTGCTTGGGCATTGACCCGACGTTCCGATCCAAGATCAGCGATAAGTTCATCATTGCTATCATAGATCTTACTTGACGTTGTAGCGACTAGTTTACTTTCAGAAAGTTCTGGAGCCTTGCTAACATAGTAGAGGAAGAGACCTCCACCAAGCATTACAGCTGCGATAAATACAGTTAAGAGACTGATGCTGACATACTTAGCTATTCGCAGAAAAGTTTGTTTGTTCATCTTGTTTTACCACCTAGTAAATGTTCTTTGATAACGTCGAGGTAGGGAATTTGAGGAAAGGCCCCAGGCTCAATCCTATATCCATTTTCTCGAATATATCCAAGTGGCATTGACTTCTGTCCCTTATCTTGATGATAGAAACGGATGAGATCAATAGCCGGTAATAAGTAGGTTTCTTGCTGAGAAGAAAAGTGAAGGAGTACAAAGCAGATTCCTTGCTGGGCAAGGACTTGTTCCATATGCTGGATCTGATGGAGATGAAAATTCTTCATCGGTATCGCATGTTTTTGCCTGGTTTCCTTTGCTTCAAAGTCGATGTAGTATCCATCATAAACCCCTGAATAGTCAGTAGTTGAGGCTTGTCTAAAGTAGGCTTCAACGATCTTGGCTCGACTTCGTTGGGGATAGTCGACACGTACGATTTGGATGGGAGTCGGTTTCTTGTGAATAACAGCTAACCCATGCGACAAATAGTAGTCGTTCGTAGCATTGATCATCTTTTCAAAAGACATTCCCCGATTTGCGAAATTTTTAGTTTGTGACAGGGGTGCTTGTCTCTTTTGAGATGAAATTTTATGTGGATAGTTGACCATAATTCTCCTTATTGGTACAATAACATCACTCTATTATATCATAAATTTACAAAGAAAGGGTTAAAAATGACATCAGCCTTGATTTTAGGCTATTCAGCCTTCGACCTTGGTCTCTTTAATGACAAGGATATTCGCGTTGATATTATCAAAACAGCCATTCGGAGAGACCTGGAACGTCTAGCAGAGGATGGGGTGACCTGGCTTGTCTTTACAGGGACTTTGGGCTTTGAGTACTGGGCGCTTCAGGTAGCGAAAGACATGAAAGCAGACTATGGATTTCAGCTGGCGACCATTTTTGATTTTGAAACCCATGGCAGTAATTGGAATGAAGCAAATCAAGCGAAATTGAGTGAGTTCAAGCAAGTTGATTTTGTCAAATACGCCTATCCACAATATGAGCACAAGGGACAATTACGCGATTATCAGAAATTTCTGCTGGAAAATACAGATACTTGTTACCTTTTTTACGACGAAGAAAACGAAACCAAGTTACGATATTTTTACCAAATGATGAAAAATCAAGCGGACTATGTTACAAGAAGATTAACATTTGAGGACTTGAATGAAATAGTAGAAAATTTTTCTGAAAAGTAAGCCTTTGACCTTGATTTTTACTTGTCTTTTTTTATATAATAATACTAGTAACCCAGAATGGAGAGAGACATGGCAAGTATTATATTTTCAGCGAAAGATATTTTTGAACAAGAATTTGGACGTGAAGTACGTGGATACAGCAAAGCAGAGGTAGATGAATTCCTAGACGATGTGATTAAGGACTATGAAACCTACGCAGCTTTGGTCAAATCCCTTCGTCAAGAGATTGCTGATTTGAAGGAAGAATTATCTCATAAACCACAGGTAGCTCCAACTCAACCAGACTCTATTGAAGTAACAGCTTCTACTTCAATGACAAACTTTGATATTTTGAAACGCTTAAATCGTCTCGAAAAAGAAGTATTTGGTAAGCAAATCTTAGACAACCAAGATTTATAATTGACTAAGGAATGAGTGCAATTTTTGGATAATCGCGTGAAGAGGTTCTCTTTTCATGAGGAAAGTCCATGCTAGCACAGGCTGTGATGCCTGTAGTGTTTGTGCTAGGCGAATCCATAAGCCTAGGGACGAGAAATCGTTACGGCAGTCGAAATGGCTAAGTCTTCGGATAGGTCAGAATAGGCTTGAAAGTGCCACAGTGACGGAGTCTTTCTGGAAACAGAGAGAGTGGAACGCGGTAAACCCCTCAAGCTAGCAACCCAAATTTTGGTCGGGGCATGGAGTGCACGGAAACGAACGTAGTACTCTGACTGCTAGCAGCTTTATGCTGTTAGCGGTAGACAGATGATTATCGAAGGAAGTGGTCCTAGTCACTTCTGGAACAAAACATGGCTTATAGAAAATTGCATATAGGTTGGGGCTGAGAAATCTTTCTCAACCTCATTTTTTAAAGTGAACAAGAGAAAGGTCTTGCAAGACTAGAAATGAAAGAACAATTTAATTTAATCGCAACTGCTGCTGCGGGCCTTGAGGCTGTCGTTGGACGTGAGGTGCGAGATCTTGGTTATGATTGCCAGGTTGAAAATGGGCGTGTCCGCTTCCAAGGAGATGTGAAGGCAATCATCGAGACCAATCTTTGGCTTCGTGCAGCGGATCGCATCAAGATTGTAGTCGGAAGTTTTCCGGCTAAGACTTTTGAAGAGCTTTTTCAAGGTGTTTTTGCTCTAGATTGGGAAAACTATCTCCCGCTAGGAGCACGTTTCCCGATATCAAAGGCAAAATGTGTGAAGTCTAAACTCCACAACGAACCCAGTGTTCAGGCTATTTCTAAGAAGGCTGTTGTGAAGAAATTACAAAAACACTATGCCCGTCCAGAAGGAGTTCCCTTGATGGAGACTGGTCCCGAGTTTAAGATTGAGGTATCTATCCTGAAAGATGTGGCAACTGTCATGATTGACACGACAGGTTCTAGCCTTTTTAAACGTGGTTATCGTACGGAAAAGGGTGGAGCGCCGATCAAGGAAAATATGGCAGCGGCCATTTTACAACTCTCTAACTGGTATCCAGACAAGCCCTTGATTGATCCGACTTGTGGTTCAGGAACTTTCTGTATCGAGGCGGCTATGATTGCCAGAAAGATGGCTCCTGGCCTTCGCCGTTCCTTTGCTTTTGAGGAATGGAACTGGGTCAGCGATCGGTTAATACAGGAAGTTCGCACAGAGGCGGCTAAGAAAATTGATCGTGAATTCGAGCTGGATATTATGGGCTGTGATATAGATGCTCGCATGGTGGAAATTGCCAAAGCAAATGCTCAAGCAGCAGGTGTCGCAGGTGATATCACCTTTAAGCAAATGCGGGTACAGGACTTGCGCACAGACAAGATTAATGGCGTTGTCATTTCCAATCCACCATATGGGGAACGCTTGTCTGATGATGCAGGAGTTACCAAACTCTATGCTGAGATGGGACAAGTCTTTGCACCACTGAAAACGTGGAGTAAGTTTATCCTGACGAGTGACGAAGCTTTTGAAAGCAAGTACGGAAGTCCAGCTGATAAAAAGCGAAAACTGTATAACGGGACCTTAAAAGTGGATTTGTATCAATACTTTGGTCAGCGTGTGAAACGCCAAGAGGTAAAATAGAAAGGTGAACTCATGAGTAAGAAAAGACGTGATCGTCATAAAAAAGGACATCAAGAACCACAATTCGACTTTGACGAAGCAAAAGACTTGACTGTTGGTCAAGTCATTCGTAAGAATGAAGAGGTTGAAGCAGGAGTATTGCCTGAGGACAGTATCTTAGACAAATACATCAAACAGCACCGTGAAGAAATCGAAGCTGACAAGTTTGAAACTCGTCAGTTTAAAAAAGAAGAGCTAGCTTCTACTCAAAACCTAGAGGAAATGGTCCAAGAAGTTCGTGAATCAAGTGAACCTTCTGATCAGGTAGACGATTCAGAGCTGGTTTCTGAGGAATCTATTGAAGAGATAGAAAATGAAGAGACTACTCAGTTTGTCCCACCCCTTCAAGATGAAGAAAATGCTGAAATAGAGCCTATCGTTTTAACAGAAACAGAGCCCAAGCAAATAAATGAGGAACAAGAAGAGGAGAATTATACACCTCTATCACGTTCGGCTCAAACAGAACCTGAAACAGGCTCTAAGAAGAAAGCTGTCATCATCATTGCTTCGGTAGTAGCTGCAATCCTTGTGCTTGCTGGAACATATTATGTCTACCGCCAAGTATCTCGTTCAAACCAAGAAATCCAGTCTTCTCAAGCAGCCTCTTCGGATGATCAAGGGACACAAACAGCTTTGAAAGACTTCAATGATCTCTATGATACTTTCTATACAGATGCTAATAAGACTGCTCTGAAAAACAGCCAGTTTGATAAATTGAGCCAACTGAAAACCTTGCTAGATAAGTTAGAAGGTAGCCGTGATTATACACTAGCTAAGTCAAGATATGATAGTCTAGCAACTCAAATTAAGGCCATTCAAGATGTTAATGCCCTCTTTGAAAGCCCAGCAATCACTGACGGTGTCTTGGATACCAATGCGAAAGCCAAAGCGGATGCTAAATTTACAGAAATCAAGACAGGGAACACAGAACTAGACAAACTCTTGGATAAGGCCATTAGTCTTGGCAAGAGTCAACAAACCAGTGCTTCCAGCTCAAGTTCGAGCTCTAGCACGAGTCAAGCAAGCTCAAGTTCAGCTACAGAAAGCAATGCAAGCAGTACGACACCTTCAACCAGCACTACGGCACCAGCTAGAGACACAAATGGTGGTTTGTCTGGCGATGGGGTTAATCTTCAAAGAAGTGCTAGTCGTGTACCTTACAACCAATCAGCTGTAGATGATAGCAATAACCCTGCTTGGACCTTTACGGATGGTGTATTGGAACAAGTCCTAGCAACATCACGTGCTCGTGGCTATATCACTGGAAATCAATATATCCTAGAACGTGTCAATATCGTAAACGGAAATGGTTATTACAACCTCTATAAACCAGATGGAACCTATCTCTTCACCCTCAACTGTAAGACAGGTTACTTTGTAGGGAATGGTTCTGGTCATGCAGATGACTTGGACTACTAGGACTCCGTTACAAAATTCTTTCCTTTCATAGGTAAAAATGATAAAATAAAACATATTAAACAAGAGGAGTGTCACATGACAAAAGCTAACTTTGGTGTCGTTGGTATGGCCGTAATGGGTCGTAACCTTGCCCTAAATATCGAATCTCGTGGTTATACAGTTGCCATTTACAACCGTAGTAAAGAAAAAACAGAAGACGTAATTGCTTGCCATCCTGAAAAGAACTTTGTGCCAAGCTATGACGTGGAAAGCTTTGTAAACTCAATCGAAAAACCTCGTCGTATCATGCTGATGGTTCAAGCTGGACCTGGTACAGACGCAACTATCCAAGCCCTTCTTCCCCACCTTGACAAGGGAGATATCTTGATTGACGGAGGAAACACTTTCTACAAAGATACCATCCGCCGTAATGAAGAATTGGCAAACTCAGGCATCAACTTTATCGGTACGGGGGTTTCTGGTGGTGAAAAAGGTGCCCTTGAAGGTCCGTCTATCATGCCTGGTGGACAAAAAGAAGCCTACGAATTGGTTGCGGATGTTCTCGAAGAAATCTCAGCTAAAGCACCAGAAGATGGAAAACCATGTGTGACTTACATCGGTCCTGATGGAGCTGGTCACTATGTGAAAATGGTCCACAACGGTATCGAGTATGGTGACATGCAATTGATCGCAGAAAGCTACGACCTCATGCAACACTTGCTTGGCCTTTCTGCAGAAGACATGGCAGAAATTTTTACTGAGTGGAACAAGGGCGAGTTGGACAGCTACTTGATCGAAATCACAGCTGATATCTTGAGCCGTAAAGATGATGAAGGTCAAGATGGACCAATCGTAGACTATATCCTTGATGCTGCAGGCAACAAGGGAACTGGTAAATGGACTAGCCAATCAGCTCTTGACCTTGGTGTGCCATTGTCACTCATCACTGAGTCAGTATTTGCGCGTTACATCTCTACATACAAAGAAGAGCGTGTACATGCTAGCAAGGTGCTTCCAAAACCAGCTACTTTCAAATTTGAAGGTGACAAGGCTGAGTTGATTGAAAAGATCCGTCAAGCCCTTTACTTCTCAAAAATCATCTCATACGCACAAGGTTTTGCTCAATTGCATGTGGCTTCTAAAGAAAATAACTGGAACTTGCCATTTGCGGACATCGCATCTATCTGGCGTGATGGCTGTATCATCCGTTCTCGTTTCTTGCAAAAGATCACAGATGCCTACAACCGTGATGCAGACCTTGCAAACCTTCTCTTGGATGAATACTTCTTGGATGTCACTGCCAAGTACCAACAAGCAGTGCGTGATATCGTAGCTCTTGCTGTTCAAGCTGGTGTACCAGTGCCAACCTTCTCAGCAGCTATTACTTACTTTGATAGCTACCGTTCAGCTGACCTTCCTGCTAACTTGATCCAAGCGCAACGTGACTACTTTGGTGCCCACACTTACCAACGTAAAGACAAAGAAGGAACATTCCACTACTCTTGGTATGACGAAAAATAAGTAGGTCTGCCATGGGGAAACGGATTTTATTACTTGAGAAAGAACGAAATCTCGCTCATTTTCTCAGTCTGGAACTCCAAAAAGAGCAATACCGTGTTGATCTGGTCGAGGAGGGGCAAAAAGCCCTCTCCATGGCTCTCCAGACAGATTATGACTTGATTTTACTGAATGCTCGTCTGGGGGATATGACGGCCCAGGATTTTGCAGAGAGGCTGAGTCGGACAAAACCTGCCTCAGTGATCATGGTCTTGGACCATCGCGAAGAATTGCAAGACCAGATTGAGACAATCCAGCGCTTCGCCGTTTCTTACATCTATAAGCCAGTGATTATTGATCAGCTGGTGGCTCGTATTTCAGCGATTTTCCGAGGTCGGGACTTTATCGACCAACATTGTAGTCAGATGAAGGTCCCAACGTCTTACCGCAATTTGCGTATGGATGTAGAACATCATACCGTTTATCGTGGCGAGGAGATGATTGCTCTGACGCGCCGTGAGTATGACCTTTTGGCCACTCTCATGGGAAGCAAGAAGGTCTTGACTCGTGAGCAGTTGTTGGAAAGTGTTTGGAAGTACGAAAGTGCGACAGAAACCAATATCGTGGATGTTTATATCCGTTATCTACGTAGCAAGCTTGATGTAAAAGGTCAAAAAAGCTACATTAAAACCGTGCGTGGTGTTGGTTACACCATGCAAGAATAGAAAAGCAGTTGCAGTTGTGTAACTGCTTTTTTTGAGAAGTTTCTATATATTGACATACAATAAAGTCTTTGCTACAATCAGTTATGGAGGAAAGATCTAATGAAAAAATTTAAAATAATGATGCAAGTTGGACTGACAGTCTTTTTCTTTGCTTTGTTAGCGACAAGCACCGTCTTTGCGGATGATGTTGATTCAGAAGGCTGGCAATTTGTCCAAGAAAATGGTAGAACCTACTACAAGAAGGGTGACATCAAAGAAACGGACTGGCGAGTGATTGATGGCAAGACCTATTATTTTGATTATAATGGTGAAATGGTTGTTGGTTGGCAATATATTCCAATGCCAGTTAAAGGATATACAATTGGTCCTTACCCAAATGGTATCAGATTAGAAGGTTCCCCAATGCCAGAATGGTACTACTTTGACAAAAATGGAGTGCTACAAGAGTTTGTTGGTTGGAAAGCATTAGAGGTTAAAACTAAAGACAGTGTTGGAAGAAAGTATGGGGAAAAACGTACAAACCCAGAAGATAAAGAAGAGAAGAGTTTTTACACGAACTATTACTTTAATCAAGATCATTCTTTAGAGACAGGTTGGCTTTATGACCAGTCTAATTGGTATTATTTAGCTAAAACGGAAATTAATGGAGAAAACTATATTGGTGGTGAAAGACGTGCAGGTTGGATAAACGATGGTTCAGCTTGGTACTACTTAGATCCAACAACTGGCATCATGCAAACTGGTTGGCAGCAACTTGGCAATAAGTGGTACTACCTTCGTTCATCAGGAGCAATGGCGACTGGCTGGTATCAGGTAGGCTCATCTTGGTATTATCTAGATGCTCAAAATGGTGATATGAAGACAGGTTGGGCTTATGTTGGTAACAAGTGGTACTATCTCCGTTCATCAGGAACTATGGCAACCGGCTGGCTTCAAGACGGCTCAACTTGGTACTACCTCAATGCAAGTAATGGAGATATGAAGACAGGTTGGTTCCAAGTCAATGGCAAATGGTACTATGCTTATAGCTCAGGTGCTTTAGCAGTGAATACCACTGTAGATGGCTACTACGTCAACTATAATGGCGAATGGGTTCAATAATGAAAGAGGCGATTGTGAAGGAAACAATCGCTTTTTTTGTGAAAATATAATAAAATAGATAGGAGAAAATACTACTGTATGAAATGAGACGGTCTTTTCGTCTGGTTAAAGGAAAACATGACAAAAAAAGTTGGTGTCGGTCAGGCACATAGTAAGATTATTTTAATAGGAGAGCACGCTGTTGTATACGGCTATCCTGCCATTTCCTTGCCTCTCATAGAGGTGGAGGTGACCTGTAAGGTGGTCCCTGCTGAAAGTCCATGGCGTCTTTATGAGGAGGATACCTTGTCCATGGCGGTTTATGCCTCGCTGGAGTATTTGGATATCAAAGAAGCCTGCATTCGATGTGTGATTGACTCGGCTATCCCTGAAAAACGGGGGATGGGTTCGTCAGCGGCTATCAGCATAGCGGCCATTCGTGCGGTATTTGACTACTACCAAGCCGACCTGCCTCACGATGTGCTAGAAATCTTGGTCAATCGGGCTGAGATGATTGCCCATATGAATCCAAGCGGTTTGGATGCCAAGACCTGTCTCAGTGACCAACCCATTCGCTTTATCAAGAACCTTGGATTTACAGAGCTTGAGATGAATCTATCTGCCTATTTGGTGATTGCTGATACAGGTGTGTATGGCCACACTCGTGAAGCCATCCAAGTGGTTCAAAGTATGGGGAAGGATGCCCTACCGTTTTTGCATGCCTTGGGAGAATTGACCCAGCAGGCAGAAGATGCGATTAGACGAAAAGATGCTGAAAGACTGGGACAAATCCTCAGTCAAGCGCATCTACATTTAAAAGAAATTGGTGTCAGCAGCCCTGAGGCAGACTCCCTCGTTGAAACGGCTCTGAGCGACGGTGCTCTGGGTGCCAAGATGAGTGGTGGTGGCCTAGGAGGTTGTATCATTGCCTTGGTAGCCAATCTGGATCAAGCACAAGAACTAGCAAAACGATTAGAAGAGAAAGGAGCTGTTCAGACATGGATCGAAAGCCTGTAACAGTACGTTCCTACGCAAATATTGCCATTATCAAATACTGGGGAAAGAAAAAAGAGAAAGAGATGGTTCCTGCTACTAGCAGTATCTCTCTGACTTTGGAAAATATGTATACAGAGACGACCTTGTCGCCTCTACCAGCCCATGCGACGGCGGATGCCTTTTATATCAATGGTCAGCTCCAAAATGAGGCGGAGCATGCCAAGATGAGCAAGATTATCGACCGCTACCGTCCAGAAGGTGAGGGTTTTGTCCGTATCGATACCCAAAACAACATGCCGACCGCGGCGGGTCTGTCTTCCAGTTCCAGTGGTTTGTCCGCCTTGGTCAAGGCTTGCAATGCTTATTTTCAGCTTGGTTTGAATCGGAGTCAGTTGGCACAGGAGGCTAAGTTTGCTTCAGGTTCATCCTCTCGCAGTTTTTATGGACCACTCGGTGCTTGGGACAAGGATAGTGGGGAAATCTACCCTGTAGAGACAGACTTGAAACTAGCTATGATTATGTTGGTGCTGGAGGACAAGAAAAAACCAATTTCTAGCCGTGATGGGATGAAACTCTGTGTGGAAACCTCGACGACCTTTGGTGATTGGGTTCGCCAGTCTGAGAAGGATTATCAGGATATGCTGGTTTATCTCAAAGAGAATGATTTTGCTAAGGTTGGGGAATTAACGGAGAAAAATGCCCTAGCCATGCACGCTACGACCAAGACTGCTAGTCCAGCCTTTTCTTATCTAAAGGATGCTTCCTATGAAGCCATGGACTTTGTTCGCCAGCTTCGTGAGCAAGGTGAAGCCTGTTACTTTACCATGGATGCCGGTCCCAATGTCAAGGTCCTCTGTCAGGAGAAAGACTTGGAGCATCTATCTGAAATATTTGGTCAACGTTACCGCCTGATTGTGTCAAAAACAAAGGATTTGAGCCAAGATGATTGCTGTTAAAACTTGCGGGAAACTCTATTGGGCAGGTGAGTATGCTATTTTAGAGCCAGGGCAGTTAGCCTTGATAAAGGCCATCCCCATCTATATGAAGGCTGAGATTGCTTTTTCTGAGAACTATCGTATCTACTCAGATATGTTTGATTTCGCAGTGGACTTGACGCCAAATCCTGACTACAGCTTGATTCAAGAAACGATTGCTCTAGTGGAAGATTTCCTCGTTTATCGTGGGCAAACCTTGAGACCTTTTTCTTTGGAAATTCGTGGAAAAATGGAACGGGAAGGCAAAAAGTTTGGTCTAGGTTCTAGTGGTAGCGTCGTTGTCTTGGTGATTAAGGCCCTACTGCCTCTATATGATATTACGGTTGATTCGGAACTCTTATTCAAGCTGGCAAGCGCGGTCTTGCTCAAGCGAGGCGACAATGGTTCTATGGGAGACCTTGCCTGTATTGTGGCAGAAGATTTGGTTCTCTACCAGTCTTTTGATCGAAAGAAGATAGCTGCGTGGTTGGAAGAAGAAAGCTTGGCGACGGTTTTGGAGCGTGACTGGGGCTTTTCTATCTCACACGTACAACCAACCCTAGAATGTGATTTCCTAGTGGGATGGACCAAGGAAGTAGCTGTGTCTAGTGACATGGTTCAGCAAATCAAGCAAAACATCAATCAGAATTTTTTAACTTCTTCAAAAGCAACGGTGGCTGCTTTGGTAGAAGCCTTGGAGCAAGGGCATGCAGAAAAAATTATCGAGCAGCTGGAAACAGCCAGTCAGCTTTTAGAAGGCTTGAGTCTAGATATATACACACCTTCGCTGAGACAGTTGAAAGAAGCCAGTCAAGATTTGCAGGCTGTTGCCAAGAGTAGTGGCGCTGGTGGTGGTGACTGTGGTGTTGCCTTGAGTTTTGATGAGCAATCAACTGAAACCTTAAAAAACCGTTGGGCCAATCTGGGGATTGAGCTCTTATACCAAGAAAGGATAGGACATGACGACAAATCGTAAGGACGAGCATATCCGCTATGCCCTTGAGCAGAAAAGTTCCTATAATAGCTTTGATGAGGTGGAGTTGATTCATTCTTCCCTGCCTCTTTATGACCTAGATGAGATTGATTTGTCTACAGAGTTTGCAGGTCGAAAGTGGGATTTTCCTTTTTATATCAATGCCATGACGGGTGGAAGCGAAAAAGGTAAAGAAATCAATCAAAAACTGGCTCAGGTGGCAGAAGCCTGTGGGATTTTATTTGTGACAGGTTCTTATAGTGTAGCCCTCAAAGATCCAACAGATGACTCTTTTTCTGTCAAATCTAGCCATCCAAATCTCCTCCTTGGAACCAATATTGGATTGGACAAGCCTGTTGAGTTAGGTCTTCAGACTGTAGAAGCGATGAATCCTCTTCTCCTCCAAGTGCATGTCAATGTCATGCAGGAATTACTCATGCCCGAGGGAGAAAGAAAGTTTCGAAGCTGGCAATCGCATCTGGCAGATTATAGCAAGCGGATCCCTGTTCCTATTATTCTAAAGGAAGTGGGCTTTGGGATGGATGTGAAGACCATCGAGAGAGCCTATGAACTGGGTGTTCGAACGGTTGACTTGTCGGGTCGTGGTGGTACTAGCTTTGCTTACATTGAAAACCGTCGCAGTGGCCAACGTGATTACCTCAATCAATGGGGCCAGTCTACTATGCAAGCCCTTCTCAATGCCCAAGACTGGAAAGACAAGGTCGAACTCTTGGTCAGTGGAGGCGTTCGGAATCCGCTGGATATGATTAAGTGCTTGGTTTTTGGTGCCAAGGCTGTAGGACTGTCACGTACCGTTCTAGAGTTGATTGAAACCTACTCCGTCGAAGAGGTGATTGGTATTGTCCAAGGCTGGAAAGAAGACCTGTGCTTGATCATGTGTGCCCTTAATTGTGCAACCATAGCAGATCTGCAAAACGTAGACTACATTCTTTATGGTAAACTAAAAGAAGCAAAAGATCAGATGTAGAGAGGTCGGGACAAGAATCCCGCCCTTTTTTGTCTCTCTTTGTCAACGCCTTTTTTTCCATCCTCAGACCGAGGTGACTTTTTTGAATTGTGATAAAATAGAAGGGAGAGGATGCATCTATGAAAAAATTTCAAATCTTTTTATTTATCGAAGCCTGTCTATTGACGGGAGCTCTGATTTTGATGGTATCAGAGCATTTTTCGCGTTTTCTGCTGATTCTATTCCTCTTTTTGCTCTTGCTTCGTTATTATACAGGTAAAGAAGGCAACAACGTTTTCCTCCTTGTGGCGACTATTCTTTTCTTTTTTATCATCATGCTCAATCCCTTTGTGATTTTAGCCATCTTTGTGGCAGTTATCTATAGTCTCTTTCTTCTCTATCCGATGATGAATCAAGAAAGAGAGGAGACGGACTTGGTATTTGAAGAGGTGGTGACGGTAAAAAATGAACGCAATCCTTGGTTTGGCAATCTCCATCATTTTTCTAGCCACCAGACCTGCCAATTTGATGATATCAACCTCTTTCGCCTCATGGGCAAGGACACCATTCATTTGGAAAGAGTTATCCTAACCAATCATGACAATGTCATTATCCTTAGAAAAATGGTCGGAACGACTAGGATTATCGTACCTGTTGATGTGGAAATTAGCCTCAGTGTCAACTGCCTCTATGGAGATTTAACATTCCTTCATCAACCTAAGAAATCCCTCCGCAATGAACACTATCATCAGGAAACCAGAGACTATCTCAAGAGTAACAAGAGCGTCAAGATTTTCCTAACTACTATGGTTGGCGATGTGGAGGTGGTCAGAGGATGAAAAAGCAATCGTATCTGTTAATCGGCCTGACTTCTTTCCTCTTTATCCTCTTTTTGACCAATAGTCTACTTGATATTTTTGAACTAGACTGGTCCTATTTGCTACAGGATATCGAGAAAACAGAGAAACTCATCTTCTTGATCTTGGTCTTTAGCCTTTCCATGACCTTCTTTTTTGTCCTCTTTTGGCGCGTGATAGAAGAAGTCTCTCGCAGAAAAATGCAAGTCAATCTCAAGCGACTGCTAGCAGGGAAAGAGGTGGTTGCCTTTGCAGATCCAGACTTGGATGCCAGTTTTAAGTCCTTGTCTGGCAAGCTCAACCTCTTGACAGAAGCTGTTCAAAAGGCTGAAAATCAAAGCCTGGTCAAGGAAGAAGCAATCATCGAGAAAGAACGGAAGCGGATTGCACGCGACCTGCACGATACAGTTAGTCAGGAGTTGTTTGCAGCCCATATGATTTTATCAGGTGTCAGTCAACAGGCTTTGAAGCTGGATAGAGAAAAGATGCAGACCCAGTTGCAAAGTGTCGCGGCCATCCTAGAGACAGCCCAAAAGGATTTGCGGGTCTTGCTCCTACATTTGCGACCAGTTGAGTTGGAAGAGAAGAGTCTAGTTGAGGGGATTCAAATCCTCTTAAAAGAGCTTGAGGACAAGAGTGATCTCAAGGTTAGTCTCAAGCAGAATGTGTCTAAATTGCCCAAGAAGATTGAAGAACATATCTTCCGTATTTTGCAGGAGTTGATCAGCAATACCCTCCGCCATGCCCAGGCATCTTGCCTAGATGTCTACCTCTATCAGACAGATGTTGAAGTGCAGCTGAAGGTGGTGGACAATGGGATTGGTTTCCAGTTAGGGAGCTTAGACGACTTGAGTTATGGACTGCGAAATATCAAGGAGCGAGTCGAAGATATGGCAGGAACGGTTCAACTCTTGACAGCACCCAAGCAAGGACTGGCGGTTGATATCCGTATTCCCCTGCTAGATAAGGAATGATAAAGGAGTAGAGATGAAAATTTTACTGGTAGATGACCATGAAATGGTTCGATTGGGCTTGAAAAGCTATTTTGATCTCCAAGACGATGTGGAAGTTGTGGGCGAGGCTGCTAATGGGGCTCAAGGTATTGACTTGGCCTTGAAACTGCGTCCAGATGTCATTGTCATGGATATCGTCATGCCTGAGATGAATGGGATTGACGCGACCTTAGCCATCCTCAAAGAATGGCCTGAAGCCAAGATATTAATTGTCACCTCTTACTTGGACAATGAAAAAATTATGCCGGTCTTGAATGCGGGTGCCAAAGGTTATATGCTCAAGACTTCTAGTGCAGACGAACTGCTTCATGCCGTCCGCAAGGTGGCTGCTGGAGAGCTGGCCATTGAACAAGAGGTCAGCAAGAAGGTTGAATACCACCGTAATCATATGGAGCTTCATGAGGAGCTGACTGCGCGTGAGCGAGACGTACTTCAACTCATTGCCAAGGGCTACGAAAACCAGCGGATTGCAGATGAACTCTTTATCTCTCTCAAGACGGTCAAGACCCATGTGTCCAATATCCTTGCTAAACTTGAGGTCAGCGATCGCACCCAGGCGGCGGTCTATGCCTTCCAGCACCACTTGGTCGGGCAGGAGGACTTTTAGATGAGTCTTGCAGATTTACTTGAGGAGCTAGAAGCAGCAAAAGAGCCTGAGAAAGCAGGCCCAATGGAAGCCTATATGCGCCATCAATTTCCCTTTTTAGGTATTGCAGGTCCTGAAAGAAATGCCCTCTATAAAAAGTATTTTCCAGAAGCGAAAAAAACAAGAGTTATTGACTGGGATTTTGTAGATATTTGCTGGGAAAAGGAACCTAGAGAATACCAATATGTGGGCGCCAACTATTTGAAAGCTATGCAGTTTTATCTAACGAAGGATGATTTGCCTAAGCTTGAGCGTCTAGTAGTGACCAAGTCCTGGTGGGACACAGTAGATATTCTAGATAGAGTAGTTGGGAGTTTGGTGGCTAACCATCCGAAACTTGAAGAAGTGATTTTAAAATGGAGCCTATCGGACAATATCTGGCTGAGACGAGTTGCTATTGACCACCAGTTGTTAAGAAAAGAGAAGACAAATGTCCAACTGATGGAAAAGGTCCTGCTCAATAATCTAGACCAGACAGAATTTTTTATCAACAAAGCCATCGGCTGGGCCCTAAGAGACTACTCCAAAACCAATCCGGAATGGGTAGCAAGCTTCATCGAAAAAAACAAGGAAAGAATGGCTGAACTCAGTATCAAGGAAGCAAGCAAGTACCTTTAGCATCATTGAAAAGCGCATTCATTACTTGAAAATTAACCGTGGTTTATGCTATAATAGACTGTATTTAAAAAATTTTAAGGAGAAATGACAGAATGTCTGTATCATTTGAAAACAAAGAAACAAACCGTGGAGTCTTGACTTTCACGATCTCTCAAGACCAAATCAAACCAGAATTGGACCGTGTATTTAACTCAGTAAAGAAAACTCTTAACGTTCCTGGTTTCCGTAAAGGTCACCTTCCACGTCCTATCTTCGACCAAAAATTTGGTGAAGAAGCTCTTTATCAAGATGCAATGAACGCACTTTTGCCAAACGCTTATGAAGCTGCAGTAAAAGAAGCTGGTCTTGAAGTCGTTGCGCAACCAAAAATTGACGTAACTTCAATGGAAAAAGGTCAAGACTGGGTTATCACTGCTGAAGTCGTGACAAAACCTGAAGTAAAATTGGGTGACTACAAAAACCTTGAAGTATCAGTTGATGTAGAAAAAGAAGTAACTGACGCTGACGTTGAAGAACGTATCGAACGCGAACGCAACAACTTGGCTGAATTGGTTATCAAAGAAGGCGCTGCTGAAAATGGCGACACTGTTGTCATCGACTTCGTTGGTTCTATCGACGGTGTTGAATTTGACGGTGGAAAAGGTGAAAACTTCTCACTTGGACTTGGATCAGGTCAATTCATTCCTGGTTTTGAAGACCAATTGGTTGGACACTCAGCTGGTGAAACTGTTGATGTTATCGTAACATTCCCAGAAGACTACCAAGCAGAAGACCTTGCAGGTAAAGAAGCTAAATTCGTAACAACTATTCACGAAGTAAAAGCAAAAGAAGTTCCAGCTCTTGACGATGAACTTGCAAAAGATATCGACGAAGAAGTGGAAACTCTTGACGAATTGAAAGAAAAATACCGCAAAGAATTGACTGCTGCGAAAGAAGAAGCATACAAAGATGCCGTTGAAGGTGCAGCAATTGATAAAGCTGTAGAAAACGCTGAAATCGTAGAACTTCCAGAAGAAATGATCCACGAAGAAGTTCACCGTTCAGTAAATGAATTCCTTGGAAACTTGCAACGCCAAGGTATCAACCCTGACATGTACTTCCAAATCACTGGAACTACTCAAGAAGACCTTCACAAACAATACGAAGCAGAAGCTGAGTCACGTACGAAGACTAACCTTGTCATCGAAGCAGTTGCCAAAGCTGAAGGATTTGATGCTTCAGAAGAAGAAATCCAAAAAGAAATTGAGCAATTGGCAGCAGACTACAACATGGAAGTTGCACAAGTACAAAACTTGCTTTCAGCTGATATGTTGAAACACGATATCACTATCAAAAAAGCTGTTGAATTGATTACAAGCACTGCAACAGTTAAATAATCTTAAAAGAGAAAAAGCCCACCTGACTAGGTGGGTTTTCTGTTGCACTATTTTCCAAAAATCTCTTTGAGGTCTGCATCTGTAATCCCAATCATGGCTGGGATGCTAGACCAGTTTTCTTCGGTGAGGATGTAGGATTGTTCAGAGTCACTTGGTGTGGCAGTTTCAGAGAAGGCTTGTTTGCTTTCTTCAATATTATTTTCAATTAAATCACTGAAACGCTCAATCAGATAGGTCTTGCGGGCAGTCCCGATATGCTTAACTGCATAGTCAAAGGCCTGTAATTCACCTAGTAAGATAAGTTTGCTTTTGGCGC
This sequence comes from Streptococcus oralis, assembly GCF_002386345.1. Taxonomy (NCBI): domain Bacteria; kingdom Bacillati; phylum Bacillota; class Bacilli; order Lactobacillales; family Streptococcaceae; genus Streptococcus; species Streptococcus oralis. The sequence continues at coordinate 1,515,691 of NZ_CP023507.1, read as the reverse complement.
GTGTAATGGCTGTGTAGATGAGATTTCGCTCCAGCATGCGCTTGCTAGCACTAGTGATGGGCAGGATGACAACAGGAAACTCACTTCCCTGCGACTTATGAATACTCATGGCATAGGCCAGTCGAATCTTGTACCATTCGTTTCGAGGATAGATGACCTCATTGCCATCGAAATCAATGACAATCTCGTCTTGTTTGGACTCAGTGTATTTTCCAGGAATCAGGTCTGTGATGTAGCCTAGATCTCCGTTAAAGACATTAACTTCAGCGTCGTTGACTAGGTGAATGACCTTGTCCCCTGTTCGATAGTGACACTGAGTTGCTTCAAAGCTAACTTGCCCCTTTTGCTGAGGATTGAGCAGGTCTTGCATAAGTTGGTTGATGGCGTCAATACCAGCAGTTCCTCGATACATGGGTGCTAGCACCTGAATATCGCGAGCCGGAATGCCACTTCTGAGGGCAGCGCCAAGAATTTTCTCAATGGTAGCTGGGATATGGCCACTAGCGATTTCAAAGTAGGAGCGGTCTGCCTTTTTCTGGGTAAAGTCAGCTGGCAAGATGCCTTGTCGAATCTGACTCGCCAAGGTAACGATAGTTGATTCTTCGCTTTGACGGTAAATCCGTTCCAAGCGAGTCTGCGGAATCAGGGGTATCTGGAGCAGGTCTGCCAGGACTTGTCCGGGACTAACAGAAGGCAATTGGTCGCTATCCCCCACGATGAGAATTTTACTGTTTGAGGAGATGTTGGAGAAGAGCTGGTTGGCTAGCCAAGTATCCACCATGGAAAACTCATCTACAATGATAAAGTCGGCATCCAGATAATCTTCCAGATGGCTGGTATCATCGTCCCCCGTCATTCCCAAATGGCGGTGTATAGTAGCACTTGGCAATCCTGTCAATTCATTCATGCGCCGAGCCGCTCGACCAGTTGGAGCTGCTAGAAGGATAGGCAGACTGCTTTTTTTCCTGAGGTCAAGTCCTTCTAAAAGTGCATAAACAGCAATAATCCCATTGATAACAGTCGTCTTACCAGTACCGGGTCCACCTGTCAGGATAAAAACCTTGTTCTGGATAGCGTCACAGATAGCCTGCTTTTGAATGTCATCGTACTGGATACCCAGCTCTTCCTCAACACTAGCGATATGCTTGTGAATGGTTTCTAGATCTTGGCTCTTCTGTTTTTCTTTTTCAAGGATACGAACCAAGTGACTGCGAATTCCTTCTTCGGCGAAAAAGAGGCTGTTATCAAAGATTTTAGTGTCAATCTGTTGAACCTTGTCTTCTTCAATCAAATGAGATAATTCCTGAGCGACTTGGCTGGGGTCCAGTTCCACAGGACGAGAAGACTCGAGGAGAGTCAGGGTCTGTTCCAGCAAATCTCGAGCTTCCATATAGGTATCCCCCGTATCCATACATCCTTGAAAAAGACTATGGACAAGGCCAGCACGGAAGCGTTCAGGAGCTTGGCTTTCAATACCTAGTTCGGCTGCTAGTTGGTCAGCAATGGTAAATCCCAAGCCCTTGATATCCTCGACCAGCTGGTAGGGATAGTTTTCGACAATATTCAGCGTTTCTTCCTTGTAAAAGTCTTGAATCTGAAAGGCCAGTTTATTGGGAATGCCGTAGTTGGCTAGTTTTGCCAAAACCATTTCTGTCCCATAGTTTAGACGGAGAGTGGAAACAAAAGCCTCACGGTTTTTGGCAGAGAGTCCTGAGATGCCTTCTAGCTTTTCAGGATGTTCAAGAATTTCGTCAATGGTATTTTCACCATAGCTATCAACGATTTTTTGGGCCGTTTTGAGACCAATTCCCTTGAAATGACTGCTAGAAAAGTACTTGACGAGGCCCTTGCTAGTTGGTTTTGCGCGTTCATAACGGCTGATCTGAAGCTGTTCCCCATACTTGGAGTGCTGAACGATTTGCCCCCAAAAAGTGTAGTCTTCACCCTCAATCACGTCCGCCATGGTTCCTGTAACGATGATTTCAAAATCGTCAAAGTCCTCCGCATTGGTATCTTCGATATCTAGGAGGAGAATACGATAAAAATTACTGGGATTTTCAAAAATAATCCGTTCAATGGTGCCTGAAAAATAAACTTCCATAGTTTTCCTTTACATGAGTTCGTGAGAGTTGGACCCTTAGCCACTTTGAAAAGCTAGATTACTTTAAGGTTTTCTCTCGCAATAGAAAAAGAGACTGAGACTTAGCATTCTCGGCCTCTTCCTTATCTTAAAAAGTTCCGATACGGTTAAGTGGCCAGAAACGGAATTTTGCTTCGCCCTTGATATCGCTGGCCTTGAAGGTGCCGACATGGCGGCTGTCGCTAGAGACTAGACGATCGTCACCAAGGAGAAGGTATTCGCCTTGAGGGACAGTAAAGCTGAAGCTGGTATTTGAATTGACATCGACCGTAAAGGCTTGTGCTTTTTGAGCAAGTTCTCTAAAGTAAACTCCCTTATTGCCTTCAAATCCTTTGCCAGTATAGGTGTTTTGCAACTTTTCTGTTTTGAACAAGTTGAGATATTCAGCTAGGTAAGGTTCATTCGTTTCTTCACCGTTGATAAAGAGTTTGTCATTTTCGTAGCGGATGGTATCACCAGGCATGCCGATAACCCTTTTGACAATGTCTTTATTTCCGTCTTCCTCATGCGCAACCACGATGTCGAAGCGGTCAATTGGGAGGTGTTTAACAACGAAGAGAACTTCTCCGTCGGCTAGGGTAGGGTCCATCGAATGTCCTTCCACACGGACATTGCTCCAAAGGAAGATGCGGCTAAGACCTACCAGTGCGATAACCAGGAAGATGACTCCCCATTCTTTTATAAATGATTTTAAATAGTTCATGGTTTACCTCTATAGAAGTTTTTTTGCTTTTTCAGTGTTTTTAAAATGCAGTTTGGCACAGAAATGAAGTCCCTTCATGCCATAGGCCTGAAGGATTTTGCTAGCAACCTTATCTGATGCAGTCCCAGCGCCACTTGGCAGTTGATAGCCCAGTTCTCGTCCTAGATTTTCCAAGTTTTCGAGGAAGAGATCCCGCGCAATGATGGAGCTAACCGCAACAGCCAGGTATTTGCCCTCGGCTTTTTCTTCTAAGCTAATTTTGTTTGGAAAACGGTTGGCTTCTTGCGCCAAGTACTTGTCATAGTTTTTAGGACTTGTAAAAGCGTCAATCACGATTTTTTCTGTCTGGACTCCTTTTTGAAGCAGGAGAAAGATAGCCTGATTGTGAAGGGCAACCTTTACAGAAACAGCATTGTAACGCTCTCCGATAACTTCGTTGTACTTGCTCGGTGAAAGGAGGAGTGCTTGATGCTGGATTTTTTCCTTGAGGATAGGGGCAATCTGACGAATCTTTTGGTCAGTCAAGGTTTTTGAATCCCCTACGCCGAGTTTTCGCAAGAAGTCATGCTGGTCCGGTGTCACAAAGGAAGCCACGACAGCCAGCCCACCAAAGTAGGAACCATTCCCCACCTCATCGGTCCCAATCATAGGAAAATCTTGTCCACTGGTTTCCTCTACAACTTGATAGCCAAAGAAACTGGCGTACTGCTCAGCAGCTTCGCCCTGAAGGAGGACTTTTCCAGAAGTATAGATGGAAACCGTTGCCTGAGGGAAGCGCAAAAAATAGCGGATATAGGGATTTTTACTAGGACTGAGAGCCTTCTGATACTGACTTAAAAAGCTCTGAATTTCCTGTTCACTTGGTGTGAGTGTGATACTTGCCATAGTCTCTATTGTACCACAAAAGCAGGAGAATTGGTAAAAACTGACAAAGTTAGCGAAATTTGGTATAATATCGTGAGGTGAATTTTATGGCAAATCTAAATCGATATAAGTTTACATTCGGGAAAAAGACATTAACCTTGACAACCGAGCATGACAACCTCTTCATGGAGGAAATTGCCAAGGTTGCGACTGAAAAGTACCAAGCAATTAAAGAACAAATGCCTGGGGCAGATGATGAAACCATTGCGCTTCTTTTGGCGGTCAATTGTCTATCTACACAACTCAACCGTGAGATTGAATTTGATGACAAGGAGCAAGAGTTGTTAGAACTCCGCCACAAGTTGATTGCTGTCAAACAAGAACAGAGCAAGATTGAGGACTCCCTATGATTTCAATCCTACTCTTATTGGTTCTGGCTTGGGGCTTTTACATCGGCTACCGTAGAGGTTTGGTCCTGCAAGTTTATTATTTCCTCGTGGCAGTGATTTCAGCCTTTGTTGCGGGACAGTTTTATAAATCACTGGGCGACCACTTCCACTTGCTTGTCCCTTATGCCAATCCTCAGGAAGGACAGGGAACCTTTTTCTTCCCTTCAGACCAGCTGTTTCATCTAGACAAGGTCTTTTATGCGGGTCTAGCCTATCTTCTAGTTTTTGGGATTTGCTACACTATCGGACGTTTTATCGGTTTGTTCCTGCACTTGATTCCAACTAAAAAGCTTGATGTCAAATGGTTGCGTATCGGATCAGGCGTTTTGTCTCTATTGGTAACCTTATTTGTCTTGCAAATGGCTCTGACCATCCTTGCAACAGTACCTCTGGCAGTCATTCAAAATTCACTCGAAAAAAGTACAGTAGCCAAACACATCATCCAAAGTGTCCCTTTTACGACAAATCTTATCAAACAACTCTGGGTGACAAATTTAATCGGATAAAAAGGGCGGGATTTTTCCTAGCCCTTTGTTTACAGATTGGACGACTAGGTCAAAACACCTAGTTGCTATAATCTTTTAAACCAGCATACAAGGAAAAAATATGAATACAAAAATACTAGAAACCTTAGAATTTAATAAAATCAAAACCTTGTTTGAACCGCATCTCCTGACAGAACAAGGCCTAGAGGAGCTAAAAGGCTTGGCTCCAACTGCTAAGGTGGATAAGATCAAGCAAGCCTTTACAGAGATGGAGGAAATGCAAGCCCTATTTGTGGAGCAACCTCACTTTACTATCCTAGCGACACGTGAGCTTTCAGCTGTCTGCAAGCGTCTGGAGATGGGGGCGGACCTCAATATTGAGGAGTTCTTGCTTCTCAAACGAGTCTTGCTTGCTAGCAGAGAGTTGCAAAGTTTTTACGACAATCTAGAAAACGTACGCTTGGAGCAGTTGGCGAGATGGTTTGAGAAACTGCATGAGTTTCCACACTTGCAAGGAAGTCTCCAAGCTCTAAATGATGCAGGATTTATCGAGAATTTTGCCAGCGAAGAACTAGCACGTATCCGTCGGAAAATCCATGATAGCGAGAGTCAAGTTCGAGATGTCTTGCAAGACTTACTCAAGCAAAAAGCGCAGATGTTGACGGAAGGTATAATCGCTAGCAGAAATGGCCGTCAAGTTTTACCAGTAAAGAACACCTATCGCAATAAGATTGCAGGTGTTGTCCATGACATCTCTGCCAGTGGTAATACGGTTTATATCGAGCCACGTGAGGTGGTCAAGCTGAGCGAAGAAATCGCTAGTCTGCGAGCTGACGAACGCTATGAGATGATTCGCATCCTGCAGGAACTATCGGAACGGGTTCGTCCTCATGCTGCTGAGATTGCTAATGATGCTTGGATTATCGGCCATTTAGACTTGATTCGTGCCAAGGTGCGTTTCATTCAAGAAAGACAAGCAGTCGTTCCCCAACTTCCAGAGAATCAAGAGATTCAACTTCTTCATGTTCGCCATCCTTTGGTCAAAAATGCAGTGGCAAACGATGTACACTTTGGTAAGGAATTAACAGCTATTGTCATTACAGGTCCCAATACTGGTGGGAAGACCATCATGCTCAAAACCCTAGGCTTGACTCAACTCATGGCCCAATCTGGATTGCCCATTCTAGCTGACAAGGGAAGCCGTGTCGGTGTTTTTGAGGAAATCTTCGCAGATATTGGGGATGAGCAGTCTATCGAGCAAAGCCTGTCTACCTTCTCCAGCCACATGACCAATATCGTAGATATTCTTGGCAAGGTCAATCAGCACTCGCTCTTATTGCTAGATGAGCTTGGGGCAGGTACCGATCCGCAGGAAGGAGCAGCGCTTGCTATGGCTATTCTGGAGGATCTTCGTCTGCGTCAGGTCAAGACTATGGCTACGACCCACTATCCAGAACTCAAGGCTTATGGTATTGAGACAGCCTTTGTGCAAAATGCCAGCATGGAGTTTGATACTGCCAGCTTGCGTCCGACCTATCGCTTTATGCAGGGAGTTCCTGGCCGAAGCAATGCCTTTGAAATTGCCAAACGTCTGGGCTTGTCAGAGGTCATCGTAGGAGATGCCAGCCAGCAGGTCAACCAAGATAATGATGTCAACCGTATCATTGAACAATTGGAAGAGCAAACGCTTGAAAGTCGCAAACGCTTGGACAATATTCGTGAGGTGGAGCAAGAAAACCTCAAGATGAACCGTGCACTCAAAAAACTCTACAATGAGCTTAATCGTGAAAAGGAAACTGAGCTCAACAAGGCGCGTGAACAAGCTGCCGAGATTGTGGAACTCGCTCTAAGTGAAAGTGACCAGATTCTCAAAAATCTCCATAGCAAATCTCAACTCAAACCCCATGAAATCATTGAAGCCAAGGCTGAGCTGAAAAAACTAGCTCCTGAAAAAGTAGACTTATCTAAAAACAAGGTCCTTCAAAAAGCCAAGAAAAAACGAGCTCCGAAGGTGGGGGATGATATTGTGGTCCTCAGTTATGGACAACGTGGAACCTTGACCAATCAGCTTAAGGACGGCCGTTGGGAAGCCCAAGTCGGTTTAATCAAGATGACCTTGGAAGAGAAAGAATTTGACCTTGTTCAGGCTCAGCAAGAAGCCCCAGTCAAGAAAAAACAAGTCAATGTCGTCAAACGAGCTTCTGGTCGTGGTCCGCAAGCGAGACTGGATCTCCGAGGCAAACGGTACGAAGAGGCTATGAATGAGCTGGACGCCTTTATCGACCAAGCCCTGCTCAATAACATGGCGCAAGTCGACATCATCCATGGTATCGGTACGGGAGTCATCCGTGAGGGCGTCACCAAATACCTGCAAAGAAACAAGCATGTCAAGAGTTTTGGCTATGCTCCACAAAATGCTGGAGGCAGTGGCGCCACCATTGTAACCTTTAAAGGATAGAGAGAAGAAGGATTCACTCTTTCTGAAAAAAGAAGTGAAAAGTCAAAAATTTTCATAGAATATATTGACAAAGACTAACTTTTCTTGTAAAATAATAAAAAATTAAATACCAACACCGAATGAAGTTTAATAGAAGTGGAGAAAGGTTTGTTTTCCATGACTGTAAATGGACGGAACTCTGGAGAGACCGTAAAGGCACCGAAGGGGCAAGGCAGGTAACTGCTCAAACTCTCAGGTAAAAGGACAGAGCTAGGATAGACCGCTTTTTGGCATTTATCTAAGCATTCCAGAGTACATGTGTCTTGCATGTGCTCTTTCTTTTGGGGTTGAAAGATAGGAGAAGGACATGTTAGAATTGCTTAAAGCGCTTGATGCTTTTGCTTGGGGGCCTCCCCTCTTGATCTTATTGGTCGGAACGGGTATCTATTTGACCATCCGACTAGGCCTTTTGCAGGTAGCTCGTCTCCCAAAGGCCTTTCAGCTGATCTTTACCAAGGATAAGGGGCATGGAGATGTGTCGAGCTTTGCTGCTCTCTGTACGGCTCTAGCCGCCACCGTTGGTACGGGAAATATTATCGGGGTAGCGACAGCCATTAAGGTTGGAGGACCAGGGGCCCTCTTTTGGATGTGGATGGCGGCCTTTTTTGGGATGGCGACCAAGTATGCCGAAGGCTTACTGGCCATCAAATACCGTACTAAGGATGCAAATGGAGCTGTAGCTGGAGGACCCATGCATTACATCCTTTTGGGGATGGGAGAAAAGTGGCGTCCACTTGCTATCTTCTTTGCCCTAGCGGGTGTATTGGTAGCTCTTCTAGGGATTGGTACCTTTACCCAAGTTAATTCGATTACAGAATCCATTCAAAATACAGCCCAAGTTGATCCAGTTATCACAGCTCTGATTTTATCCATTTTTGTAGGGATTGCTGTCTTTGGTGGCCTCAAATCCATATCAAAAGTTTCGACAGCAGTGGTTCCTTTTATGGCTATTGTCTATATTCTGGGAACTCTTACAGTTATTCTCTTTAATATCGAGGAAATCCCAGCCACACTTGCACTGATCTTTACTTCAGCCTTTAGTCCGGCGGCCGCGGTAGGTGGTTTTGCAGGTGCCAGCATTCGGATGGCTATCCAAAATGGTGTGGCGAGAGGAGTCTTTTCTAACGAATCTGGCCTAGGATCAGCTCCCATTGCGGCGGCTGCGGCTAAGACAAATGAGCCTGTCGAGCAAGGCTTGATTTCCATGACAGGAACCTTTATTGATACCCTCATTATCTGTACGTTGACTGGTTTAACAATCTTGGTAACTGGTGTTTGGAGTGGTGATTTGAATGGGGTTGCCTTGACCCAGTCAGCCTTTTCAACAGTTTTTTCACATTTTGGACCTTCCCTCTTGACCATTTTCCTTGTACTCTTTGCCTTTACGACGATTCTCGGATGGAACTACTACGGAGAACGCTGTTTTGAGTTTCTCTTTGGTGTTCGTTTTATCTGGCTTTACCGTGTAGTCTTTGTAGTCATGGTCTTGTTGGGAGGATTTATCGAGTTGGATATGGTCTGGATTATTGCAGATATCGTCAATGCCTTGATGGCTTTACCAAACTTGATTGCCCTCATAGTCTTATCGCCAGTCGTTATTTCCGAAACCAGAAAGTATTTTAAACACTAACCCAATCACACTTTTAGTGTGATTTTTTTATTTCATAGACATTTCCTATCAAGGCTATTGAAAATATATATTATCCAAGTGGAAAATTCTATGATAGACTAAATGACAATAAAATGAAAAGAGGTTTCTTATGACAACATTTACCATCCACACAGTAGAATCAGCACCAGCAGAAGTGAAAGAAGTTCTTGAAACAGTACAAAAAGATAACAATGGCTATATTCCCAACCTAATCGGTCTCTTGGCCAATGCCCCAACCGCGCTTGAAGCCTACCGAACTGTCGGAGCCATCAACCGTCGCAATAGCTTAACACCAGTAGAACGCGAAGTAGTACAAATCACAGCTGCCGTAACCAATGGTTGTGCTTTCTGCGTCGCAGGTCACACAGCCTTTTCAATCAAACAAATCCAGATGAATGATGATCTTCTCCAAGCTCTCCGCAACCGCACTCCGATTGAAACAGATCCAAAACTAGATACTCTAGCTAAGTTTACCTTGGCGGTCATCAATACCAAAGGGCGTGTAGGAGATGAAGCCTTGGCTGAATTTTTGGAAGCTGGCTACACGCAACAAAATGCCTTGGACGTGGTTCTCGGTGTTAGTCTTGCCAGCCTCTGCAACTATGCCAACAACCTAGCCAATACGCCTATTAACCCAGAATTACAACCTTATGCATAAAAGGAGGAAAGAGTATGGGATTTTTTTCCGAAGAGTTTTTGAGCTGGTTAGACCAGCATGCTGATGAAATTGATAAACAGTCTTGTGAGGCTGGAGAGCAACTGATTGAAAGGATTGCAGCAGAAGGAGCTTTTCGTGTAGGTGTTCCAGAATCTCTCGGCGGTTCAGACGGAAGTGATCAAGATGTCATTGATATCCTAGCAGAGCTCGCTCAACATTCCTTGACGGCCTCCTTTATTTCTTGGGGACAACGCACCCTAATTGACAATATTATCCATTCAGAGAATTCCTATTTGAAAGAAAACTATCTGGAAAAACTCTTGTCTGGTGAATATGCAGGCGCAACTGCTCTGTCTAATGCGGTCAAGTATTTATCTGATTTAGAAGAGCTGAATGTTTATATCGTCGAAGAAAATGGACAATTTTATCTAAAAGGGCGACTGCCATGGGTAACCAATGCCCGTAGAAATCGTTTTTTAACCATTTTTGTAGCAGGATTTGCAGATGATCCAAGTAAAAGTTATGTGGTGGCTGTGCCATCAGATGCAGAGAATTTTAGTCGTTCGGAAGACTTAGAATTCGTTTCTCTTCAGGGAGGAAACACGGTTGCTTTGACATTTAATCGGGCTCCTTTAAAAGAAGAGTGGATTCTATCCAAGAATGCTAAAGAATTTTTAACTCAAAATCGTCCCGCTTTTTTAGGTTACCAATTTGGTTTAGCCTTTGGTTTAGCTGAACGTTCTCTATCAGAAGTAGAAAAAGAATTGGGGAAACGAAGTGTATTAACAGATGAGTGGAAGTATCAGGTAGAGCAGTTAGGTGTTATTCGGAAGGCTCTTTATCAGGGATTGGCTGACCGTTCCTATTTCGTTACCAATCCGCGTGAACTCTTTCAGTTAAGAATAGATATTGTGGATGTGGTTGCTCAGAGTCTGCTATTAGAGTTACAAGCTGGTGGAGGTAGAGGTTACTTTAGCAAATCAACATCTGGCTTTATCCGTCGTTGGAATGAAGGAGCCTTTCTTCCAATTGTTTCTCCAAGCGCTGTTCAGTTGCGCCATATCTTAGCAACGAGTTAAAAAAAAGTAGAATAAAAACGAAGTTTGAATTTCCAACTTCGTTTTTTAAGTCCTCATTTAAGCGCTTTTATGCTATACTAATAATAACATGATTATTGGAGGATCGGATGAAAAAGCTCCCCTTGGTATTCTCTGGCTGTTTATTAGGTTTAGCAGGTGCAGGAAATCTGATTGCAGATACTTGGCCAGTTCTGTCGCATTTATTGAGTCTGACTGGTTTGGTGCTGTGGATTTTCTTTCTGATTCTTCATCTTTTTAGTTGGGAAGAAACCAAGAAAGAATTGACTAAGCCCCCTCTTTTATCTGGGATGGCCACTTTTCCTATGGCTGGGATGATTTTATCGACCTATGTCTTTCGCGTGTTCCCTGCTCTTCCTATAGTAGCACAAGGGATCTGGTGGTTTTCCTTTCTCTTGGATTTGGCTTTGATTGCTACTTTTACCATCAAATTTGCCTGTCCAGGTCGGAAGGTCAATGCGACTCCAAGCTGGACGGTGCTCTATGTGGGGATAGCAGTAGCGGCCTTGACCTATCCTCTGGTAGGCATTATTGAGATTGCCTATGCGACCTTGAGTTTTGGTTTTGTCTTGACCTTCTATCTCTATCCCCTTATTTATAGCGATTTAAAGAAATCTCCACTCCCAGTGGCCTTGCTTGGACAGGAAGGAATCTACTGTGCTCCCTTTTCCCTACTCTTAGCTTCTCTAGTTCGAGTTGGAGGAGCAGGCCTACCGACTTGGCTCTTGATTGTCATGATTTTGGCATCTCAATCCTTCTTTTTCTTTGTTTTGACTCGCCTGCCCAATATTTTAAAACAAGGCTTTCAACCAGCCTTCTCAGCCCTCACCTTCCCAACCATTATCACAGCTACCTCGCTCAAGATGGCTCAGGGAATTTTGAAACTTCCATTTCTGGATTATCTGGTCTTGGCTGAAACCGTTATTTGCCTCACTATTTTATTCTTTGTCTTGGGTGCTTATCTGATTTGGTTACGAAAAAAGGTCTAGCTAGAAATAGCTAGGCCTTATTTTTATGGTTTGATAACTTCAGCGCCACCCATGTATGGACGAAGTGCTTCTGGAATAGTTACAGAACCATCTGCATTTTGATAGTTCTCAAGAATAGCAGCAACCGTACGTCCAACTGCAAGTCCAGAACCGTTCAAGGTGTGAAGGAGTTTAACCTTGCCATCGGCTTCATCACGGTAACGGATTTGGGCACGACGGGCTTGGAAATCTTCTGTATTTGAACAGCTTGAGATTTCACGATAGGTATTTTGTGCTGGAATCCAAACTTCCAAGTCATAAGTCTTGGCAGCTGAGAAGCCCATATCCCCAGTAGAGAGGGCAACGACACGGTATGGAAGGTTGAGTTTTTGAAGGATGTTTTCAGCGTTTGCTGTCATTTTTTCCAATTCTTCGTATGATTCTTCTGGTTTGGCAAATTTGACCATTTCAACCTTGTGGAATTGGTGCAGACGAATCAAACCACGTGTATCACGACCAGCAGAACCAGCCTCAGAACGGAATGATGGACTCATAGCGGTAAAGTAGATTGGTAGGTCTTTACCGTCAAGGATTTCATCACGGTAGTAGTTTGTCAGAGGCACTTCAGCCGTAGGAATAAGGACATAATTAGTGTCTTTCAATTCAAAAGTATCATCCTTAAATTTTGGATAATTTCCGGTACCAAACATAGAATCATGGTTAACCATGTAAGGTGTGATGACTTCCGTATAGCCTTCCTTGCCATGCTCATCCAACATGAAGTTGTAGATAGCACGTTCCAAACGAGCACCGAGTCCTTTATAGAAGAGGAAGCGAGCGCCTGTTACTTTACCGCCACGTTCCCAGTCAAGGATACCCAAGTCTTCACCAAGATCCCAGTGAGCTTTTGGTTCGAAGTCAAACTCGCGCGGAGTCCCCCAACGACGGACTTCCACATTGTCATCTTCATCAGCTCCAACAGGAACGCTGTCGGCAGGGATGTTTGGAAGAGTAGTGGTAAATTCTGTCAATTTAGCATCGATGTCCGCCAATTCAGCATCCAAGGCTTTGACTTCAGCAGATAGGGTTTGCATTGCAGCAATCTTGTCATCGGCATTTTCCTTGTTACGCTTAGCTTGGGCAATCTCAGCAGAAACTGTGTTACGTTCTGCTTTTAGAGTTTCAACCTTGACCAAGATGTCACGACGTTTAGCATCGATATCTTTCATCTCATTTAAGACAGCAGCATCTACACCACGTGTAGCTAATTTTTCAGCAACAGCATCAAAATCTGTGCGAATACGTTTAATATCTAACATAAGAACTCCTTTATGAAAAAAGCACACCTGACAAAGCGTTGGAGTGGCAGGGCCACGGTTCCATCCAACTTCACAGGTGTGCACTTGATTGTGTATGTAATTGTTACTAACGGTAGAATTTCACCTATCCCTCCTATCTGCTCGCAGCACCCGCAGACTTTCTGAAAGAAGGAGATAACCTACTTATCCGTTGCTATGATTATACTAAAGTTTCTACTTTTTTGCAAATAGATTTTTAAGTTTTTGTCCAATGGTCTGGAGTAGAGTCGGAAGTTTCACAACCTTATCGTTTCCTAATTTTTCACGAGCGATTTTGAGGATAGTCCCAGAGTCTTTTGAGGCAAAGAGGAATTTTCCTTGATCAGTGAAGACTTCAAAGTGACGGCTGATTTTGCGGCCACTTACGTTGGCTCCGATTTGTTGAATGCTGGACCAAGGGATTTGGATATATTGTTCGACATTGACATCAGGATAAAACTCTAAGGCTTGATCACCAACTAGAAATTTTCCAACTTTTCCAGAGATAGAGAGGTAAGATGTCCCAGTAGTTTGGAGGTCAATGACTTGATTGAGTGATTGGGCCATGATTAGTCTTCCTTACTTTCACCGAAAAAGGCATGATAGAGAGCCTTGATAGCTGCTTTTTCTTGCTCTTTATTGACAACAAACATGATGGAAACTTCACTTGAACCTTGGGACATCATCTGGATGTTGATTTTATTCTCAGACAAAGCACGTGTTGCAGTAGCAGTTACCCCGATATGGCTCTTCATCTTTTCTCCAACAATCATAATGATGGAAAGGTCATGTTCGATTTCAGCATGGTCCACTTCTGCCTTTTGAACGAGTTGACGTAGAATTTCTTCTTCTTTGATAGGAGTCAATTCGCGGGAGCGGAGGATGATTGAAAGATCGTCGATACCTGTAGGCATGTGTTCCCAACCGATGTTGAGGTCCTCAAGGATTTGCAGAACCTTGCGACCAAACCCGACTTCGCGGTTCATGAGGTATTTTGACATGTTGATGCTGACGAATCCTGAGTCACCCGCAATCCCTACTACTGGGAATTTATCACTACTGTGTTCTAAAACAATGCGTGTTCCTGGGTGGTCAGGGTTGTTGGTATTCTTGATGACAAGAGGAATTTTTCCTCGGTAGGCAGGAAGAAGGGCTTCGTCATGAAGAACTGAAAATCCAGCGTAAGCCAACTCACGCATTTCACGGTAGGTTAATTCAGGAATGGAGTGTGGTTGGTGGATAATACCAGGATGGGCAGCAAAGATACCATCTACGTCTGTAAAGTTCTCATAGAGATCAGCCTTAACACCTGCTGCAATGATAGAACCTGTGATATCTGAACCTCCACGTGAAAAAGTACAGATTTGATTTTCCTTAGTCACACCAAAGAAACCAGGGATGACAAGGACTTCGTTGCTATCAGCCAAGCCTTCAATCTTATCATAACTAGATGGAATGATACGTGCGTTTCCAGGTTCACTTGTGACAACGATCCCAGCTTCTCTTGGGTGAACATAGCGTGCATCGATACCGTTTTGGTTAAAGTAGGCTGCAATCAATTTGGCATTGTTATTTTCTCCAGCCGCTAGGAAGGTATCATAGAGAAATTCATTGTCCTCTATAGGAAGAGTTGCCAAGGCCCGAATACTTTTAGAGATTTTTTCTAAAACAGCAGGTTTTAACCCAAGTTCACTAACCATAGCGGCATAACGGTCAATGATCCAGCTTTGGCTAGCACTGATGTCATTTCCAGCCACATAGTCGCGATAGTATTTAATCAAGGCATCAGTTACCTTGGTATCTTCAGCATTGCGTTTGCCGGGTGCAGAAACGACTACAAAACGGCGTTCTTTATCACTTTTAACGATGTTTAAGACTTTTTCTAACTGACCAGCAGAGGCAAGCGAGCTTCCGCCAAATTTTACAACCTTCATAAGGACTCCTCAAGTAAGTATTTTATACGATTATAGCAGAAAGAGGGGCATTTTTCAATGAAGAAAATAACTTCCTATTATAATAGAAGAAAACACTAACTTATTTTGAAAAGCGATAACCGTTTAAAAGTAAGGGTGTCAAATTTTACTCACACTCATAAATGATGGGTAAATAATCAGCTGAGACACTTTCCTTTAGTTTTTCCTTGCCTCTTTATCCAAAAAAAGGTATACTTTGATGATAAAACAATTTTATTGCCTTACAAAATAAAAGGAGAAGCTATGAATCATATCTTATATCAGATCGTAGATGATCTGGCTATCATTACTTTGAATCGTCCCGAAGTGGCAAATGGTTTCCATATCCCAATGTGTGAGGAAATTTTAGAAGCTTTGACTCTAGCGGAGCAGGATCAAGCTGTGCAGTTCATCTTGATTAATGCGAATGGGAAGGTCTTTTCAGTTGGAGGAGACTTGGTTGAGATGAAACGCGCAGTAGACGAAGATGATATCCCTTCTTTGAATAAGATTGCAGAATTAGTCAATACAATTTCTTTTAAAATCAAGCAAATTCCTAAACCTGTTTTGATGGAGGTAGATGGAGCGGTTGCTGGTGCTGCAGCAAATATGGCAGTAGCAGTTGATTTCTGTTTAGCGACTGACAAGGCAAAATTCATTCAAGCCTTTGTCGGAGTTGGATTGGCGCCAGACGCTGGTGGGATTCATCTCTTGAGTCGTAGTATCGGGGTAACACGGGCTGCACAGCTTGCCATGACAGGTGAAGCTTTGACTGCTGAAAAAGCGCTAGAATGGGGCGTGGTATACCGTGTTTGTGAAGTTGACAAATTAGAAAAAACAAGAGAACAAGTTCTGAAAAAATTAAGAAGAGGTTCAGCAAACTCATACGCAGCGATTAAAAAGTTAGTTTGGGAAAGTCAATTCAAGGATTGGCAGAATTATGCCGAATTAGAATTGAAACTACAAGAATCGTTATCTCTAACTGAAGATTTCAAAGAAGGGGTTCGAGCGCATTCTGAAAGAAGAAGACCAAAATTTACAGGAATGTGAAAAAATACTTGCACAATTTTTTGAAGTTTGTTATACTTCTTTTATCAAATGTTTTGATTGTAAAAGTTTTTTGAGGGGGAGGGAAACGATTTGGACTACCAACAAGTAAATGATTATCTAACATCTATTTTTAATAACGTCCTTGTGATTGAGGAGGTTAGCTTACGAGGTAGTCGATTCAAAGACATCTCCATCAAAGAAATGCACACGATCGATGTGATTGGGAAGTTCCCGGAGGTAACACCAAGTAAGGTTTCAAAGGAACTGATGGTAACTCTTGGGACAGTGACGACGAGTTTGAATAACCTGGAGAGAAAAGGTTATATTGAGCGTATTCGTTCTGACCAAGACCGTCGAGTGGTCTATCTGCATTTGACAAAGAAAGGTCGTTTGGTTCACCGCCTTCATAAACGGTTCCACAAGGCTATGGTCGAAAAAATCATCGATGGCATGAGCCCTGAGGAAAAAGAAGTCATGGGCAGAGGCTTAACGAACCTTTATCAATTTTTGGAGGATTTGAAATAATGGCTTTTGCAAAAATAAGCCAGGTTACTCATTATGTTCCAGAGCAAGTGGTCACTAATCATGACTTAGCCCAAATCATGGACACAAGCGATGAGTGGATTTCAAGTCGGACAGGAATTAAACAGAGACATATCTCAAAATCAGAGTCTACCAGTGATTTGGCGACAGAAGTAGCTAAGAGCTTGTTGGCTAAAGGGAGCTTAACAGCGGATCAGATTGATTTTATCATTGTAGCGACGATTACCCCAGACTCGATGATGCCTTCCACAGCAGCTCGAGTTCAGGCAAATATCGGAGCGCACAGAGCTTTCGCCTTTGATCTGACAGCAGCTTGCAGTGGTTTTGTATTCGCTCTTTCAACTGCAGAAAAATTTTTAAGTTCTGGACAGTTCAAAAAAGGGATTGTTATCGGGGCTGAGACCTTATCCAAGGCAGTTGACTGGTCAGATCGTTCAACAGCTGTTCTCTTTGGGGATGGTGCTGGTGGGGTTCTCTTGGAAGCGAGCGAAACACGTCACTTCCTTGTGGAAAGTCTCTATACGGATGGCTCTCGGAGCGAGTGTTTGACCTATGGTCAAACGGCTTTGGCTTCTCCTTTCTCAGATCAAGAAGCAGTTCCTGCTTTTTTGAAGATGGATGGACGAGCAGTTTTTGATTTTGCAAATCGTGATGTTGCTAGGTCGATCAAAGAAACCATTGAAAATGGTCCAATTGCAGCATCGGAATTGGATTATCTCTTGCTTCATCAGGCAAATATCCGCATTTTGGATAAGATGGCTAAGAAGATCGGTGTAGACCGACACAAGCTTCCTGCCAATATGATGGAGTATGGAAATACCAGTGCAGCAAGTATCCCGATTTTGCTCTCAGAGTGTGTGGAGAATGGCATGATTCGTTTAGATGGTAGCCAGACGATTCTCCTATCAGGCTTCGGTGGAGGTTTGACATGGGGCACACTCATTCTTACAATCTAGGTAATCATGTGGTAAACACATAGTTATAAATTTTTTATATTTTAAAGGAGTCCTATCATGGCAGTATTTGAAAAAGTACAAGAAATTATCGTTGAAGAACTTGGGAAAGACGCATCAGAAGTAACACTTGAATCTACTTTTGATGATTTGGATGCAGATTCATTGGACTTGTTCCAAGTAATCTTTGAAATCGAAGATGCTTTCGATATCCAAATCGAAGCAGAAGATAACTTGAAAACAGTTGGTGACTTGGTTGCCTACGTTGAAGAGCAAACAAAATAATTAACATATTACTAGAAGGAGTAGGGGAAACCCACTCCCTCTTGTTTAGGTAATAGTTTGAAACTCAAATGATAAACTCATCGAACTATTACGTAAGCAAGGAATGATGGAGGCACTATGAAAACACGTATTACAGAATTATTGAACATTGATTATCCTATTTTTCAAGGAGGAATGGCCTGGGTTGCGGATGGTGACTTGGCTGGTGCAGTATCAAAAGCTGGTGGTCTAGGGATCATCGGTGGTGGGAATGCACCTAAAGAGGTCGTAAAGGCTAATATCGATAAAATCAAATCACTTACGGACAAACCTTTTGGTGTTAACATCATGCTCTTGTCACCTTTTGTAGAAGACATCGTTGATCTCGTGATTGAAGAAGGGGTCAAGGTGGTGACAACTGGTGCAGGAAATCCAAGTAAATATATGACTCGTTTCCATGATGCAGGAATTACAGTTATTCCTGTTGTTCCAAGTGTTGCTTTGGCAAAACGCATGGAAAAAATTGGTGCAGATGCAGTTATTGCAGAGGGGATGGAAGCCGGTGGACATATTGGTAAATTAACAACGATGACCTTGGTTCGCCAAGTTGCTGCAGCTGTTTCAATTCCAGTTATCGCAGCTGGAGGAATTGCGGACGGTGAAGGTGTCGCTGCAGGCTTTATGCTTGGTGCTGAGGCCGTTCAAGTTGGTACGCGTTTCGTAGTAGCTAAGGAATCTAACGCCCATCCAAAATACAAGGAAAAAATCTTGAAAGCGCGTGATATCGATACGACTATTTCAGCTCAGCACTTTGGACATGCTGTTCGTGCCATTAAAAACCAATTGACACGTGACTTTGAGCAGGCTGAAAAAGATGCCTTTAAACAAGAAAATCCAGATTTAGAAATCTTTGAACAAATGGGAGCTGGTGCTCTAGCTAAAGCCGTTGTTCATGGAGATGTAGAAGGTGGATCTGTCATGGCAGGTCAGATCGCTGGTTTGGTTTCTAAAGAGGAAACTGTCGAAGAAATTCTAAAAGATCTATACTATGGCGCAGCCAAAAAAATTCAAGAAGAAGCCTCTCGTTGGGCAGGAGTTGTAAGAAATGACTAAAACAGCCTTTCTATTTGCGGGTCAAGGTGCTCAGTATCTAGGAATGGGGCGTGATCTCTATGATCGTTACCCTATCGTCAAGGAAACAATTGACCAAGCCAGTCAGGTTTTGGGTTATGACCTTCGTGACTTGATCGATAAGGAAGAAACCAAGTTAAACCAGACTCGCTATACGCAGCCAGCTATTTTAGCGACTTCGGTAGCTATTTACCGACTATTAAAAGAAAAGGGTTATCAGCCGGATATGGTGGCAGGACTGTCTCTTGGGGAATATTCTGCTCTTGTAGCAAGTGGTGCCTTGGACTTTGAGGCTGCAGTTGCCTTGGTTGCTAAACGTGGTGCTTATATGGAAGAGGCTGCACCTGCAGGCTCTGGGAAGATGGTTGCCGTTCTTAATACTCCAGTTGAAGTAATTGAGGAAGCTTGTGAAACAGCCTCTAAAGTTGGAGAAGTGACTCCAGCTAACTACAACACCCCAAGCCAAATCGTTATCGGTGGTGAGGTGGCTGCAGTTGACCGCGCAGTTGAACTCTTGCAGGAAGCAGGAGCAAAACGATTGATTCCTTTAAATGTATCTGGTCCTTTCCATACAGCCCTTCTTGAGCCAGCCAGTCAGCAACTAGCTGGAGCTCTTGAGGGAGTGAGTTTCTCAGATTTTACTTGCCCTCTAGTCGGCAATACGGAAGCTACTGTTATGGAAAAAGATCGAATCCAAGAGCTCTTGACGCGTCAGGTGAAAGAACCTGTTCGTTTTTATGAAAGTATTGCTGTGATGCAGGATGCTGGTGTGACCAATTTTATTGAAATTGGTCCAGGGAAAGTCCTGTCAGGCTTTGTCAAAAAAATCGATAAAACAGCTAAGCTAGCTAACGTTGAAGACCAAGCAAGCTTGGGTGCTTTGTTAGGAAACTAATGATCCCTTCTCCCACAAAATACAACAGGAAATAGGAGAGATAGAATGCAACTTACAAACAAAAATGTCTTTGTAACAGGTTCAAGTCGTGGTATCGGACTTGCCATTGCTCACAAATTTGCCCAACTAGGCGCTAATGTAGTCTTGAATAGTCGAGGAGCAATCTCAGAAGAATTGCTAGCTGAGTTTTCAAACTATGGTGTCAAAGTAGTACCGATTTCAGGTGATGTTTCAGACTTTGCAGATGCCAAGCGTATGGTAGATCAAGCGATTACAGAACTCGGTTCTGTTGATGTCTTGGTCAACAATGCTGGGATCACTCAAGATACGCTTATGCTCAAGATGACCGAAGAAGACTTTGAAAAAGTGATTAAGATCAACTTGACAGGTGCCTTCAACATGACGCAAGCAGTCTTGAAACAGATGATCAAGGCACGTGAAGGTGCGATTATCAACATGTCTAGTGTGGTCGGTTTGATGGGAAATATCGGACAAGCCAACTATGCAGCTTCTAAAGCAGGCTTGATTGGTTTTACCAAGTCAGTTGCACGTGAAGTTGCCAATCGCAACGTACGCGTAAATGCTCTTGCACCAGGGATGATTGAGTCAGATATGACTGCTGTTTTATCTGATAAGGTCAAGGAAGCGACATTGGCCCAAATCCCAATGAAACATTTTGGTCAAGCAGAACATATCGCAGATGCTACAGTGTTCCTGGCTGGACAGGATTATTTGACTGGACAAGTTCTCGCTGTTGATGGCGGACTTAGCATGTAAAAAATAAGGAAAGATATAGGTAAGACAGATGAAACTAAATCGAGTTGTAGTAACAGGTTACGGATTGACCTCTCCTATCGGAAATACTCCAGAAGAATTTTGGAACAGTTTGCAAACTGGAAAAATTGGAATTGGAGAAATCACTAAATTTGACCACAGCGAATTTGCTGTGCACAATGCAGCAGAAGTCCAAGATTTCCCATTTGATAAATACTTTGTTAAAAAAGATACCAACCGTTTTGACAACTATTCTTTGTATGCCTTGTATGCGGCTCAAGAAGCAGTGACGAATGCAAATCTTGATGTAGAAGCAATTGATAAGGATCGCTTTGGTGTCATCGTGGCTTCTGGTATTGGGGGAATTAAAGAAATCGAAGATCAGGTTATCCGTCTTCATGAAAAAGGTCCAAAACGTGTTAAACCAATGACACTTCCAAAAGCCTTGCCAAATATGGCTTCAGGAAATGTTGCCATGCGTTTCGGAGCAAATGGTATCTGTAAATCAATCAATACAGCCTGTGCCTCATCAAACGATGCCATTGGGGATGCCTTCCGTTCCATCAAGTTTGGTTTCCAAGATGTCATGTTAGTTGGTGGATCAGAATCATCTATTACTCCTTTTGCTATCGCTGGTTTCCAAGCATTGACTGCCCTATCAACTACAGAGGATCCAACTCGTGCTTCTATCCCATTTGACAAAGATCGTAATGGTTTTGTGATGGGAGAAGGTTCAGGTATGTTGGTTCTTGAAAGTCTTGAACATGCTGAAAAACGTGGCGCAACTATCTTGGCTGAAGTAGTTGGCTACGGTAATACCTGTGATGCTTACCATATGACTTCACCTCATCCAGAGGGTCAAGGTGCGATTAAGGCTATGAAATTGGCTTTGGAAGAAGCAGAAATTTCTCCAGAGCAAGTAGCATATGTCAATGCCCACGGAACTTCAACTCCTGCTAATGAAAAAGGAGAAAGTGGAGCGATCGTAGCTGTTCTTGGTAAAGAAGTACCTGTATCTTCAACCAAGTCCTTTACAGGACACTTACTTGGTGCTGCAGGAGCAGTAGAAGCCATCGCTACCATCGAAGCCATGCGTCATAACTATGTACCAATGACCGCTGGAACAAGTGAGTTATCAGACTATATCGAAGCGAATGTCGTTTATGGACAAGGCTTGGAGCAAGAAATCCCTTATGCTATTTCAAACACTTTTGGTTTTGGTGGACACAATGCGGTTCTTGCTTTCAAACGTTGGGAGAATAAATAATTATGAATTTAAATGAAATCAAGGACTTGATGGCTCAATTTGACCAATCAAGTTTGAGAGAATTTTCTTATAAAAATGGAACGGACGAATTGCAGTTCAGTAAGAATGAAGTAAGAATGGCTTCTGAAGCACCAGCTCAAGTTGCTCCAGTGCCAACTGCAGTAGCTGCAAGTCCAGTAGTTTCGGCCCCTTCAACTCCAGTAGAGAGTGCAGTGGAAGAAGCTCCAGCACCAGCTGAAACGTCGGTTGCTCCAGAGGGTGATGTCGTTGAAAGTCCACTTGTAGGGGTGGCTTACTTGGCTGCTGGACCAGATAAACCTGCCTTTGTCACAGTCGGAGACAGTGTTAAAAAAGGTCAGACTTTGGTGATTATCGAAGCCATGAAGGTTATGAATGAAATTCCTGCACCTAAGGATGGTGTGGTGACAGAAATTCTCGTTTCAAATGAAGAAATGGTTGAGTTCGGTAAAGGATTGGTACGCATCAAATGATCGATATTCAAGGAATCAAAGAAGCTCTACCCCATCGCTACCCCATGCTCCTAGTGGATCGTGTCTTGGAAGTGAGCGAGGATACCATTGTTGCCATTAAAAATGTCACCATCAACGAACCTTTCTTCAATGGTCATTTTCCACAATACCCAGTTATGCCAGGTGTTCTTATCATGGAAGCCTTGGCTCAGACTGCTGGTGTCTTGGAATTGTCCAAACCTGAAAATAAAGGGAAACTGGTCTTCTACGCTGGAATGGACAAGGTTAAGTTCAAGAAGCAAGTTGTACCAGGTGATCAATTAGTCATGACGGCTACTTTTGTCAAACGTCGTGGTACGATTGCTGTGGTTGAAGCAAAGGCTGAAGTAGATGGTAAGCTTGCAGCGAGTGGTACTCTTACCTTTGCAATTGGAAACTAAGGAGGATCTCCATGTTTCGTAAAATTTTGATTGCCAACCGTGGTGAGATTGCGGTTCGCATTATTCGAGCTGCGCGTGAATTGGGCATTGCGACCGTGGCAGTTTATTCAACTGCTGATAAGGAAGCCCTTCACACACTCCTAGCGGATGAAGCTATCTGTATCGGACCTGGTAAGGCGACAGAATCTTATCTCAATATCAACGCTATTTTGTCTGCTGCAGTCTTGACAGAAGCAGAAGCCATCCACCCAGGTTTTGGTTTTCTTAGCGAAAACTCCAAGTTTGCTACGATGTGTGATGAAGTGGGGATTAAGTTTATCGGCCCTTCTGGGGCTGTAATGGATACCATGGGAGATAAGATCAATGCGCGTGAGCAAATGATCAAGGCTGGAGTTCCAGTTATCCCAGGATCTGATGGTGAAGTTCACACGGCTGAAGAGGCACTTGCAGTTGCAGAAAAAATTGGCTATCCAGTCATGCTTAAGGCATCGGCAGGTGGTGGTGGAAAAGGGATTCGTAAGGTTGAAAAGGCAGAAGACTTGGTCGCAGCCTTTGAAACAGCATCCAGCGAAGCCAAGGCCAACTTTGGAAATGGCGCTATGTATCTTGAGCGTGTGATTTATCCAGCTCGCCATATCGAAGTTCAGATTCTTGCGGACCAAGAGGGTCATGTTGTCCATCTTGGTGAACGGGACTGTTCACTCCAACGGAATAACCAAAAGGTCTTAGAAGAAAGCCCATCTATTGCGATTGGCAAAACCCTTCGTCATGAAATTGGTGCTGCAGCCGTTCGTGCAGCAGAGTCTGTAGGCTATGAAAATGCAGGGACGATTGAATTTCTTCTCGATGAAGCCAGTGGCAATTTTTACTTCATGGAAATGAATACTCGTGTGCAAGTTGAACACCCAGTCACAGAGTTTGTTTCAGGTGTTGATATCGTGAAGGAACAGATTCGCATTGCTGCCGGGCAACCTTTACCTTTCAAACAAGAAGATATCGTCCTACGAGGTCATGCTATCGAGTGCCGGATCAATGCGGAAAATCCAGCATTTAACTTTGCTCCAAGCCCAGGAAAAATCACCAACCTCTACCTTCCAAGTGGAGGAGTTGGATTGCGTGTAGACTCTGCAGTCTATCCAGGTTATACCATTCCTCCTTACTATGATAGTATGATTGCTAAAATCATTGTTCATGGGGAGAATCGTTTTGATGCTCTTATGAAGATGCAACGGGCACTTTATGAACTTGATATTGAAGGAGTGCAAACCAATGCAGACTTCCAGTTGGATCTGATTTCAGACCGCCGAGTTATCGCTGGTGATTACGATACTTCCTTCTTGATGGAAACTTTCTTGCCAAAATACCAAGAAAAAGAATAGACTTTCAAACAGTATGAGAACTAAAAGGGGGAGTTATGGCTCTATTTAGTAAAAAGGATAAGTATATTCGGATCAATCCTAACCGTTCCGTAAGGCAGAAACCACAAGCCAAGCCTGAGGTTCCGGATGAACTCTTCTCCCAGTGTCCTGGTTGTAAACACACCATTTACCAAAAGGATCTTGGGAGCGAACGAATTTGTCCCCATTGTAGCTATACTTTCCGTATTTCAGCTCAGGAACGCTTGGATTTGACGATTGATTCTGGTAGCTTTGTGGAGATGTTTACAGGTATTGAAACTCAAGATCCATTAAACTTTCCTGGCTACCAGAAAAAATTGGCTACTATGCGTGAAAAGACAGGTCTGGATGAAGCAGTACTGACTGGTACAGCTAGCATTAAGGGACAAAAAATTGCCCTTGGGATCATGGATTCAAACTTTATCATGGCTTCTATGGGAACCGTTGTGGGTGAAAAAATCACGCGCTTGTTTGAGTATGCAACGGTAGAAAACTTGCCAGTCGTTCTCTTCACAGCTTCTGGTGGAGCCCGTATGCAAGAAGGAATCATGAGCTTGATGCAGATGGCTAAGATTTCTGCGGCAGTTCAACGTCATTCCAAGGCCGGACTTTTTTACCTAACTATTTTAACCGATCCGACAACAGGTGGGGTGACCGCTTCTTTTGCTATGGAAGGTGATATTATCCTAGCGGAGCCACAGAGTTTGGTTGGTTTTGCTGGGCGTCGTGTTATTGAAAATACAGTTCGTGAGACCTTGCCGGATGACTTCCAAAAGGCAGAATTTTTGCTGGAACATGGATTTGTTGATGCAATTGTCAAACGGAGAGAATTGCCTGAAACAATTGCTAAATTAGTAAGATTGCATGGAGGAAGTCGCGGATGAATATTGCAAAAATAGTCAGAGAGGCACGCGAGCAGAGTCGTTTGACAGCACTTGATTTTGCCAATGGAATTTTTGACGAGTTTATCGAATTGCATGGAGATCGCTCTTTCCGAGATGATGGTGCGGTTATCGGTGGAATTGGTTGGTTAGGTGATCAAGCAGTAACTGTCGTTGGTATCCAAAAGGGGAAGAGTCTTCATGACAACCTCAAACGAAATTTTGGGCAACCTCATCCAGAAGGCTATCGTAAGGCCTTGCGCCTGATGAAACAGGCGGAAAAGTTTGGCCGTCCAGTTGTGACCTTTATCAATACGGCGGGTGCTTACCCAGGTGTAGGAGCCGAGGAACGTGGACAAGGTGAAGCAATTGCTCGAAACCTGATGGAAATGAGTGACCTCAAGGTTCCAATCATCGCGATTATTATCGGTGAAGGTGGATCTGGTGGAGCCCTAGCTCTAGCTGTAGCTAACCGTGTATGGATGTTAGAAAACTCAATCTACGCCGTACTTAGCCCTGAAGGATTTGCCTCTATCCTTTGGAAGGATGGAAGTCGTGCTATGGAAGCAGCAGAGTTGATGAAAATCACTTCGCATGAACTTCTAGAAATGGGAATCGTAGACAAGGTAATCTCAGAGGCAGGGTTGTCAAGTAAAGAACTGCTAGCTTGTGTTAAAAATGAATTGCGTGCAGAACTAGATAGGTTGCAAGGATTACCACTCGACCAACTTATTGAAGAACGTTACCAACGCTTTAGAAAATACTAAGAAAATTTAAAAGCTAGAACATTTTGTTCTAGCTATTTTGATAATAGAGCATGGATAAACATGAATACTCTAGATAAATAAGAAAAACAATCAATGGTCTATCCTCTATATTGCCCTAATAGAGAGTTTACCATTAGGAGAGAAAGAATGAAAAAGACAATACATTTAGGAATCTGTATGATTTTAATGTTCCTGTACATTTATTTAACTCCATTAGGGGCTATAACTCTAGCTAGGACCTTTGGTTTAGGAATGGACAGCTATATAATCTTCCTAGTTGGAGAAGTGTTACTTATTTTCTTTTTATTCGTTTTGTGGTTGAAAAAGAAGAAGATGCTCTTTATCTTCGAGAAAAAGAGTTGGCGCTGGTCTTATCTCGCTTTCTTAGTGGCTTGTTTTCTTATCTATTCTTTTTTAAATGGATTTAGAATGCAGAATATTCGATTAATTGACCATAGCTTTATTTTCCAAGACCTTCTTTCAGAACTTTACTCAAACGGAAGAGAAACGACTCTATCAAGTCTTATATTTTTAATATTTAACATTTCGATTGTACCTGTTGTTGAGGAGACAATCTATAGGGGTTATTTTATGAATACTTTCTTTCCGAAGTCGGAGTTTTATTTGGATGTGATCTTGTCTTCTTTCATCTTCGGGCTCAGTCACTTGGTTCTATCCCATCGTGATCCCATCAGTCTCATCATTTATAGTATTCTCGGTCTTCTATTTGCAGTTGCTTATCGAGTTACAGGCAGTCTTCGATTTACCATTGTTTGTCATAGTTTCTATAATGTTATTCCCTATGCTCCGTCAATCTTATTTTATATTTATTATTTGATTTTTAGATAGTAGGAAGTAAAGAAAAAAGTGTTTGATATCTATCAAACACTTTTTCTTTTTACTGTTCTTCTGTTACAAACTGGCTGAGTAGTCCGTTGATAAAACGGGCAGATTTTTGATCTGAGAAGTCCTTTGCAAGCTCGATAGCTTCGTTAACAGCAACCAACTGTGGAGTGTCAAATGAAGTGATTTCAAAGACTCCCAAGCGAAGGAGGTTTCTCTCCACGAGTGTTAAACGCTCGATGGTCCAACCTGCTTTTAAATGCTGTGTGATTTGCTTGTCTAGTTCTTCCTTTTTAGCTTGAACACCAGAAACTAGCTCTGTCAAAAAGGCTGGAAGTTGCACATCCGTATCTTCACGATCATGAGTATAGGCGAAACGACAAGCAGTTTCGACATCCGTACCGAACTCAAGACTCATGAGTGCTTGAAAAGCGCATTTACGGAGTTGGCGTCTAGATTCTAATAGTGGACTAGTCATTGAGGAAGTCCTCGTCAAATAGATCTTTCAATTCTGGTTTTGGTGTTTTATCTGGAACGATACCTGCAACGTGAATATTGATAGCAGCGAGTTCTACATCAGCCATATTACGGACGGCATCTTTGACCGCTTTCTGGATAGCAACCGCTACTTTAGGAACTTTTACTCCGTACTCTAGGTAGAGGTAGATATCAGCTGTGAGTTCTTCGTCCACGTTTTTTAGATAAACGCCACGGCCGAGTGAAAGTTTTGAGAGGGTATCAGATACTGATTTGTTTGAAAAAGAGTGAACACCCTCTACTTTTGCAGTAGCAATAGCAATGATTTTTTCAAGTACACGTGGGGCGATAACAATTTCGCCAAGTTGTTCTTCAATTCCCATAGAATGACCTCTTTCTAGAGATTAGGCACGAGAAACGTAAGTTCCTTCTGCAGTGTTGATAACGAGTTTTTGTCCTGCTTCGATGAAGTCTGGAACGTTTACGACAAGTCCAGTTTCCATCGTTGCTGGTTTACCAGAACCTGTAACCGTAGCACCTTTGATAGATGGTTGAGTTTCTGCAACTGTCAATTCAACAGTAGTAGGAACGGTGACACCAATCACTTCAGTTCCGTAGAATTGGATCTTCACATCTGAGTTTTCAAGGATGTAAAGCAATTCGTTTTCAACGTTGACTACAGGGATTTCGTATTGGTCGTAAGTTTCTGTATTCATGAAGTAGGCTGTGTCATCCATTTTGTACAAGTATTGAGCTGGGACAGTCTCGATGATAGCTTGTTCAAATTTTTCCTCTGGACGGTAGCTTGTGTCAAATGTAGAACCAGTACGGACATCACGCAATTTCATACGCATGATGGTATTTCCTTTACCTGGTTTGTGGTGGCTAGCTTCCAAAACGCGGATCAATTTTCCGTCAGCTGTTTCAAAGGTCATACCAGCCTTTAATTTACTTGCTTCAATCATGTTTTTACCTCTTTAATAAAATAATTTACTCTTTATTGTACCATAAAAGACAACATTACTCAAATATCAGAAGGAGCTTAATTAGTTGACTGGTACGATATTTCCATCTTCGTCTTTAGTAACGAGGACGTATTTTCCATCGACTTCGATGTAAAAATTCTTGCTGGCAGTTTGCCCAGTATTTTGAGCCGGTGCTTGATTTTGAACTTGTTGGCTTAGTTGACCACCGAGAGTTTGGCCAAGATTCATGCCCATAAACATGTTCATCCCATTGCCATTTCCTTCGTTGGAAGCTGCAGCAATGAGTGCTTCGTTACGCGCACGGCGTTCTTCGATTTCAATCGTGTTGTACTTCATTGCCACGAGCTCACTATCAAGCTTGCGAACGATATCAAGACTTTCTTGGTCGTAGCTGAGGTCTTCAAGCAAGATATTAGTTGCTTCAATCCCGTAGAGGCCTGTCCAAACCTTGTTGACCTCTTGTTTAGCGAGTTCGTTAAAGGTGTCTTGGTTGGCATTGAGGCTATAGATATCAACCTTGTTTTCGTTGGTATATTTGGCAATGGCAATCGCGATTTTCGGTGCGATATTTTGACGGAGCGTTCCTTGAGCTACATCTTGGAGAGTAAATGGCTGTCCGTCAGTAATTTGACGGCTAACAGAGCTCACGTAGAAGAGGACTGGATCTGCTATTTTTACATCAAACAAGCCATAGAAACGGATGTTAAGCAGTTGTTGATAACGTTCGCTGAAATATTCGACCGCATTTTGTGTGCCGAACTTATTACCTGCAATAGGTTGCATGCGGATAAAGATAATTTCTTGTTGGGTGATGACTTGTCCACCAAAAGAGAAACGGTTTTTAAAGTTTTCCCAAGTGCCTTTTAAACCACCTTTTTCAAGGAGCCAGGCGTTATCACCAGCTTGCCATTCGTGGCTACCAGCTTCGAGAACTTCACCAAGGAAGGTACCGTTGTTTACCAAAAGAGCGGTATAGCCTTGGGGAACGATAACCACACTGCCATCCGACAAGAGTCCAGTATTTTGATTGCTGTGACGAGAACGTCCATCTGGGTCTTTTGTGAGTAATTGTCCCTTGACGGCCAAGGCGTCGCCAGAGACATTATCTGGAAGGACAATGGCTTCCTTGAATTTACTATCATTAAAACTATTTAAGCCTGCTGATAAGGCTGCACGTATAAATCCCATAATTCCTCCTAATTATAAAGCTCGTCTTCATCCACAACATCATAGGTATCGAGTACCCATTGGTTTGGACTGCGTGAGAGATTGGCACCACAGTAGTCGCACTCGCTAACTGCAGAGATTTTCAATGGGGCGCCACAGTTTGGACAGTGGTCGCTCACAACTTGGTCTGGATTGACTGCTTGCGTTTGGCTACCGTGTTGACGGATAAAGTTCAATTGATACACGGTGAAGAGATCTTTTTTAGGATCTCCTTCAAGAACACGGCGAGTCTCATCGTCAATGACATAGTCTCGTAAAATTGATGATAGAATCACCACTAAGGTATCGTTTCCGTCTGGATTTTCAATAAACTCCTTGATGCGAACATTTTCGATACAAACTTTCTCTAAAACATTGGTTGTTTTAGCACGAATATGGTCTTCGAGTTGGGCACTGTGTTGGGAGTAGAGACTGGTACTTTCTAAAGCGCGGACAGAGTTCCAATTTTTCTCAGTCCAGGCAACCTGCAATTTAAGGTAGACTTCCTTAACCCAAGATGTGAAAGCTTCCGCGTCAAAGTTTGGATCTCCGTATTTCACACGACTAATGGCCAGTGTGTTGTGTTCAACTCGACGATGGAGCGTTTGAGAATCATTACTAGTGTCGGTTGAACTCGAATCTCCAGACTTATTCTGCAAGGATTTGACGATAACAACTAGTATGATTCCTCCGACTAATATGAACATAAATCCTAGATAGGGAGAGCTAGCAGAACTGTCAGAGGATGATCCATATCCAGAGCGGTAGTAGTGGTAGGATGAGCCACCAGAACGACTTCCACCTCCACCTGAGCGGCTACTACTTCTGGAGCTACTGCGGCTGCTTCCTCCACTTCTGGAATGTCCGACACCCGCATCAACGATTTGAGGCACGGATAGAAAAACAAGTAATAAACAGGTCATTAAAAGAGCGTAAAACTTTTTCATGTGTCTCCTAACTATATGATTGAAAGGGTAGTTGGTTAGACTACTGGGTGGCTACTAGAGAATTACTCACTTTCTTTCAATTTCGCCAATTCCTGTGCAAGCAGTTTAAGGGCAACTTGTGGGTTGGCTTGGCCTTTAGTTGCCTTCATAAGGAATCCTGTGAAGGCCTTGTCTGCGTTGCGTTTACCTGATTTGAAGTCGGCAACGGCAGCTTCGTTATCCGCAAAGACTTGATGGATGATTGGAATCAGAACATCTGGATCAGAGATTTGCACCAAGCCTGCTTTTTCCACGTATTCACGCGCGCCACCGCCATTTTTAGCCAGGTGGACAAAGACTTTCTTGGCAATCTTAGAAGAGATCGTGCCGTCTTCGATGATGGCAATCATTTCTACCAAGTTTTCTGGTGTTAATTCGATTTGTTCCAGTGTTTTGCCTTCAGCATTCAAGAACTGAGCAACTTCACCTTGGAGCCAGTTAGAGACTTGTTTGGCATCGCCACCGAGGGCAACAGCTTTTTCAAAGAAGTCAGAAGTGACTTTGTTTGCAGTCAACTGGCTAGCATCGTAGTCTGACAAGCCAAGGTCAGATACGTAGCGCGCACGGCGTTCTTTTGGAAACTCTGGCAATTCTGTACGCATTTCCTCAATCCACTCATCTGAGATTTCAAAGAGAGGTAGGTCTGGTTCTGGGAAGTAGCGGTAGTCTGCAGCACCTTCTTTGACACGCATGAGGATGGTTGCCTTGTTGGCTTCATCGTAACGACGTGTTTCTTGGCGGATTTGACCACCTGAGCGAAGGATTTCAGACTGGCGTTGGACTTCGTATTCAAGCCCTTTACGGACGTTAGAGAAGGAGTTGAGGTTTTTCAACTCAGTCTTGGTACCGAATTTTTCTTGACCATAAGGGCGAAGGGAGATGTTAGCATCCACACGCATCGAACCTTCTTCCATCTTAACGTCAGAAATACCAGCGTACTGGATGACTTCCTTGAGGGCAGTTAGATAAGCATAGGCTTCTTCTGGCGAGCGCATGTCAGCCTCAGATACAATCTCAATCAATGGTACCCCTTGGCGGTTGAGGTCAACATAAGAGTAACCATCTGTACCGTGGGTGTTTTTACCAGCATCTTCCTCTAGGTGAGCACGTTCGATACCGATTTTCTTAGTCGTACCGTCTTCTAGCTCCACTTCAATCCAGCCGTTGTAGCCGATTGGCTCATCAAATTGAGAAATTTGGTAGGCTTTTGGATTATCAGGATAGAAGTAGTTCTTGCGGTCAAAATGCATCTTTTTGTGGATGTCCATGTTGAGGGCAAGAGCAGCCTTGATACCAGCATCGACAACCCCTTTATTGAGAACCGGAAGTACTCCTGGGAAAGACCAGTCAATCACGTTAGTGTTGGCATTTTGGTCATTTCCAAAGTGAGCAGAAGTAGGTGAGAAGATTTTTGAATTGGTGTTGAGCTCTACGTGGACTTCAAGTCCAATGACTGTTTCAAAGTTCATTAGTTGTCACCTCCAAAAATCACGGGTTGTTGTTTGTGGTAGTCTGTTGTTGCTTCAAAGGCAGCAGCAGCTTGGTAAATGGTTTCCTCAGAGTATTTAGGACCGATCAATTGGAGACCGACTGGTAGACCTTGAGCAAATCCAGCAGGAATCGAAATTCCTGGAAGACCAGCTAAGTTGACTGGGATGGTCAAAAGGTCAGCCAAGTACATGGCAACGGGGTCATGGTTGAGGGAGTCCAAGTCATAGGCAACGCTTGGAGCAGTTGGTCCCAAAATCAAGTCGTAATCCGCAAAGACGTTTTCGAAATCTTGAATGATGAGGGTACGGACCTGACCAGCCTTCTTGTAATAGGCATCATAGTAACCTGATGAAAGGCTAAATGTTCCAAGCATGATACGGCGTTTCACCTCTTCACCGAAACCTTGGCTACGGCTGTTTACATAGATTTCATCAAGGTTGCTTGCATCTTCTGCGCGGTAGCCGTAACGGATACCGTCAAAGCGTTGCAAGTTTGATGAGGCTTCTGATGAAGCGATAATGTAGTAAACGGCAACACCGTATTTAGAGTGAGGAAGGCTGACTTCTTCGACGATAGCACCAAGTTTTTCAAAGTGTTTGGCTGCATTTAGAATGGTTTCCTTAACCTCTGGGTCAATCCCTTCACCAAGGTATTCCTTAGGCAAAGCAATTTTCATTCCTTTGATGTCTTGACCAATTTTTGAAGTAAAGTCGGCAATGCGGACAGGAGCAGAAGTAGAATCTTTGACATCTTCGCTGGCAATAGCGTTGAGCAAGAGAGCATTTTCCTTAACAGTAGGTGCAAAAGGTCCGATTTGATCTAGAGAGCTACCAAAGGCAATGAGACCGAAACGAGAAACCGTTCCGTAGGTTGGTTTGAGACCAACAATCCCGTTGAAGGCGGCAGGTTGGCGGATGGAACCACCAGTATCAGAACCGAGTGACAAGCGGACTTGCCCTGACGCTACAGCTGCAGCAGAACCACTTGATGAACCACCAGGAACCTTGCTGTGGTCCCAAGCATTTTTAGTGGCACCGTAATGAGAAGTCTCACCAGAACCACCCATGGCAAACTCGTCCATGTTGGTCTTTCCGACAACAATCATGCCCTTGGCTTTTGCATTGGCAACGGCTGTCGCATCAAAGATAGGCTCGTAGTTGTAGAGCATTTTTGAGGCTGCAGTTGTGAGGATACTGTCTGTAGAGATATTATCCTTAACTGCCAGTGGAATTCCTGAAAGGACATTGTCCGCGTCAATTCCAGCTTCATCAATAGCCTTAGCTTGAGCAAGGGCTTGTTCTTCAGCGATGGTAACAAAAGCGTTAATAGCTGTCTCGCGAGACTTGATATCTTCAAGCGTGGCTTGGGTCAATTCAGTTGCTGAAATCTCCTTAGAGACAAGGAGATTGTGCAAGTCTTCAATAGTTTTGTTATTAAAAGTCATTAGGCATCTCCTCCATCATCTAGGATAGCTGGTACCTTGATATAGTAGTTGTCTTTTTCAGGTACGTTTTTAAACAAGCGGTCACGGTCTGTTCCTTCTTCAGCCACATCAGGGCGGAGTACGGTCTTACGGTCAGCCATGGTCGTAGTAGGTGCGACACCAGTTGTGTCGACTTCGCCCAGCAACTCAACCATATCTACAATCTTAGACAGGGTGGTCGCAAAAGCAGCAGTTTCTTCTTCAGAGAATCTTAATTTTGAAAGATTGGCAACGTGCGTTACCTCTTCTTGCGTAATTTTCATCTTGCATCCTTTCGTGAAATGATGATTTTTAGTCTGTTCTATTTTACCATATTTTCCTATAAATAAGGGAGCCAAACTGAAAAGAAATAGAAATTGAAAAATCGCTTTTAATTCGCTATAATGGTTAAACTAGAGAATAGAAAAAATAAGAGTTAGGATAGAAATATGTTCCATCAATTTATCACCAGATCTCAGACGGTTCCTCCTCCCATTTCCCTCTTTTGGTATGGGATTATGATGCTTACTTTAGTGCTTTGTATTTATGGAGCGCTTGTTTATCACAAAAATCCGAAATTTGTCCGCTTGTTTAAGGGGATTCAGATCCTCCAGTTACTAGCCCTATATAGTTGGTATGTTGGCTTTGGGATTCCATTTTCTAATAGCCTTCCATTTTACCATTGCCGTTTGGCTATGTTTGCGGTGGTTTTCTTGCCTGATAAATGGCGGAGCAAGCAATATTTTGCCCTCTTAGGAGCAAGTGGAGCGATATTTGCTTTGGTTTACCCGGTTTTTGACCCCTATGATTTCCCCCATATCACCAGTTTTTCATTTTTGATTGGGCACTATGCCCTTCTAGTGAATTCCTTGATTTACTTGATGAATCACTATGACAAGACCTTGCTCAAGAAATATATGATTGTAGCCTATACCTTTATTCTCAATCTCTTTCTAGTTGGGGTTAATCAGGTGACGGGTGGAAATTATGGTTTGTTAAACAAGACACCTTTTATTCCAGATGCGCCCTTGTGGTTAAAGTATCTTCTTGTGTCCGTCATCCTCTCACTGGCTCTGGTTCTTTTTGATATCTTGTTCAAGAAACGGTGGAAAAAGAGAAATCAGGTGAAATCTGTGCTCTAGCTCGCCTTTTCATCGGATGAGCAATTGAAAAACTCCCCAAAATCCGCTATAATGGAGAGTTGAAAGGAATGGTAAAATCCAATGTAAACATCATTCTTAGCTACTGAAACAACTAAAAATAGAAAATCAAAGAAAGAGAACTTATGACTATTCAAGAAGAAATTAAGAAACGCCGTACCTTTGCCATCATCTCCCACCCGGATGCCGGGAAAACAACTATTACTGAGCAGTTGCTCTATTTTGGAGGCGAGATTCGTGAGGCTGGTACGGTTAAAGGAAAGAAAACAGGGACTTTTGCCAAGTCTGACTGGATGGATATTGAGAAACAACGTGGGATTTCGGTCACTTCATCTGTTATGCAGTTTGACTACGATGGCAAGCGCGTCAATATCCTAGACACACCAGGGCACGAGGACTTCTCAGAAGATACCTATCGTACTTTGATGGCGGTGGATGCTGCGGTCATGGTCGTGGACTCTGCCAAGGGTATCGAGGCCCAAACCAAGAAATTGTTTGAGGTTGTGAAGCACCGTGGCATTCCAGTCTTTACCTTTATGAACAAGCTGGACCGTGACGGTCGTGAGCCACTGGACCTCTTGCAAGAACTAGAAGAAGTCCTTGGCATTGCGAGTTATCCAATGAACTGGCCAATCGGGATGGGGAAAGCCTTCGAAGGATTGTATGACCTCTATAACCAACGCTTGGAGCTCTATAAAGGGGATGAACGTTTTGCCAGTCTGGAAGAAGGG
Organism: Streptococcus oralis; assembly: GCF_002386345.1. Taxonomy (NCBI): domain Bacteria; kingdom Bacillati; phylum Bacillota; class Bacilli; order Lactobacillales; family Streptococcaceae; genus Streptococcus; species Streptococcus oralis. Next base: position 1,480,716 of record NZ_CP023507.1, on the reverse strand, counting down.
GATAAGCTCTTTGGAAGCAATCCTTTCTACGCTCAGGTTAAGGACGATATCGAACTGTTGCAAGAAGCAGGAAATGAATTTTCAGAAGAAGCTATTCTTGCAGGAGAACTGACTCCGGTCTTCTTTGGTTCAGCCCTCACTAACTTTGGGGTGCAGACCTTCCTTGAGACCTTCCTTAAGTTTGCTCCAGAACCACATGGCCACAAGAAAACAGATGGCGAAATTGTGGATCCTTATGACAAGGATTTCTCAGGATTTGTCTTTAAAATCCAAGCCAACATGGACCCTCGTCACCGGGACCGTATTGCCTTTGTTCGTATCGTATCAGGTGAATTTGATCGTGGAATGAGTGTCAATCTGCCTCGTACTGGTAAGACTGCCAAACTATCTAATGTCACTCAGTTTATGGCCGAAAGTCGTGAAAATGTGACCAATGCTGTTGCAGGTGATATTATCGGGGTTTACGATACTGGTACTTATCAAGTTGGAGACACTTTGACAGTTGGAAAAAACAAGTTTGAATTTGAACCACTGCCAACCTTTACTCCTGAGATTTTCATGAAAGTTTCTGCTAAGAACGTCATGAAACAAAAATCCTTCCACAAGGGGATCGAGCAGTTGGTACAAGAGGGTGCCATTCAGCTTTATAAGAATTACCAAACAGGCGAGTATATGCTAGGCGCTGTTGGTCAACTCCAGTTTGAAGTCTTTAAGCACCGTATGGAAGGCGAGTACAATGCCGAAGTGGTCATGAGCCCAATGGGTAAAAAGACCGTTCGCTGGATCAAGCCAGAGGACCTAGACGAGCGCATGTCATCAAGCCGCAATATCTTGGCCAAAGACCGTTTTGACCAACCAGTCTTTCTCTTTGAAAATGACTTTGCCCTTCGCTGGTTTGCGAACAAGTATCCAGACGTAGAGTTGGAGGAAAAAATGTAACTCAGCACCAACAATTGGAACTAAAGTTCCTAATTGTTGGACGCTAGTCGCTATTTGGCGAACTAGCTAACTGCCTTACTAACTACGTTTGGCAAATAGAATCGATTTGCCAAACTCCGTGTCGTAGTGTAAAATCGGCTTACCTAAACGCTTCACTAGGAATAATCCACGAATATTATAGCTTCGTGGATTTTTCCGTCGTAACCACGTTTTACAAATGAAATCGATTTGTAAAACTTAGTGTCGTAGATTACGGCCATTAATTAGTATGGCATTTTGCTTAAATACGTCGTAAGAAAAGTCCGCGAATGCTTTCGATTCGTGGAGTTTTTTGTTGGAAAGGATAGAAAGTTGCTATACCTAGAGATATGATTGGTCTATTTTACTGTTTTATTGAGGCAATTTTGCCCTATTTGAGCAAATTTTATAAGAGTAAGTTGGTTTCTGTTCTTTATGGTATACTAGAGATACAGATAAAATGTGAATACACCAAACCGGAGGAACATATGGAAAAACAGATTAATGAGAAAATTATCGAAATCGTGCATCAAGCCAACGATATGATTCCAGTTGAGTGGGATGACTTGTATATTGTAACCGAGATGGACAAGACATATAGTGGTGAAGCCTATTTCTATTTTAAGTATAAAAATCACTATCATTACCATCTGGAAATGTCAGAAGATTTTGGCCTATCGATGATGGATATTCTAAGCGAAAACAAGGTTTTATTTAAAAAATCAGAAGATCTGAAAAGAGTGTTTATTGAAAATAATTTGGCAGATTGGTACATTTGTATCATCCATTTAGATGATAACAACAAGCTTTCAGTCGACTATGACTATGCTCCATGGAATAAAAGTAATTTTGGACCAACTGCTCAAATGAACTTTTTCAGATATCAATTTTTAGGATTTGAACCAAGAAACGAAAAAGAACAAGAACAGTTCAAGGCTATGGAAGCCTTCCAGCAGGAACATAATGGAAAATAGTTTGCTTGGATAAGAGGAATAAGACCAGATTAGTGAGGAAATTCAATGGTTAAATTTTCAAAAATAGATAAACAACTAAAAAAAGAATTGAAAAAAGTTCAGCGCAATGCAGCAAAAAAATTACAGTTAAAGTCTCGAGATTGGGCCTATTTCAACAAAGTGGGAGACTATTTGGTTTCGTATATGATTGATATTAAATTTCCAGATAATAAGTTTCGTCTAATTATTCGCACGGATATCAAACCATATATTTTGGATGATATTTTTTGGGAAGTTTTTGATATGGCGAGTAATTCGCAGGAACCAATGAGTCTTCGAGCTGTTGGAGCTTTCACAGTTGATTCCTTATCCTTACCAACCAAAATAAATGAAGAAGACTGGACGATGGAGGACCTTGACTTAGAAAAAGTCGAAGCTAGGGTTTTCGAGGTGCTCTCAGAAGTGCATGAAGAAGTTCTTAAACGTATCAATGGGTTCGACAGTTTTGAAGATTTTTATAACTATGCTGTTGAGAATTCATCAAATCCTGCTCGATATGATTTGATGGGGATGCTATTAATGATCCATCGCGAGAAATATCAAGAGGCACTCCAAATGGCAGAAGATTTGATCGCAAAGCGTAAATTCGGAGGTTTCCAAAATAAGAATAAATGGATCAATGAATACATTGTGGATTATTGTAAAGAAAAACTCAAGGCAGATTAGGAAGTCTTGTGTTTAAATGTATAATCCAAATCGGAGGATAAAATGGAAAAACAGATTAATGAGAAGATGACCGAGATTATATATAAAGTAAATGATATGATTCCAGTTGAGTGGGATGATCTTTATATTAATTTTGAAGTGGATAAGACGCTTAGTGGTGGCGTGATATTTTTCTTTAAATATAAAGGAGAATATCATTATTACATGGATATTCCATCTTTATATGGTATCCCTAAGACAGAATTCAGAATAGAATACATAAATCTTTTTGCTTTGGGTGAAGACATGAAGAAAATATTCAATGAGCACGGTCTCGCAGAGTGGTCTGCTTTTACAATCAAAGTGGATGAACAGAATAAAACCTCTTTGGATTTTGACTATGCACCATGGAATGAAAGTAAATTTGGACCAACGGATAGAATAGAATTTTTTGAATACAAATACCTCGGCAAGCAACCAGCTAACGAAAAAGAACTAGAACAGTTCAAGGCTATGGAAGCTTTCCAAAGAGAGCATAATCAAAAGTAGAGTAAGCTTGATTACATTTTGAAGAATACGATTTTTGAGTATTGCTGTTATCGTGAAATGGAGGATAATATGTTAGAAAACTTTGTTAAAGTGGCAGATATGCCCCAAGAAGTGATTGAAAAATACAAGGATCAAGTTCCAGCTGAGTTAGTTCAAATTTGGCAGGAAGATGGTCTAGGAACTTTTCTTGATGGTTATCTGAAGGTAATTAATCCGGATGATTATCTTGAGCTTCTCCAAGATAGCTATTTCAGAGGAGATGTCGCTTTTCCTATGTTCGCGACGGCATTTGGAGATATTATTACTTGGGAAGAGAATGCCTATGTGGGAATTGTCCAATACAATATTCAGGATTTAGATATTATGATTAAGCGTATGGATCGTTTCATAGAGTATGTTGATGATGAAGATTTCAAAGATGATTATTTTGATATCCTACTCTATAAAAAAGCTGTTGCCAAACATGGTCAATTAGCCTACGATGAGTGTTTCGGTTTCGTTCCACTTTTGGCATTAGGTGGCTTTAAAGATGTAGACCACATGGATAAGGTAAAAGTCTTGGAGCACATTTACCTCATGTACCAGCTTACAGGCGGTGTGATGGACGACTAGGAGTTGCTATTTCTTTTTTGAGAACAGTACGAGAGGAAGAACTTTCCTCCAAATGCAAAACACAAGAACCTCAGAGGAATTTTCTGAGGTTCTTTGCGTTCTAGTTTCCATATTTCTGGTAAAAATCGACCTTAACCTGGATAAAGGTTTCGGCTTCGCGTAGTAGTTGCAGGAGGGTGGCACGGGTTTCAAACTCCTCACGTGTTTTAGGGAGACTCCGGTTGCGGAAGACTTGCAGATAGCGTTCGATGTCATCAAGTAAGTCATGAGCAGGATTGGTCTGGCTTAGCTGGGCAGCAATCTTTGAAAAGAGCTGGGCCAAGATCAAACTCTCACTTGCGGCCAGATGACAGGTATTGATCTGCTGGGCCATATTTCGCAGGATACGACTTTGTCGCTGTCTCATCTCAAAGTAGTGGATGTGGTAGTCCGTCTGGTGAAAGAGATGGTCCGAGTGATCCAGGTAGACCAGTTTGAGAGCTTCATCAAGGAGCTTGTCTAATTGGTCAACGAGTTGGGCTTGATTGCGACCGTCTCCCCTAGACAGATAGTATTTAAAGCGAAGCAGGATGTCTTTTAATTTTTCTTCGACCTGAAGGTGGTAGCTTTGGATGGCTTTCTCACGAGAGGGCATATAAAGGTTGACCAATAGAGCAAAGCTTGTCCCGATGAGAAAGAGGAGTACTTCATTAAGCAAGAGATTTGGGGAAGTAGACTCCTGTACCAAGAGATGACCTACCAAGACACTGCTAGGGGTGATGCCGATTTCCCAGCCCATTTTGTAAGCAAGAGGGACATAGAGAGCCAGGTAGAGGCCCAGACTCCAGATGTGAAAGCCCGTCAGCTGAAAGGCTAGAACACCGATAGCGAGCGCTAGGAGCATGGAAAAGAGGCGGTTACGTGCTAATTTCAGCGTGCTTCTGCGCGTGTCGGAGAGGCTTAAGAGAGCTATGATTCCAGCTGAAACTGCTGATGATAAATCTAAAAAATAAGCGAGAAAACAAGCGAGACAGGTCGCTAAGACCAGTTTGGTCGTACGTTGAGTGAGGGACATGAAAATTTCCTAAACTAATAGAATCAAGTTTTTAACGAGGAGTTAGAGACTAGGGACGAAGTTTTCGGTTTGTAGCATACTCGGCAACCGCTGTAAAGAGGACATCTGTTGAAGAGTTCAGAGCTGTTTCGCAGGAGTCTTGAACGACTCCGATCACAAAACCGACTCCGACAACTTGCATAGCCAAGTCGTTGGAAATCCCAAAGAGGCTACAAGCCACAGGAATGAGGAGAAGGGATCCCCCAGCGATTCCAGAGGCACCGCAGGCAGAAATGGCAGCCACGACACTGAGCACAAATGCTGTCCCAAAGTCTACCGAGATTCCGAGTGTATTGACGGCAGCTAGAGTCAGGACATTTATGGTAACAGCAGCACCAGCCATATTGATGGTTGAACCAAGCGGGATGGAGACAGAGTAGGTGTCAGGATTCAGCCCCAAGTCTTGACAGAGTTTCATATTGACAGGGATATTTGCAGCAGAGCTACGAGTGAAAAAGGCTGTAATACCAATGACACGTAGGCATTTCAAAACAAGGGGATAGGGATTTTTCCTCATAAAGAGAAAGGCGATGAGCGGGTTGATGATGAGAGCAACAAAGGCCATAGTAGCAATCAAAAGTCCTAGGAGGATACCGTAGTTAGCCAAACTGGCAATGCCCTTGTCAGAGATGGTCTTGAAAACCAAGCCTAAAATCCCAAAGGGAGCTAGGTTGATAATCCATTCCACGATTTTAGAGGTGACATCTGCCATGGTTCTCAGTAATTCTTTACTGTGTTTACTTGCCTCTCTCATAGCCAAGCCAAAGATGACTGCCCAAGAGAGAATCCCGATATAGTTGGCTTCAACAATAGCATTCAAAGGATTATCCACCAGTTTGAGCAAGAGGTTGCTGAGGACTTGACCGATACCGTCAGGAGCAGCAACTTCTGTATTTGCACTGGTCAGGGTGATTTGCACAGGCAGTAAGAAACTAGCTAGAACGGCTACCAATGCAGCAGCAAAGGTTCCGAGCAAGTATAGGAAAATAACAGTTTTCATATTGGTGTTTTGTCCCTTTTGGTGTTGGGAAAGGGCGTTGGCAACAAGGGCAAAAACCAAAATAGGAGCGATAGCTTTCAGTCCGCCTACAAAGAGGTCTCCAAGCAGGCCAATTCCTGTAAGGTTTGGAAAGAGCATCCCTAATGTAGCTCCCGAAATCATTCCAATAAGGATTCGTTTGATGAGGCTTGCCTTGGTCCAGGCTCTAATGATTCGTTTCATAGCAGTCTCCTTCAAATGTATTGTTTATAATTATAGTATAAATATGCTATAGAGGCAAGTGATATTTTGAAAATAGGGCCGATAATTGAATAATTATGAAAGAAAAGAGAAGGGCGATTTTATGGTATAATAGGAAAAAGGAGTTTTATATGCAAGATTTTTTTCAACGCTATTTTGATAAACTTGATTTAACAACCATATTAGAGAATCTCTTGACCAAGGTGATTTCTCTTTTGATTTTGTTTTTACTATTTTATATAGCTAAAAAGATGCTTCATGCGACTGTACGAAAGATTGTCAAGCCCTCACTTAAATTTTCAAATCGAGATGCAGGAAGGCAAAAGACCATCTCGCGTTTGCTGGAGAATGTCTTTAACTACATTCTTTATTTCTTCTTGCTCTACTGTATCCTGTCTATTTTAGGACTGCCAGTTTCTAGCCTCCTTGCTGGTGCGGGGATTGCTGGGGTGGCCATTGGTATGGGGGCGCAAGGCTTTCTATCTGATGTCATCAATGGCTTCTTCATTCTTTTTGAACGCCAGCTTGATGTGGGTGATGAAGTCGTTCTCACAAATGGACCGATTACCGTTTCTGGAAAGGTCGTTAGCGTAGGGATCCGTACAACGCAACTGCGAGGTGATGATCAAGCCCTTCACTTTGTTCCCAATCGCAATATCACCGTCGTCAGCAATCTATCTCGTACTGAATAGGCCGGCTATTTTAGCAGATTTATGGTACAATAGAAGGAGTTTGGTAAAGGAGAGAGTATGCTATTTGTAGAGAAAAAATTAGGTCACGATTGTACATGGATAGATCTTGATGTAGACAAGATCAAAAACATGGAAGACCTTTCGGATGTCTATGGATTGGACAAGGAAACTATCGAGTATGCTCTGGATAGAAATGAGCGTGCCCACATGGACTATCACCGTGAAACGGGAACGGTAACCTTCATTTATAATGTTCTTGATTTAGAAAAAGATAAAGAATATTATGAAGCGATTCCGATGACCTTTATCGTTGAAAAACAACGGCTGATTACAATTAGCAATCACAAGAATAGTTATGTGATTAAACGTATGGCAACCTACCTTGAAAGCCATGAAGTTGTTTCAATCTATAAATTTCTTTTTGCCAGTTTAGAGATTATTAGCAATGCTTACTATCCAGTGATTGAAGAGATGGATAAAAGTAAGGATGAAATCAGTGCACTTCTTCGTCAAAAAACAACTAAAAAAAATCTTTTTGCCCTCTCTGACTTGGAAACTGGTATGGTTTACCTGACAGCAGCTGCCAAACAAAATCGTCTCCTCTTGGAACACATCCAAGGGCATGCTCTTTATCGCAATTTTAATGAGGTAGAAAGAGAGCAGTTTGACGATGCCATGATTGAAGCACATCAGTTGGTTTCGATGACAGACTTGATTTCTCAAGTTTTGCAACAACTCTCAGCCTCTTACAACAACATCCTAAATAATAATCTAAATGATAATTTGACAACTTTGACAATTATCTCAGTCTTGTTAGCTATCCTTGCGGTTATTACAGGATTCTTCGGAATGAATGTTCCTTTACCGTTTGCAGATGAACCAAATGCTTGGATTTATATTTTGATAGCTAGTCTCATTTTATGGGTAGTCTTAGCCCAATGTTTAAAGAATATTGCTAGAAATTAAAAAGAAAAGGAGCCAGAATGGCGATTGAAAATTACATGCCAGACTTTGCTGTGGAAGCAGTTTATGATCTGACAGTCCCAAGCCTGCAAGCGCAGGGGATCAAGGCTGTTTTGGTCGATCTGGACAATACCCTCATTGCTTGGAACAACCCTGATGGGACGCCAGAGATGAAGCAATGGCTACATGACCTTCGGGACGCGGGCATTCGCATTATCGTGGTCTCAAATAACACCAAAAAACGAGTTCAACGTGCAGTTGAGAAATTTGGGATTGATTATGTTTATTGGGCCTTGAAGCCTTTCACATTTGGGATTGACCGTGCCATGAAGGAATTTCACTATGAGAAAAATGAAGTGGTCATGGTCGGCGACCAACTTATGACGGATATTCGTGCAGCACATCGTGCAGGCATTCGCTCGATTTTAGTCAAACCCTTGGTCCAACACGACTCCATCAAAACGCAGATTAACCGGGCTCGCGAGCGCCGTGTTATGCGAAAAATCACTGAAAAGTACGGACCGATTACATTTAAAAAAGGAATTTAACTATGGAAGAAATTCTCTGTATTGGTTGTGGGGCAACCATTCAGACGACAGACAAGGCTGGTCTTGGTTTCACTCCCCAGTCGGCACTCGAAAAAGGTTTGGAGACTGGCGAAGTCTATTGCCAACGCTGTTTCCGTCTCCGTCATTACAATGAAATCACAGATGTCCAGTTGACGGACGATGATTTCCTCAAGCTCTTGCACGAGGTGGGAGACAGTGATGCCTTGGTGGTCAATGTCATTGATATCTTTGACTTTAATGGCTCTGTCATCCCAGGCTTGCCACGTTTTGTCTCGGGCAATGATGTCCTCTTGGTTGGAAATAAAAAAGATATCCTGCCCAAGTCTGTTAAACCAGGCAAGATTAGCCAGTGGCTGATGGAGCGTGCCCACGAAGAAGGTCTTCGCCCTGTGGATGTCGTCCTGACTTCAGCACAGAATAAGCATGCTATCAAGGAAGTCATTGATAAGATTGAGCATTATCGTAAGGGACGCGATGTCTATGTGGTCGGTGTGACTAACGTTGGAAAATCAACCCTCATCAATGCCATTATTCAAGAAATAACGGGTAACCAAAATGTCATCACGACTTCGCGCTTCCCAGGAACAACCTTGGACAAGATTGAGATTCCGCTTGAAGACGGATCTTATATCTACGATACGCCGGGAATTATCCACCGACACCAGATGGCCCACTACTTGACGGCTAAAAACCTCAAGTATGTCAGCCCTAAAAAGGAAATCAAGCCCAAAACCTATCAGCTTAACCCTGAACAAACCCTGTTTCTAGGTGGTCTCGGACGATTTGACTTTATATCAGGAGAAAAGCAAGGTTTTACAGCCTTCTTTGATAATGAACTCAAACTCCACCGTACCAAGCTTGAAGGCGCTAGTGCTTTCTACGACAAGCACCTTGGAACCCTTCTCACACCACCAAATAGTAAAGAAAAAGAAGATTTTCCAAAACTAGTCCAGCATGTCTTTACCATTAAGGACAAGACAGATCTGGTCATCTCAGGCCTAGGCTGGATCCGCGTAACAGGCATCGCCAAAGTCGCCGTCTGGGCACCAGAAGGCGTCGCCGTCGTCACACGAAAAGCCATTATTTAAAATAAAATCACTGAGCGAACAAAGTGAGCTCATAAAAAGATAGTTATTGCCGTGGTGTCTTGCCAATCTTTAGATTGGCAAGGGGCACACTTGAGACCTAGGCTCAAGTGTGAGGTTAGGAAATCCATTTTTCAAAGATGAATTCTTTGGAAAATTAGTTCCGACCGTCCCCCACCACCTAAAATAACTATCCAAAAAGGAAGAAAGAATATGTCATTAACCTCAAAACAACGTGCCTTCCTCAACAGCCAGGCACACACCCTCAAACCCATCATCCAAATTGGGAAAAATGGTCTTAACGACCAAATCAAGACCAGCGTTCGTCAAGCTCTTGACGCCCGCGAATTGATTAAAGTTACACTCTTACAAAACACAGATGAAAATATCCATGAAGTAGCTGAAATCTTGGAAGAAGAAATCGGTGTGGATACGGTCCAAAAAATCGGACGCATCTTGATCTTGTTTAAACAATCCAGCAAGAAAGAAAATCGCAAGATTTCCAAGAAAGTTAAAGAAATCTAAACACCTACTCCAAACAACTGTTTTTACAGAGAATTAAAGGAAGACGAGCCTATGGCAATCGAATTATTGACTCCCTTTACTAAGGTAGAGTTGGAGCCAGAAATCAAGGAGAAAAAACGCAAACAAGTCGGGATCCTAGGAGGGAATTTTAACCCCGTTCACAATGCCCATCTTGTTGTAGCGGACCAAGTACGACAACAGTTAGGACTGGATCAAGTTCTGCTTATGCCCGAATACCAACCACCTCATGTAGATAAAAAGGAAACCATTCCCGAGCACCATCGGCTCAAGATGCTTGAGTTGGCGATTGAGGGGATTGAAGGCTTAGCCATTGAAACAATCGAGTTAGAGCGCAAGGGCATTTCCTACACCTACGACACCATGAAGATTTTGACAGAGCAACATCCAGATACGGATTATTACTTCATTATCGGAGCTGATATGGTGGACTATCTGCCTAAGTGGTACCGAATTGATGAGCTGGTCGACATGGTTCAGTTTGTAGGGGTTCAGCGTCCACGCTACAAGGCAGGAACTTCCTATCCAGTTATCTGGGTGGATGTGCCTCTCATGGATATTTCCTCCAGCATGGTACGTGACTTCATTGCCCAAGGTCGGCAACCCAACTTTCTCCTACCTCAGCCAGTGCTAGACTACATCGAGAAGGAGGGGCTCTACTGATGGCCTATCAAGACTATATCAACTGTTCACGTGAGGTTTTGTTGGGAAGAATGGCAGAGCTTCTACCCGAAAAACGTCTAACCCATTGCTTGGGGGTGGAGCGTGCAGCCATAGAACTGGCTCAGCGTTTTGGTTTGGATAGTGAGAAAGCTGCTCTTGCAGGACTTCTCCATGACTATGCTAAAAAGTTGTCAGATCAGGAATTCCTAGACTTGATTGACCGTTATCAGCTAGACCCTGACCTCAAAAACTGGGGCAATAATGTCTGGCATGGCATGGTTGGCATCTACAAGATTCAGGAAGATTTGGATTTGCATGATCCAGAAGTCCTGCGAGCCATTGAAATTCATACAGTTGGTGCTGGTCAGATGACGGACTTAGACAAGGTCATCTATGTAGCAGACTATATCGAGCACAATCGTGCCTTCCCTGGAGTGGACCAGGCGCGTGAGATTGCAAGTTTGTCGCTCAATAAGGCAGTGGCTTATGAGACAGCTCGTACCGTGGAGCATTTAGCTCATCAGGGATTTCCCATCTATCCCCAAACCCTTGAAACCTATAACGCCTTTGTGCACTATTTGAAAGAGGACTAAATGAACGAAAAAGAATTACTAGAACTAGTCGTGAAAGCGGCTGATGAGAAACGTGCGGAGGATATCCTTGCACTTGATGTACAAGATTTGACCAGTGTGACGGACTACTTTGTCATCACGAGCTCGATGAATAGCCGTCAGTTGGACGCTATCGCTGACAATATCCGTGAAAAAGTAGCTGAAGCTGGCTTTAAAGGTAGCCATGTTGAAGGCGATGCAGCGGGAGGTTGGGTTTTGTTGGACCTCGGCGGTGTCGTTGTGCATATCTTCTCAGAAGAAATGCGTGCCCACTATAACCTAGAAAAACTATGGCATGAGGCGGCTTCTGTAGATATTTCAGAAGCCTTAGCATAGTAGATGAACTCAGTTGCACTCAACTGGGTTTCTTTGCTTATTTTAGAAAAAATGGATGGAAAGGTGAGGGCGTCGTGTTTGGTTGATCTTGAAACTGAACACGAGCTAAAAGCTGTGAGAAAAAGAGGAACTTCCTTTGTATCTGACGCTACGTCGGTAAGATTCCTATTTTCTCTTAGCTTTTAACGCTCTTTGTATCTTAGAAAGGATTTGAACCCGTCCTGTAATCGTCGGAAAATAGATAGCCTTCCTTGGAGCTCGGCTCCATCGTCAAGCTCCTAATTTTCATTCCGATTACGGGCGGACTTGGTATCATGAATATGGCGACTTATGAAACCTTTGCGGCGGTCTATGATGCGGTCATGGATGACAGTTTATACGATAAATGGACGGATTTTTCTCTGCGTCATTTGCCTAAGACCAAGGAGAGAAAGAAGCTTTTGGAATTGGCTTGTGGAACAGGTATCCAGTCTGTGCGCTTTTCTCAAGCAGGCTTTGATGTGACGGGGCTTGACTTGAGCGCAGATATGCTGAAGATTGCGGAGAAGAGAGCTGCTTCAGCCAAGCAAAAGATTGATTTTATTGAAGGCAACATGCTGGATTTGTCCAAAGCAGGGAAATATGATTTTGTTACTTGTTATTCGGACTCGATCTGTTACATGCAGGATGAGGTGGAAGTAGGAGACGTCTTTAAGGAAGTGTATAATGCCCTCAATGAAGACGGAGTATTTATCTTTGATGTACATTCGACCTACCAGACAGATGAAGTTTTTCCAGGCTATTCTTACCATGAAAATGCGGAAGATTTCGCTATGCTTTGGGACACCTATGAGGACGAAGCACCTCACTCCATCGTGCATGAGTTGACCTTCTTTATCAAGGAGGCTGACGGTTCCTTTAGTCGCCACGATGAAGTGCATGAGGAGCGAACCTATGAGGTTTTGACCTATGATATTTTGCTGGAACAAGCTGGTTTCAAGTTCTTCAAACTATATGCGGACTTTGAGGACAAGGAACCAACAGAAAACAGTAGACGTTGGTTTTTTGTCGCGCAGAAGTAGGAGATTACCATGACCATTACAGGTATTATCGCGGAGTTCAATCCTTTTCATAATGGGCATAAATACCTGCTGGATCAGGCGAAGGGACTGAAAATCGTTGCCATGTCTGGGAATTTCATACAGCGTGGAGAGCCTGCTATCGTGGACAAGTGGACTCGGGCTCAGATGGCGCTGGAAAATGGAGCGGATCTGGTAGTGGAATTGCCCTTTTTAGTCAGTGTTCAGGCAGCGGATTTCTTTGGTCAAGGGGCTGTGGATATCTTGGATCGGTTGGGCATTGATAGCCTAGCTTTTGGGACAGAGGAAGTTCTGGACTACCAGAAAATTGCTGAATTATACGCAGAGCAAGGCGTTGAGATGGAGAATTTTGTGGACAATCTACCTGATTCATTCTCCTACCCTCAGAAAACCCAAGCCATGTGGAAGGAATTTGCTGGCCTTGATTTTTCTGGCAATACGCCCAATCATGTTCTAGCTCTAGCTTATGCCAAGGCAATTGCAGGACGAAACGTCAACCTGCATCCAATTCAACGTCAGGGGGCGGGTTACCATTCTGTGGATAAGGATGTGGACTTTGCCTCGGCGACAGCCCTTCGTCAGCATCAATCAGACCAAGGTTTCTTAGAACGCTTTATGCCTTCTCTTGCCCTCTTTGAGCAGACCAGTAAGGTGAGCTGGGAAGACTATTTTCCCTTGCTCCGCTATCAAATCTTGTCAAATCCAGACCTAACCGCCATCTATCAGGTCAATCAAGAAATGGCTGTGCGCATCAAGGATGCTATCAAAACAGCCCAGTCTGTGGAGGAATTGGTCGAGGCGGTTGCGACCAAACGTTACACAAAAGCGCGTGTCAGACGCCTATTGACTTATATCTTGGTTCAAGCTAGAGAAAGTGACTTGCCAGAAGGTATCCATGTCCTTGGTTTTACCGAAAAAGGCAGACAACATCTCAAGTCTCTGAAAGACCAAGTCCAACTAGTCAGCCGAATTGGCAAAGAACCTTGGGATACCATGACGCAAAAGGCAGACCAGATTTACCAACTAGGACAGCCAAGCATCGCAGAGCAGAATTTCGGCAGGGTGCCCATTAGAATAGAAACAAACTAAGTCTACTGAAAGGTGGACTTTTTTAGAAGATTTTCGAATAAATAGATAGAAAAGAAAAATCTTGTACAAGTTCCTGACAATTTCTTTCTTTTTGTGTATAATAGTGGAAAAGAGGTAAAATGAGGTATGGTTATGGAAGCAGTTCTTTATTCAACATTCCGAAATCATTTAAAAGACTACATGAAAAAGGTAAATGAAGAATTTGAGCCTTTGACGGTGGTCAATAAAAATCCTGATGAGGATATTGTTGTCCTTTCAAAGAGCGAGTGGGATAGTATTCAAGAAACCTTGAGAATCGCTCAGAACAAGGAGCTTTCTGACAAGGTCTTGCGAGGAATTTCTCAAGTCCGAGCTGGAAGTACTCAGGTCCATGTTATTGAGGAGTGAGAAATGCTGCTCAAGTTTACAGAAGATGCCTGGGCAGATTATTGCTATTGGCAAACTCAGGATAAGAAGACATTAAAAAGAATCAACATGCTAATCAAGGATATTCAACGCGATCCTTTTTCAGGAATTGGGAAACCAGAACCGCTCAAGTATGATTATCAAGGAGCTTGGTCACGACGTATTGATGCAGAAAATCGCTTGATTTATATGATGGATGGAGATAGCATCGCTTTCTTGTCCTTCAAATATCACTACTAAGTCTACTGAAAGGTAGGCTTTTTATTTTAGAAATTTTAGCTAATAAATTAAAGATAAAATTTTTTGGAAAATGACAGATTTCCTAAGTTAAGAAATCAGTGAAAAATTTTAGTATAATAACTAGATTCTTGTCCCTTTAATCCGCTTTATAACTCTTATTTTGTGGTATAATCATGATAATATAGATTAAAAGGGGTATATATGAAAAATATAATGATGAGGATTCTTAATTTTATTCTGAATTTCAAACCATTGAAATATTTATTGAAAAGACCATCATGGAGTAGTAATGTAAGAGTTGTTGAATGGTACAAAATATTTATAGCCAGTATATGGGTACTGTATCTTGCACTGGAGATTGAACAATTTAAACGCTTTGTTTTGCCTATCTATAAATTTGTATCTAATTATAATATTTTAAAAGATATTATTTCGATTTTGTATGCGAATCGTGTAATAATATTGTTAGCACTGACTATACCAACAATACTATTCTGGTTTTTAGACATAATTTTTAAAAAAGTTAGTTATAAGAAACTGGACCCAGAGCTATTTCCGGAATATGACTTGGATGACTATCCTTATCAAACTTATCTGGTGGAGTTTTTAAATAGTTCAGATTCTATTCATAATGTGTTCTGGTTGGATGGTTCTTGGGGGAGTGGGAAAACATTTTTTATAAAGACGTTTTTTGAAAATCAAATTTACAAAAAGAAAGAAATCTACTATATTTCCTGCTTTGGGATAAAAACAAGAGAGCAAGCCGAGAAAATATTGATCAATGAAATAGAAAAACAATCCATACTCGGAAATTTGGACTTTATTCCACTTGTTGGAGGAGTTTTTAAATGGTTCTTTAAAACAGTTGGAACGGATTTGATGAAGCGAGATTCTATCATTATTTTTGATGATTTCGAACGGGTTTCATATGCAGAAACATCAGATAACCCTTCAGATTACAATGATTTATTGGGTTATATTGACTATCTTTCTGAGAATAAAAGATTTAAAATTATTGTAATTTTAAATATTAAGGAAATAGGGTCAGCAGAGAGACTCATTTATAGTAAATTTAAGTTAAATCAAAATAAAATGGTATCTGCAGAAGAAGTCATAGATAATATTTTGAAAAAGAGTAAATTGAGAGATGATGACTTTGGAAAAATGTTATCATTGATTTTTAAAATTCATTATGTAGATATAGGTGAAAGAGTTGTAGAAGATAAAAATAAAGATTCAAAACTAAAAAAACTAAGCTTGAGAGAGTTCCAGAAGTCGTTAGAAAAACTTTCAAATATAACTGATAATAATGAGAAAGCAGACTACATTATCAATTGGATGAATGGTTGGGAAGAAACAGATAGTATTCTAGTATTATTTTTTCAATGTTATAAATATTTTAATGGCATAGATATGTATAACAAGTTATTTGAGTCTAACGGATATTTTCATTTTGAAATGTTAGCAAAGATTGTAGATTTTAATATTGAGGATCTTATAGCAAGTTCAGATGTTTATTTGAACGTAGATGGAAACTCATATAATAAGAAAAAGGACTATCTTTCTCAACTTTTATCGTGTTTATGGGAGATAGGGCTAAGAAATTTATTTTTATCAGAAGAATTTAAGGATATATTTTATAGTGACTATAATTATTCTAGTTATGAAATAGAGGAGCGTCTAGTTGAAATATACTATGATGTTTTAGACAAGAATATAAAAGATGATTATCGAATTAATAACATAGAGAAACTAGAAAATCCAGAATATCAGAACTTTATAAAAAAATGCCTACCTTTGGAATCAAAAGGGCAAATTACAATTAATCAAATTCCACTAGATAACTTAGTATTAAGTGATAGCTGAACTAGAAATCTTTTCTTCTAAAATTCACACAAAACTCTTCAATTTGGGTTTGTGAAAATCGGTTTTTTATGATAGAATATTAAGGAATGTATGTCATTCGATAAACAAATTTAATGAGGTAAAAACATGGAAATCATGACACTTGCGATTGCTGTTTTTGCCGTCATCATTGGTTTAGTCATTGGATATGTCAGCATCTCAGCTAAGATGAAATCATCTCAAGAGGCTGCAGAGTTGATGCTTCTAAATGCTGAACAAGAAGCAACTAATTTACGAGGACAAGCTGAGCGCGAAGCGGATTTATTACTAAATGAAGCCAAGAGCGAAAGCAAGTCTCTTAAAAAAGAAGCACTATTGGAGGCCAAAGAGGAAGCCAGAAAATACCGTGAAGAAGTGGACGCTGAATTTAAGTCAGAACGTCAGGAGCTCAAGCAAATTGAAAGTCGTTTGACGGAGAGAGCTACGAGCCTTGACCGTAAGGACGACAATTTGACGAACAAAGAAAAAACACTTGAACAAAAAGAACAAAGTATTTCTGATAGAGCAAAAAACCTTGATGCACGTGAAGAGCAATTAGAGGAAGTCGAAAGACAAAAAGAAGCTGAACTTGAACGTATCAGTTCCCTTTCCCAAACTGAGGCTCGAGATATTATCTTGGCTCAAACAGAGGAAAACTTGAGCAAGGAAATTGCTAGTCGCATTCGTGAGGCTGAGCAAGAGGTGAAGGAACGTTCAGACAAGATTGCCAAAGATATCTTGGTTCAGGCTATGCAGCGTATCGCTGGTGACTATGTAGCAGAGTCAACAAACTCGACAGTTCACCTACCAGATGATACCATGAAGGGGCGCATTATCGGTCGTGAAGGTCGCAATATTCGTACCTTTGAAAGTTTGACAGGGGTAGATGTCATCATCGACGACACGCCAGAAGTGGTAACCTTGTCAGGATTTGATCCGATTCGACGTGAGATTGCTCGTATGACTATGGAAATGTTGCTCAAGGATGGCCGCATCCACCCAGCTCGTATCGAGGAGTTGGTGGAGAAAAACCGTCAAGAGATTGACAATAAGATCCGTGAATACGGTGAGGCTGCTGCCTATGAGATTGGTGCGCCAAACCTTCATCCAGACTTGATGAAGATTGTGGGACGCTTGCAGTTCCGTACTTCTTATGGACAAAATGTCTTGCGTCATTCGATTGAAGTCGCTAAGTTGTCTGGTATCATCGCCAGTGAACTTGGTGAAAATGCAGCTCTTGCCCGTCGTGCTGGGTTCCTTCATGACATCGGGAAAGCTATTGATCGCGAGGTTGAAGGTAGCCACGTTGAGATTGGTACGGAGTTGGCTCGTAAGTACAAGGAACACCCAGTTGTAGTGAATACTATTGCTAGCCACCACGGTGATGTCGAAGCCGAAAGCGTCATTGCGGTGATCGTTGCTGCAGCAGATGCCTTGAGTGCAGCGCGTCCAGGTGCTCGTAGTGAATCTCTTGAAAGCTACATCAAGCGTCTCCATGATTTGGAAGAAATCGCAAATGGCTTTGAAGGAGTGCAAAATAGCTTTGCTCTTCAAGCAGGACGTGAAATCCGTATCATGGTTAATCCAGGACAAATCAAAGACGACAAAGTCACAATCTTGGCTCACAAAGTTCGTGAGAAAATTGAAAACAATCTCGATTACCCAGGAAATATCAAGGTAACCGTGATTCGCGAACTTCGTGCAGTAGATTATGCTAAATAAAAAAATGAAATCAGATAAAAATCTGATTTCATTTTTTTATTATTACTAAACAAGAGATATTAACCATTTATCTAGGCGAGACCTCAATTGGAGATAAGTAAATTAAATCTTGTGTGGCATTATAGGCTCCAACTTTGGCCTTTATATGAACATTTTGTCCTTTTCTGATATTTTCACCATTGAATGGTTTGAAAACAGGGTTAGAAATAAGGTTAATTTCAATAAATTTAAAATTAGGTCCAGTTGCTTCATCAGGATGATAATCTCCAGAATGAATAAGGATATCATACTTTGACTTCACCTTAGCTAAATCAGCAAAATTTCCATCAAATTCAATCGTTTTACCTTTATATTTTTGTACAAAATCTGTTATTGTACTTTGGTCCTCTGTTTGTAGTAGCGCTTGAAATTCGGAGTTGTTTTCTATGGTAATTGTTGAAGATTGTGAGGGGCTAGTTGACGAAGTTTCAACAGAGTTTGATGATGAACTAGTTGAACTAGATTGGCTACTTGAACTTGTTGAGGATTCTTTAGAGGTAGATGAAGGTTTAGTAGTTTTTTCAGTAGATTTTTCTGTAACTGAACTAGGATTTGTAGATGAAGACAAAGAAGTAGACGAATTAGATTTGTTATTTTGGCTTACTCCAATTAAGATAAAAAATAAAATTAAAATAACAAAACCTCCAGCACTCAAATACGGAGCTAATTTCTTTAATTTGAGTTCCTTCTCAGTTAAAGGTGTTATTTCTACCTCAGCTTCTTTTTCAAAAAAACCAAAGATTCCAGCTTGGCCTTTTTCAATAACGTGTATATGAACATCTTCTTTTTTGAGGTTTAAATCTAATAAACCATTTTCGATTGCCTCATCAACAGATTTTCCTTTATAAACTCCCATAAAAATCTCCTTTTTAATATTATTATTACAATTATCTCTTAAATAGAATAAAATAGCAAGTCTTTTTATATGTAATTCCTTTTTTGATACTACTTTATGCTAAATAAATAAGAAAGAGCAGTTGAAATATTACTGCTTTTTTGTTACACTAGATAGAAAGACTGTAGAAGGATAACTGACGCAATCATCAGTATCCGAGAGAAATTTTACTTTATTTCACAGACTAACTAAAGGAGACATAATGGCAGACCGAGGCTTGCTAATCGTTTTTTCTGGTCCTTCAGGAGTTGGGAAAGGAACGGTTAGAAGAGAGATTTTTGAGAGTTCTGAGAATCAATTTCAATATTCTGTATCGATGACGACGCGCGCGCAACGTCCTGGTGAAGTGGACGGAGTGGACTATTTCTTCCGTACTCGGGAAGAGTTTGAAGAGCTGATCCGTCAAGGCCAGATGTTGGAATATGCAGAATATGTCGGTAACTACTATGGAACTCCTCTGACCTATGTCAACGAAACCCTAGATAAGGGAATCGATGTCTTTCTTGAGATTGAAGTCCAAGGAGCCCTTCAGGTTAAGAAAAAGGTTCCAGATGCTGTCTTTATCTTTTTAACGCCACCAGACTTGGATGAATTGCAAGATCGTTTGGTAGGTCGTGGTACAGATAGTGCTGAAGTGATTGCCCAACGAATCGAAAAAGCCAAGGAAGAAATTGCCCTCATGCGTGAGTATGATTATGCCATTGTCAACGATCAGGTGCCCCTCGCTGCTGAACGTGTCAAGCGTGTAATCGAAGCAGAACACTTCCGTGTGGACCGTGTCATTGGTCACTACCAGGAGATGTTGCCAAAATCTCCAACTACTCGATAAACTATAGGAAACAGGTACAAGCAAATGATGTTAAAACCCTCTATTGATACCTTGCTGGACAAGGTACCATCAAAATATTCACTCGTAATCTTGGAAGCAAAACGCGCCCACGAACTAGAAGCAGGAGCGCCAGCAACTCAAGAGTTTAAGTCTGAAAAATCAACTCTTCGCGCTTTGGAAGAAATCGAGTCTGGAAATGTAACCATTCACCCAGATCCAGAAGGAAAACGTGAAGCGGTTCGTCTCCGTATCGAAGAAGAAAAACGCCGCAAAGAAGAAGAAGAAAAGAAAATCAAAGAGCAAATCGCTAAAGAAAAAGAAGATGGTGAAAAAATTTAAGGTTGGGGGGACTCAATCTTATTTTTTCTATTGCAAGAATGTACTGACAAGGAGGAGGTGAGAAGATGGCAATCGCAAAGATTATTGTGGATGTTCCCCTTATGCAGACGGACCAGCCCTATAGTTATAAGGTCCCTGAGGAATTTGTAGAGATGCTGGAAGTCGGTATGCGGGTTCATGTCCCCTTCGGAAAGGGTAATCGTTTGATACAAGGGATTGTGCTTGGCCTGGAGTCCCAGTCGGATGAAGAGATGGAAGGTCAGGACTTGAAGGAGATTGCAGAGGTGCTAGACTTTTCTCCCGTCTTGACTCAAGAGCAACTCTGGCTGGCTGAGGAGTTACGCAAGTCTGTCTTTTCTTATAAAATCTCCATTCTAAAAGCCATGTTGCCGGGATTTTTAAACTCCAGTTATGATAAGATTCTTTATCCTTTAGAAGGTCTCAGTCAGGCAGACCGAGAGCGTTTGTTTGGTTCAGAAGCTTCGCTCGCCTTTTCTTCTCTAGATTTGGCCAAACAGGCAGAAATGATGCGCTTGACTAGAAAAGGGCTACTCCGTTTAGAATACCAGGCAGTCGATCAAAAGAAGGTCAAGACCCAGTCTTGGTATGAGGTTGATGCTACTCAGCTAGAGCGGATTGAGATTTCTGCGCGTGCTAAGAAAAAGGCAGAGCTGAGAGATTATCTGCTGTCTCATCCTGAAAGTGCTCCTCTGGCTAGCTTGTTAGAATCCTACTCACGGGAGCAAGTCAACTTTTTTGTGGAGCAAGGAGCTTTAACTCTAGTCCAAAAGGAAGTGCAACGTTCAGCTGCTTATTTTGAAGGCATTGAAGCAAGTACACCTTTGGAGCTGAACCCAGAGCAAAGACAAGCTCGCGATGCGGTTGTCAGTGCTATTGGTAGTCAACAGCCTCCATTCCTCCTTCAAGGGATTACAGGAAGTGGGAAAACGGAGGTTTACTTGCAGATTATCCAAGGAGCCTTGGATAAGGGTAAGACGGCTATTTTGCTGGTGCCTGAGATTTCTCTGACGCCACAAATGACGGAGCGTTTTATTGCTCGATTTGGTGAGAAAGTAGCCATTCTTCACTCAGGCCTGTCCAATGGTGAAAAGTACGACGAATGGCGCAAGGTTGAGCGTGGCGATGCCCAAGTTGTTGTTGGCGCTCGATCAGCTATCTTTGCTCCTTTGAAAAATCTAGGTGTTATAATTATCGACGAAGAGCATGAAGCTAGCTACAAACAAGACAGCAATCCCCGTTATCATGCTAGAGAGGTCGCCATTCTACGGGCCCAGTACAATCAAGCAGCCCTAGTCCTTGGCTCAGCGACACCGAGCTTAGAGAGCCGTGCGCGTGCTGGAAAAGGTGTCTATCAACACTTACGTCTGACCCAACGGGCCAATCCTTTAGCCACTATTCCTGAAGTTCAAGTGATTGACTTTCGGGACTATATCGGGCAGAATGAGACATCAAACTTTACGCCTCCTTTGCTAGAGGCCATTCGAGACCGTTTGGATAAAAAAGAACAGGCAGTCCTCATGCTCAACCGTCGGGGTTATTCTAGTTTTGTTATGTGTCGGGAGTGTGGAACGGTAGATAGCTGTCCCAACTGTGATATTTCTCTGACTCTCCACATGGATACCAAGACCATGAACTGCCATTACTGTGGTTTTTCGAAGGGGATTCCTCATGTCTGTCCCAACTGTCAGAGTCGCAGTATTCGTTACTATGGGACGGGGACTCAGAAAGCCTACGATGAGCTAGCAGATCTCTTTCCTCAGGCCCGCATTCTGCGGATGGATGTGGATACGACCCGCAAGAAAGGCAGTCACCAAGTTCTTCTTGACCAGTTTGGCCGAGGGGAAGCAGATATCTTGTTGGGAACTCAGATGATTGCTAAGGGCTTGGATTTTCCCAATGTGACCCTAGTCGGAGTGCTCAATGCGGATACGGCCCTAAACTTGCCTGATTTCCGTTCTTCTGAGAGAACCTTCCAACTCTTAACCCAGGTGGCAGGCCGTGCAGGTCGGGCTGAAAAAGCTGGGCAGGTCTTGATCCAGTCTTACAATCCGGAACACTATGCCATTCGTTTTGCCAAAGATCAGGACTACGAAGGTTTTTATGCTTATGAAATGAGTATCAGGCGCCAACTCGGCTATCCGCCTTATTATTTTACGATTGGGATTACCCTCTCTCACAAGAAAGAAGAAGAGGTTGTCAAACGTGTCTATGAGGTCATGGGAATTTTGCGCTCAGGTTTATCGGAAACTAGTAAAATCCTTGGACCAACGCCAAAACCCATTGCCCGTACCCACAACCTTTATCATTACCAGATTTTGATTAAATACCGTTTAGAAGATGAGCTGGGTCCAACCCTCAACCAGGTCTTGGCCTTGACTCAAGAACGTGAAAATAGCGAGCTTCGTCTCAGCATTGACCACGAACCGCAGCAATTTTTATAAGAAGGAGAAGAAATGACAAAACTAATCTTTATGGGGACACCTGATTTTTCAGCGACAGTTTTGAAGGGGTTGTTATCAGACGACCGTTACGAAATTCTAGCTGTTGTGACCCAGCCAGATCGCGCTGTCGGTCGTAAAAAAGTCATCCAAGAAACCCCAGTCAAGCAGGCTGCCAAAGAAGCAGGCCTTCCCATCTACCAACCTGAAAAATTATCTGGAAGCCCAGAGATGGAAGCCATTATGAAGCTAGGGGCGGATGGGATTGTGACCGCTGCTTTTGGGCAGTTCCTCCCAAGTAAACTTCTTGATAGCATGAACTTTGCGGTCAACGTTCACGCTTCCCTCCTTCCAAAACACCGTGGTGGTGCGCCTATCCATTATGCCTTGATTCAAGGGGATGAGGAAGCTGGTGTGACCATTATGGAGATGGTTAAGGAAATGGATGCAGGAGATATGATTTCCCGTCGCAGTATTCCTATCACAGATGAGGATAATGTTGGAACCTTATTTGAGAAATTAGCGATTGTTGGTCGGGACTTGCTTTTGGACACCCTTCCTGGTTATATTGCTGGAGAGATCAAACCTGAACCACAAGATCCTAGTCAAGTCACTTTCTCGCCAAATATTAAGCCAGAAGAAGAGAAACTTGATTGGACTAAAACCAATCGCCAACTCTTCAACCAAATCCGTGGGATGAATCCGTGGCCTGTTGCCCATACTTTCCTTAAGGGCGACCGCTTTAAAATCTATGAAGCCTTACCAGTAGAAGGTCAGGGAGCTCCAGGGGAGATCCTTTCTATCGGCAAAAAGGAATTGATCGTCGCAACGGCAGAAGGTGCTCTATCTCTCAAGCAAGTACAGCCAGCTGGTAAGCCTAAGATGGATATTTCTTCCTTCCTCAACGGAGTTGGACGGACATTGACTGTAGGAGAACGATTTGGTGACTAAAGTAGAAACGGCTAGAAGTCTAGCTCTAGCAGTGCTAGAGGATGTTCTAGTCAACCAAGCATATTCGAATATTACTTTAAACAAACACCTCAAGGGGAGTCAACTCTCAGTAGCAGATAAGGGTTTGGTGACAGAGATTGTCTACGGTACGGTAGCCCGAAAACTGACTCTGGAATGGTATCTGTCCCACTTTATCCAAGACAGAGACAAGCTAGACAACTGGCTCTATATCCTGCTCCTTCTGAGCGCTTACCAACTTCGGTATCTGGATAAGATTCCTAATCACGCTGTTGTTAATGAAGCGGTAGAGCTAGCCAAAGCCCGTAAAAAAGGCAGTGAGAAATTGGTCAACGCCGTCCTTCGTCGTATCTTAAGAGAAGGCTGGCCAGATATTGACAGCATCAAACGCAAAAACAAGCGTGATTCCATTGCCTATTCTCTCCCAGTTTGGCTAGTATCTAAGCTCAAGGAAGAGTACGGTGAAGAGCGAGCACAAGCCATCTTTAAAAGTCTCTTGGTGCGCAACAAAGCTAGCATCCGGGTGACTGACTTGAGTCGAAAAGAGGAAATCAAAGCCGTGTTAGAGGCGAGTGATTCACCTTTGGCGGCCACTGGTCTGGTCAAGGAGCAAGGCCACTTTGCGGGACATGATTTGTTCGCAGAAGGGGCCATTACCATCCAAGACGAGTCCAGTCAACTGGTTGCTCCGACTCTTGATCTGCAAGGCCATGAGCAGGTTCTGGATGCCTGTGCCGCTCCGGGTGGGAAAACAGCCCATATAGCTTCCTACCTCACATCCGGTAACGTGACAGCTTTGGATCTTTATGATCATAAGTTGGACTTGATCCAAGAAAATGCGGAGCGTTTGGGTGTGGCAGATCGGGTTCAAACACAAAAGTTGGATGCCAGAAAGGTGCATGAGTTTTTCGGTCAGGACTCTTTTGATAAGATTTTGGTAGATGCTCCCTGTTCTGGGATTGGACTTTTACGCCGCAAACCAGACATCAAATACAATAAAGAAACAGCAGATTTCACCTCCTTACAGGAAATTCAGCTGGAAATATTAGGTAGTGTTTGTCAAACGCTACGAAAAGGTGGTATAATAACTTATAGTACCTGTACTATTGTCTCTGAGGAGAACTTTCAAGTCGTTGAGGCGTTTTTAGAAAGTCATCCCGAGTTCGAGCAGGTTAAACTAGAACACGAATGTAAAGATATCCTGAAAGATGGCTGCATCCTGATCACTCCTGAATTGTATGGAAGTGATGGATTCTTTATCAGCCAATTTCGCAAGATATCAGAATAGGAAGGAACTGACACAATGGAAATAGCATTATTAACAGATGTTGGTCAGAAACGGACAAATAATCAGGACTATGTCAATCACTTTGTCAACCGAGCAGGACGCACTATGATCATCTTGGCTGACGGGATGGGAGGACACCGTGCAGGAAATATCGCTAGTGAGATGGCGGTAACAGACCTTGGTGTGGCTTGGGTGGATACCCAAATCGACTCAGTCAATGAAGTTCGTGAGTGGTTTGCCCACTACCTAGAGATTGAAAATCAAAAAATTCATCAACTAGGTCAGGACGAAGCCTACAGAGGCATGGGAACAACGCTAGAAGCTGTTGCGTTTATTGACAACCAAGCCATCTATGCTCACATTGGAGATTCTCGTATCGGTTTGATTCGTGGAGAAGAATACCACCAGTTGACGAGTGACCATTCCTTGGTCAACGAATTGCTCAAGGCTGGTCAATTGACTCCAGAAGAAGCAGAAACTCACCCTCAAAAGAATATCATCACCCAGTCTATCGGACAAAAAGATGAAATCCAGCCAGATTTTGGGATGATTACACTGGAGTCAGGAGATTATCTCTTGCTCAATAGTGATGGTTTGACCAATATGATTTCGGCAAGTGAGATTTATGATATCGTAACCAGCGATATTTCCCTAGCAGACAAGGCGGCAACCCTTATTCGTTTTGCTAACAATGCAGGAGGTTTAGACAACATTACGGTTGCCCTTGTTTACATGAACGAGGAGGCAGCAGAATGATCCAAATCGGCAAGATTTTTGCCGGGCGGTATCGGATTGTCAAGCAGATTGGTCGAGGAGGCATGGCAGATGTTTACTTGGCCAAGGATTTGATCCTAGACGGGGAAGAAGTGGCAGTGAAGGTCCTGAGGACCAACTACCAGACGGACCCGATTGCTGTGGCACGTTTCCAACGTGAAGCGAGAGCCATGGCGGATCTGGACCATCCTCATATCGTTCGGATAACAGATATTGGTGAGGAAGACGGTCAACAGTACCTAGCTATGGAATACGTAGCAGGCCTTGACCTCAAGCGTTATATCAAAGAACACTATCCTCTTTCAAATGAAGAAGCAGTTCGGATTATGGGGCAAATCCTCTTGGCCATGCGCTTAGCCCATACTCGAGGAATTGTTCACCGGGATTTGAAACCTCAAAATATCCTCTTGACACCTGACGGCACAGCTAAGGTCACGGACTTTGGGATTGCTGTAGCCTTTGCGGAGACTAGTCTGACCCAGACCAACTCAATGTTAGGCTCTGTTCATTATTTGTCACCTGAGCAAGCACGTGGTTCTAAAGCGACTTTCCAGAGTGATATCTATGCAATGGGGATTATCTTCTATGAGATGCTGACGGGACATATCCCTTACGATGGGGATAGCGCGGTTACGATTGCCCTCCAGCATTTCCAGAAACCACTTCCGTCCGTCATAGCTGAAAATCCATCTGTCCCTCAGGCTTTAGAAAATGTTGTCATCAAGGCAACTGCTAAGAAGCTGTCAGATCGTTATCAGTCTGTTTCGGAAATGTATGTGGACTTGTCAACTAGCTTGTCTTATAATCGTCGCAATGAACCGAAGCTGGTCTTTGATGATGCGAGTAAGGCAGACACTAAGACTTTACCTAAAGTTCCACAAAGTACACTGACATCGATTCCTAAAGCTTCGGCGCAGGAAGAACGCCCTCAGCCAAAGAAACCAACTCAACCAGTGGCAGAGCCGGCTCCAGCGCCAAAGCCAGCCAAGAAACGGAAGTTTAAGGCTCGCTATATGATTCTTTTGGCCAGTCTTCTATTGGTTGCAGCCTCTTTGGTCTGGATTTTGTCAAGAACACCAGCAACGATTGCTATTCCTAACGTAGCTGGACAAACCGTTGCAGAGGCTAAGGAAGCTCTTAAAAAATCCAAGTTTGAAGCCGGTGAAGAAAAGTCAGAAGCCAGCGATACAGTAGCAGAAGGACGTGTTATTCGAACGGATCCAGAAGCTGGTAGTGGCCGAAAAGAAGGAACCAAGGTCAATTTGATTGTTTCTTCTGGTAAGCAATCCTTCCAATTGAGCAATTATGTCGGACGCAAGTATACGGATGTCGTAGCTGAACTCAAGGAGAAGAAGGTTCCTGAAAATCTAATCAAGATGGAAGAGGAAGAATCCAGCGAAAGCGAACCTGGCACCGTCCTCAGACAGACCCCTGCTTCGGGTTCGACCTATGATCTCTCAAAAGCCACTACGATTACCTTAACAGTGGCTAAGAAGGTGACTAGTGTCAGCATGCCGAACTACATCGGTTCAAGTCTCGAGTTTACAAAGAATAACTTGACTCAGATTGTCGGTGTGAAGGAAGCAAATATTGAGGTTGTAGAAGTATCGAATGCTCCTGAAGGAACGGCAGAAGGAACTGTTGTAAGTCAAACGCCAAGAGCAGGAGAACTGGTTGATCTTGCAAGTACGCGTATCAAACTTTCCATCTACAAACCAAAAACACCACCATCAACTTCATCCTCTAATCCTGCCCAACGTGGGAACCAGGGTTCTCCTACAAGTCCAACCCAGGGGAACCAGCAAGGAAATCAACAAGGTAACCAACAAGGCAACAATCCTCCAACGAATCAACCAAACGGTGAAAGAAACCACGAAAGTTCTCGAGATTAAACGAATCTTTGTCATGATTTCATGACAAAGATTTTTTTTCACAAGATTTTGTGATAAAATATAGGGAGTAGAAAAAAGGAGGAGAAAATGGACGAATCGAGAGAGTTGAATGCCGTCATTGATGTGATTATGCTAGCAGGAACCATTCTCCTGAAAAGTGGCTCAGAGATTCATCGGGTTGAGGATACTATGATCCGTATTGCCCATTCGCAGGGAATAATGGATTGCAATGTTCTTGCCATGCCCGCTGCTATTTTCTTTTCTATCGAAAACACCAATATTTCTCGGATGAAACGGGTAACCTCATCCTCTTATAACATTGAAAAAGTCTGTGATGTCAACCAAGTATCACGGGAGCTTGTTGGAGGGCAGATTGATCTTTCGACAGCCTTTAAAAAGCTGAAAGAAATCGGCAATCAAGCCCTTCCTTATACCAAGTTCCAAGTGACCGTAGCAGCGACCCTCAGTGCCCCTTTCTTCTCGATTATGTTTGGGGGCAATGTTTATGACGCTTTTGGTGCGGCTATTGCGACTTTATTTGGATTTGCCTTCTCTCTCTACGTAGAGAGGTTTGTCCGCATTCCTTTTGTAACGGCCTTTGCGGGTGCCTTTGTTTTCGGATTGATCGCCCAGTTCTGGGCCCGCTATACAGGATTTCCTTCGACGGCAGACCTGATTATAGCAGGAGCGGTTATGCCCTTTGTTCCAGGGATTGCTCTGACAAATGCGGTACGGGATATCATGACCAACCATATCAACTCTGGTATGAGCAAGATGTTTGAATCTTTGCTCATTACCCTCGCTTTAGGGGCTGGCACCTCTGTCGCCCTGGTTTTGATGACATAAGATGACTCTAACAAGTATTTTGCTGCAAGCAGTGGCGAGTTTACTCGCCATTATCACCTTTCTAATCGTACTGAATGTTCAACGCTCCATGCTCCTACCTGGTGGTGTTTTGGGAATGGGCGTTTGGCTCCTCTATCTCGTGCTCAAAGAACCAACCAATGTTATTCTTGCGACCTTTATCGCAGCAGTAATTGGCTCTTGCATCAGTCAGATTTTAAGTATTGTCTATAAGACACCAGCGGTGGTCTTTGTCTTGGCCATTCTTGCCCCCTTGGTGCCGGGTTATTTATCCTATCGAACGACAGCTTTCTTTGTGACAGGAGATTACAGCCATGCTATTGCCAGCGCGACTTTGGTGGTTATGTTAGCCCTCGTTATTTCTATTGGAATGGCAAGTGGAACAGTAATTCTAAAGCTTTATTACTACATCCGCAAACAACGAGGAATCTCTTCCTAATGCAGTCAAAGCAAAGACTTGATTTGTTGAATCAAGTCTTTTTTCTCTCTTTTGTCCCTATTTGTGATAAAATAGAATGAAACGATTTTTTACAATGAATGAAAAAACAGAGGTAAATATGACAATCGGTATTGATAAGATTGGTTTTGCGACCAGTCAATATGTCTTGAAATTACAAGACTTAGCAGAAGCGAGGGGAGTTGACCCCGAAAAATTTAGCAAGGGACTCTTGTTAAATGAAATTAGTATTGCATCACTGACTGAGGACATTGTTACCTTGGCTGCTAGTGCCAGCAACTCTATCCTCACAGATAAAGAAAAAGAAGAAATCGATATGGTCATCGTGGCAACCGAGTCAGGGATTGACCAGAGTAAGGCAGCGGCAGTCTTTGTTCATGGCTTGTTAGGTATTCAGCCTTTCGCTCGTAGCTTTGAAATTAAAGAAGCATGCTATGGAGCGACAGCTGCCCTTCATTATGCTAAATTGCATGTGGAAAATTCTCCAGAGTCTAAGGTTTTGGTCATTGCCAGTGATATTGCCAAGTATGGTGTGGGAACTCCAGGTGAGCCAACCCAGGGTGCTGGAAGTGTGGCGATGCTAATCACTCAAAATCCGCGCATCATGGCCTTTAACAATGATAACGTTGCTCAAACGCGAGACATCATGGATTTCTGGCGTCCGAACTACTCAAGCACTCCTTATGTAAACGGCATGTACTCGACCCAACAGTATCTTGATTGCCTGACAACGACTTGGGATGAATACAAGAAACGCTATGATTGGACTATGGATGACTTTGCGGCTATCTGCTTCCACTTGCCTTATCCTAAGTTGGCCCTAAAAGGCTTGCGCAAGATGATGGACAAAACTTTGTCTAAAGAAAAACAGAATAGTTTGCAAGAGAACTTTGATAAGTCCATCCTTTACAGTCAGATGATTGGAAATATCTACACGGGTTCCCTCTTCCTCGGACTTCTCTCCCTTTTGGAAAATGCAGAGACTTTGAAGGCTGGAGATAAAATTGCCCTCTACAGTTATGGAAGTGGAGCGGTTTCAGAGTTCTTTAGTGGTGAATTGGTCGAAGGCTATGAGGCTTACCTTGATAAGGAGCGCTTGAGCAAACTCAAGCAACGTACAGCCCTATCCGTTGCAGACTATGAAAAAGTCTTCTTCGAAGAGGTGCAGTTGGATGAATCTGGTTCAGCCCAATTTGCAGGCTATGAATATCAAGACTATGCCTTGGTTGAAATTGTCGACCACCAACGCCGTTATAGCAAGGTTGAAAAATAATGAAGTTAAGTTGGAATGGATTTTCTAAAAAAACATACCATGAGCGCCTGGAGTTGCTGAAAGCTCAGGCGCTCCTTAGTCCTGAAAAGCAAACGAGTCTTGAGCAGGATGAGCAAATCAGCTTGGCAGTTGCAGATCAGCTGAGTGAGAATGTGGTAGGAACTTTTTCTCTGCCTTATTCCATCATTCCAGAGATTTTGGTGAACGATCAGGACTACACAGTTCCCTATGTGACAGAAGAACCGTCTGTGGTTGCTGCGGCTAGCTATGCCAGCAAAATCATCAAGCGAGCAGGCGGCTTTACTGCTCAAGTACATGAGCGCCAGATGATCGGTCAGGTAGCCCTTTATCAAGTTGCTGATCCTGAACAAGCGCAAGAGAAGATTGCCAGCAAGAAAGCGGAGCTCTTGGAACTTGCCAATCAAGCCTATCCTTCTATCGTCAAACGTGGTGGCGGCGCGCGTGATTTGCATGTAGAGCAGATCAAAGGTGAAACAGACTTTCTCGTTGTCTATCTCTATGTCGATACCCAGGAAGCCATGGGAGCCAATATGCTCAATACCATGCTAGAAGCCTTGAAGCCGGTCTTAGAAGAACTCAGTCAGGGGCAGAGTCTCATGGGAATCCTGTCCAATTACGCGACCGATTCTCTGGTGACATCAAGCTGTCGTATCGCCTTTCGCTACTTGAGCCGACAAAAGGATGAAGCCAGAGAAATAGCAGAGAAAATAGCTTTGGCTAGCCAGTTTGCGCAGGCAGATCCTTACCGAGCAGCTACTCACAATAAAGGGATTTTTAATGGTATCGATGCCATTTTAATAGCCACGGGTAATGACTGGCGTGCTATCGAAGCTGGGGCTCATGCCTTTGCCAGTCGAGATGGACGCTATCAAGGTCTCAGTCAATGGACGCTGGACATGGAAAGAGAAGAATTGGTCGGTGAGATGACCCTACCCATGCCGGTAGCGACCAAGGGTGGCTCTATTGGTCTCAACCCTCGTGTAGCCCTCAGTCATGAACTACTAGGAAATCCTTCAGCTAAGGAATTAGCTCAGATTATCGTGTCCATCGGTCTTGCCCAAAACTTTGCGGCTCTCAAAGCCTTGGTAAGTACGGGCATCCAGCAAGGCCACATGAAATTACAGGCCAAATCCCTAGCTCTCCTAGCTGGTGCTAGTGAGTCCGAGGTTGCTCCCCTCGTTGAGCGCCTTATTGCAGACAAAACCTTTAACCTAGAGACAGCCCAGCGCTATCTAGAAAACTTAAGATCATAAAAAAACTCAGACGAATCAGTCTGAGTTTTCTTGTGTTTATACTCAATGAAAATCAAAAAGCAAACTAGGAAGCTAGCCGCAGGCTGCTCAAAATACTGTTTTGAGGTTGCAGATGGAAGCCGACATGGTTTAAAGAGATTTTCGAAGAGTATTAAATACTTTTTCCTGGTAATAGGGTGACGGGTAAGAAGTAACCAGTTGTCGCGACCTCTTTACCTTCAATCTTCTGCAAGAGAAGATCGACAGTGAGGTGGGCAATCTCTTTCATAGGTTGCTTAATCGTTGTCAAATGAGGATAGTAGTTCTCGATAAAGTAGGTCCCATCATAGCCGATGACCTTGAGCTCTTCAGGAACAGAGATCCCTAGCTCCTGAGCGATTTTGATCACCAGGATAGCTGTCAAATCATCCGAAGCAAAAATCGCATCTGGTTTCTGATGGGTCAAGATATTCTTGATTTCCATTTCTTTTCGGATGGGAGAAAAGTCGCTCGAAACATTGATAATAGGCGCTTTCGGGAGAACAGAGGCAAAGCCAGCATGGCGCAGTCCAGTCGGTGAGTTAGAGTTGTCATTTCCTGTAATCATGATGATAGACTGGGCACCTGTCTTGACCAAGGTTTGGGCAGCGAGAACCCCGCCACCGTAGTTGTCAGAGGAGACAACAGGAATGTCTGGAGACAAGTTTCGGTCAAAGGAAATAATCGGTGCCGTCACACGATTGTAGTCTTCGATTCCCAAGTTGTGACTTCCAGAAATGATACCATCGACCTGGTTGGCCTCCAGCATTTCAATGTACTCCCGTTCTTTTTCAGAGTCATGTTCGCTGTTACAGAT
This sequence comes from Streptococcus oralis, assembly GCF_002386345.1. NCBI lineage: Bacteria > Bacillati > Bacillota > Bacilli > Lactobacillales > Streptococcaceae > Streptococcus > Streptococcus oralis. The sequence continues at coordinate 1,448,539 of NZ_CP023507.1, read as the reverse complement.
GATGGTTTTGTAACCATTTTTGAAGAGTTGGTGTTCCAACTTGTCAATCAACTCTGCATAAAAGACATGACTGATGTTTGGAAAAATAAGTCCAATCAACTTGGCAGATTTTCCTTGGAGACTTCGAGCCAGATTATTGGGCTTGTAGCCCAATTCTCGCATGGCTTCATTAACCTTTTGGATGGTTTTCTCAGATAGATAACCCTTTTTATTGATGACCCGTGAGACGGTAGTGGGGCTGACGCCTGCAAGTTTTGCGACATCAGTTAGTTTTGCGACCATAATCTAATTCATAGTAAGTTCCAGTTGGGTTTCCAGACTTGATCAGGATACCATTTTGGTCTGCATGTGGGAAGACACGACCAGAAAATACTTTTTCTCCTTTATTGATGAAAATTTCAAAGACTGACTTGTCGATGAAGATAGTGGCAGTAGTAGCTTGGTTATCGATAGGGCAAGAACGAGTCGTACCAAATTCTTGGGCGTACTGTTCACCAGCCTGACTACGATCCACTGTCACCTGTCCATTGACAAGGTCAAAGTTGATTGAAAGCCCCTTGCCTTCTTTATCAGCAAGTAAGACAATCTCGCTTTGGCTATTGGCCTCCAAGTTGAGCTCGAGTTCATAGGTGTTGTTGGTTTGAGTACGATTTGAGAAGACCTCTTCAGAAGCACGAAGTTCTTTGACGGCTGCGACAGGATATTGGTAGAGTTTGCCATCTTTGATAGTGAGTTCTTTGACCAATGAGAAGGTTCCTTGGTGGTCAAAACGGTCAGATGGGTAAGAAACATCTGGTAACCCAAGCCAACTTACTGCTAGTGCACGTCCATCTGGAGCGTTGAATGCTTGAGTTGCATAGGCTTCAAAGCCATAGTCTAGATTTTGCAATGGAGACACATCTACCATTTCGGCATTTTCAGGATCAAAGGAAGCACCGATTTTGTACATGTTTGGATAGATATTATCATAGTCTAGAACACCCTTATCCAATCCTTGTGGACAGTAGAGAAGGACAGGGTGCTCCCCTACAAAGACTAGATTTGGACATTCCATCATGTAGGCAGTGCGGTCATTAGCAAAGTCAAGGTCGCCAACTGCTTGCCAGTTTGTGTAATCATTGTCCACAGCCTTGTAGAGACGGACGAAGCCTTTTTTCTCTAAGTCCTGTCCACCGACGATAGCATAATATTGTCCCTTAAAGTTGAAAATTTGTGGGTCACGGAAGTGGTCAGTAGAGTCTGCTGGCTGGTCAATCAAGATCTTGTCAATCTTTGTAATCTTGCCATCCTTGTCCATCAAAGCGCCAATCTGGTATGGGTGACGGATCCAGTTTTCATCACGGACATTTCCTGTATAGAATAGGAACAACTGATCGCCAAACTGCATGGCAGAACCAGAGTAGGCACCGTGGCTATCAAATGGAGTATCTGGCAAAACTTTGACTCCAGTTTCTGTAAAGTGCACCAAATCATCACTTTCAAGCTGCACCCAAGACTTCAACCCATGGGCTGCACCAAAGGGGAAGTTTTGGTAAAAGAGAATCCATTTGCCATCAAAATAAGAAAAGCCATTTGGATCATTGAGAAGCCCCATTTTAGGCTCAACATGGTAACGAGTATGCCAAGGAGATTGTGCCATCTTTTCCTTGATTTGCTTGACTTCATCATTTGTCCAGTCTTCGTAGCGTCTGTAACGACGCTCAGTTGTCCATTCCATTTTATCTTTCCTCCATAAGTTCTATTCTATTATTAATAGTAAACGTTTTCGGCAAAAAAAGCAAGCCTTTTATGTTAAAAAAGAGAAAAATATGTCAAACGATTGCCAAAAATCAAGTAAAGGAAATCTGGCAAATTTTCACGAAAATATGAAAGAAAATGTAAATAAAAACCTTTATTCCTCAAGTATAAAGATATTTTTTTGAGGAAAAAGAGAATTTCCCTCAAAAACGAGCAAAAATAATCAGAGAAAAAAGAAAGGGTTTAAAAATTTCTGCAAAACGCTTGACATATTTTTGAAAGATGATAAAATAATACTCGTAGGGCGAGTAAAATCGCTTTCAAATAAGAACAAATTTTTTTATAAGGAGATTTTTGCAAATGACCAATACAGAAATTGCAAAAAAAGTCATCGAAGCCTTAGGTGGACGTGAGAACGTTAACAGTGTTGCGCACTGTGCGACTCGCCTCCGTGTGATGGTTAAAGATGAAGCGAAAATTAACAAAGATGCTATCGAGAACTTGGAAAAAGTTCAAGGTGCTTTCTTTAACTCAGGTCAATACCAAATCATCTTTGGGACTGGTACAGTAAACAAGATGTACGACGAAGTGGTTGCACTTGGTTTACCAACATCTTCTAAAGAAGATATGAAAGCAGAAGCTGCTAAACAAGGAAACTGGTTCCAACGTGCTATCCGTACTTTCGGTGACGTCTTTGTACCAATCATTCCAGTTATCGTAGCGACAGGTCTCTTCATGGGTCTTCGTGGTCTCTTGAACGCTCTTGGAATCACACTTCCAGAAGATGTTACCATTTACAGCCAAATCCTCACAGATACAGCCTTCATCATCTTGCCAGGTTTGGTTGTATGGTCAACCTTCCGCGTATTCGGTGGTAACCCAGCCGTTGGTATCGTCCTTGGTATGATGCTCGTATCTGACTCACTTCCAAATGCCTGGGCTGTTGCTTCTGGTGGTGAAGTAACTGCAATGCAGTTCTTCGGATTTATCCCAGTTGTAGGTTTGCAAGGTTCAGTTCTTCCAGCCTTCATCATCGGGGTTGTCGGAGCTAAATTTGAAAAAGCTGTTCGTAAAGTTGTTCCAGATGTACTTGACCTCTTGGTAACACCGTTCGTAACACTCCTTGTAATGTCAATCCTTGGATTGTTTGTTATCGGACCAGTCTTCCACGTTGTTGAAAGTTACATCCTCATTGGAACAAAAGCTATTCTTAACTTGCCATTCGGACTTGGTGGTTTCTTGATTGGTGGAGTTCACCAATTAATCGTCGTATCAGGTGTTCATCACATCTTCAACTTGCTTGAAGTTCAATTGCTTGCTGCTGACCATGCTAACCCATTCAACGCCATCATCACTGCAGCGATGACAGCTCAAGGGGCTGCGACAGTAGCCGTTGGTGTGAAAACTAAAAATCCTAAACTTAAAACACTTGCTTTCCCAGCTGCTCTTTCTGCCTTCCTAGGTATTACTGAGCCTGCTATCTTCGGGGTTAACTTGCGTTTCCGTAAACCATTCTTCCTTTCATTGATTGCTGGTGCAATCGGTGGTGGATTGGCATCTATCCTTGGACTTGCTGGTACTGGTAATGGTATCACAGTCATCCCTGGTACAATGCTTTACATTGGTAACGGACAACTTCTACAATACCTTCTTATGGTAGCTGTATCATTTGTACTTGGTTTTGCTCTTACTTACATGTTTGGTTACGAAGATGAAGTAGAAGAAGTTTCAGGAGCAATTTCTGAAGCTGAAACTGACCGTTTAACAGAAGAAGCAGTAACTGGTACTGTGGTTTCACCTAGCGAAGGTGTTATCCAAACACCAATCGTTGGTGACGTTGTTGCTCTTTCAAATGTGAATGACCCAGTATTCTCAAGTGGAGCTATGGGACAAGGTATCGCCGTGAAACCTAGCCAAGATGTTGTTTATGCACCAGCTGATGCTGAAGTAACAATCGTCTTCCCAACTGGCCATGCTTATGGATTGAGAACAGCTAACGGTGCTGAAATCTTAATTCACGTTGGTATCGACACTGTTTCAATGAACGGTGAAGGCTTCAACCATAAAGTTGCCCAAGGTGACAAGGTTAAAGCTGGAGATGTTCTTGGAACATTTGACTCAGCTAAGATTGCTGCTGCAGGTCTTGATAACACAACTATGGTTATCGTAACAAACACTGCAGACTTTGCTTCAGTAAATCCAGTTGCTTCTGGATCAGTTGCTAAGGGTGACGCAATCATCGAAGTTAAAGCCTAATCCTCTTCAAAAATCAAATCTAAAAACAAAACGAACAAATGACATGTTTGTTCGTTTTTGCTTGAATGGTAAGATTTACAGAGGAAAATCTAAAATATAGAGAAATCTAGACTTTCAAAATATGCTATAATAAAGAAAATAAAAACAAGAGGTTTATCATGACAAAATTATATGGAAGCTTGGAAGCGGGCGGTACAAAGTTTGTCTGTGCTGTCGGTGATGAAAACTTTAACATTGTAGAAAAAACACAGTTTCCTACAACAACTCCTATCGAAACGATCGATAAAACCATCGAATTCTTTTCTAAATTCGATAATCTTGCAGGCCTTGCCATCGGTTCCTTCGGTCCGATCGATATCGACAAAAACTCAAAAACCTATGGCTTTATCACAACGACTCCAAAACCTCACTGGGAAAATGTAGACCTACTTGGTGCCCTTCGTCGTGCCCTCAACGTACCCATGTATTTTACAACTGACGTAAATAGCTCTGCCTATGGTGAAGTGGTTGCTCGTAACAATGCTGGTGGCCGTATCGAAAACTTGGTTTACTACACGATCGGTACAGGTATTGGTGCAGGTGTTATCCAACGTGGTGAGTTTATTGGTGGTGTGGGTCACCCTGAGATGGGTCACTACTATGTGGCTAAACACCCAATGGATGTAGAAAAAGAATTTAACGGCGTCTGTCCTTTCCACAAGGGCTGTTTGGAAGGCTTTGCGGCTGGTCCAAGTCTAGAAGCTCGTACAGGTGTTCGTGGCGAAAACATCGAACTCAACAGCTCTGTCTGGGATGTTCAAGCCTACTATATCGCTCAGGCTGCGGTCAATGCTACAGTGACTTTCCGTCCAGATGTGATCGTCTTTGGTGGCGGGGTTATGGCCCAACAACACATGCTGGACCGTGTGCGTGAGAAATTTACAGCACTTCTCAATGGCTACCTACCAGTACCAGACGTGCGTGACTATATCGTGACGCCAGCAGTTGCTGGAAATGGTTCTGCCACACTTGGGAACTTTGTCCTTGCTAAGAGTGTCGCAAAATAAAACAAAGAAAACATCCGCTTGGGAAACCAAACGGATATTTTCTTTGAAGACAATTTTTTTGAGCCTTTCCTTAAGTGATTACGGACGGTAGCGACTTTCTTCGAAATTCCATATCGAAACTTTGAGCCTACTGTCTCAAAGTTTCCGAACACCTGAAACCATTAGATTTCAGGTGTTTTTATCACGGCGGAAAGGCTAGGTAAATCCTCGCTTCACTATTGACAAATAGGCATGATTTCCATACCAAAGTATATTTAGTATCAGGCTATATTCTATCCTCAAAACATCTGCCAGAAGAAATCAATAATATAAGTCAAACCATAAGTATAAACCACTAGGGTAAAGGGCTTGGTCAAAACGATGATAATCATATAGCGCTTGAAGGTCATCTTGGTGAGGGCAGCCAGCATACAGAGAAAGTCAGCCGGGCTAACTGGCCAGATCATCATAAAGATAAAGAACCGCTCGAAACGATTGCCCTTATCTAGCCAACCGATATACTTGTCATAGGTGCGCTTGCTAACGACCGACTGAACAAAGGCAGCTCCGTAGAGGCGCACAAGGTAAAAGATAATGGCACAGCCAATCACGATGCCGATATAGTTATAGATAGTCCCGATGATGTGGCCGTAAATAAAGACCCCAGCCACTGAGGTCAAAGCTCCCGGAATGATCGGTACAACGGTTTGTAGAATCTGTAAAAAGATAAAGAGTGGTGGCCCCCAGACTCCAGCTTGCTGGATAAAGGCTGATAGGGTTTCCTTTGACTGTAACACTCCTGCCTGATAGGCCCAAATACAGAAAATCAAGGTACCGACTCCCCCGACGATAGATGAGATATTGATGACTTGCTGTAGAAGGGGAGAAACAGCTTTCATTTGCTTATCCTGTGACATGTAAACTCCTCATAGATAGTATGATTCTACTATACCATATTTTATGGAGAAAAACTATCTGGATTATCTGACTGGAGAAATAAGTGTGGTAAAATGAGAATAAGAAAATGACGGTATAGAATGAGGGGTATCATGTTAGGTTTAAACTTTAAAGGAAGCTGGCGCCAATATCAAAAACAGGTCTTGGATTGTTTTCAGGACTATCAAGCAGACGGTCATGTTCATCTAGTGGCCGCTCCAGGGTCTGGAAAGACAACCATTGGTATCGAGCTAATCGCTCGTTTTGGCAACCCAGCCCTCATCTTAGTTCCGACTGTCACCATTCGCGAACAATGGGTAGATAGGATCCAAACTGCTTTTCTAGAGGATGGTCAGAGGCTTTCAGACCTCGTTTCCCAAAACTTAAAGGAGATGAAGGCATTAACAATTGTGACCTATCAGGCTTTTCATAGTGCCATGAACCAACTGCAATCACAAGAAGATGGAGAAGCAGAGGATTTTGTGGGGTTTGATTTGTTTGCAAGCCTAAGAGCTCAGAAAGTTGCGACTCTTTGTTTGGACGAGTGCCACCACCTGCGCAATGAATGGTGGAAAAGTCTGGAAGTCTTTCGCAAGCAGTATGGACCGCTGAAACTCATCTCCCTGACAGCGACACCACCTTATGACAGTGAGCCTGAACTCTGGGAACGCTATATCCGTATGTGTGGGGAGATCGATCAAGAAATCACGGTACCTGAACTAGTCAAGGAAGACACTCTTTGCCCTCATCAGGATTTTGTCTATATGTGTTCACCAACAGCTGAAGAGTCGGAACGTCTCAAACAGTTTGAGGAGACTAAGTGGGACTATATTCATCACCTTATAGTCGATCCTGATTTTCAAACATTTGTAGCAGGGTCTAAGGTCCTCAAAGGGGATATATCATCTGATTTGCTCTTAGAAGATCCCAAGTACTTGTCAGCTATGTTGATTTATATGCATTCTCAGGGGTTAACGATTCCTTCCTCTTTGCAAAATTTACTGGGAACCCAGAAGCTTCCAGCATTGACCTCCTACTGGTTGGAGACGCTGTTGCAGAGCATACTCTATCTGACACCAGATTGGTATGAGGATCCAGATGGATATAAGAAAAAGTTAGAGGCTGACTTGAAGGCGCGTGGGTTGGTGGAAAAACGTCAGGTTTATCTAGTTAAGTCCAAGGCTTCTGACCAGCTTTTAACCCAATCTCTGGGGAAGTTGTCTGCCATTGCCGATATCTTCTTGACAGAGTATGAGAGTCTAGGTCAGGAACTGAGACAGTTAGTACTAGCTGACTATATTCGCAAGGATTTTGCCACCTATCTGGGAGATAATCAAGCAACCATTTCTCAGTTGGGGGTTCTCCCTTATTTTGAAAGCATTCGTCGAAAAGCTCAGGAGCAAGAGATAACTGTGTCTTTGGCTGTCTTGTCAGGTAGTGTCGTTATTTTGCCTACCGATGTGGCAGCAGAGTTGAAGGAACTCTTGCCTCAGGTTCCTCTTAGTTTCTCATCTATTGGTCACTTGGATCCAAAAGATTATGTGCAGGTTGGTTTTCCGAGCTCAGCTAAGGGAATCGTAGCGGCAGTGACGGAGCTTTTTCAACGAGGCCGGATTCAAGTCCTAGTCGGAACTAAATCTCTCCTTGGAGAGGGTTGGGATGCTCCTTGTGTTAATTCCCTAATCCTCGGAAGCTTTGTGGGGAGCTTTATGCTGAGTAACCAGATGCGAGGGCGTGCCATTCGTATCTGGTCGGGACATCCAGAAAAGACCAGCAACATCTGGCATCTGGTAGCCGTTCAAGCGCAAGCACTTATCACTCTTCCTGGTGAGGAGCCTAGACCAGAGAGCAATCAGGATCTGCAAACCTTGTCGCGACGGATGGAGCATTTTCTTGGATTGGCCTATAATCAGGAGAGTATTGAGACTGGTTTGGATCGTTTGGATTTTCCAAAGCCCCCTTTTAAGAAAAAGCAAATTAGTGAGTACAATGAGCGAGTTAAGAGTCTCTCCAAGGATCGAGCAGGCTTGAGACAAAAATGGCAGGATGCTCTTGTTGTAGCGGATCAGTTCGAGATAGTTACAGAAGTCGCAACTCAAAAACAGAAAATTCCAGTCATGCTCTTGCTTGATGCATTAAAATGGGTTCGCATGTCATTGCTCTTGTTGGCAGTGGATTTGTTGGTTTTGCTATTTAGACTGAGACTGATCGGTGTTTGGTGGCTTACAGCAGCCTGTCTCCTCTTTTTGGCCTTTGCATCTTGGCGTTACCTCCGCTATAAGAGTCCTTATAAACGATTGCAGTCTTTGGGTGAGCAGATCCGAAAGGCTCTGCTAGATTCGGGGCATCTAACGGATGATCAATCCCGTGTTCAGGTAGAGGAGGACAAAGAAAACTATATGGTTTTCGCCTATCTCAAGGGAGGAAGCATGAGGGACAAAGAATTGTTTGCTCAGACTGTGGGAGAGTTCTTTGCTCCAGTGGATAACCAGCGCTATCTCTTGAAGGCAGAGAAAGTCCTACAAGGTCAGTCACCTTACTATGTCGTGCCTAGTCTTTTTGATAAGCGCAAGGAAGAAGCACAGAAATTCCTCGACTTTCTGACGCCGACTATCGGACATTATCATCTCGTCTACACACGAACAGAGACCGGACGGAAAACTCTTCTCGAAGCTCGTATCAAAGCTCTCTCTAACAAAAATGACCGTATCTTGACTAAGAAGAAGGTTAAAAGTCAGTTGGAGTAGGAGCGTATGGGAAAATCCATCTGAAACATGATATAATATAGTAAAATTGTGCATTATAAAGGAGAGAATGATGCAAGTAAAACCAGAACTGGAGATAGAAAAACAACTGATCACCCAACTGGTAACTGGGGAAAGTCAATGGACTTATAGAGAAGACCTAAAAACAGAAGAACAATTATGGGACAATTTCTTTACTAAACTAGCCCAAAATAACGTTGCCCTGCTAGCAGATCATCCTTTGACTGAGCAGGAAAAACGCCAGATTCAAAATCAACTCAACTTTGTCAGCTACTATGATGCTGCCAAGTGGTTGGTCGGAGAAAATGGCATTGCCAAAGTCGAGGTTCAGAGAGAAGATGCCAGCTTAGGCACCATTCGTTTATCAGTTATCTGGCGAGACAATATCGCAGCTGGTAAGTCGAGCTATGAAGTAGTCAACCAAGTCGAGCGAGACAAGGCGTACCCTCAAGATCAAGACAGACGAATGGATGTGACTCTTCTGATTAATGGACTTCCTATGATTCACATTGAGCTCAAGAGTCCAGGAGTTGGATTTTTGAAAGCTTTTTATCAGATAGAAAAATACGACCGTGAAGGAAAGTTCCGAGGTATTTACTCAAGCTTGCAGATGTTTGTCGTGACCAATAAGGTTGACACTCGCTATATCGCTGCAGCCCGTGAAAATAAACTAAACAAACAGTTTCTGACCAAGTGGGTGGATAAGGACAACCGGCCTGTGACGGATCTGACCAGCTTTGCCCATGAGGTACTCTCCATACCGCGGGCCCATCAGATGGTCATGCAGTATTCAGTCATTGATGATAGCAAGAAAGCCCTGATCCTCCTGCGTCCTTATCAGATCCATGCCATTGAGGCAGTACAGGACGCTTCTCGTCGTCAAGAGTCGGGCTATATCTGGCACACGACAGGTTCAGGGAAGACCCTGACCTCTTACAAAGTAGCCCGCAATCTCTTGCAGATCCCTGCCATCCAAAAGACCATCTTTGTCGTCGATCGTAGAGATCTGGACCAGCAGACGACCTCATCCTTCCTCTCATACGCTGCCAACGATGTCATTGATATCGATGAGACGGATAATACTCACGAACTAGTCAAACGTCTAGGTGGCAATGACAAGCGCGTGGTAGTCACGACCATTCAGAAAATTGCGACCATGATGCGCAAGTTTGAAGAAGGCAAGTACCAGCGGGATGCTGGGAAGATCAAGGACCTGCGCGTGGCCTTTGTCGTGGATGAGTGCCACCGAGCTGTCACTCCACAAATGCAAAAGGAGATCAAGGCCTACTTCCGAAACTCTCTCTGGTACGGCTTTACAGGGACTCCGATCTTCAAGGAAAACAAACGAAAACAAGTGGGAGACTTGGCTCAAACAACCCACCAACAGTATGGCGAACGCCTGCATGAATACACAGTTAAGGAAGCCATCCATGATGGAGCAGTTCTCGGCTTTAAGGTGGATTATCGAAATACCATCATCTCTGATATGCTGGAGGAGGAGATTCCTGATAGTGCTTATGAGGACAAGGAACACATGCTAGAAGTCCTGGATGCTATCCTTAATAAGAGCCAGCAACAGCTCAATATCCCTAAAGGAGTTGGAAAAAGCTATGACGCTATTTTGACGGTCAAGTCTATCCCACAAGCACAGGCTTATTATAATCTGCTCAAGAGTATCATGGCTGGCAAGGAACGGGTCAAAGTCTCCGAGCGGGTCAAACGCCATTTACCGGATTTTCCAAAGTTTACCATCACTTACTCAGTGTCTGAAAATGAGGAAGAGTCTATCGGTTACCAAGACCATATGAAGCAGGTTATGGAGGACTATAACCAAGAGTTTGATACTCACTTTACAATGGCGGATCTTCGTGGCTTTAACACAGATGTCAATAACCGCCTTGCTCGAAAACAGGATAAGTATCTCTATCGCAAGGAGCAGTTGGACTTGGTTATTGTGGTCAATCGTCTCTTAACAGGATTTGATGCCCCTTGTCTATCGACCCTCTTTATCGATCGTAAACCAATGCAACCGCAGGACTTAATTCAGGCATTTAGTCGTACCAACCGTATCTTTGATTCTAGTAAATCCTATGGTCATATCATCACCTTCCAAAAACCTCTAGCCTTTAAGGAAGCGGTGGACAATGCCCTCAAGCTCTACTCAAATGGTGGAGAAAACGAGGTCCTAGCCCCTAGCTGGGAAGAGGAAAAGAGGAACTTTTTACGGAGTTGTAGTGATTTCCAAAATCTCATCACCGATGATCCTGAGCAAGGACTCCAAATCGAGCAAATCTCTACACCTGAATTGAGAAAACTCGCCAAGGCTTATCAATCCTTTGATAAATACTTGGCATCTATCCGCGTTTATAAAGAGTATGATGAAGAAGAAATCTACGCTCAGACAGGACTAAGCGCAGAAGAATTGGAAACCTATCTTGGCTTCTATCAGAACATCCTAGCTGAATTAAAAAGCCGAAGAGATGATGGTAGTGAGGATGGGGAGCCCCTTGATATTCACTATGAACTAGAGTCTATCCAAGTGGATGAGATCAACTATGCCTATATCCTAACCTTAATCCAAAGCCTGATCGAGCAAGGCCAGAGTCAAGAAAAGAACCTAAGCGCTCAAGATAGAGAGGCAGTGAATAGCTATATTGAGAGCCTTGAGAAGACCAATCCAAACCTTGCCCAGATCATCTCAGAGCTTTGGCAAGAAGTACAGGACAAGCCAGAAAGCTATCGCGGTCAGTCCATTGCCAATATCTTGGATCAGATGATCGAGGCGGTTATCCAGCAACATATCCAAGTCTTTAGCAAACGTTGGTATGTCGGAGAGGATGAACTCCGTTACTATGTCGAGCACTACCGCAAGGGAGTCAAGAAACAACTAGGAGAGAGCCAGCTGACCAAGAGCCAGCGCTATCAAGATTATAAGATAGAAGTGGCAGATGCCCTTAATCCCCTCCTCTATAAAAAACAAATCAAGGAGTCTTGTAAGCAACTTGTCGAAGAAGTCATTGAGCCACTCAGAGTGGGGAGATAGTCCTTCTAAGTTTCGAAGACATAGACTTCCTAAAGTTTACATGCATTCTAAACTTAGAATAATAAGAAATACATAAATTTATTAGCATTCTAAGCTTCAGATAGTCTATCTGAGAAGGTTTTGGGGTCTTCGAGCTTTCGAATAATCATCTTTCCTAAAGTTTAGATGTATTCTAAAGCTAGAAAAGTTAAAATCTAAAAATAGTAAGAGTCTCTATCTGACAGACGGAGTGTATGTCTAGTCAGATAGGGATTTTCTATTTCTGAAATGACTGATTTATTCTATAAAAGTAAAAAATAGCCAAAAAAAGTGCTGTTGGGATGATAAAGTAGACAGTTGAGCGGATGAGTGTTCTAAGTTCTTTGCTATTTGTTAGAATTGTCTTATCAACTTAAAGGAGAAAATCTGATGAAGAAAGATAAAGAAAATGAGGAGAGTATGCTATCGACACTTCCTTTGTGGGGGCTCATATTGTTGTTCTGTGTTTTGTTTCAAGTCTTTGTATCTAAGGATAGACCTTTGATTCAACCTGATAGACAAGGAAGCATTGTAAAAACAGACCAAAAACAGGTCTATCTTCCAGAACTAATCCAGTCTTTATTTGATAAAGAAAAAACTAAATGATTCGTTAAATAGAAAGGTTATCATCATGCCAAAAACATTTACCATCCGTCCGCTAAGCTACACCAACTTTATCAACCGCGAGTTTGAAAGTCTCATGGTAGATACGGGTCAACTACTAGAAGTTTTTGCCAAGGCACATAAGGACGAGCCTATGTATGGCAAGCATCTCGATTCCTTCAAGAGCCAGCTAGCAGACTTCCAAGCCCAACTTGCTATCGTGGAAAAGAAAGAGGCGACAAACCTGACCGAAGTCGACCGCAATCGTGACAGTGCCCTAGTCGGCCTCTTTACCCTTCATCGGGGCTTTGCTAAGATCAAGGAGACCAAACTCAAAGAAGCCCATGAGACTTTGAAACCAGTCTTTGCCAAGTACAAGGACATCACCAAGCATAGCAATGATGTGGAAACGGCAGAAATCAAGAGTTTAATCAAAACGCTCAACGAAGACCCCTATCACACGGCAGTAAACAGCCTAGGACTGACACCTATGCTGACGGCGGTAATCAGTGCGCAGGAGGAGTATGATAAGGTGGAAAGTCAGGCGCGTGCGCATAAGTCTGCCAAGGAAGTAGGTAAGACCAGACAAGTCCGTACCGAACTAACCAGCATCTACGACCTCTTTATGCGCTATACCGTAGCTAGTGCAGAAGCCTATCCAGAAAAAGAACACCTGACCAAACTCCTCAAGGACCTGAACACAATCCGAGATAGTAAACGTCGATTGAGTGGTTCAGGTAAGAAGGATAAGAAAGTGAAAGTAGAAGAAGTGACACAAGTGGCAGGATAAATACAACCCCTTAGGAATTGATTTCTAAGGGGCTATTTTGTGTATAAAAGCTTTATATACTCAGTAAGAATTGATATAATGGTATTAGTTTAAACATATAGTAATTATTGGGAGAGATAAATTAATGGAAAGAGAATATAAATTTCGAGCACTTACTTCAAATAAAGATGTTGAAATAAAGCCAGTAACACTAAAAGCACTTCAGTTTGCGATTGATGAGAATTCTGAAGTAACAAATGTAGCTATCACAGGAAATTACGGAGCTGGCAAAAGTAGTATCGTTGAGAGTTTTGAGAGGGAATGTACAGATAAAAAATTCATTCATATTTCTTTGGGGCAATATGATGAAATAAAAAGTAGTGAAAAAAATGGACTTGATAAGCGTGAAATTAATACAATTGAAGGGAAAATAATCAATCAATTGCTTCATCAAATAAATCCTAACAAAATAAGGAAATCCATTTTTAAAACTCTTGATGCTGAATCACAGATCAACCCCCTCAATATTACACTATACCTAAGTTTAACAATACTATTATCTTTGTATCTTTTTAATATTTCTTCATGGAGTGAATTGGTTCATAACTTTTGTTGGTTATCTTGGACTACGAAACCTATTATTTCCCTTCTTGTACTAATAATTTTATTTGTTTTAATTGTATATGGAATTTATTTTTTACTGAAGCTACAAAAAGATTTTGGTTTTATCAAAAAATTATCCTTAAAGGCAGAAAAATTTGAAACTGATATTGAAATCTTCTCAAATGAAAGTTCAAGGGTATCTTATTTTGATCGCTATTTAGATGATGTACTTTATTTGTTTAAGCAATCTGAAGCGGATGTTATAGTATTTGAAGATATTGAACGTTTTAATGATTCTAGAATTTTTGAAAAATTGAAGGAACTAAATATAATTATTAATAGAAATCGAAAGGCAAATCACAAACGTAAACTGGTATTCTTCTATCTTGTAAAGGATGATTTATTTGAATCACAAGAGAGAACGAAGTTTTTTGATTTTATTATTCCGATAGTTCCTGTCGTAACTGCTTCGAATTCACATATAAAACTAAACGAAATATTAAAAGAAATGGGGGAAGATGAATATTTTGATGAAGTCTTTCTTCTGAATGTCGCTTTATATCTTGACGATATGAGATTAATCAATAATATTTGTAATGAATATTTGACTTATAAAGAGACATTAGACTTTGAAATTAACCCTCATAAACTATTTTCTTTAATAGTTTATAAGAATATTTTTCCAAAAGACTTTTCTCTTTTACAAAGAAATCAAGGAGATTTATTAAAAAAACTCAATGTCCGAGAAGAACTGTTATTCTATACAAATGAAGAAACTAATATTGATCCACAAGATGATATCGTTACATTTTTTATCAATAATGATTATATTGATAAAAATTATAGGAATTATCTGTCATATTTTTATGGTGATGGATTGCTAGAAGATGATAAAAAATTTATAAAAAATGTTAATTCTTATATAGTAAATAGTCGCACCATAGAGCTCACCAATTTTAATGAAATTGTTAAGCGAATAGCATTAGATAATTATAAACTGAAATATGTGTTAAATTATAGTTTTTTTGAATTCTTGTTAAATCCAACAAGTGGTGGGGCATATGACCGACAGCTTAAATATATATTTAATCAAGAAGATATCCTAAACTTTATTACTGAATTTTATAAGACCTTAGATAGAGTTGATAAATTAAAAGTTGTAATTTTCAAAGAAGACATTATTGAAACATTCTTAAAAAAATGGTTAGAATATAATTCGCTATCGTTTATAACTTGCATAAATAATAAGAAAGAATACAAAGTTAATTCAAGTATAATCCTATCCTTGCTATCCTTGGTTGACTTAGAAGAAACTGATTATAAAAATAATACAGTTGAAGATGCATTAAGTATTTATTTGCAAGAACATCAAGAGCTCTTCTGTCAAAATGAGTATAGAAATATAGATTTAGTGAAGAAGAATCTAAGGTGGCTTAAGATTAGATTAAAAGGTTTTTTATCTGCTAAAGACAGTTATAATAGAGAAATAATTGATTTTATTTATAATAATCAGTTATATGGCATTCAAAAAGAAACGTTAGAGTTTTTTACACGATTTTACTTAGGCGATACTATCAATGATTCAGAGTTTAAGCACAAAAACTTTGAAATGATTCATGAACATAGCGAACTATATCCTATCCGCGACTATTGTCTATCATATAGAGCCGAATTCTTAGACTATGTTTGGATGTATATTAAACTGTCAGAAAATAAAATGCTTGATAAACCTAAATATATTGAAAAACTATTAAACGAAAATATCGTATTTGAAAATAAAGGAATGAATCTAAACTTTGAACCATTCAAAGATTCAGCGGCAGAAAAAATAATTGCTAGTATTCCAAAGTTTTATATTACATATACAGAAGATAAATTTAATAAACTATCTAATGAAAATCGAGAATTACTAGTAAAAAATCTTGTTCAGACTAAAAAAGCAGAAGTGAATACTGAAATTGTTTTAGACTATTTTAGTCAAAATGAGGAAGAGGATAATTTATTAGTAGATTTCATAAACCAGAATGGTAATTTTGAACTTGATAAGAGGATATATCTAAAATTAGATAAGGAATTACAAGAAAAATTTGTATATTTTGTTTTAGAAGAGTCGAACATGAATAAAAATATCAGAATTAGATTAGTGAAAGAAATAGGATATCCTTATTATGAAACATTTAATGAAATTGATGAAGATGATAATCAGATGGAACATCTCATAAAATATAAATTGATAGATTTTAATGAAGATAATCTTGAGTTTATACGTCAGAAATATCCAAAACATTTAGCCTCCTTTATTAGGATGAATAAATTTGATTATTTAAATACTGCAAAAGATATTCGTGATGAAGAACAAATTAGAGAATTGCTAGAGAATCTGTATCTATCTGAAAAATATAGAGCAGAAATATTAGTGTTTCTTTTAGATAATAATTTTAATAAGTACGACTTTTACAATTTAATAAATCAAAATAGCTATGATTCGTTAGATGTGACGCTTCAAAATAAAATACAAAAAATAGTTAAAAAATATATAAGACAATTTATAGCATTAGATGAAAATGAAATTAGCGTTCCATTGTATGAATCTATCCTAAATTCGAATGATGTTTTACTTGAACATAAGAAAGAACTACTCAAAAAATTAATTTCTGATTCGGAAAGTCAAATAGAAGTAGATAAGCTCACTTTCCTAGGCGATTATTTAGATTTATTAGAATTACCGGATATCATGCAAATCTTGAAGGAACAAATAGATGATGACATCTACACTGAATGGAAAGTGGCCTTTGAAAAATTAAATGAGAATGAAGGTAACGGAGGGAATGGTAATCAGGAGTCTAAGGTATCGTATTCTGAGTTTAACGAGAAACTTCTGGATTACTTAAAGAAAAGGAAGTTTATTTCTAAAAAGTCTAGACGCGAAAATTCTGTATTAAGGATATTTGGACTTAGAAGTAAGCAAATCGATTTTAAAGATAGTTCGGGAGAAATTAATGAGTAAAAATAGTATTCCTCAAATTAGATTTCAAGGATTTGATTCTTGGTGGGAAACGATAAAATTGACAGATTTAGGTATATCTGTGGGAGGAACAGCCATTGAAAGCGAATTTGATCTAGATGGGAAATATAAGGTAATTAGCATTGGTTCGTATTCAGAAGAAGGTAAATATAAGGACCAAGGAATTAGAGTAAAATATAGTAAGAAAACGGAGAGAAGGATTTTAGAAAAAGATGATTTAACAATGATTTTAAATGACAAAACTAGTACAGGTAAGATTATTGGAAGAGTTCTATTAATTGATGAAGATAATAGTTATGTTTACAATCAGCGCACACAAAGAATTTGTTTAGATAAAAATAAATATGTTCCAGATTTTATTTTTCAATTACTAAATGCTGATATTAACCGTAATAAAATCGTAAGAAGTGCTCAGGGGAACACACAAATTTATGTGAATTGGTCAGATATATCCAATTTAGACTATTTAATACCAGATTCATTTGACGAACAATCCGCCATTGGCATCCTTTTCCGCACCCTCGACGACCTTTTGTCTAGCTACAAGGATAATCTTGCTAACTACCAATCTCTTAAGACGACCATGCTCTCCAAGATGTTTCCCAAAGCTGGACAGACAGTGCCAGAGATTCGTTTAGATGGATTTGAGAGCGAGTGGGAATTATATGAACTTAAATCAAGGGCTGAAACTATAACTAAGGGAACCACACCGAAAGATAAAAGCTGGCAAGGGGAAGTAAACTATATTAAAACCGAAAGTATAAATAGAGATACTGGTAGTTTGGTCCGGACAGCCTCTACAAGTTTAGAAGAACATTTAGGATACCTAAAACGTTCTATACTTAAAGAGGGTGATGTATTGTTTTCAATTGTCGGTACTCTTGGGGTAGTTGGGATAGTTGATAAAAAAGATTTACCTGCAAATACAAATCAGCAAATTGCAATTATTAGATTGAAGAGTGACGATGCGATTTTTATGTTGAATTTTTTGAAAAGTCCAAGAATAAAGTCTTTTATCAAAAGTGATTCAACAATTGGAGCACAACCCTCGCTTTCTTTATGGCAGATAGAGAAAATAAAGGTATCACTTCCTCCTTCACTCGAAGAACAACAAGCCATCGGCGCCTATTTCTCAAACCTCGATAACCTCATCAACTCACACCAAGAAAAAATTTCTCAGCTTGAAACACTGAAAAAGAAACTCTTGCAGGATATGTTTATTTAAAAGGAGTGCAGTAAAATGTCAAAAGTAAAATCAGAAACTCTAAAGAAAGAAGAAAAACCTGTAGTAGCTATCTGCTATGATTTTGATAAAACGCTGTCTCCTGATGATATGCAAGCCCAAGGGTTTATACAGAAGCTCGGGTATGAAATCAGTGAATTTTGGAAGAAATCCAATGGTTTTGCCAAGGCTAATAATATGGACAAGAACCTTGCCTATATGTTTACGATGAAAACAGAATCTGAAGGGACAGTCCTATTTACAAAGACAGAGTTAGCTAAGTTTGGTTCAGAGGTAGAACTATTCCCAGGAGTCGAAGACTGGTTTGAGCGTATTCGAAAATATGGTGAAGAAAACGGAGTTATTGTAGAGCATTACATCATTTCATCTGGTTTGAAAGAAATGATAGAGGGGACTTCAATAGCTAAAAATGGTGCTTTTAAGAAAATTTATGCAACTTCTTTTTATTGTGATGAAAAGGGTGTCGCGGTCTGGCCTGCTCAAGTTGTTAACTACACCAATAAGACTCAATTTCTTTTTAGAATTACCAAAGGTATTTTAGATGTTAATGACGATGCGGTGAATGATTTTTTTGCTGAAAGTGATTTACGAGTTCCTTTTAGAAATATGGTCTATTTAGGGGATAGTGATACAGATATTCCATGTATGAAGCTAGTCAAAACAAGAGGTGGCTACTCTATCGGTGTATTCAATCCAAAAACGAATGATAGAACTAAAGTCCACAAAATGACTCAGGATAATCGTATTGATTATTTTGTTCCAGCGGATTACTCAGAAAATACAGAACTTGATAAACTAATCAAAACGATTATTAAAAAGACGGCTTATAATGAATTGTTAGAAAACAAGAAAAATGCTGATAAACTGGAAGCGGTTTTAGAAAGTCAAAACTAAGGTAATTGTTTACTAAATAAAAGAATACCGATTAAGGTTTATCGACGCTAGTATATATACATAAAGGAGTTGCCATGGTATCTGTAACACAACGTATCAAAGAAATTAACCAACCTCGAGGTGGTTATCTGCCTATCAAGTTATTTTCAGTAGAGCAGTTCGAAGACCACAGAATTCTGCATCCTGTAGAGTCTGTATCTCCAAGTTTAGTGGGGATTTGTGTGGACTACTTGACACGCTTTATGAAAGGGACAGAAGCCCGTGATGCTTTCATAATTTCTCTCATGGGAGCTCATAGGGTTAACATGGGAGACCTAGCAGAAGCACTTCTTGATTTGGTGACAGGATTGGACGATTTATCGATAGAAAGTGCGTGTCGTTTGGTTTCTTTTGATGTCGTTTTTCGTGCGGGGATCAAGTATTATAAGCCATTTGAGGAAATTTCAGTGGATGCCGAAACGATAGAGAATATTCGTATCATGGTGGAGCGAAGTCTTTGCTTTTTCGACCTCTATGGTCCTTTGGTAAAGGATGGCTTTAACTTTTTGGGAGGCTATACAGAAACGATTGATAAGGGTGATGGAGATTTTCTGACCAAGGATACACTGTGGGATTTTAAGGTGACTAAAACAGCTCCTAATAAAGACCATACACTACAAGTCCTTGTATACTATATCATGGGCTTACATTCCTATGATCCTGACTTCCTTTCTATCGAAAATCTTGGATTTTATAATCCTCGAAAAAATATCGTTTATCAACTTCCAGTTTCCTCTATTCCTTTAGATTTGATTCAAACGATTGAGAATGAAGTGATTTGTTATAAATGATTGCTTGTTTAAAAAAATTAATTGCAAAACTTAGAAAGAAACACTATGGAAACAACACAAACTTCCCAGTCGCTCTACCAAGCCCTGTGGAACTCAGCGGATGTTCTCCGCTCCAAGATGGATGCTAACGACTATAAGTCCTATCTCTTGGGCATGGTCTTTTACAAGTATCTATCAGATAAGATGCTCTTTTTCGTGGCGGAGACCATGGAAGAGGGGACAGATAGTCTTGAGACTGCCCTTGAGGTCTATCGCAACTACTATGAGGATGCGGACACTCACGAGGATCTTCTTGCAGTCATGAAGGACGAACTCAACTATAGTATCAAGCCTGACCTGACCTTTACGGCTCTGGTAGCACGTGTTAATGAGGGGACTTTCCAGCTGGAAGATCTGGCTCAGGGTTTTCGAGATATCGAGCAGAGTGACGACCTCTATGAAAATCTTTTTGAAGATATCGATCTCTACTCTAAAAAGCTAGGGGCGACTCCGCAAAAGCAAAACCAAACGGTAGCAGCGGTTATGAAAGAGTTGGCTGTGCTAGATGTGGCTGGTCATGCAGGCGATATGTTGGGGGATGCCTATGAGTATCTGATTGGACAGTTTGCAACAGACTCTGGGAAAAAGGCTGGTGAGTTCTATACTCCTCAGCCTGTTGCTAAGCTCATGACGCAGATTGCCTTTTTGGGTCGTGAGGACCAGCAAGGCTTTACCATCTATGATGCGACCATGGGATCTGGCTCTCTCTTGCTCAATGCCAAGAAATACTCTCATAAACCGCAAACGGTTGTCTACTTCGGTCAGGAGCTCAATACCTCGACCTATAACTTGGCTCGGATGAACATGATTCTACACGGTGTTCCAGTTGAGAATCAATTTCTCCACAATGCTGATACACTAGACGAAGACTGGCCGACACAAGAGCCGACCAACTTTGATGGGGTTCTCATGAACCCTCCATACTCTGCCAAGTGGTCAGCAAGCTCTGGCTTCCTGAATGATCCTCGTTTCTCTCCTTTTGGGAAACTAGCACCTCAGTCCAAGGCTGACTTTGCCTTCCTTTTACATGGTTACTACCATCTCAAGCAAGATAATGGAGTTATGGCTATCGTCCTTCCTCACGGTGTTCTTTTCCGTGGAAATGCAGAAGGGACCATTCGTAAGGCCTTGCTAGAAGAAGGGGCCATTGACACGGTTATCGGTCTACCAGCCAATATCTTCTTTAATACCAGCATTCCGACCACGGTCATCATTCTCAAAAAGAACCGTACCAATCGTGATGTCTACTTTATCGATGCTTCTAAGGAGTTTGATAAGGGGAAAAACCAAAATATCATGACGGATGCCCATATCGAGAAGATTCTGGAGGCCTACAAGTCTCGTGAGGAGATTGATAAGTTTGCCCATCTGGCAAGCTATGAAGAAATTGTCGAAAATGACTACAACCTCAATATCCCTCGCTATGTAGACACCTTTGAGGAAGAAGAAGTCGAGCCGCTGACAGAAATCGTCAGCAAGATTAATGAGACAAATGAAGCAATCCAAAACCAAACAGCTTCATTGCTTGAAATGCTCGGTCAACTCCACGGAACCACACCAGAAGCCGATGCCGAGCTCAAAGAGTTTTTGAAAAACTTTAAAGGGTAATGGAGAAACAGTTAGATACATCTATCAGATTTAAAATCCCAGCCAAATCAACCTTTGGCTGGCTTTTATTATTTATTTATGTTATAATTAAATTACCTAAATGGTAATTTGAAATAAACAGAAAGGGATTTATGAAGCTTATCTATACAAACAAAACTGTTGAAAAGCAGTGCACAGAGCTGAGGCGGGCGAAAAAAGATTTTTCGGATAAAATTGCTGTAAAGTTGCATCAGTTGATCAACTTTTTGGAAGCGGCGGATTCTTTGGCTAGTGTGACAGCTTTTCCTAAATATCACTTTCACCAACTTAAGGGAAAGAGACAGGGACAGTTTGCTTTAGATATAGATGGTCGAAGGAGTTCCTATCGGTTGATTGTGGAATTTCGTGAAGAGGATTTAGAAAAGGTATTTCCAAATCCCGTTGAAATCGAAATCCTAAAAATAGAGGAGGTCAGCAATCACTATGAGTAATAAAATTGTTGAATACAAAGACCTGATTGCTTTTCATCCAGGTCAGTATGTTGAAGAGTTGATTGAAGATTATAACGTAACGCAGAAAGAATTTGCGGAGCGTTTGGGAGTTTCGGCAAAGACTGTCAGTAAACTGGTCAATGCAGAGGAGTCTATTAGTAAGGAAACGGCTCATAAGTTAGCCAAGCTAAGCGGAGTTTCTATGCAAACCTGGCTCAATCTTCAAAATGCTTATGATGTAAAAGTTGCAGAGATTGTAGAACAAAAAGAGCTAGAAGAAGGTAGCGAGAAAGAAATCTGTGATCTGATTGATTTCAAGTATTTCAAGGAAAAAGGCTACGTTCCAGACAAACGCTATAGTTTGAAGGAAAAGATTGTCGAGCTTCGCAAGATTCTCGGTATGGCAAGTTTAGAAAATCTTACATCTTTTAACTATCTAGTCAGCTATCGGAATACGCGTGAGTTTACGACTAAAAGTATAGTGAACTCGAATATTATGCTGGAGTTGGCGTCTAAAAAAGCGCGTGATAAAACGATAACTAAGTTAAATCGCAGAAAGCTAGAGAGAAGCCTGCCTGCCTTGAGAAAGTTGACGAGACAGGACTCAGAAGTTTTTCCTCAACGCTTGTATGATATCTTGCTAGACTGTGGTGTTGTCCTAGTCGGTCTACCTGCTTTGCCAAATGCCAATTTGAATGGAGCGACTAAAAAGTTCAGTAATGGTAGTGCCTTGCTTTTACTCACGGATCGAAACAAAGCATCCGATATTTTCTGGTTCTCACTTTTTCATGAGATTGGACACATTCTGGAGAATGATTTTTCATCTGATGAGGGAAACAGTGAGTCCTATCTTCGTTCTGAGGAACAGGCAGACCAGTTTGCAAAAAATTTCTTGATTAGACCAGAAGATTATCAAGCTTTTGTCAAAAAAGGAAACTTTGATAAGACGGATATCATATGTTTTGCGGAGGAAATCGATATTCATCCTAGCGTTGTTTTAGGCAGATTACAAAATGAGGGTATTCTAGGGTTTGACCGTTTCAGAGAACTAAAAGAGAATTATTACTTTGTTTCTTGAATCTATGGAAATTTGTAGAAGATGAAAAAAGATTCATACAGTCAGTTGTGTGAAGTCATTAATTCGCTCATTTTTAAGGTACAACTTTGTTTCCATATTCGCTGGAAACGGATAGAAAACAAGGAGAAAGATGGAACAAACTAACCAAAAATCCCAGTGCCAACAACTCTGGGCTAGGAACAAATATCTCGTTTTGAGTCATTCCAGCAATATTTACAATGAGATTCGCCAATACTTGAAGAATGAACAGGTGGAGGTAAGTCATGTTCAAGAACTGATCGACCGTGCCTGTCAAATCCCTGAGCATAGAGGTCAAGTTTGCAATGCTTTTCAGCATATTTGGGGCTATTTCAAAAAGAAAGCGACAGATGTTGAGCGTAAGGACTATCTGCTCTTGCTGGATCGCTACCGCTTTGGTCAGGTTTCCAAGGAAGACTTGATCGTTAAAACTCGAGACTTGCTTGAACTCTATCCCAATACCTACTTGCAACATTCAACGTTACTGAAAGGAGACGCCCATGAGACTTTGGCATGAGGCCTTGATTTCACAACTTCCCCGTCCTCAACTTTTGGGGCAACATCGAGAGTGCTGCGCCCTGCGTGGCAATGGTTGGGGCAAAAAACATGCGACTGTGGACTATGTCTTTACTCACTCGCCCTATCATCTCTATGCTTATCATCGCTTGATTATGGAGGAAATGGTTGGCCGTGGCTACAATGTCAGTCCAGAATGGCTGGACAAGAACTACCGTGGCAAAATTTGCCCAGCTTATGAAGACTTGCCTGAGGAAAAGTTGGACAATCCCATCTATAGTGAGCATGATGCAGAATACTATGAGGAGTGCATGGCTAATCTCCGAGAGAAAGGCATTGAGTTGGTGTAAGAGTCAGGAATAGCTCCACATTATAACTCTTCTCAAAATTTTTTCGAATAATAAAAATGAGACCTTTAGAATGATTCTAAGGTCTTCTTTTTATGGGTATTAGGATTTACTTTTAATAACTTTTAAGTTATAATTAAATTGAAAAGAGGTTGCTTGGTGCATACAATTTACTTCTATAAGGACAAAAATGGAAATGAGCCAGTCTTAGATTATATGAGAGAATTGGCTAGAAAGAAGAGTAAGGACAGTCGCATCAAACTCAATAAACTAAACGACTATATCGAGTTGCTTAGTCAGCATGGGACTAGAACTGGTGAACCCTATATCAAACATTTGGAAGATGAGATTTGGGAACTACGACCTCTTAAGGATAGGATTTTATTTGTAGCATGGGTTGATGGGAGTTTTGTTCTTTTACATCATTTTGTTAAAAAGACTCAGAAAACTCCTAGGAGAGAGATTGATAAAGCCAAGCGTGAACTGAAAGACATAAAAGAAAGAGGGTTAAGTGATGAAGAATAGTGCTATTGGAAGTAATTGGAAAGATATCCGATCTGAACTCTTTACCAAGGAGGAAATCCTTGAAAGTGATATGCGAGTGGCTATCATGAGTGAGTTGATAGAAGCTAGACATGAGCAAGGTATTAGTCAGAAAAAGCTAGAAGAACTCAGTGGAGTAAGCCAGCCTGTCATAGCTAGAATGGAAACAGGAAAGACCAGTCCTCAGTTGGATACAGTCTTGAAAGTCTTAGCCAGTTTAGGAAAGACACTAGCAGTCGTCCCACTTGAACAGGAAAAAAGTTGATAGAGATGAGATTACTTGGTTGGCTAAAATCATCCACAGAACAATTTTACCTCCCGTCCGCACTTTTTCAGGGAAATATCAAAATTACCAAAGGATAACTAACCTATAGTCTTTTCTAATAGCATGCCATAGTCACTGATGAGAATCGTCAATAGCTCGTTTGAGCATTCTAACTAAAATACAGCAATAAAACAAGCAATACAAAGGATTTGAGACACTGGTCTCAAGTCTTTTTCTCTTGTTCAAAAAAGTGATATAGTTTCAAACTATATCAAAGCCTAATTATTTACAATTATACAGACAGTTTCTTTTCTGTTAAGATAGTTTCAACAACAAATTTTGGAGGACACATCATGTCAACTACGATCATCGGTTTCCCTCGTTTGGGCGAATTCCGCGAATTAAAATTTACAACTGAAAAATACTTTAGAAAAGAAATCTCAGAAGAAGAACTCTTGGCTGTGGCTAAAGAATTGCGTGCTAAACACTGGAACATTGTCAAAGAAAAAGGCATCACTGAAATCCCATCAAACGACTTTTCTCACTATGACAACTTCCTAGACGCGGCTTTCCTCTTCAACGTGGTGCCAGCTTCTGTTCAAAACTTGGAATTGTCAGACCTTGAGCGTTACTTTGCTTTGGCGCGTGGTTACCAAGGTGAAAAAGGGGATGTTCGTGCCCTTCCGATGAAGAAATGGTTCAACACCAACTACCACTACATCGTGCCTAAATTTGAAAAAGACACTCAAGTAAAATTGGCTGGTCACAAGATTTTTGATGAGTTCCAAGAAGCCAAAGAACTTGGATTGAACACTCGTCCTGTTCTTGTAGGTCCATTCACTTTCCTTCAATTGTCAGACTTTGAAGAAGGCGTGAAAGCAGAAGACTTCGTAGACAGCTTAGTAGCTGCTTACCAAGAAGTTTTTGCTAAATTGGCGGAGCTTGGTGCAACTCGCATCCAACTCGACGAAGCAGCTCTTGTCAAAGATTTGACAGCTGAAGAAAAAGCTCTCTTCTTGAACCTCTACAACAAACTCTTGGCTGATAAAAAAGGTCTTGAAGTCTTGCTTCAAACTTACTTCGGTGACGTTCGTGACGTTTATGCTGACCTTGTAAAATTGCCAGTAGATGCTATCGGTCTTGACTTCGTTGAAGGTAAGAAAACGCTTGAACTTGTGAAAGGTGGTTTCCCAGCTGACAAGACTCTCTATGCTGGTATCGTCAATGGTAAGAACATCTGGCGCAATAATTACGAAAAGAGCTTGGCTGTTCTTGAGCAAATTCCAGCTGAAAACATTGTCTTGACAAGCTCATGCTCACTTCTTCATGTGCCATTTACAACCGCTAATGAAGAATTTGAACCAGCTATCTTGAACCACTTTGCCTTTGCAGTTGAAAAATTGGATGAGATCCGTGATTTGGATGCTATCCGCAACGGTCAAGGTGAACAAGCTCTTGCAGCAAACAAAGAACTCTTTGCGACTGAGCGTGTGGGTGAAAATACTGAACTTCGTGCCCGTATTGCTGGCTTGACAGACGCAGACTACACTCGTTTGCCAGCCTTTGCAGAACGTGAAGCGATCCAAGAAGAAACTTTCAAACTTCCAGCACTTCCAACAACAACCATCGGTTCATTCCCTCAAACTAAGGAAGTTCGTGCTAAACGTTTGGCCTTCCGTAAGGGTGAGTTGTCAGCAGAAGACTATGACAAGTTCTTGGCAGAGCAAATCGACGAATGGATCAAATGGCAAGAAGAAGTTGGATTTGACGTGCTTGTTCACGGTGAATTTGAGCGTAATGACATGGTTGAGTACTTCGGCCAAAACTTGTCAGGTTACCTCTTCTCTAAGAATGGTTGGGTACAATCATACGGTATGCGTGGGGTGAAACCACCAATCATCTGGGGTGATGTAACTCGTCTCAACCCAATCACTGTCAAATGGTCTAGCTACGCACAAAGCCGTACAGACAAGCCTGTCAAAGGTATGTTGACTGGACCTGTGACCATCCTTAACTGGTCATTCCCACGTGAAGACATCTCTATCAAGGACTCAACTCTTCAAATCGCTCTTGCTATCAAGGATGAAGTTCTTGACCTTGAAGCTGCTGGCGTGAAAATCATCCAAATCGACGAAGCTGCTCTTCGTGAGAAATTGCCACTCCGTCGTAGCGACTGGTACGAAGACTACCTTGACTGGGCTATTCCTGCCTTCCGCTTGGTACACTCAACAGTAGCGCCAGACACTCAAATCCACACTCACATGTGTTACTCAGAATTTACAGATATCATCCCAGCTATCGACAACATGGATGCGGACGTTATTTCCTTTGAAGCAAGCCGTTCAAACCTTGAAATCTTGGACGAACTCAAAGCGAAAAACTTCCAAACAGAAGTGGGACCTGGGGTTTACGATATCCACTCTCCACGTGTACCAAATGAAGGCGAAATCGACCACACAATCGATGCTATTCTTGCCAAAGTTCCAAGCAAGAAAGTGTGGATCAACCCTGACTGTGGTTTGAAAACACGTGGTATTCCAGAAACAAAAGAAAGCTTGATCCGCCTTGTCGAAGCAGCAAAAGCTGCGCGTGAGAAATTGTAAGATAGAATTTCTCTCTTGACACTGACTGATCAAGGAACTGCTTGGCCCTAGCTGGCTCAGCAATCATGAAATCAAAAAGAAAAGGATAATGACTATGTCACGCCAAACACCGTCACTTTCATTTGAAGTGTTCCCTCCAAACCCAGCAGTGGGTAATGATAAAATTATTTCAGCCTTGCAGGATATGCGGGAGCTGACACCGCACTTTATCAGTGTGACTGCCAGCAATAATAAATTTAATATCAAGGAAACAACGGTTCGTTTGGCTGACTTTATCCAGAATGATTTGGCGATTCCAACCATTGCCCACTTGCCAGCTATCTATCTGACCAAGGAAAAGGTTGCTGAAACCATTGCAGACTTGGATAAGGTTGGGGTACAGAAAATCTTGGCTTTGCGTGGGGATATTATCCCTGATGTGGAACCACAAAAGGATTTCCGCTACGCAACAGATTTGATCGAGTTCATCAAGGAACAAGCTCCTCACTTTGATATTATTGGCGCTTGCTACCCAGAGGGGCATCCTGACTCGCCAAACCAAATCTCAGATATTCAAAATCTCAAGAAGAAAGTGGATGCAGGCTGTTCAAGCCTCGTAACGCAACTTTTCTTTGACAATGAGCGCTTCTATGATTTCCAAGACAAGTGTACCTTGGCAGGGATTGATGTTCCTATTCATGCGGGGATCATGCCCATTCTTAACCGTAATCAAGCGCTTCGTCTCTTGAAGACTTGTGAGAATATCCATCTTCCACGTAAATTTAAGGCTATCTTAGACAAGTATGAGCATGACCCTGAGTCGCTCAGAGCAGCAGGACTTGCCTATGCAGTAGACCAAATTGTGGACTTGGTCACTCAGGATGTTGCAGGTGTACATCTCTACACCATGAACAATGCTGAAACAGCAAAATACATCCACCAAGCAACCCATGCCTTGTTTAATCATCAGTCTTTAGGATAATAAAAAGCAAACCATTCTTCTCAGGTGAGGGGAATGGTTCCTTTTTAATAGAAAAGCCCGCACTTTTTAAGAAAAATATGATAAAATAGACTCTGTACGTACTTGATACAAAGATGAGGGTATAAAAGTGTTAAAGGCTTTGTCGATTCTCAATTTTATGATAGAAATTTTTTCATAATTTGTTCTTTTCAGTATTTAGTTTGAGCGACACGAACGAGTCAAATCGATGTTATTTGACGAGAGAGTTAGTAAAGCATTTAGCTAATCGCCTAATAGCGATTAGCGTGAAAGGATTAGATGCTTTAGCATCAAACCTTTCTAATGATTTGTATCTTGAAAATTGAACTCGGCCGAAAAGCTGTTTAAAAAAGATAAACTGTCTTGTCTTCATCGAAGACTTCGCCAGTTTCCTATTTTTACTTTGCTTTTTGCGACCTTAGTATCTTGATCTTTGTAGGCAAGGCGTATAATTTCATCAATCCAAAGGGGATTAAAATGACAAAACAAGTGTTTCAAACGACTTTTGCAGGTCGTGAGTTAATCGTAGAGACTGGTCAGGTTGCTAAGCAAGCAAATGGCTCTGTTGTCGTGCGTTACGGTGAGTCAACTGTCTTGACTGCGGCCGTTATGTCTAAGAAAATGGCAACTGGGGATTTCTTCCCACTTCAAGTTAACTACGAAGAAAAAATGTATGCGGCTGGGAAGTTTCCTGGTGGCTTTATGAAACGTGAAGGACGTCCTTCTACTGATGCGACCTTGACAGCGCGTTTGATCGACCGTCCAATCCGTCCGATGTTTGCGGAAGGTTTCCGTAACGAAGTGCAAGTCATCAACACAGTTCTTTCTTATGATGAAAATGCATCTGCACCAATGGCAGCCATGTTTGGTTCATCATTGGCCTTGTCTATTTCAGATATTCCATTTGACGGACCAATCGCTGGGGTACAAGTGGGTTATGTCGACGGCCAAATCATCATCAACCCTACTCAAGAACAGGCAGAGCGTTCGCTTCTTGAATTGACAGTAGCTGGTACCAAGCACGCCATCAACATGGTTGAGTCTGGTGCCAAAGAATTGTCAGAAGAAATCATGTTGGAAGCCCTTCTCAAAGGGCACGAAGCTGTTAAAGAATTGATTGCCTTCCAAGAAGAAATCGTTGCTGCTGTTGGTAAGGAAAAAGCAGAAGTGGAATTGCTTCATGTGGATGCGGACTTGCAAGCTGAAATCATCGCAGCCTACAATAGTGACCTCCAAAAAGCGGTTCAAGTAGAAGAAAAATTGGCTCGTGAAGCTGCAACTCAAGCAGTTAAAGACCAAGTGACTGCTGTTTACGAAGAAAAATATGCAGACCACGAAGAATTTGATCGTATCATGCGTGATGTGGCTGAAATCTTGGAACAAATGGAACACGCTGAAGTGCGCCGTTTGATTACAGAAGATAAGGTACGTCCTGACGGTCGTAAGGTTGATGAAATCCGTCCTTTGGATGCGGTTGTTGACTTTCTTCCTCGTGTGCACGGTTCAGGTCTCTTTACTCGTGGGCAAACTCAAGCCCTTTCAGTCTTGACCTTGGCTCCGATGGGAGAAACTCAAATCATCGATGGTTTGGATCCAGAGTACAAGAAACGCTTTATGCATCACTATAACTTCCCGCAATACTCAGTAGGGGAAACAGGTCGTTACGGTGCGCCTGGTCGTCGTGAAATTGGTCATGGGGCTCTTGGAGAACGTGCTCTTGCTCAAGTCTTGCCAAGCTTGGAAGAATTCCCATACGCTATCCGTCTGGTAGCAGAAGTCTTGGAATCAAATGGTTCTTCTTCTCAAGCTTCTATCTGTGCGGGAACTCTTGCCCTTATGGCTGGTGGTGTGCCAATCAAGGCGCCAGTAGCTGGTATTGCCATGGGACTTATCTCAGATGGAAATAACTATACAGTATTGACAGATATCCAAGGTTTGGAAGACCACTTTGGAGACATGGACTTTAAGGTGGCAGGTACTCGTGAGGGGATTACAGCCCTTCAAATGGATATCAAGATCCAAGGAATTACTGCAGAAATCTTGACTGAAGCCCTTGCTCAAGCCAAGAAAGCTCGTTTTGAAATCCTTGATGTGATTGAAGCAACCATTCCAGAAGTTCGTCCAGAATTGGCTCCAACTGCACCGAAAATTGACACCATCAAGATTGATGTGGACAAGATCAAGATTGTCATCGGTAAGGGTGGAGAAACCATTGATAAGATTATCGCTGAAACAGGCGTTAAGATTGATATCGACGAAGAAGGAAATGTATCTATCTACTCTAGCGACCAAGATGCCATTAACCGTACCAAAGAAATCATCGCTGGCTTGGTTCGTGAAGCGAAAGTGGATGAAGTTTACCATGCTAAGGTTGTTCGTATCGAGAAATTTGGTGCCTTTGTCAACCTCTTTGATAAGACAGATGCACTTGTTCACATCTCAGAAATGGCTTGGACTCGTACCAACCGTGTCGAGGACTTGGTAGCTATCGGTGATGAAGTCGATGTTAAGGTTATCAAGATTGATGAAAAAGGCCGTATCGATGCCTCTATGAAAGCCCTTCTTCCTCGTCCGCCAAAACCTGAGCATGATGAAAAAGGTGAAAAGTCTGAGCGACCTCACCGTCCACGTCATCACAAGGACCACAAACCGAAGAAAGAATTTACAGAAACACCAAAAGATTCAGAATAAGAAAAGGAGAAATGTATGGGATGGTGGCGCGAAACCATTGATATTGTAAAAGAAAATGATCCAGCGGCACGCAACAGTTTGGAAGTTTTGCTGACTTATCCAGGTGTCAAGGCCTTAGCAGCTCACCGTCTCTCGCATTTTCTCTGGAAGCATGGCTTCAAACTCCTAGCTCGGATGCACAGTCAGTTTTGGCGCTTTTGGACTCAGATTGAGATCCATCCGGGTGCCCAGATTGACTCAGGTGTTTTTATCGACCATGGTTCAGGCCTGGTGATTGGAGAGACGGCGATTGTTGAAAAAGGCGTTCTTCTCTATCACGGAGTGACTCTTGGTGGAACAGGGAAGGATGTTGGCAAACGCCATCCGACTGTTCGAAAAGGGGCGCTGATTTCGGCCCACGCTCAGGTGATTGGCCCTATTGAAATTGGAGAGAAAGCCAAAGTTGGGGCGGGTGCAGTGGTTGTGGCAGATGTTCCGAGCGATGTGACAGTTGTCGGAATCCCAGCTAAGATCGTCCGAGTTCATGGACAGAAGGATGAGCCGACGATCCACGAAGTTGAAGAAAAACGAGAATACTATCTAGACAAGCTAGAGCATGCCCGTGAAGCCAGTCACCATTCATCAAGTCTGTAGGATAGGGTAGCAAAGTTATCGAGGTGAAGTATGACAGGAGGTAAGAACTATGTCAGATTTATCAGACGCAATTTTGAACCAGGCAGTTCTTGAGTTGCAAGAACGCTTGGATGGTCTTGCTAAGGAGCGCTTTATTAAACTGCCACCTAGCCACCAGCGTGAATGGGCTCATTATATCAGTGAAGCCAAAAAAGATGAGACCAAACTGCGCCGTCTAAATAAAATGAAGGCGGATTTGCTGGAGCCTTAAAGAAAGAGAAGTTATGCTATTAGAGGAATTTGAAGATGTAGCAGCAGTTATTGAGCCAACTGAAAAGCCAGTCCATGACAAGGGAGAGGTATGCGAAACCATCATTCTGTCCTTTAATGGCGAAATTCTGAAACGTTTGATTGAGTCAGAAGATGTCTATCCGGGAGGCTATTTGAAAAGCATAAACGGCCATCATCCATGGTATATTTATGGCCAAGGACCTAGCAAGCTAGCAGTTATGTTGGCTCCAATTGGGGCTCCCATGATAGTCGGCCAGCTGGAGGAGTTGGCGGCCAGAGGCTTCAAAAATTTTATCATTTTAGGTTCCTGTGGCGTTTTGGACCGCTCAATTGAGGCGGATAAAATTATCCTACCTGCGGCAGCATTGCGAGATGAAGGAACTAGCTATCACTATGCCCCACCGGGTGATGAAGTCGCCTATGACGAGTCTCTGCTGATCGAGCTGGAAGCCATCTTTGACAAGCACAATATCGAACATATCCGCACCAAGTCTTGGACGACTGATGCCTTTTATCGAGAAACGCCTGATAAGGTCAAACGTCGCTTGGCTGC
Source organism: Streptococcus oralis (assembly GCF_002386345.1). Lineage (NCBI taxonomy): Bacteria > Bacillati > Bacillota > Bacilli > Lactobacillales > Streptococcaceae > Streptococcus > Streptococcus oralis. Next base: position 1,416,179 of record NZ_CP023507.1, on the reverse strand, counting down.
TGGAGCTCAAGTGGTGGACATGGAAGCTTCAGCTATCATGGCTTGGAGTCAATTTCGCAAGAGTAAAGTCTATCAGTTCTTCTACACAGCTGACTATGTGGATCATCATAACAGAACCTGGGATGCCCGCCATGAAGAGCGGACAGCTGATGCCATGACTTTTTTCAATATCGCTTTGACAATAGCAAAGGAACTAGAAAGGTAACTACAAGAATGGCAGTATATTTTTACGGCTGTATCACCATGGATGGCTACTTGGCAGACAGCCAGCACAGGATAGACTGGCTGCATCAGCTTGGTTCTGTAGAGGATACAGGCTATGATGACTTTTACAGACAAATGGATATCACCATCATGGGCAAGCGGACCTTTGAGGAAATCCAAGATTTACAAGATGTAGAAAGTTTTTATCAAGCTACGGAAAATTATGTCTTTACGCATGATAGGCATCTGCCTGTCAGCAATTACCAGCCAGTAGCTGGGGATGTGGTGGACTTTGTTCGCCAGATTGACAAAGGCAAAAATGTCTTTGTGATTGGTGGTAATTCCTTGGTAGGACCGCTCTTGGATGCGGATCTTTTCGATCACCTCATTATTCAGATAGCGCCCCTTATCCTAGGAAAGGGGGTTCCCCTCTTTACCCAAGAGGAAGGGCAGCGCTTTTACCAACTGGATAGCCTCAGACAATTTGGCCCTTTTGCAGAGCTGGTTTTCAGCCGAAAAAGTCAGAAATAGAGAAGGGAGTGGACCGCATGATTAAAATTTACGACACCATGTCTCGTGATTTGCGAGAATTTGTCCCAATCGAAGAAGGAAAGGTTCGCATGTATGTCTGTGGGCCAACGGTATACAACTATATTCACGTAGGGAATGCCCGTTCGACGGTGGCTTTTGATACCATTCGTCGTTATTTCGAATACCGTGGCTACGAAGTTGCCTATATTTCCAACTTTACAGATGTAGACGATAAGATTATCAACCGTGCCAAGGAAGAAGGTATCACGCCTCTGGAGGTTGCGGACAAGTACATCGCTGCCTTTCGTGAGGATGTGACAGCTTTGGGCGTGAAACCTGCGACTCGCCATCCGCGTGTGGTGGAGTTTATGGCGGACATCATTCGTTTTGTGGAAGTCTTGATTGAAAAAGGTTATGCTTACGAGAGTCAAGGAGATGTTTACTTCCGCGTGGAAAAATCTCACAACTATGCTAAATTGGCCAATAAAACCTTGGAAGATTTGGAGCTGGGTGCTTCAGGTCGTACCGATGAAGAAACGGCTCGCAAGGAAAATCCTGTAGACTTTGCCCTTTGGAAAGCTGCAAAGCCAGGCGAGATTTCCTGGGATAGCCCTTGGGGACCTGGTCGTCCGGGTTGGCATATTGAATGTTCAGTCATGTCGACAGAGATTTTGGGAGATACCATTGATATCCACGGTGGTGGAGCTGATTTGGAGTTTCCTCACCATACCAACGAAATTGCCCAGTCAGAAGCAAAAACAGGCAAGACTTTTGCTAACTACTGGATGCACAATGGCTTTGTCAATATCGACAATGTTAAGATGTCTAAGTCCTTGGGCAACTTTATAACCGTACACGATGCCCTCAAAACCCTCGATGGGCAAGTGTTGCGTTTCTTCTTTGCGACTCAGCATTACCGTAAGCCTATCAACTTTACCGAAAAAGCAGTGCGAGACGCCGAAACTAATCTCAAATATCTGAAGAACACTTACGAACAACCATTTACAGGAAACGTGGATACCCAAGAGTTACAAGCTTTTAAAGACAAGTTTGTTGCCGCTATGGATGAGGATTTCAACTCCGCCAACGGTATCACAGTTGTCTTTGAAATGGCCAAATGGATCAACTCAGGAAACTATGATGCAAGTGTTAAGGAAGCTCTTGCGGATATGTTGGAGGTCTTTGGGATTGTCTTTGTTGAGGAAGTTTTGGATGCAGAGATTGAAGCTTTGATCCAAAAACGTCAAGAAGCGCGTGCCAATCGTGACTTTGCGACAGCAGACCAAATCCGTGACCAATTAGCGACTCAAGGAATTAAGCTCCTTGATACCAAGGATGGAGTGAGGTGGACTCGTGATTGATGTCAATCTCATTAACGGGATTGCGCTAGCTTTTGAAGGAGATGCAGTTTACTCCATGTATATCCGTCGCCATCTCATCCGTAAAGGCATGACCAAACCCAACAAACTCCACCAAGAGGCGACTAAGTATGTCTCAGCCAAGGCTCAGGCTCGCTTGATTGCCCTCATGTTGGAGGAGCAAGTCCTGACGGAAAAAGAAGAAGAAATCTATAAACGTGGTCGCAATACCAATAGCCACACAAAGGCTAAAAATGCTGATGTGGTGACTTACCGCATGTCTACAGGTTTTGAAGCAGTCATGGGCTATCTCCATCTGACTGAAAATCTGGAGCGTCTAGAGACCATAATTTCTTGGTGCATCCAAAAAGTGGAGGGCTAGAATATGATTGCAAAGGAATTACAAGACTGGTTTCCTGAAGCTCAGATTTCAGATCAGCCAGTAGAGAAACCGGGCTATCTCACTCTCCCTTTAGCTTCTAAGCAGTGGATTTTACTGGAGGAAGCTGGGCTCAGCGAGCGTGAAAAGCAGCTGGTTGCCCTTTTGACCCAGCAAGAGCAGGCTCGTTCGCTCAATCCTTGGTATCCCTATCTGATTGAGGGGAAGGGGCAGGCACCACAAACTTTCAAAAAGATTCAGCTGGTTTATTGCCATCTTTCCTATTTCCAACAGGAAAATCTATCCTCTTGGCTAGACATGATGCGGACTCTTTTTCCCAATTGCCAGACAGTATTGCAGGTCGGGGCTCAGGATTATGTATTTGTGCTTCAACAAGATAAGTACACCTCTGTTCGCTCAATCTTATCTGATACGATTGAAGCGGTTGAGTATGACTTTGACCTTCGTCTGTCTATCATGTTGGGGCAGGTGTGGTTTCAGACAGGCTCTCAAGCCCTATCAGACTTGATCAAAGCGGAGCGAGATTTGTTTAAGACTTGGTGGCGCCAAGGTCACCAAGGTGTACACACCTTTTCACAGCTCTATCTGTGGAGTATGGGAGAAAGGCTAGTGGACTCGAGAGTCATTAAAGAATGCCTGCACCAGATGATTTTGGATCAGGATCAGATTCAGGAAATCATTCTTTCTCTTTGGGAAAACAGTGCTGTTCTGACTAAAACAGCCCAGCAACTCTATCTGCACCGCAATTCTCTCCAATATAAGATTGATAAATGGGAAGAGTTAACAGGACTTCAGTTGAAGGAGTTAACGGATCTTACCTTGTGTTATCAGTTGATTTTACCAGATATTCTCTAAAGTTTTGTGCAAGTTGCACAGAACTTTTTTATTTTTTTGGTCACCTTGCCATAGAAATGTAAAGCGTTTTCATTTATAATGAAACTATCAAAAAATAAAAGGAGTTCACCTTCCATGGTAGAATTAAATCTTAAAAACATTTACAAAAAATATCCAAACAGCGAACACTACTCAGTTGAAGATTTCAACTTGGACATCAAAGACAAAGAATTTATCGTTTTCGTAGGTCCTTCAGGATGTGGTAAATCAACAACTCTTCGTATGATTGCTGGTCTTGAAGACATTACAGAAGGTACGGCATCTATCGATGGCGTGGTTGTCAACGACGTAGCTCCAAAAGACCGTGACATCGCCATGGTATTCCAAAACTACGCTCTTTACCCACACATGACTGTATATGACAACATGGCTTTCGGTTTGAAATTGCGTAAATACAGCAAGGAAGACATCGACAAACGTGTTCAAGAAGCAGCAGCAATCCTTGGTTTGAAAGAATTCTTGGATCGTAAACCTGCTGACCTTTCAGGTGGTCAACGTCAACGTGTTGCCATGGGTCGTGCCATCGTCCGTGATGCAAAAGTGTTCTTGATGGACGAACCTTTGTCAAACTTGGATGCCAAACTTCGTGTATCTATGCGTGCTGAAATTGCGAAGATTCACCGTCGTATCGGAGCTACAACTATCTACGTAACGCACGACCAAACAGAAGCGATGACACTTGCGGACCGTATCGTTATCATGTCAGCAACTAAGAACCCAGCTGGTACAGGTACTATCGGACGTGTTGAACAAATCGGTACCCCTCAAGAAGTTTACAAAAACCCAGTTAACAAATTTGTAGCAGGATTTATCGGAAGCCCAGCTATGAACTTCATCAATGTGAAATTGGTCGGTAGCGAAATTGTTTCTGACGGTTTCCGTTTGAAAGTGCCAGAAGGTGCTTTGAAAGTTCTTCGTGACAAAGGCTACGAAGGAAAAGAATTGATTTTCGGTATCCGTCCAGAAGATGTGAATGCAGAACCTGCTTTCCTTGAAACATTCCCAGAATCAGTTGTCAAAGCTACTATCTCAGTATCAGAATTGCTTGGTTCAGAATCTCACCTTTACTGCCAAGTTGGTAAAGACGAATTTGTTGCCAAAGTGGATGCTCGTGACTACTTGCAAACAGGTGCAACAGTTGAACTTGGATTTGACTTGAACAAAGCACACTTCTTCGACGTAGAAACTGAAAAAACAGTCTACTAAGCAAATGAAATGTCAAAACACTACTAGAGAAATCTGGCAGTGTTTTTTTAATGATTGGTATTGGCATAAAAACAGAGCTTTTCTAGTTTTCATATCCTTAAAAAAGTGATAAAATGGTAGGAAGAATTGGAGAGTATAGATGCCGAAAGAAGTGAATTTGACGGGCGATCAGGTAGTCGCTTTAACGAGAGAATATTTAACAAAGGAAGACGTTGCTTTTGTACAAAAAGCATTGATTTACGCAGTTGACTGTCATAGTGGGCAGTTTCGGAAATCAGGTGAGCCCTATATTATTCATCCCATTCAGGTGGCAGGGATTTTAGCTAAACTCAAGCTAGATGCCGTGACGGTTGCCTGCGGTTTTTTGCATGATGTGGTTGAGGATACAGATGCGACACTGGATGATTTGGAGAGAGAGTTCGGTCATGATGTTCGGATTATCGTTGATGGGGTGACCAAGCTTGGTAAGGTTGAGTACAAATCACTCGAGGAACAATTGGCTGAAAATCACCGCAAGATGCTTATGGCCATGTCAGAGGATATCCGTGTTATCTTGGTTAAATTATCGGACCGTTTGCACAATATGCGGACTCTCAAACACCTTCGAAAGGATAAGCAAGAGCGTATCTCCAGAGAAACCATGGAAATTTATGCACCACTTGCTCATCGTCTAGGGATTTCCAGTGTCAAGTGGGAGTTGGAAGATCTATCTTTCCGTTATCTCAATCCAACTGAGTTTTACAAGATCACCCACATGATGAAGGAAAAACGCAGAGAACGTGAGGCTTTGGTCGATGAAGTTGTAACCAAGTTGGAAGAGTACGCTACAGAAAGAAATCTCAAAGGAAAAATCTATGGTCGTCCTAAGCATATCTATTCGATCTACCGCAAGATGCAGGATAAGAAGAAACGCTTTGAGGAAATTTATGACCTGATTGCCATTCGCTGTATCTTAGATACCCAGAGTGATGTCTATGCTATGCTGGGTTATGTGCATGAACTTTGGAAACCTATGCCAGGCCGCTTCAAAGACTATATCGCCAATCGTAAGGCCAATGGTTACCAGTCTATCCATACAACTGTTTATGGGCCAAAAGGGCCGATTGAGTTCCAGATTCGGACCAAGGAAATGCACGAAGTGGCTGAGTACGGGGTTGCGGCTCACTGGGCTTATAAGAAAGGCATTAAAGGGCAGGTCAACAGCAAGGAATCTGCTATTGGGATGAACTGGATCAAGGAGATGATGGAGCTCCAAGACCAGGCTGATGATGCCAAGGAATTTGTGGACTCTGTTAAAGAAAACTATCTGGCGGAGGAGATTTACGTCTTTACTCCAGATGGTGCGGTTCGCTCCCTTCCAAAAGATTCAGGACCGATTGACTTTGCCTATGAAATCCATACCAAAGTCGGTGAAAAAGCGACTGGTGCCAAGGTCAATGGCCGTATGGTTCCACTGACAACCAAGCTCAAGACAGGGGATCAGGTTGAAATTATCACCAATCCCAACTCCTTTGGTCCGAGTCGTGACTGGCTCAACATGGTCAAGACCAGCAAGGCGCGCAACAAGATTCGTCAGTTCTTTAAAAATCAAGACAAGGAATTATCCGTTAACAAGGGCCGTGAAATGTTGATGGCCCAGTTCCAAGAAAACGGCTATGTAGCCAATAAATTCATGGACAAGCGCCATATGGATGAGGTTCTTCAAAAGACCAGCTACAAGACAGAGGAGTCTCTCTTTGCGGCCATTGGTTTTGGAGAAATTGGCGCTATTACCGTCTTTAACCGTTTGACCGAAAAGGAACGCCGCGAGGAAGAACGCGCTAAGGCCAAGGCGGAAGCAGAAGAGCTTGTCAAAGGTGGCGAAGTTAAGGTTGAGAACAAAGAAACCCTCAAGGTTAAGCATGAGGGTGGCGTGGTCATTGAAGGTGCTTCAGGTCTCCTAGTTCGGATTGCCAAGTGTTGCAATCCAGTGCCGGGTGACGACATTGTCGGCTACATTACTAAGGGACGCGGTGTGGCTATTCACCGTGTGGACTGTATGAATCTCCGTGCCCAAGAAAACTACGAGCAACGTCTCCTTGATGTGGAGTGGGAAGATCAATTCTCAAGCAAGGAATACACTGCCCACATCGATATCTATGGTCTCAACCGTACAGGGCTTTTGAACGATGTTTTACAAGTTCTCTCCAACACGACCAAAAATATCTCAACCGTTAATGCTCAACCAACCAAGGATATGAAATTTGCCAATATCCATGTGTCCTTTGGAATTTCAAACCTTTCTACGCTGACAACGGTCGTTGACAAAATCAAGAGTGTGCCAGAGGTTTACTCCGTCAAACGGACCAACGGCTAATTCTCCCTTCAGTTACTAGAAAGGCTATTATGAAAATCATCATTCAACGAGTCAAGAAAGCCCAAGTGAGTATCGAAGGTCAGGTTCAGGGAAAAATCAATCAGGGTCTCTTATTGTTGGTCGGTGTAGGCCCAGAGGACCAAGAGGAAGATCTGGATTATGCTGTGAGAAAACTGGTCAACATGCGGATTTTTTCAGATGCAGAAGGCAAGATGAATCTGTCTGTTAAGGATATTGGGGGCGAAATCCTTTCTATTTCTCAGTTTACCCTCTTTGCAGATACTAAGAAGGGCAATCGTCCAGCCTTTACAGGTGCAGCCAAGCCTGATAGGGCAGCTGCCTTCTATGACACTTTCAACCAAAAGCTAGCTCAGGAAGTGCCCGTTCAGAAAGGTATCTTTGGAGCGGATATGCAGGTAGAGCTGGTCAATGACGGACCGGTCACCATTATCCTTGATACAAAAAATAGATAAGAAAACCAAGCCTTGTCGGCTTGGTTTTTGTTTAGAAACACTCCCATAAAGAAATGTGTTTGTTGTAAAAGTCGGGATAGTTTTCTCTTAGGTGGCTAGCCGTCATATAATATAAAGTAGAATGACAGGAAGTAAAGACTGGAGTAAGAGAGTAGAAATATTGAGGGCCAGTGATGGATAAAAAGACAAATAATAGAAAATCGCTGATGAGCACTCCTAAATAGTAGAAGCGAATTTTTTTGTTCATCTGAGGATAAATCTCAGAGAAATGTTTTTTGAGTCGATTGACCAAGCGAAATAGCAGTAGTCCTTGAGCAAGGATGAAAATGAAGCAAAAAATCAGACCTCTCTCCAAAGAAAGTTCGTATCGGGGTCTGAAAGTTACCAACAGTAGCAAATCGCTGACTACAATGGCTGCAAAATGGATTCTAAAGAGCTTTTTCATAGGAAGACCTCCCTCTTTTATCTAGCTTCATTCTACATCAAACGAATGGAACTTACAACTAAAATAATAAAAAATCCCTGAAAGGAATTTCTTTCAAGGATAAGGGCTTAGTTGATTTTTTCGACATAGAGTTGTTTGGCGATATCCATACTAACTTGGAGGTCTTCGTCTTTGTTGACCAGAGTAAAGCTATTGGAAAAGCTATCAAACTGCTTGACTTGGAGTTGGTCACCGATATGAATTGCGTGCTTTTCTAGATACTTGAGTAGTTCAAAGCTATCATGAACGCGAGTCAGGAGATAGGTTCCAGCTTCCTGGACGGCTGCTAGTGGTAGGTTATTGATTTCAACCAAGAGTTCTCCCTCGGCAGGTATGGTTCCACCGTGGGGACAGGTTTGAGGGAAGCCAAGTAGTTTATCCAGTCTCTCTACGAAGAGGTCGGATACAGTGTGCTCAAGGACCTCAGCTTCTTCGTGGATCTGATCGCTAGTATAGTCTAGATGGTGAACTAGAAAGACTTCAATCAACCGGTGTTTACGATAGAGCTCGGAGACTAGTTTGAGCCCAATATCTGTCAATAGATAGCCATTCTCCTTGTCCTTGAGGATGAGATTTTCACTTTTCATGCGTTTGATCATCTCTGTTACGGCAGGTGGAGAGACTTGCATACGGGCAGCAATTTCTTTATTGGTGATTTTCTGCATCTCCGTACCGATTTCATAAATACATTTTAGATAGTCTTCTTTATTTGGCGTCATTCGTTTCCTCTTGTCTTTTCTCTCCATCTAGTATATCAAAAAAAGCTAGATTTCTCTAGCCTTCTGCCCTAATGGCTTTGATTTTAGTCCAGTTCTTTCACTGCAGCAATGGCAGCTTCAAAGTCTGGTTCCGTGTTGATGTTGTCAACGTATTCTACGTAACGGATGACATTGTCAGTATCGAGAACAAAGACGGCACGTGCAAGGAGATGCCATTCGTTGATCAAAAGGGCATAATCGCGTCCGAAAGAATGGTCAAAGTAGTCTGAGAGCATGATGGCATTGTCAAGGCCTTCAGCCCCACACCAGCGTCCTTGGGCAAATGGTAGGTCCATAGAAACAGTAAGAACGACGGTGTTGTCAAGGTTGGCAAGTTCTTGGTTGAATCGACGTGTTTGCGTTGAGCAGACACCAGTATCGATAGAAGGGACAACACTCAAGACTTTTTTCTTTCCATCAAAGTCATCTAGCGTTTTTTTAGAGAGATCGGTTGTCGTAAGAGAAAAGTCAAGTGCCTTGTCTCCGACTTGCAGTTGTTTACCTGTAAAAGTTACAGGATTTCCGAGAAAAGTGGTCATGAAACTACTCCATTCTTTTTTCTTTCATTTTACCGAGAATTATCAGATTTTTCCAATGATTTGACCGGAAAGTGTAAAAAAACGCCAATTCGGTGAGAATGACGTTTTTAATGGATTATTTTGACAAACCTTCAGCAATCTTGTCAAGGTTGTATTTCATCATGTTGTAGTAGCTGTCACCTTCTTTACCTTCTTCAGCGATTGAGTCAGTAAAGATTTGTGCGTAAATTGGGATATTTGTGTCTTGTGAAACAGTCTTCATTGGACGGTCATCGACACTTGATTCAACAAAGAGTGATGGAACTTTTGTTTGGCGAAGTTTTTCAACCAAGGTCTTGATTTGTTCAGGTGTTCCTTCTTCTTCTGTGTTGATTTCCCAGATGTAGGCACTTGGAACTTCGTAAGCTTTAGAGAAGTATTTGAAGCATCCTTCGCTGGTTACAATGAGTTTTTTCTCAGCAGGGATATTGTTAAATTTCTCTTTAGCTTCCTTGTCCAGTTTGTCTAGCTTTTCAGTATAGTCTTTGAGATTTTTTTCGTAGAATTCCTTGTTGCTAGGGTCTTTTGCAATCAACTGTTTAGCGATATTTTTAGCATAAATTATCCCATTTTCAAGGTTGAGCCAAGCGTGTGGGTCTTCTTTGCCTTTCTCGTTTTGACCTTCAAGGTAGATGATATCTACGCCGTCACTAACTGCATAGTAGTCTTTGTTTTCAGTTTTCTTGGCATTTTCGACCAATTTGGTAAACCAAGCATTGCCACCTGTTTCAAGGTTGATACCGTTATAGAAAATGAGGTCAGCCTCAGAAGTTTTCTTTACGTCTTCAGGAAGTGGTTCGTACTCGTGTGGGTCTTGACCAACAGGAACGATACTATGAAGATCAATCTTGTCACCAGCGATATTTTTAGTAATATCAGCAATGATAGAGTTAGTCGCTACAACCTTTAGTTTTTGGTTTGTAGATGCTGTATCTTTTTTCCCACTAGCACAGGCAGCTAATCCAATGATAGAAAGAAAAAGAACGAGCAATGTACCTAATTTTTTCATTAGATTCCTCCAGAAGGGTTTCCCCTTATTTATTGATTTTTTTATTTTTTAGTTTCAAGTATCGTTGCTTTGGAGAGATAAAGAAACTGATTAAGAAGAAGCTGGCAGATGTGAGCACGATGCTGGATCCTGCTGCGAGGTTGAAGCTATAGCCGATAAAGAGTCCCAAAACAGAAGCGGTTGCCCCTAGGGTTGATGAAAGAAAAATCATGCTCTTTAGGCTATTAGCATAAAGGTAAGCCGTCGCAGCTGGGGTGATCAACATGGCCACGATAAGAATCGTTCCAACACTTTGCATGGCAGTGACTGACACAAGGGTCAAGAGCACCATGAGTAGATAGTGATAGAAATTAACAGGCATTCCCATGGCTTTAGCCAAAAGCTCGTCAAAGGATGTAATCAATAGTTGTTTAAAGAAAATCCCGATAATCAAGAGAATCAATGCCCCCACACCAATGGTGATCCACATGTCCGTATCTTGGACAGCGAGGATATTCCCAAAAAGGATATGGAAGAGGTCTGTCGAACTCTTGGCAACACTAATCAAGATGACACCTAAGGCTAAGAAAGATGAAAAGGTAATACCAATGGCAGTGTCACTCTTGATGATAGAGTTCCCCTTGATGTAGGTAATGATGATGGAAGCCATCAAGCCAAAGATGATCGCTCCAATAAAGAAATCAATTCCCAGGATAAAGGAAAGGGCTACGCCGGGCAAAACTGCGTGAGAGATGGCATCCCCCATGAGAGACATTCCACGTAAGATGATAAAACATCCCACGGCTCCAGCAACCACCCCGATGACTATAGCTGTTATCAGGGCATTTTGTAGGAAATGGAAATGTTGCAATCCATCGATAAATTCTACTATCATAGGTCACCTCCATTAAAGAAGAGCTTACTACCATAAGCTTTTTTGAGATTGACTTCGGTAAAGGTTTCTTCAGTTGAACCAATAGCAACCAATTCTCGATTGAGAAGCATAACTTGGTCGAAATAATGAGGGACTTTGCTGAGGTCATGATGGACGATGAGAACTGTTTTACCAGCTTTTTTAAGGTCTCTCAGTGTATTCATGATAATCTCTTCACTGATCGAGTCAATCCCGACAAAAGGCTCATCTAAAAAGATGTAGTCAGCTTCCTGCACTAAGCAGCGGGCAATCAAAACACGTTGGAATTGTCCTCCAGAGAGCTGACTGATTTGGCGATCAGCATAGTCTGAGAGTCCAACGATTTCAAGTGCATCCGCCACTTTTTTCCAGTGGCTGGCCTTTAAAGTGTGGAAGAGCGGGATAGATGGATAGAGTCCCAGTGAGACACATTCCTTGACCTTGATAGGGAAATTGTAGTCGATATGGATTTTTTGCTCGACATAGGCAACTCGATGTAAAGATTTCTTGACTTCTTTGTCATCGAGAAAGGCCTGACCTTCGTGTGGGATAATTCCCAACATACTTTTTAATAAAGTTGATTTTCCAGCACCGTTTGGACCAATAATTCCGGTAATAGTTGGTCCGTGGAGCACTAGTGAAATATCCTTTAGTGCCAACGTTTCTTTGTAGGAGACACTGAGGTTTTCGATACGTATCATACAGTTATTTTCCTCCTGTCTTTTAATATACATTAAAAAAAAAATTAAGTCAAGTTAATTTTTAAAAAATTTAAAATAATAACTGAAAAATGAAGAAAAAAGAGAGACCATTTTTAATTGCATTCCCAAGTGTTTTTTGCTAAGCTAAGAATAAGTGAAAAAATGAAAGCGAGAACAAGATGACACGTTATCAAGACGATTTTTATGATGCAATCAATGGAGAATGGGAAAAAACAGCTGTTATTCCAGCTGATAAATCTCGAACAGGTGGCTTTATTGACCTTGATGAGGAAATTGAAGAGTTAATGCTGGCAACTACGGACAAGTGGTTGGAAGGCGAAGATGTTCCAGAGGACGCTATCCTCGCAAATTTTGTTAAGTACCATCGTATGGTACGTGATTTTGATAAGAGGGATGCAGATGGAATCAAGCCTGTCCTTCCTCTGCTCAAGGAATACCAAGATTTGGAGAGCTTTGCAGATTTTACCAGCAAACTGGCAGAGTTTGAACTAGCAGGTAAACCAAACTTCCTTCCATTTGGAGTATCACCAGACTTTATGGATGCCAGAACCAATGTTCTCTGGGCAAGTGCACCAGGAACTATCTTGCCAGATACAACCTACTATGCTGAAGACCATCCTCAACGTGAGGAGCTCTTGACGCTTTGGAAGGAAAGTAGCGCAAATCTTCTCAAAGCCTATGATTTTTCAGATGAGGAAATCGAAGACTTACTAGAGAAGAGATTGGAATTGGACCGTCGTATCGCAGCAGTGGTTCTTTCAAACGAAGAAAGTTCAGAATATGCCAAACTCTACCATCCATACGCTTATGAAGATTTCAAGAAATTTGCCCCTGCCCTACCTTTGGATGATTTCTTCCAAGCAGTTCTTGGACAAACTCCAGATAAGGTTATCGTAGATGAGGAACGTTTCTGGCAAGCAGCAGACCAATTTTATAGTGAAGAAGCGTGGCCTTTGCTTAAGGCAACCTTGATTTTGGCTGTGGTCAATCTTTCAACCAGCTATCTCACAGACGAGATTCGTGTCCTATCAGGTGCCTATGGACGTGCCCTTTCAGGTGTTCCAGAAGCTCAGGACAAGGTCAAGGCAGCCTATCACTTGGCCCAAGGTCCCTTTAAGCAAGCCCTTGGTCTCTGGTATGCGCATGAAAAATTCTCCCCAGAAGCTAAGGCAGACGTAGAGAAAAAAGTGGCGACTATGATCGATGTTTATAAGGAACGTTTGGCTAAGAATGACTGGCTCACTCCTGAAACGCGTGATAAGGCTATTGTCAAACTCAATGTCATCAAGCCTTATATCGGTTATCCAGAGGAATTGCCAGCCCGCTACAAGGACAAGGTAGTGGACGAAACTGCCAGTCTCTTTGAGAATGCCCTAGCCTTTGCGCGTGTGGAAATCAAGCACAGCTGGAGCAAGTGGAACCAGCCAGTTGACTACAAGGAGTGGGGCATGCCAGCACACATGGTTAATGCCTACTACAATCCTCAGAAGAACTTGATTGTCTTCCCAGCTGCTATTTTACAGGCTCCATTCTATGACTTGCATCAGTCGTCTTCTGCCAACTACGGTGGTATTGGAGCGGTTATTGCCCATGAGATTTCTCATGCCTTTGATACAAATGGTGCTTCCTTTGATGAAAATGGTAGTCTCAAAGACTGGTGGACTGAGAATGACTATGCTGCCTTCAAAGAAAAGACTCAGAAGGTTATCGATCAATTTGATGACCAAGAATCTTACGGTGCAAGAATCAACGGAAAACTAACCGTATCCGAAAACGTTGCCGACCTTGGTGGGATCGCCGCAGCCCTTGAAGCTGCTAAGAGAGAGCCAGACTTCTCTGCTGAAGAATTCTTCCACAACTTTGCTCGTATCTGGCGTATGAAAGGCCGTCCGGAGTTGATGAAACTCATGGCCAGTGTCGACGTGCACGCGCCTGCCAAACTCCGTGTCAATGTTCAAGTACCAAACTTCGATGACTTCTTTACAACTTATGATGTCAAAGAAGGCGACGGCATGTGGCGTTCACCAGAGGACCGTGTGATTATTTGGTAAGACAAAAACCAAGGATTTTTTCCTTGGTTTTTTGCTTGCTAGAAAAAGGGATTAAAAGTCTTTTCGTGAGCGATGGTCGTAGCTGGACCATGGCCAGGATAGACATCGTAGTTAGGAAGAGTAAAGAGTTGCGTCTGAATGCTATGGAGGAGTTGTTCCGTGCTACCTGTAGGAAGGTCGGTTCGTCCGATGGTTTCTCGGAATAGAGCATCTCCCGTCAAGACTAGATGAGCATCAGGAAAGACTAGGGAAACGCCGCCGATAGAGTGCCCTGGGGTCGGTAGAACGGTAAAACGAAATTCCTCAAGCTGGTATTCCTCATGAAAGACAAAGGTGTGCTCTGCAGGTTTTGCGACCACATTTGCCATATCATCGTGACGAGGGAGACCAGAGAGATTATCTACAGGTGTATAAAGCCAGCTGGCTTCACTCTCTGCTACATAAACTGGGGGATTTCCAAAAGTCTCACGAACCAAGTCTAGACTCATAATATGGTCGTAGTGGGTGTGGGTCAGGAGAATCGCGCAGACTGGTTTGTTGATTTTTTCAATAGTCTTGCGAATAGCTTCCCAATGGCTACCTGGGTCAACCACAATCAGGTGTTGGTCTCCTTCCAGATAATAAGTGTTTTCATAAGCAACGGGATTCACGGTTTTATGGATTTTCATAAAGGCTCCAATCTCAAAGAATGTACTAAACTAAGTATAGCACAGAAGAGGGAAATAAAGTGAAAAGAAAGTCCCTCTTTTGTGTTAGAGGGACAATGATCTTATTTAAACTTGAAACCTTCGTAAATGAGTTTTGCTTTGGGATTCTTTTTCTTGATTTGCTTGGCAAGGGCCTTCATCATAGGAAGAGGTCCACACATATAGACTGTAGTCTGGTCAGGGATTTCTTCTTGATCCAAAGTCAGGTATCCTTTTTCATTGCTATCGACCAGCTGCAGGTCAAAGTTAGCATTTTGACGAGCGTAGTCTCGAAGTAGATCTAGGTAGACAGCATTTTCCTCTCCACGGAAACTATAGTAGAAGCGGACGCTCTTGTCTAGGATAGGGTGTTCTCGGATATAAGAGATGAAAGGTGTCATTCCAATTCCACCTGCGATCCAGATTTGCTGCTTTGGACCATGTTCCATAGTCATATGTCCATAGGCGCGATCAACCGCAACCTTGCTACCAACTTGAAGATTGTCATAGATATTTTTGGTGTGGTCACCAGAGTTTTTAATCGTAAAATAAAGAGTTCGTCCTTGCCCTCCAGAGATGGAGAAAGGGTGTGGAGCAGTCTCAAAACCTTTTTGGAAAATTTTTAGAAAGGCAAATTGTCCATATTCGTAGGTGAAAGGGTGACTGAGTTCTATTTCAATTTCAGTCGTATCGTGGTTGAGTCGTTTGATTCCTACGATTTTTCCAAGATAGGTGAAACCGACCTTTTGATAAAGGAAAATAATATAAAAACCTGCAAGCAAGCCTAAAAGAGCATAGATTCCAAAGATAAAACCTAGGAAACTAAAGGAGAGGAGACGATTTCCCATGATCATCAAAACATGAAAAAGGCCAAAGATATAGGCTAGATAAACCAATCGATGAATCCATCTCCATGCTTCATACTGGATGTACTGTCCCAGATAGGCAACCAGAACGATGCTGATAAAGATATAGATAGCAATATTTCCAAACTGGGCGGCCAAATGCGAACCCCAGAGACCACCCATGCTAAAGTTGTGTAGGGTTAGTAGGAGTATGGATAGAAAAGCCGTGAATTTATGAGCTAGATACATCTTTTCAAGTCCGTTAAACCAAGCCTCAAGCAAGGGTAAACGGCTAGCTAGTATAAAAGTAAGTGAGAGGGTAGTGAGAGCTAAACCAGGGATTAGAAACTGATTAGCGCCTGAACTGAGCCAAGCCAGAATAGTCAGAAGCATACTAAGTCCGATAAATAAAATACCTTTTAATGATTTCATAGTAGAATTCCTTTCATGGATTTATCTTATATTAGATGTAATAATATTTGTTACATTTTAACAAAAAAAGAATCTCTAGTCAAGGTTCTAGGCCTCTAAGTCAAATCTTCATGATAATCTATAAATAATGGCTAAGAAATATACTGTTAAATTTGTGCACTTCTTATAGAAAATTTTTTGTTATAACAATGTAAGACTTGGGAAAATTTAACTTCTACAAGACTCTAAAAAATAAATTGATACATTAAAGTGTATTTTATTTAATTATAAGATAAATGATTCCGGGAATTTACACGCTGTAAACCATCGTGAATATTGCTTTTTTAAAGCATTTACCATTAAATTATTTTTGTATTTTTCTAAAATAAAATTATAAAAGTTGTTGAAAAAGATAGGGAAAAGTGTTAGTATGAATATGCATATTGAATACGAGGATATAATCCTTTTGAAATATCAAAATTTAAAAGCCTTTTTAAGGAGAGAAAGAAATTTTGTTTTTCTATATTTCAATATCAACATAATGAAAATAGGGAGGTTGTGTATCTTATGAAGAGTAAGCAACAGGGTTTTAGAACGGAGAAGTACATTCGTTATGGCATTCGGAAGTACAGCTTTGGGGCAGCGTCGGTGGCAATTGCGACCGGTTTGATGATGTTCCTAGGTAATGGTGCGGTATCGGCAGCGGAAGTACAAGGTGCAGATGCAACAGTGGCAACGACAACACCAGTAGCAACAAAGGAGTCGGAGTCAACTATAACGGCGGAGAAATCTGAAGCTAAGGCGTCAGAAAAAGTAGTAGAGACTAAAAAAGTTGATAAGACTGCTCTGACTAAAAAAGTAGTTGAGTTAGAAGCGAAGATTGCATCTGCAAAGAAAGCTGATGCAACAGCGATAGCTACTGCAAATGAAGTATTGACTGCGGCAAAGGCAGTTCTTGCAAACGAAACTGCAAAACAGGCTGATATCGATGCAGAGCATGCTAAAGTTGAAGCTTTGATTACAGTTGTAGTTGAGTCAGACGAAGCTGGGAAACAAGTTGAGAAAACAGCAGCAACTACAGCAGTCAAACCAGTGGCGACCACTGCTACAGAAAAAGCAGAAAAAGTAGAAGAAACAAAAGAAACTGTCGAACCAGTCCAAGAAGCTAAAAAAGTCTTAGAACAAGTTACCTCTGAAGCTGAGGTAACCAATGTTTTAGCAACTGAAGCAATCCGGAAAAATCAGCTTGAGGCTGAAAACAAAGCGGCAATTGAGGCGGCGATAGCTAATAATAAAGAAGTTATTGCGGAAGCTAAAAAAGTGTTAGTTACGGATAGCGTTACAGCTAGACAAGGCAATGAACAATTGTCACGTTTGAACGAGTCAATTCTTGCAGTATATAATGAACTAAAAAAAGCAGGAATCGGAAAAGATGGAAACTTCGGAGTAGCTTTGGCTGCTCAAGATTTCTATGCTGAAGAGGGTTCTAACACAACTCATGCATCGGAAACAAACGCTGCAAATCATACTGGTAAAGATACCTATACGATCCCGGTACAAGAAATTAAATTAATTAAAGGTACTGATGCTACAGGTCTAGAGATTGAAGTCTATTCTAATCAGCGGGTTGGTAATGATACAAATGCTGGAAATGGGATGCATACAGAACAAGGTGGAAAAACTGGTCATAACAACAAAGGACGTGTAGACTATCCATTAACCCCTGATGCCGCTAAAAAATTAGCAGAAGAAGCCCCTCTTTGGAGAAACAAACTCCGTGCGGATGGGTCAAGAATTTTAAACGCTGCAACATCGATTTACTCTGCTAATGGTGGTTATGAATACCTAGCTACAGAAATTTATGGATTGGGTTACGAACAAGGAATTGATCGTGTACTAATTAAAGGCTTGAAAGATCGTATCGCTGTTTCTGAAAATGCCAAGCAAGCTGGTTGGAGTTTAACTTCTGTAACCCCAACTAACCTTGTGCCGGGATTGACATACGATTCAGAAACAGACACAATTCAAGGAAAAGTTATAGCGGATATTGAAAATGGAGTTTATGATTTACGATTTAATATTACTGCGACCAATACAGATGGTCGAACAGTAACTTTCCAAATTCAGAATCTTCGTGCTGGTTGGGTCGGGTGGCAAGATAGCACACCTCCTAAAATAAAGTCAGACTCTGAGCGTTATGATCGTAAAGTAGGTGATGATGCTAATGTAAACATTCAATTCTATGACGAATCAGGTGCCAGTGCAACACCAGCAAATAGTCGAGGAACTTATAACTACACGACGGTTGAAGGAAAAGTTGTAAGAGTGCCTCAAAGATTTTCTAGAGCAGTGACAGGAGTTTCAGGATATAACACCATTGGTGAACAATTAGATGATTCTAAAGTCCTAATTCCAGGTACTAGCTATAGTGTTTCAAACAGTACTTCTGATGAGCAAGCTGCTGATCAAACGAATATGGGGAGAGGAATCATTTCTGGAAAATTAACTGAAGCAGGAATTTACACAGTCTCCGTATTTGCAAAAGATTATGATAAGTTGGCTAATAATAATGTCTGGAACCAATCTGGACAAGAAGCACATGCTACCGTAACATTAGTTGTGAAACCAAAGGTTGAGGTTCAAAACGTTGAGACTTACTCAACGGTTGTACCAGTTAAAATTTCTAAAGGTGCATCAAGAGCTAAGATAACAATGCCGGATGGTACTGTAACCAATCTAAAAGCAGTTAATGGAAAATGGCTCGTAGACAGTGGTTCAACCAACACAGCTGTTTCTGAAAATCAAGAATTAGGTACTGTAGATTCAAATACCGTCTTTAATATTCCAGTCACGTCAGAAGCAACTGCAAAAGTTGGTGTTGATAATATCAAAGTAGAAGCATCAGCTGAAAATGTTAAGGGAACTTTCTTACGTGAGCGAGTTGAATTGAATGGAACTGATGGGCAAAAACACACTGCAGTTTTAAATAGTACATCTGGTCACTGGGAGCTTCCTGCTGACTATGCCGAAGTGAAAACAGCAAATGGAGATGGGACTACAACTTGGACAAAACGCCAAGTATACACTGAAGCGAAACTAGATGGCGGTATGAAATTCTTCATTTACGAATATACTCGTCAACTTGATAAAGATGGAAATGTAACCAGTGTAACTACTCCTGATCGTCCAATGACGGAATATGTTTCTCAAAATACTAACCAAGCTGGCGATGGTATGTCAGTAACTATTACTTTTGACAAACATTCAAACACATGGACATCATCAGATGGAACAGAAGTTACTGCTAAAAAGTTGGGTGATGATTCATGGGAAGTTCATACTAAATCAGGTTTTGGTGGAATCATTAGAGGAACAATCGCAACTAACTCAGATGTTGCGACTGTTGTCAATACGAAACCAACTGCAAGCTCACAAGATTATACTTCTACTAAAGGAACTGCGGTAGATCTCCGTAATGAAGCAAAAGCTGCAGTGACAATCTCTGATGCAGAAGATACTAAGTACGGAAAAACAACTTACATTACTCGTATTACAGTAACATCTCCTTCAGGAGTTCAGAAGGTTTATGACACTAAACAAGATGCAAACAACTATAATCTTGCTAGTGGTTATACACTGAGTGAAGTGGGAGTCTATACAGTAACAGTTGACGTTATTGATAGTAATGGCAATTACACAACAGATGCTACAATAGGTGGAACTGAATCTGGTGTGGATCATGGGGCTGGCTCATCAACAGCTACAACAACTTACCACATCACAGTAACAGACACGATTGAAGGTCATAATGTAACATCCACAGATGTTCAAGGAGCGACTCAAACAGGTACTCCAACCTTTACATCTGTTGGTGATGGCTCACCTGTGGCACCAAGTGCTACTTCACCTGCTAAGTTGGTAGATCCTACCACTGGTAACTTAGTTGACCAAGTAACAATTGATGGTCAAGGAACATACACAATTAATAATGAAACTGGTGTTGTGACATTTGTTCCGTTGAAAACATTCACAGGTACAGCAACCCCAGTGACTGTATCATTAACAGCAACTCTTGGTCAAGATAAAGATGGACAACCTATTACCGCTACAGCGACAGCAACTTATACTCCAACTGTTACACCAGTTACTCCAACAGCAACTCCTGCAGAATCAACTGGAATCCAAGGCGCTACTCAAACAGGAACGGTAGCATTCAAAGAAGGACACTCTGTTGCTCCAATCAAGCCGAACTCAGCTGTTCTTCTTGATAAGAATGGTACTCCGGTAGCACCTGGAGCTTCAGTAGATGCTTTGGATGAGAATGGTAACAAAGTAGGGGAATATACAATTGACCCAACTTCAAATACTGTAACATTCAGTCCAACCGATAAGACTTACAAAGGTAAAGTCCAACCTGCAACAGTTCAGGCTGAAGATGAGAATGGTACAAAAGTTAAGACAACTTATACTCCACATATTGTAGGTGTTACTCCAACAGCAGAACCTGCTAAGTCAGTTGATGTCCAAGGAGCAACTCAAGAAAGTACAGTAACATTCAATGGTGGTACGACTACACTGGATGGTAAACAGGTGACTGTAGATATTGACCCAGCTACTTTCACTCTTTTAGATGAAACCGGAACTCCAGCAACATCTGTTCCAGCTAAAGACCCTAGTGGAAATGTTATTGGTACATATACTCTGAAAACAGTTGGTGAACAAGCCGTTGCAGTCTTTACCCCAACTGATAAGACTTATAGTGGTGAAGTTCAACCTGTGCGTGTACAGGCTAAAGATAAAAATGGTATTTCGGTTGAAACAACTTACACACCATTGATTACGCCAGTTACACCAACAGCAACTCCAGCAACTTCTGAAAATATTCAAGGAGCAACACAAACAGGCACCCCTACATTTGTTCAAGGTGATGCAATTGCACCAATTAAACAAGGTTCAGTAAAACTTCTTGATAAAGAAGGAAATGAAGTTCCTGCAGGTCAGACAACTCCAGCTTATGCTGAAGATGGGACTACTGAAATTGGTACATTCTCTATTGATCCAACAACTGGAAAGGTAACCTTTAGTCCAACGGATAAATTGTATTCTGGTAAGGTTACTCCAGCAACTGTGCAAGCAGAAGATGAAAATGGAACTAAAGTGACGACAACTTACACGCCACAAATTATCCCAGTAAATCCTATTGGAGTTCCTGCGACTTCTGAAGATGTTCAAGGTGCAACTCAAACTGGAAAACCAGAATTCCAAGGTGGAACTGCAGTTGTCAATGGAAAAGAAGTTACTGTTGAGATGAATGACACTGTTCCAGCTAAATTGATTGATTCTAAAACTGGAAATGTTGTGGATTCTATCACTATTCCGGGTGAAGGTACTTATACTGTAGCACCGGACGGAACAGTAACCTTTGTTCCTGAAAAAACCTTTACAGGTCAAGCATCAGGCGTTGAAGTTTTACGTGAAGACAAGAATGGAACCCCCGTTACAGCAAGCTACACTCCAGTTGTTAAGGCAGCAATTCCAACAGCTACTGATGCTGTTACAGAAGACATTCAAGGTGCAACTCAAAAAGGAGTGCCTACATTCCTAGGTGGTAGGGTTACTGTTAATGGAGTGGAAAAAATTGTTCCTATTGATGAAGCCAAGGGTCTTGAACTTATTGATCCAAAAACAGGAAAACCAACAGATCAACCAATTGTCATTCCAGGCGAAGGAACTTATACTGTAAATAATGGTATGGTAGAATTTAAGCCAGAACCACAATTTACTGGAAAAGGAACAGGTGTAGAAGTTCAACGTGTAGATGAGAATGGAACTCCTGTAAAAGCTAAATACACTCCAGTTGTTAAACCAGCAACTCCAACAAGTTCGGATGTTATTACAACAGATGTTCAGGGTGCAACTCAATCAGGAACACCAACATTTGAAGGTGGAAAAGTCAAAGTTAATGGTATTGAGAAAACTGTTGAAATTGATGAAACAGTCAAACCAACGTTTGATGATGGTACAAAAGAGAAGACAATTCCAGGTGAAGGTACATATACTATTGATGAAACTGGAAAAGTAACCTTTACTCCCGAGAAGACATTTACAGGTCAAGCAACAGGTGTGACTGTTAAGCGTGTTGATAAGAACGGAACCCCAATTACAGCTAAGTATACCCCAGTTGTTATCCCGGTTACACCTACTTCAAAAGATTCTGAATCAGAAGGTCCGAAAGGACAACCTCAATCAGGAACACCAACATTTGAAGGCGGAAAAGTAACAATCAATGGTAAAGAAATTCCGGTAGAAATTGATGAAACAGTTAAGCCGACCTTTGACGATGGTACAACAGAGAAGAAGGTACCAGGCGAGGGTACATATACTATTGATGAAGCTGGAAAAGTTACTTTCACACCAGAGCCAGAATTTGTAGGTCGAGCAACTGGAGTAACAGTTAAACGTGTTGATAAGAATGGAACCCCGATTACAGCTAAATACATCCCTACTGTACGTCCGAATACTTCATTTGTTGATACTAAAGGAAATATCCTAGCACCAAGTGAAGATGGTTCGCAGCCTAAGAAAGATATTCCAGGATATAAAATTGTTGAAACTAAGGTTGATGAAAAAGGCAATGTGGTCCACGTTTATGAGAAGGTTAAGACCAGTCATAAGGATAAGGAAGGCAATGACATTCCAGGTTATCCAACCGAAGACGGCGAACAACCTAAGAAAGATATTCCAGGCTACCGCTTCGTAGAGACTAAGAAACTTCCAAACGGTGACACAGAACATGTCTACGAAAAAGTGAAGACTAGTCACAAGGATAAGGAAGGGAATGAAATTCCAGGTTATCCAAGCGAAGACGGCGAACAACCTAAGAAAGATATTCCAGGTTACCGCTTCGTAGAGACCAAAAAACTTCCAAACGGCGACACAGAACATGTCTACGAAAAAGTGAAGACTAGTCACAAGGATAAAGAAGGGAATGAAATTCCAGGTTATCCAAGCGAAGACGGCGAACAACCTAAGAAAGATATTCCAGGTTACCGCTTCGTAGAGACCAAAAAACTTCCAAACGGCGACACAGAACATGTCTACGAAAAAGTGAAGACTAGTCACAAGGATAAGGAAGGCAATGAAATTCCAGGTTATCCAAGCGAAGACGGCCAACAACCTAAGAAGGATATTCCAGGTTACCGCTTCGTAGAGACTAAGAAACTTCCAAACGGTGACACAGAACATGTCTACGAAAAAGTGAAGACCAGTCATAAGGATAAGGAAGGGAATGACATTCCAGGTTATCCAACCGAAGACGGTGAACAACCGAAGAAAGATATTCCAGGCTACCGCTTCGTAGAGACTAAGAAACTTCCAAACGGTGACACAGAACACGTTTATGAGAAGGTTAAGACCAGCCACAAGGATAAGGAAGGGAATGACATTCCAGGTTATCCAACCGAAGACGGTGAACAACCGAAGAAAGATATTCCAGGTTACCGCTTCGTAGAGACTAAGAAACTTCCAAACGGTGACACAGAACACGTTTATGAGAAGGTTAAGACCAGCCACAAGGATAAGGAAGGGAATGACATTCCAGGTTATCCAACCGAAGACGGTGAACAACCGAAGAAAGATATTCCAGGTTACCGCTTCGTAGAGACTAAGAAACTTCCAAACGGCGACACAGAACACGTTTATGAGAAGGTTAAGACCAGCCACAAGGATAAGGAAGGGAATGACATTCCAGGTCATCCAACCGAAGACGGCGAACAACCTAAGAAGGATATTCCAGGTTACCGCTTCGTAGAGACTAAGAAACTTCCAAACGGGGACACAGAACATGTCTACGAAAAAGTGAAGACCAGTCATAAGGATAAGGAAGGGAATGACATTCCAGGTTATCCAACCGAAGACGGCGAACAACCTAAGAAAGATATTCCAGGTTACCGCTTCGTAGAGACTAAGAAACTTCCAAACGGGGACACAGAACATGTCTACGAAAAAGTTGTTACTGACCCTCAACAAAAGCCGACTGAGCAATCTCCAACTACTAAAGCAACCAAAGAATTACCTAATACTGGTACGGAAGATCATGCAGCTTTGGCAGCTCTAGGAGTACTTGGTTTGATGAGCGGATTTGGACTTGTGTCTCGCAAGAAAAAAGAAGACTAATTCTATACTCGAGATTCTAAGTAGTATCCATTAGTTTCTTAAACAAAAAACCAACTAATCATTAGGTTAGTTGGTTTTTTTGTCTATACTCGATTTTTCCAAGCTTGGTAACGGGTATCAATCAAGAGTTGGGTTAAGCGTCCCATGGTTTCTCTTTCTTCGGGAGTGAGGGATTGGGCTTGGACAAAGAGATGATGAATGTGTTCAATGACCTTGAAGGAAGAAAGGTCGTTGATAGAGGAGATGCCTGCATCAAGAATAATTCCAAAAAAGAGGTCAAAGTAGAGCTGCAGTTCTTCGTCAGGGACTGTTTCAACCCATTCCTTGAAGGTGGTATCGACTTGCTGGCTGTCACTATTGGTCTCGTCCAGTTGGACAAAGTGTTTGTCTTCAACCTGCCAACTAAAAGTGTCATGCTGAGCAAGGCCACCTAGAGAGGTGCTTCGAACGACGATTTTTTTGTCCGGAATTTCCAGCATCATCCCGATGATAGAACCTTGTGGGACAAATACTTTCGTTCTTTCCATCATGTTTTGATAGCCAGGTGTTTCGGTTAGTTCCTTGTGAAGCCCAGGGGAATCAAAAGTATAGACAGCGACAATGTTTTTCTGTAAGTTTGGATCAAGTTGACTGGCAGCATAGACAGCTAGATTGCCCCCTTTTGAATGTCCTGCTAGAATAACCTTTTGATTAGGATGTTGAGCAAAAAAGTTCTCTAAATACTGGAGAGAATGTTTTTGAGCAGGGATTTCCTTCATATAGGTCATATGGAAATCTTCTTTCCAACCGATGATACTATCATCCGTCCCACGAAAAACAAGCAAATAAGTATCGAGACTGATACGATAGGTCATGGCTGCAAACTGTTTTTGCAATTCAGGATCAATATCGTTGATAAAATTTGATAGCTTGCAATTTTTAAAGCGTTTGTGTTGAGAGAGTTGATCCAACAACTGGAGGCGGTTCTTATTGGTCAACATCGTCGTGTCTCTAGGGATTTGAGGTGCAAGATCTATGAGGCGCTTTGGTTCTTGGGTAACTACATCATCAAAAGGAAGATAGGTTAATTCAGTCAAGGCAAGAACATCTAACTCGTTCACGGGGAGGTCATAAAAGGAATCGTATGCTACATCATTTAAGTAGTCAAAAATATTGGCCATAAAAGCTCCTTTCTCTATGTTTATCCTACCACATTTACCTAGAATTAGCTAGTAGGGTTTGATTGAAATACATAGAAGATAGATTGCTCCTATTTCAAACCTCTAAACGAGCTTACTTGTATGTTTTTGTTATCAATCCCATTTTCCTTTAAAAAATTCTTCATCTCATTTACATCATCAGGCTGACCTGTGATGAGATAGCTGGCTTGATTGCCGTATTCATCAATAGCACGTTTTAAAAATTCTTGACTTTGAGAAAGTTCATCGCTAGTTTTATAAGTAAAATTCGATGTTTTTTGAGCCAGTTCTTTCATCTCATTATCGAAAATAGTAACTCCTTTGTCAAAATGGTTGAGAATAATCGGACATTTACCAGCCCATTCTTTGATAAGGGGGCGTAGAGCAGAAATGCCGACATCAGATGCAAAGCAAACTAGTGGCTGATTCGTATCTTTAATGGTTAAAGAGGAATCCAACCAACTCATCTCAATCTCACTGCCAGCCGGTAAATGTGTCAAGGTGTTCTTAAAGCGGCTACCACTATTATGAGTCAAAATGAGAATTTCATCTTCATCAGGTGTGGAGGCAATGGTTAGCCATCGACTGGTCTGCTCACCCTTGGCTTCGTTTTTCCTAGCAGCGGACGAGGTATCAGGGAGTGTAAACTTAGCATAAGCCCCAGCTTTCCAAATTTGATGACTCGGTTTTGTGATATGAATTAAATATAGATCTCCGCTGGGGTTTTCGATGGATTTTATCGATAATGTCTGGCTTCGTCCAAGATAAGCGATGGCACCCCAAGTTATAATACATAGCGCTCCAAGTGTTGATAGAATGATAATAAACATTTTTTTACCTCTTTTCATTTTTTATGACTCCTGTTCTTAATATTATGAATGAACTAAAAAATAATTCATTCATATCTTTTCAAAAAATAAAGAAATCCATTCTTTATTTTAGAACTCCTTTAATGAAGTTGGTTGCAAGTATTTCAACAGTTTTGCCAATATCTGGAAAATCTTTTTCCGTGATATGCATATCCATATAGTAAAACAGATTATAAACCTGTAAAATATCTTGAATCTTTTCTGGCGAGTACCCTTCAGCCTGCATACGATTTGTAAAAGTTTTAACTAGAAACTGATGAAAAGGATTTGCGACTTTGCCTTCTTCCGAGGAATAGTAGCTGTGCAACTCATCTGCGATGGCAGGATTGTACCATTCTGCAAGGATTTTATTGGAAGAAACGAGAGTTCTGGACTGAGCAAATAGTTGACCAATGAGGTCGATCATGTCAATTTCCCAATCCAGTTCTTCGATCATAGCTTGGCGAACACGGTTGTTTTCATCTATATAGATGTCTAGAAAAATGGCTTCTTTACTCTCGTAATAGTTATAAAAAGAACCAACTGCAACACCAGCTTGCCTAGCAATTTCTGAAATACCTGTTGCCTTGTAACCTTTTTTCGAAAAAACTTCATAGGCTGCTGTCTTTAAAGATTGTTTTTTGTCCAATATGATTTAACCTCCTTTGTTTCATGAATGAATAAATTCATTTGTTCATTCATATTCTAACAAATCATGGCTAGCTTGTCAATAAGAAGGCTAGATCTATTAAATAAGTTAAAGAAATGCTAACTAAATGAGCACAAAAAGGAAAATATAGGATAAGGCTGGAACTATAATTAAAAATAAGGTATGATATCAGTGGGAATATTCTCTATTTAGCATCTGTTTTCTGATCTGGATTTGGGAAATAGGCTGCTAAACAGTATGAGATACTGATCCGTAAATCTGATATGAAGGGTTTTGATACTTTGAGAAATAACAAAGGAGGAGCGCATGCACAAGATTTTACTAGTAGAAGATGACCAAGTTATTCGGCAACAAGTTGGGAAACTGCTCTCTGAGTGGGGTTTTGAGGTCGTTTTGGTAGAAGATTTTATGGAAGTATTGAGTCTTTTTGTTCAGTCAGAACCTCATTTGGTCCTCATGGATATTGGTCTGCCTCTTTTTAATGGTTACCACTGGTGTCAAGAGATTCGCAAGATTTCCAAGGTACCCATCATGTTTCTTTCTTCGAGAGATCAGGCTATGGATATTGTCATGGCGATCAATATGGGGGCAGATGACTTTGTGACCAAGCCTTTTGACCAGCAGGTGCTCCTGGCCAAGGTTCAGGGCTTATTGCGCCGTTCCTATGAATTTGGCCGTGATGAAAGTCTGCTAGAGTATGCGGGTGTGATCCTCAATACCAAGTCCATGGACTTGCACTATCAAGGGGAAGTTCTGAGTTTGACCAAGAATGAATTTCAAATTTTGCGGGTCTTGTTTGAACATGCTGGCAATATCGTGGCGCGTGATGACCTGATGCGGGAACTCTGGAATAGCGACTTTTTCATCGATGACAATACCTTGTCTGTCAATGTTGCTCGCCTGCGTAAAAAGTTGGAGGAACAAGGATTGGCAGGCTTTATCGAAACCAAGAAAGGGATAGGATACGGACTGAAACATGCTTGATTGGAAATCATTTTTTCTAGCCTATCTGCGTTCTCGCAGTCGCGTTTTTGCCTATATTTTTTCATTAGGCTTTCTCGTCCTTCTCTTTCAGTTTTTATTTGCTAGTCTAGGAACTTATTTTCTTTATTTCTTTCTGCTCAGTAGTTTTTTGACTTTCTTATTTTTAGCTTGGGATATATTTGCAGAAGCTCAGGTTTACCGTCAGGAAGTACTCTATGCTGAGAGAGACCCCAAGTCTCCTCTGGAATGTGCGCTAGCAGAAAAGCTCGAAGAGCGTGAGTCTGAATTGTATCAAAAGAAGTCGGAAGCCCAAAGTAAGCTTACGGATTTGCTGGACTACTACACCTTGTGGGTTCATCAAATCAAGACCCCCATTGCAGCGAGTCGTCTCTTGGTAGCAGAAGTCTCTGATCGTGAGGCCAAGCAGCAACTGGAACAGGAAATCTTTAAGATTGACTCCTATACCAATCTGGTGTTGCAGTATCTTCGTTTGGAAAGCTTCCACGATGACTTGGTATTTGAAAAGGTTCAAGTGGAGGATCTGGTGAAGGAAGTGGTTCGCAAGTATGCCCTTTTCTTTATCCAAAAAGGACTGGCGCTCAATCTACATGACCTTGACAAAATCATCGTGACCGATAAGAAGTGGTTGTTGGTCGTCATTGAACAAATCCTTTCAAATAGCCTTAAATACACCAAAGATGGTGGGCTAGAGATTTATATGGAAGGTCAGGAGCTCTGTATCAAGGATACGGGAATCGGGATAAAAAACAGCGATGTGCTCCGAGTCTTTGAACGTGGCTTTTCAGGCTACAATGGGCGTTTGACCCAGCAGTCGTCTGGACTTGGACTTTATCTATCTAAGAAAATTTCTGAAGAACTGGGCCACCAGATTCGCATCGAGTCTGAGGTTGGAAAAGGAACAACCGTACGGATTAAATTCGCTGAAGTGAAGCTCGTTATTGAGTAAACATAAATGAGAAAAAGCCTCCGAATGGAGGCTTTTATGCTAGGCTCTTATACTCAATGAAAATCAAAGAGCAAACTAGGAAACTAGCCGCAGGCTGTACTTGAGTACGGCAAGGCGACGTTGACGTGGTTTGAATTTGATTTTCGAAGAGTATTATTTCTCAACGCGTGATTTGTTGGCAATATCAGCAAGGATTGCTACGACAAACTCATCTACTGGGACAGTTTGTGTTTCTTTTTGTCCGTAGCGACGAACGTTGACTGTTCCGTCTTCCATTTCCTTGTCACCAACGATCAATTGGTAAGGAATCTTGCTGGTTTGAGAAGCACGGATCTTGAACTGCATTTTTTCATTGCGCTCATCTACGTCTGCACGGACACCACGGTCACGGAGTTTCTTAGCCACTTCCCAAGCGTAGTCCACGTGTTTTTCGTTAGATACTGGGATGAGGGTTACTTGGTGTGGTGCCAGCCATGTTGGGAAGGCACCCTTGTAGTTCTCAATCAAGATAGCTGTGAAGCGTTCCATGGTTGAGATAACCCCACGGTGAATCATGACTGGACGGTGTTCCTCACCATCTGCTCCAACATATTTGAGGTCGAAGCGTTCTGGAAGCAAGAAGTCAAGCTGGATAGTAGAAAGGGTTTCTTCTTTACCGAGGGCAGTTTTAACCTGGATATCCAATTTTGGTCCGTAGAAGGCTGCTTCACCTTCAGCTTCAAAGTAGTCAACGCCCATTTCATCAAGAGCTGCACGAAGCATGGTTTGGGCATTTTCCCACATCTCATCGTTGTCAAAGTACTTGTGAGTATCTTGAGGGTCGCGTAGAGAGAGACGGAAGCGGTATTCAGTTAAGTTGAAGTCTTCATAAACATCGATAATCAACTGAAGAGCACGTTGGAATTCCTCTTGGATTTGTTCAGGAGTGACAAAGAGGTGACCGTCGTTGAGAGACATTTCACGAACACGTTGGAGACCAGTGAGGGCACCAGATTTTTCGTAACGGTGCATCATACCGATTTCAGCGATACGGATTGGCAATTCACGGTATGAGTGAACATGGTGTTTGAAGACTTGGATGTGGTGAGGGCAGTTCATTGGACGAAGGACAAATTCTTCGCCGTCACCCATATCCATGGTTGGGAACATGTCTTCTTGGTAATGATCCCAGTGCCCAGAAGTCTTGTAAAGCTCTACAGAAGCAAGTGGTGGAGTGTAAACGTGTTGGTAGCCAGAAGCCAACTCCTTGTCGACGATGTAGCGTTCCAATTCACGACGGATCGTCGCACCGTTTGGCAACCAGAATGGAAGTCCTTGACCAACTTCTTGTGAAATCATGAAGAGGTCAAGCTCTTTACCAAGTTTACGGTGGTCACGTTCTTTGGCCTCTTCACGCATTTGAAGGTAGTTTTTCAAGTCTTTCTTGTCAAACCAAGCTGTACCGTAGATCCGTTGCATCATCGCGTTGTCGCTATTTCCACGCCAGTAAGCACCTGCTACATGAAGAAGGTGGAAGATTTGGATACGGCCTGTTGATGGAACGTGAGGGCCACGGCAAAGGTCCACGTATTCCCCCTGACGGTAGATAGTCAAACCACCCTCGTCTTCTGAGTGTTCTTCGATCAATTCCAACTTGTAAGGATCGTTCTTGAAGATTTCACGTGCTTCGTCTTTAGTGACTTCCTCACGAATAGATGGGAAGTTTTCTTTGACGATTTTTTTCATTTCTTCTTCGATACGAGGAAGATCTTCGTTGGAGATTTGACCAGCTTGATTGTCCGTATCGTAGTAGAAGCCATCTTCAATAGCTGGACCAACTCCCAAGTGAATGTCTGGGAAAAGGCGACGAGCTGCTTGGGCGAACAAGTGGGCAGCTGAGTGACGCAAGATTGGAAGGGCATCTTCGTGGTCAGGTGTCACGATTTCGATGCTTCCATCTTCAGTGATAGAACGAGTCGTGTCGATGAGTTTGCCGTTGAATTTACCAGCCAAGGCTTTTTTAGCTAGGGAATTGCTGATAGATTGGGCAATTTCAAAAGTAGTAACGCCAGATTCGAATTCACGAACAGCGCCATCTGGGAAAGTAATCTTAATCATGGTTTTCTCCTTAAATATTTATTCTATTTTTGTTGGACAATTTTAAGAGCCGAGCAACTTCTTCCGCAGTCTGATTCTCTGATTGACTACCATCTGTTACGAGACTAGGATAGCCTAATAGCACCGCTTCCTTACGAACCATTTGAGCAAAAAGAATGTCTCGTTGCATCCAGTTTTCAAAAGCTTGTTCGGGGTTGGTTGTACCCTCTAAGACATAAGGAACCCATTCTCTCTGTATATAATGCTTTTTTTGAAAATCAGCTGTCGGAGTCAAGCATAGATAGGATGATGCTTGACATTCAAGCTCCTTTACCAAGTGAGGCAAAAGTCCTGCTCCCTCCACCAAGAGAGGTCTGTTTTGTTTTTTTATCAAGTAAGATTTTACATATGGAAAAATCTCTTCATAAAAGCACCATTCTTCATCTGCCATCTCTTCTGGCTTTCTCATCCAGATTTGTTCTGGATTTCTATCCTTCCTAAGAAGGCAAATTGGCTGTGAGTCTGCACTTGCTTGACTCATCATCTCTTCTACCAAATCATCCAGTTTGATATGAAGTAGTTGATACTGTCTAGCAAGAAGTGAGGCAATTGTTGACTTTCCACTACAAGGCGATCCGCCAATCATATAAAGCATCGTTCTTCCTCCTTCTGACCAAACAAAAAACGACATCCTAAAAGGACGTCGCAACGTGGTTCCACCTTCATTTATGTTCCTCAAAAAAGAGGGACACCTCTGATTGGCTTTAACGTAGCCACCGTTTTATGTTTGCATAAAAGTCAGTAGAGTAGTATCAGTTTAGGCTTTCTATGCGTTTCCAGCAACCACGCACTCTCTAGTAGAAAGGGACTAAGTGACTTGTCTCTATGCATTATTATAGCATGATTGCGAGAATTTTCAAGGTTTTTGTATAATTTTTTTGTTTTTCGCTCGCTGGAAGAGATGCTTGATCCCCATACCAGAAACCAAGCCAAGTAGGGCAAAGAGCTCATAGGCTAGGAAGTAAAGCAGGATGAATTCGCCAAAGGTGATGATGGTAAAGCAATAGAGCAGACCAATACCGAGTAGCCACCAAAGTGAGAATTGGAAACGGTAGCTATAAAGAAGGGATACGATAAAGGTTACCAGAGGTGAGAAGAGGATGATGTTATAAATGTACAGTCCCTTCAGTGTATATGGGTCAGAGATGCATAGAGAGAGGAGTTCATAGAGTGGCCAGTAAAGGAAGAAAATGACAAGGTAGTATGGGATATACTTAAGATAATTCCGCATGGTAATAGTCCTCCAATCTGGAAAAATTGAGAGATATTGTAGACCACATAATCCTAAATGAAGGGGAAATCTCTACTTATATTATAGCACGATTTGGAGGCTCTTACAATTTAATCCATTGATCAGTGATAGTGATCTTTTCGAGTGTTTTCTGTTATAATACTAACAAAAGAAGTAAAAGGGTAAGGAGAAAGAATGACCAAAATAGCAGTTCTTTCAGACATACATGGAAATACGACAGCTTTGGAAGCTGTACTGGCTGATGCTAAAGCGGCAGAGGTAGACCAATACTGGCTTTTAGGGGATATTCTGATGCCAGGAACAGGACGTAGAAGGATCTTTGATCTTTTAGCAAGTTTGCCTATTACAGTAAGAGTTCTTGGTAATTGGGAAAATAGTCTCTGGCGAGGCCTGCATCGCAAGTTAGACCCTACAAAAGCGAGCCATCGTTATCTCCTGCGTCAAAGTCAGTACATCTTAGAGGAGGTCAGCCCTGAAGAAATCGAAGACCTCAATAATCAACCTATGCAAGTTCATCGTCAGTTTGGTGATTTGATGGTGGGAATCACTCACCATCTCCCTGATAAAAACTGGGGAAGAGAGTTGATCCATACGGGAAAGCAAGAAGATTTTGATAGATTGGTGACGAATCCACACGCCTCTATCGCAGTATATGGCCATATTCACCAACAGTTGCTTCGTTACGGAAGTGATGGACAGTTGATTCTTAATCCAGGTTCCATTGGACAACCTTTCTTTCTAGATGCGAAGTTGCGTAAGGACCTGCGGGCCCAGTATATGATCTTAGAGTTTGATGAGGCAGGTTTGTCTGATGTTGATTTTCGTCGAGTGGATTATGATGTAGAAGCTGAATTGCAGTTGGCTAAAGATTTGAAGCTCCCCTATTTTCAGGTCTACTATGAAAGTTTGGTAAATGGGATTCACCATACTCATAATCACGAACTGTTAGGTCAGATTAGTGAACAAGAAGGTTATGATCAGGATGTTGAGCTTTGGATGGAAAGAGACAAGAAAGATTGGTTTTAAGAGGTTTTCTAGTCAGAAATCAGAGAGTCTAGGGACTGCTGTTTCCCGATAAGTCGAACTGGATACGAATTGACGGCTTCTCAAATTTATGTTAGAATAACGGAATATAACTAATTTGAATCTCATACTAATTGATATTCAAAATAAGAGGAGACAGATAATGAAACCAGAAGAGTTACACGCTATTGCCTCGGAGTTGGGCTTGCAATTTGACGAAGATTCGCGTAGTATTTATGGCACGCAGTCAGGCTATTTACTTTTCCTGCAAGAAACTGACGTGAAAAATCAGTTTCGACTTTGTGTCAGTGTGAGTTTGAATGGCAATCCTGCGGATTCAGAAGAAAATGAATTGGTTTGGGATGAGTTTAAGAGTGAATCTCTTCCAAACTTGTCGACCTTGTCCATCAACCAGTACCTTGTTTCTTTTGTCGTAAAAGGTGCCATGCGCAAATCCAAAACAATTGAAAAGTTACAGACGCTCATAACAGACCTCGTTGCCTTCCTTGAAACCCATCATTTCGTCCAAGTGTGTGCCTATAGCGGTCAGGAGTGTCCCGTTGGTCTCTATCAATTAGGTGATTCAATTTTACTTATCAACGAGGAAAGCTATCAATTGCTGAAGAGCAATCTTCAAATCGAGGTGGATTCTTATCAAAATAAAAAGGAAAATGTTCTTCTTGGAGCAGTTGGTGCCTTGCTGGGAGCCTTGATTGGTGGAGCAGTTGCTCTATTTATCGCTCGTCTAGGTTATGTAGCTATGGTAGCGGGTGTTGTTCTGGGGATTTGTACCATTAAAGGATATGAAATCCTTGGAAGAAAGGTATCTCGAAAGGGGATTGTGATTTCCTCTATTTGGATGGTGATTACTGTCTTTCTAGTCAATCAAATTGATTTGGCGATGGAAGTCGTTGCCAAACTAGGGGTTGAGTTTGCCTTTGCTTTCCGAGTGGTGAATGATTTAATCTTTAGCGGTCATTTTCCAGATAACTATTTTTATAATCTAGCTATGTTAGCTGTGTTTACCTTAGTTGGTGCTGGGGTGTCTATCAGCTCAGTCTGGTCAAGTCATAAAACAAAAGGGATTGTCCGTAAAATTGCATAAAAAATAAGTCTTTGTATGCCCTCTACCGTTCTGGTTGTCAAGAGGGATACAGGACTTTTTGCATGGAGAAGGTAATCATTTGTTAATATTTGACAGGATAAGCAAAAAAGGTATAATGTTTATACGGGAAAAGATGAATAAAATATCAATGAAAGGAGAAGAAGATGCAAATTTCAAGCCGATTTACAATTGCGACTCATATGATGATTATTATTGCAATGCAGGATACAGACAGTAAGGTAACTAGTGATTTTCTTGCGGCCAGTGTCGGAGTCAATCCAGTCATTATCCGTAAGACTTTATCGCAACTCAAAAAAGCTGGATTGATTTCAGTTGCTCGTGGTACGGGAGGAACTGAGATAATAAAAGACCTTCAAGAGATCAGTTTGTTGGATGTCTACCAAGCTGTGGAGTGTTTAGGAAAATCCGGTAAGCTCTTTAGTTTTCATGACAATCCAAATCCTAATTGCCCAATTGGTGCGAATATCCATGCAGTTTTGGACCAAAAGTTGTTTGATGTTCAAGCAGCTATGGAAAACCAACTGCGTCAGACAAGTCTGGCTCAGGTTGTGGCAGATGCTCAGAATAAACTGTCTAAGTAAGAGGACTAAGGTTCTCTTTTTCTATTGCCGCTCTTTTTATGAGTTGGGCAAGAAGAATTGTGGTAAAGTGTACTAGATTCTTTACGGTAAACTATAAAGAAAAATGTGAGCCTCAGTTTCAGGTTCACATTTTCTTTTTGGTCTATGGCAAAATGGCTTTTAGTTCCTTCAGGATAGTTTGCAAGGTTACGACCGCTTGTTCTCCTTGTTGCGGTTGGTAGAGTAGTTGGAAATACTTGCGAATAGTTTCTTCAAATTGCTTAGGGAGGAGTGTACAATGGGTCTTTGCGTACTCCAACATTCGTTTTTCACCAGGATGGGTTTGCTCATTGAGCGCAAATAACAAGTCAAAGTAGGAAGCAAAAAATTCACTCGTACGATGATTCATGCTGAGAAGATCTTGACGCTTGATAGCTTTTTCTATTTGATGAGAGAAGGCAGGCATGGCTTGGTCTAGCAAAAGGAACTGCCTTTCGATGATATGTTTTTTGAGTTCCTGTGGATAGGGAATCTGGTAAGTCTTTTGGAGAGAAGCATAGTGTCCATTCGGGTCGTATAGAATCTTGCTGTGGAGTAGATTATGCCACATGCAAGTTGTATAGGCATTTTGGGCTTGATGCTGAAAAACGGTTGAGTTCAATTCTTGTTCAAACGACTCCAGCGAACGATAAATCAACTCGATTTCAATACCGTTGTTTAGTACACAGTCGTCCTCTAACTCCCAAAACTGGTTTCCAATTTCCATATAGGAGCAGTATTTACTCAAAATTTTTAGACGAGTCGCCTCATCAATAGGAGAGTTGAGATAGACATAAACGTCATAATCAGAGTTTTGATCGCAGGCTTGTCCTGCACGAGAACCACCAAGAGCAATAGCTTCTACTTGTTCCAGTTGAGAGAATTCTTTGCAAAGTTCGTGGATCATGATTTTTCTCCTTGCTTTATGGTTTTAAAGTCATTTTACCAAAAAGTAAAACGTTTGCATAGCATTGAGTTGCTCTTTTTCATTTATAGCAAAAAATGTGAACCCTTGTTTCGAGTTCACATTTCGTTTTTATTCTGCAGCTTGTTGCCAACGTTTTGCTAGCTTATGAGACAGGCTAGAAATGGCAAAGTTAAAGATAAAGTAAATCAAGGCAATCAGGATATAAAGACTGAAGACCTGCTCTGGTTCGAAATAACGGCCCATGAGAATTTGGCTAGCGCCAAAGAGTTCTTGTAGAGCGATAACAGAGTAGAGAAGGCTGGTATCCTTAATCACGGTTACAAACTGAGAAATGATGGCTGGCAACATTTTGCGGATCGCTTGTGGGAGAATGATGTAGTAGAGGATTTGCGCAGAGGTGAATCCTTGCGACATTCCTGCTTCGTACTGGCCCTTGTCCACGGCATTGAGGCCGCCTCGGATAATCTCAGCCAGGGCTGCTGAGGTAAAGAGGGTAAAGGCAGTAATACCAGCTGGTGTAGACTTCATCTTAAACACCAAAAAGATGGTGAAAATCCAGAGGAGGTTGGGAACGTTACGTACAAACTCGATATAAATGCTGGAGATGATCCGTAAGACAGGATTTTTCCCATTTCTCATGACGGCTAGTACTGTTCCGATAAGGGTCGAGAGGACGATAGCAATCAGAGAAATGTAGAGGGTCAAGCCAAATCCTTTAAAGATAAAGACTAGGTTATCTGGGGTCAAAACTTCTAAAATAGATTCCATAGTAACCTCCTAAAGTGAATAGGCTTTTTTGTTGGCTTGCTCCATCTTGCGACCAAACTGGGCAACAGGGAAGCATAGGGCAAAGTAGAGAAGAGCGGCACCTAAAAAGGCTGGGATGTAGTTTCCGTTGAGAGCCGACCAAGACTTGGTCACAAACATCAAGTCTACTCCAGAGATGATGGCAACTGTAGAGGTGTTCTTGATGAGGTTGACGATTTGGTTGGTCAAAGGTGGGAGAATGATACGGAAGGCCTGAGGCAAGATAATCAAGCGCATGGCACTGATATAGGTAAAACCTTGCGACAAGGCGGCCTCCATTTGACCGCTAGGAATAGACTGAATCCCTGAACGAATAACCTCAGCGATATAGGCGCCGTGATAGAGTCCCACGCAGAGTACAGCTGTCCAATAAATCGGAATCATGATGGTGTGTTCACTGATAAGAGGCAAACCATAAAAGACAATGACAAACTGCACCAAGAGGGGAGTATTTTGGTAAAATTCGACAAAAATACGAGCCAAAACGCGCAAGACTGGGCGTTTGCTTGTTGACATGGCTCCAAAGAAGATGCCCAAAACCATGGCGAGGATAAAGGAACCAATCGCTAGGGCAAGAGTGAAGAGGAAACCATTGAAAAATTGTCCAAAATCCTGAAAATAGGCTGTCCAAGATGATAAATCTGTCATGGGGTGTCCTCCTTAATCTGCGGTATGGCTAGATGGTTTGAGCTTGTAACGGTCATAAAGTTTCTGCAAACTACCGTCCTTGCTCCATTTAGTGACCAAGGTATCAAGATAGTCGTTTAGCTCGGTATTTGATTTCTTGGTGACGATACCGTAGTCAGATGGCTTGAAACTATCATCTAGTAGTTCTGTCCGTTTACTAATGTAGCCTGACAGGATAGAGCGGTCCACGGAAAAGGCATCAATACGGTGAGCGTGAAGGGAAGTAATCAATTCTGGGTAGGAACCAAGTTCGACGAATTTAAAGGTTAGACCTTTCTTTTTACCCAGTTCAGTAATCAGGCGTTGGGTGATGGATCCTTGAGCAACCCCAATGGTTTTACCGTTTAGGTCCTCAATGCTTTTGATGTTGGCGGATTTATTGACCAAAAAACCAGAAGCGTCCGTATAGTAGGGACTGGTGAAGTTGTATAATTTTTTACGTTCATCTGTGATGGTGAAGGTTGCGATATCCATGTCGACCTGTTCGTTGTCTAGTAGTGGACCACGGGTTTGAGCGGTAACAGGAACGTAGCGAACCTTGACCTTGAGTTCGTCTGCAATCATCTTGGCCAGGTCCGTTTCGATACCAGAATAAGTCCCTGTCTTGGGATCTTTGTAACCAAAATTGGGAACGTCTTGTTTGACACCGACAACTAGTTCGCCTCTTTTTTGAATGTCTGCGACACTAGTATCAGCCTGTACTGGTTTGGAAGCAGCAAGGCCGAAAAGGCTAATCAATAATGTTGATAAAAAGAGTTTCTTTTTCATAAGCGCCTCCTTATTTGACTTTGTCACTTTCGTGGTTGATAATTTTGCTGAGGAATTGCTGGGCACGAGGTTCGCTTGGATTGTCAAAAAAGTCATCGACATCTGTCGTATCCACCAAAACTTCTCCGTCTGCCATAAAGATGATGCGGTCCGCAACCTCTCGAGCAAAGCCCATTTCGTGGGTAACGATAATCATGTTCATCCCGTCATGTGCTAGTTTCTGCATAACTGCTAGAACATCTCCGATAGTCTCAGGATCAAGAGCAGATGTTGGCTCATCAAAGAGGAGGAGTTCCGGATGCATAGCGAGTCCGCGTGCAATGGCAATCCGTTGTTTTTGCCCACCAGATAGCATAGCTGGATAGGAATCTTTCTTGTCCCACATGTTTACAAATTCCAGATATTTTTGGGCTGTTTTTTCAGCTTCTTTTTTATCAATTCCTAGAACTTTTATGGGTGCGAGTGTTACATTTTCTAACACT
Source organism: Streptococcus oralis (assembly GCF_002386345.1). Taxonomy (NCBI): domain Bacteria; kingdom Bacillati; phylum Bacillota; class Bacilli; order Lactobacillales; family Streptococcaceae; genus Streptococcus; species Streptococcus oralis. Next base: position 1,377,691 of record NZ_CP023507.1, on the reverse strand, counting down.
GTTTTGTGTGGATAAAGATTAAAATGTTGAAAAACCATGCCGACTTCCTTACGAAGAGGAACTAAATCTTTCTGACTAGCACCTGCTACTTGGTGTCCATTGACCAGGAGACTTCCTTTGTCAACAGCCTCTAAACCATTGATCGTACGGATAAGAGTGGACTTTCCAGAGCCGGAAGGTCCAAGCAGGACAACAACTTGTCCTTTTTCAAAACGGAGATTGATGTCGCGGAGTGCGTGGTAGTCTCCGTAATATTTTTCGACGTTTTTAAATTCTACTAAAGCCATGAGAGATCTCCTTTGTGTTAGATTTTATAACATGATTCTACAACAAAAGAGTGTTCTTGTCAAATCATATCTGAAAAAAATTCACTAAAATGTTATAAAAAAGCAATCTGGATAGAGAAAATGCCTAAATCATGTTATAATGAAACGATAGAATTCTTAGAAAGAGTGGATGTTTTTTTGATAACTCCTACTTATGAATGGCAGTTTGCCCCGCAGGTTGAAGATGCGGATTTTACAAAGATAGCCAAGAAGGCTGGACTGGGTCCTGAAGTGGCTCGGTTGTTATTTGAAAGAGGGATTCAGGACGAGGAAAGTCTCAAGAAGTTTTTAGAACCTTCTTTAGAGGACTTACATGATCCCTATCTGCTCCATGATATGGATAAGGCAGTAGAACGGATTCGTCAGGCCATTGAAGAAGGGGAAAACATTCTCATCTATGGAGACTACGATGCGGATGGAATGACTTCAGCTTCGATTGTTAAGGAAAGTTTGGAACAGCTTGGCGCTGAGTGCCGTGTTTATCTACCCAATCGCTTTACCGATGGCTATGGTCCCAATGCCAGTGTCTATAAATATTTTATCGAGCAAGAGGGAATTTCCTTGATTGTGACAGTGGATAATGGGGTTGCAGGTCACGAAGCCATTGAATTGGCTCAGACTATGGGTGTGGATGTCATTGTGACCGATCACCATTCCATGCCGGAAACCCTTCCTGATGCCTATGCGATTGTTCACCCTGAGCATCCAGATGCGGATTATCCCTTCAAATATTTGGCCGGATGCGGAGTGGCTTTCAAGCTAGCTTGCGCTCTTTTAGAAGAAGTGCAAGTGGAATTGCTTGATTTGGTTGCTATCGGTACCATTGCAGATATGGTGAGTTTGACAGATGAAAACCGTATTTTGGTTCAATATGGTCTGGAAATGCTGGGGCATACTCAGCGTATTGGTCTACAAGAAATGCTGGATATGGCTGGGATTGCTGCGAATGAAGTTACAGAAGAAACGGTTGGCTTTCAGATTGCCCCTCGTTTAAATGCCTTGGGGCGTTTAGATGATCCTAATCCAGCTATTGATTTGTTGACTGGGTTTGACGACGAGGAAGCACATGAGATTGCCCTCATGATTCACCAGAAAAATGAAGAACGTAAGGAGATCGTTCAGTCAATCTATGAAGAAGCTAAGACCATGGTAGATCCTGAGAAGAAGGTCCAGATTTTGGCCAAGGAAGGCTGGAATCCTGGGGTTCTGGGTATCGTTGCTGGTCGTTTGTTGGAAGAACTAGGGCAGACAGTCATCGTTCTTAGTATAGAAGAAGATCGTGCCAAGGGCAGTGCTCGTAGTGTGGAAGCGGTCGATATTTTTGAAGCTCTGGATCCCCATCGAGACCTCTTTATCGCCTTTGGCGGCCATGCTGGTGCAGCTGGAATGACGCTGGAAGTGGAGAAGCTTCCAGATTTATCTCAAGTCTTGGAAGACTATGTCCGTGAAAAAGGTGCAGATGCTGTTGGCAAGAACAAGTTAAATCTAGATGAAGAGTTGGACTTGGAGACCCTTAGTTTAGAAACGGTTAAAAGTTTTGAACGTTTGGCACCTTTTGGAATGGACAATCAGAAACCTGTCTTTTATATCAAGGATTTTCATGTCGAAAGTGCTCGTACCATGGGAGCAGGAAATGTCCACCTAAAACTAAAAATTTCCAAGGGTGAGGCGAGTTTTGAAGTGGTGGCCTTTGGACAAGGTAGATGGGCAACAGAGTTTGCTCAAACCAAGAATCTAGAATTGGCAGTCACCTTGTCTGTCAACCAATGGAATGGGCAAACTGCCCTCCAGTTGATGATGGTGGATGCGCGTGTGGAGGGTGTTCAACTCTTTAACATTCGTGGGAAGAATGCAGTCTTGCCAGAAGGGGTTCCAGTCTTGGACTTTGCTGGAGAATTACCAGAATTAGCGACCAGTGATGCTGTGGTTGTGAAAACCATTCCTGAAGATATTACCTTGCTGAAGGCCATTTTTCAGGAACAGGATTTCTCTGCTGTCTATTTCAAAAATGACATCGATAAGGCCTACTATCTGACAGGTTACGGGACTAGAGAACAGTTTGCAAAATTGTACAAGACCATTTACCAGTTTCCAGAGTTTGATATTCGCTACAAGCTGAAAGATTTGGCGGCTTATCTCAATATCCAACAAATCTTGCTGGTCAAGATGATCCAAGTATTTGAAGAGCTGGGCTTTGTTACGATCAAAGATGGTGTCATGACAGTCAATAAAGAAGCGCCAAAAAGGGAAATTGGTGAAAGTCAGATTTACCAAAATCTCAAACAGATTGTTAAAGACCAAGAAATGATGGCGCTGGGGACAGTTCAAGAAATTTATGATTTTTTAATGGAGTAATAGATGGAAAGGGACTGAGATGACCTATCTCGGTCTCTTTTTGACGGATAAATGCTTGATGTGGGAGTGGTTGATTGGATAGTCTTTTGGATGGTTTGCTGATGTAAAGGTTGGGGAAATGATTCATTTTTTTTATTCTCTTCTATCACTTTATACGATGTCTGCTTTTAAACCTTATGTAGTAAAAGTATAAATTTTTGTAACATGACTAAAATATAACTCTAAACGAACTGACATGTAAATCAAGTATGATTTTCTTATCAAGAAAATATAAGGGGAAAATAGTTATGAAAAAAACAGTTACGAAACTGACTCTTGGTTTGACTTCTACCGCTATTTTGGCTACAGTTGGGGCTCAAACTGTTCATGCGAACTCTTACGTTGTCCAAGACGGTGATTCATTTTATGCCATTGCAACTGCAAACGGCATGGATCCGCATGAGTTGGCAGCTTTGAATGGAAAAACCATCTTTGACACTATCCACCCAGGCGATGTATTGGAAGTAAGTGGTTCCGCTCAGGCTAGCTCTACCTACAGTGCTCCAGCTAGCACTGCGAATGTGGTATCAGATACAGAGGATGTTGTCGAAAAGACTCCGACAAACTATGGAAACTCTTATCCTGTTGGTCAGTGTACATGGGGTGTGAAAGAATTGGCTCCTTGGGCTAGCAACTGGTGGGGAAATGCCAACACGTGGGCAATCTACGCGAGCGCTCAAGGTTATAAGACAGGAAGTGTTCCAGTAGTAGGAGCAATCGCCGTTTGGGATGGTGGTGAATATGGACACGTTGCTTATGTAACAGATGTTCAAAGTGAAAACTCTATCCAGGTATTGGAAGCAAACTACAGACGTCAAAAGCAGATTGCGAATTATCGTGGCTTCTTTAATCCTCATGAATTTTTAGGTAACGTAACTTATATCTATCCAAACTAAAGATGATAAAAAGATTTAGAATTTCTAAGTCTTTTTTCTTTTTGAAGAAATTTCCTATCGTTAACCTCCATCTTAATGGCTAATTGCTGAAATTTTTAGATTCTGTAGCGAACAGGAAATTTTCGCTTTTGGATGTAGATAAACCATGTCTTTGTAGAAAATAGTTCTCAAGTCGAGAGGTAAAAGCAAGTTTTTTGAACTAAAAGAAAAATTTAGAGTTCGAGAAAGGTATCTGAAATCAAATTGATTCAGAAAATCCGTATTTTTGATGGTACAATCGTTCTATTATCTTCGATGAAGCCTCCAAAAGAGAAGTCAAAGTAAAAGAATTCGATTCACAGTAGTGACTAATCTCTAGTTAAAAACCGATCTTCGTTTTGAAAATAATCAAAAAAATGGTATAATGGTAGGAAAAGATTCGGCTGAAAGTTTTAGAACTTTTAGAATAAGAGGGTAAATTCGCCCTATAATCAAGATAAATGAATTTTCGGAGGAAAAATGAGTAATATTAGTTTAACAACACTAGGTGGTGTACGAGAAAATGGGAAAAATATGTACATCGCTGAGATTGACAATTCAATTTTTGTTTTGGATGCAGGGCTTAAATACCCTGAAAATGAACAACTAGGGGTTGATGTCGTCATTCCAAATATGGACTACCTTTTTGAAAATAGCAATCGTATCGCAGGGGTCTTTTTGACCCACGGACATGCGGATGCCATTGGTGCCCTGCCTTATCTTTTGGCAGAGGCTAAGGTGCCTGTGTTTGGTTCTGAGTTGACCATTGAGTTGGCCAAACTCTTTGTTAAAGGAAATGATACGGTTAAGAAATTCAATGACTTCCATGTGATTGATGAAGATACGGAGATCGACTTTGGAGGGACTGTGGTTTCCTTCTTCCGTACAACCCACTCCATCCCAGAAAGTTTGGGAATAGTCCTGAAAACAGCTGAAGGTAGCATTGTTTACACAGGGGACTTCAAGTTTGACCAGACAGCTAGCGAATCCTATGCGACGGATTTTGCTCGTTTGGCAGAAATCGGTCGTGATGGTGTCTTGGCGCTCCTCAGTGATTCAGCCAATGCAGACAGCAATATCCAGGTGGCGAGTGAGAGTGAAGTTGGAGATGAAATTACCCAGACCATTGCAGACTGGGAAGGTCGTATCATCGTTGCAGCAGTTGCCAGCAACCTCTCTCGTATCCAGCAGGTTTTTGATGCTGCAGCAGATACAGGTCGCCGAGTTGTTTTGACTGGATTTGATATTGAAAATATCGTCCGCACTGCGATTCGACTCAAAAAATTATCTCTAGCTAATGAAAGTCTCTTGATTAAACCAAAAGAAATGTCTCGTTTTGAAGACCATGAGTTGATTATCCTTGAGACGGGCCGTATGGGTGAGCCTATTAATGGACTTCGCAAGATGTCCATTGGACGCCACCGCTATGTGGAAATCAAAGATGGGGACTTGGTTTATATCGTAACGACTCCATCTATCGCCAAAGAAGCCGTCATGGCGCGTGTTGAAAACATGATCTACCAAGCTGGTGGTGTGGTGAAACTCATTACCCAAAGCTTGCGAGTATCCGGACACGGGAATGCGCGTGATTTGCAGTTGATGATCAATCTTTTGCAACCAAATTACCTCTTCCCTATCCAAGGGGAGTACCGTGAGTTGGATGCGCATGCCAAGGCTGCCATGGCAGTTGGGATGTTGCCGGAACGCATTTTCATCCCTAAAAAGGGAACGACCATGTCTTATGAACATGGAGACTTTGTTCCAGCTGGAGCAGTTTCTGCAGGGGATGTCTTGATTGACGGAAATGCCATCGGGGATGTTGGAAATGTCGTCCTTCGTGACCGTAAGGTCTTGTCTGAGGATGGGATCTTTATCGTGGCAATCACTGTCAACCGTCGTGAGAAAAAAATTGTGGCCAAGGCCCGTGTTCATACGCGTGGATTTGTTTACCTCAAGAAGAGCCGTGATATTCTCCGTGAAAGTTCAGAATTGATTAACCAAACGGTAGAAGAGTATCTTCAAGGTGATGACTTTGACTGGGCAGATCTCAAAGGCAAGGTTCGCGATAATCTGACCAAGTACCTCTTTGATCAAACCAAGCGTCGCCCGGCAATCTTGCCAGTCGTGATGGAAGCAAAATAATAAGTAGCATACCTACAGAAAAAGTCGAAATTCGGCTTTTTCTTATAGAATAGTAAAAGGAGACAACCATGGCAGTTATGAATATTGAGTATTACTCAGAAGTTTTGGATATGGAGTGGGGCGTTACCGTACTCTATCCAGATGCTAGTCGGGTGACTGAACCAGATTGCACAGATATTCCTGTTCTTTACCTTTTGCACGGAATGTCAGGAAACCAAAATAGCTGGCTCAAACGTACCAATGTCGAGCGCTTGTTGCGTGGAACCAATCTCATTGTTATCATGCCCAATACAAATAATGGCTGGTACACAGATACTCAGTATGGCTATAACTACTATACTGCTCTAGCAGAAGAACTCCCCCAAGTCATGAAACGTTTCTTCCCCAATATGACCAGCAAGCGAGAAAAGACCTTTATAGCTGGTCTTTCCATGGGTGGTTACGGCTCCTTCAAACTCGCTCTGTCAACAAATCGTTTTTCTCATGCGGCTAGTTTTTCTGGTGCGCTCAGTTTTCAGGATTTTTCTCCTGAAAGTCAGGATCTGGGGTCACTTGCCTACTGGAGAGGAGTTTTTGGAGAGATTAAAGACTGGACATCTAGTCCTCATTCGCTTGAAAGCATGGCTGCAAAATCCGATAAAAAGACCAAACTATGGGCTTGGTGTGGGGAACAAGACTATCTTTACTCAGCCAATAACCTCGCAGTGAAAAACCTCAAAAAACTAGGTTTTGAGGTGACCTATAGTCATAGTCCAGGTAAGCACGAGTGGTACTACTGGGAAAAACAATTGGAGCGTTTTTTAGCTACTCTACCAATTGACTTTGTTTTGGAAGAGCGCTTATCTTAGTTTTAGGTTTCTTTCAGTTTTATTCAGTAAAATAGAGAATCTATCTTGGTCAAGGAGAATGTGATTTCAAGATAGGTTCTTATTTTTATGAAAGGTGGGACGTCATGTTCTGGATTATTCGATTATTCTTCCGATTTCTTTTGGGAATTTGGCGTTTCTTCTGGCGTCTGGTTTGGACTGTAGTTATTCTACTGCTCATTGCTTTTGGAGTGGTTTGGTATCTGACAGGTGATTTTCATTCTGCGGTCAATCAGGTTGAAAAAATGAGTAAGATTGGTCAAGGTGGCTGGAATCAATGGAAGGAGACGGGAACGCTGGAAGTCTTGTCTCAGACAGACAGTCACCAACATGCAGAAGGCAAGTGGGCTCAGGCCTCAGCTCGCATCTATATTGAACCTCAAATGGATGAGACCTTCCAAGGTGCCTATGCAGAAGCCATAAAAAACTGGAATCAAACGGGAGCCTTTACCTTTGAGGTGGTTGCGGATCCTAGCCAGGCAGATATTGTGGCAAGTGAGATGAATGATGGATCGACCGCTGTAGCTGGTCAAGCCGAGAGTCAAACCAATTTGTTAACCAAACAATTTATATCTGTAACGGTTCGCCTGAATCACTATTATCTATCCAATCCAAACTATGGTTATTCTTATGAACGGATCGTGCACACGGCGGAGCACGAGCTGGGGCATGCCATCGGATTGGATCATACCAACGAAATTTCTGTCATGCAGCCAGCAGGTTCCTATTATGGGATTCAGCCTCAGGATGTGAAGGCTGTTCAAGAGCTCTATACCAGTAGCGACTAGATAAAGTCGGTGAAATCTTAAAAGAAATCAAAGCTTCTCCAACAAGTGATTGGTGGGGCTTTTTGTTCGTCCTGTTACGGCCTTTTTGCTATAATGGAACTATGAACAACTTGATCAAATCAAAACTGGAGCTCTTGCCGACTAGCCCTGGTTGTTACATTCACAAAGATAAAAACGGCACTATCATTTATGTAGGAAAGGCTAAAAATCTGCGCAACCGCGTGCGGTCCTATTTCCGTGGCAGTCATGATACCAAGACAGAGGCTCTGGTATCTGAGATTGTGGATTTTGAATTTATCGTTACTGAGTCTAATATTGAGGCGCTTCTCTTAGAAATCAACCTGATCAAGGAGAATAAGCCTAAATACAATATCATGCTCAAGGACGACAAGTCTTATCCTTTCATCAAAATCACAAATGAGCGCTATCCTCGTTTGATTATCACCCGTCAGGTCAAGAAGGACGGCGGTCTTTACTTTGGTCCCTATCCAGATGTGGGGGCAGCCAATGAAATCAAGCGACTACTGGACCGGATTTTTCCTTTTCGGAAATGTACCAACCCGCCTTCAAAGGTTTGTTTTTACTACCATATTGGCCAGTGTATGGCCCATACCATCTGTAAAAAAGATGAGTCCTATTTTAAGTCCATGGCTCAGGAGGTTTCTGACTTCTTAAAAGGGCAGGATGACAAAATCATCGATGATCTTAAGGGTAAAATGGCAGTGGCAGCGCAAAGTATGGAGTTTGAACGTGCGGCAGAATACCGCGATTTGATTCAGGCAATAGGCACTCTAAGGACTAAGCAGCGGGTCATGGCCAAAGATTTGCAAAATCGGGACGTCTTTGGTTACTATGTGGATAAGGGCTGGATGTGTGTTCAGGTTTTCTTTGTCCGTCAGGGAAAACTCATCGAGCGGGATGTCAATCTTTTCCCTTATTACAACGATCCGGATGAGGACTTCTTGACCTATGTGGGACAATTCTATCAAGAAAAATCTCACCTGGTTCCCAATGAAGTATTGATTCCGCAGGATATTGACGAAGAAGCTGTCAAGGCCTTGGTGGATACCAAGATTCTCAAACCTCAGCGTGGTGAGAAAAAACAATTGGTCAATTTAGCTATAAAGAATGCCCGTGTTAGTCTGGAGCAGAAGTTCAATCTGCTAGAAAAATCAGTCGAAAAGACCCAAGGAGCTATTGAAAATCTGGGACGCTTGCTCCAAATCCCGACCCCAGTCCGTATCGAGTCCTTTGATAACTCTAATATCATGGGAACCAGTCCTGTTTCAGCCATGGTGGTCTTTGTCAATGGCAAACCGAGTAAAAAAGACTACCGAAAGTACAAGATAAAAACGGTTGTTGGACCAGACGATTATGCCAGTATGCGAGAGGTTATTCGCAGACGTTATGGTCGAGTACAACGAGAAGGTTTAACCCCGCCAGATTTGATTGTCATTGATGGGGGGCAAGGTCAAGTCAATATCGCTAAGCAAGTTATTCAAGAAGAGCTAGGTTTGGATATCCCAATTGCAGGTCTGCAAAAGAATGACAAGCACCAAACCCATGAATTGCTCTTCGGAGATCCACTGGAAGTGGTGGAGTTGTCTCGCAATTCTCAGGAATTTTTCCTGCTTCAACGCATCCAAGATGAGGTGCACCGCTTTGCTATCACCTTCCACCGTCAACTGCGCTCAAAAAATTCCTTTTCTTCACAACTGGATGGGATTGACGGTCTGGGACCTAAACGCAAACAGAATCTCATGAAGCATTTTAAATCTCTCACTAAAATCAAGGAAGCTAGTGTGGATGAAATTGTCGAAGTGGGTGTGCCAAGAGCAGTCGCAGAAGATGTGAAAAGAAAGTTGAACCCTCAGGAAGAAGTGGAATTGGCTCAAGTGGCGGAAGAAAGAGTGGACTACCAAACAAAAGGAGATTATGATGAACCATAAAATCGCAATTTTATCAGATATTCATGGAAATGTGACTGCCTTAGAAGCAGTGATTGCAGATGCTAAAGCACAAGGAGTCAGTGAATACTGGCTCATGGGAGACATTTTTCTCCCTGGTCCAGGTGCAAATGACTTGGTCGCTCTGTTAAAGGAACTTCCTATCACTGCAAGTGTTCGAGGCAATTGGGATGATTGTGTCCTTGAGGCTTTAGATGGGCAATATGGCTTGGAAGACCCACAGGAAGTCCAGCTCATGCGATTGACCCAGTTTTTGATGGAGCGAATGGATCCTGAAACGATTGACTGGCTACGAAGCTTACCTTTGCTAGAAAAGAAAGAAGTTGAGGGGCTGCGCTTTTCTCTTTCTCATAATTTGCCTGAAAAAAACTATGGTGGGGATCTGTCTGTTGGGAATGATACAGAGAAATTTGACCAACTCCTAGATGAGGAAACGGACGTGGCAATCTATGGTCATGTCCACAAGCAGTTGCTTCGTTATGGAAGTCAAGGGCAACAAATCATCAATCCAGGTACGATTGGCATGCCCTATTTTGATTGGGAAAAGTTAAAAAATCACCGTGCCCAGTATGCTGTGATAGAAGTGGAAAATGGGGAATTGGTAAATATTCTATTCCGAAAAGTTTCCTATGATTATGAAGCAGAGTTAGAATTGGCCAAGTCCAAGGGGCTTCCTTTTATCGAAATGTATGAAGAACTACGTCGAGATGACAACTATCGGGGGCACAATCTGGAACTCTTAGCTAGTTTAATTGAAAAGCATGGGTATGTGGAGGATGTGAAGAAATTTTTGGAGACTATAAAGTCAGAATATAAGGTAGACTAGTTTCTTTAAATCCCTGAAAATTAGTTGGAACTGGATGAGGGGTTCCCTGATTTAAAAGATGGACTTCGTTTGGTTACTCATCCTTGTTCCAATTTCTTTCTATGAAAAATCTCTGTAAGCTCTTTCAAAATATGGTAGAATGGATGCAGTAGAATTAGAAAAGGAAATCGTAAGTGAACTATGCTAAACTTGAATTCAATGCACAAGACCATAGTGGCTATTGGTCCTATATTATAAGGTAATTAAGACCAAGTTGCTTTATAGAATGATATAAGGAGGTGTGTTAATGAATAAGCGTAAAAAATGGGGTATTATTGCTTTAGTAATCTGTATTATAGGAGGAGTTATAATGTTTAGTTTGAATCATCCAAAAGAAAAAACATTGGAAGAGAAAATGAGAATCGAACAGGATAGGGTAGCAAAGTTTTTAGTTAGTAACTATGATTTAGCTGATGGACAAAAGATTGAGAGAGTGAAGTTTGTTGAATTTCAAAAAAATGAAAGCACCGGGAGTTGGAGGATTACTGCTAAAGTAAATAATCAATATGATATATCTGTCAAAATAGATTCTTTAAATGAGAATGGGAAAATAAGAAGTTCTAATTATTCACCAACAGAATTCATAAAGAGAGAACACAAAGAAGAAGCTGGGTATGATATAGCAGTAAAAATTATCTACTTAGAGGAGAGATAACTATATGGTTACAGAAGAAGATTATAGATATATAGTAGATGATGTTTACGATGTTGACACTGGTAAGGTGAGTAATCCTATTCAGGAGGGACGATTAGTTGCAAACGATCGGTTTAAAGTAATCTCTAAACCCATAGATAACACCTCCAACGGTATGCAGGCGATGGCAGTTGCTCCTGTGGATAAAAATGGGAATGTGGATTATAGCCATGTAGTGATTGCCTATGCAGGGACGAATAAAGATGACATAAAGGATCTTGGTACGGATGTACAGTCTTTATGGCTTGGGAGGGAAAAACTACAGTCTCGTTCAGGACTAAATTCTGCGAAGTAGTAGATTCTCAGTTTGTGACGGTGCTGGATTACGCTAATGTTAGTTAAAATAGCTGTTTATGTTATACTATAAGGTAACTGGGGCTAGTTGCTTTATAGAATGATATAAGGAGGTGTGTTAATGAATAAGCGTAAAAAATGGGGTATTATTGCTTTAGTAATTTGTGTAATAGGAGGAATCGTGATGTTTAGTTTAAATCATCAAAAAGAAAAAACATTGGAAGAAAAAATGAGAATCGAACAGGATAGGATGGTATTGTATTTAGTTAATCATTATGAGGGAATCAATGAAATAGAATTTAATGATATAGAAAATAATGCTACAACAGGTTCAAGAACTGCGTTATTAACTCTAAATAAAGAACTTGAAATGGAAATTACTTTCTTTAAATTTAACGATAAAACTGACAATTATGTAATTAGTTGGAATAAAAGATTAAATTTACAAGAAAAAAATGAAATCACTAATCAACAAACAATAGATAATATTAAAGTGAAATATTGGAGCAAGTGATGAAAATAACAGATAAAAATTATAATGATATTGTTGATGGAGTTTATAATGTTGATGCAGGAAAAGTAAAACGACCTTGGAGAGACGATAAGATTTTTAAATCAAATGGACAAACTTTTCGAGTTCTTAGTGCAAAAGACAACACCTCCAACGGTATGCAGGCGATGGCGGTTGCTCCTGTGGATAAAAATGGGAATGTGGATTATAGCCATGTAGTGATTGCCTATGCTGGGACGAATAAAGATGATCGACTTGACATCCAAACAGATATCCAATCAATAGGATTTGGTGATAGACAGGTGTTGTCGGATTTGAAAACAAAGACATTTAGAAAATCTCAATTTCAAACGGCTCTGAGTTTTGCGGAAGAAATCGAAAAAACTTATCCCTCTGCTAAAATTACAACTGCGGGGCATTCGCTTGGAGAGTCACTGGCTATGTATGTCGCTTTAAAGCGAGGTTATGCCAATGTTGGGTATAACGGGCCAGATATTCATAACTTGATTTCGAAAGAAGAAATCAAGTACATGCAAGAACATCCAGAACAATTTCGCAATTTCCGTCATAAGTATGATGTTATTGGCAATATTACGGGAAATACGACTCAAACAGCTATATTTCCCTACATCTACCCTGCAAAAGATAACTGGGGTGACAAGTTAGAATATCATAACTTGTCCCAGTGGCGATTTGATGAGAATGGCCAGCTAGTTGATTTGGATGGAAAACGTGTCACAAATCTCAAAGTAACGGCATTAGCAGAAGCAACAGCGGGTATGTACCGCTACCAAAAAATTAAAAGCTACCTCTCGGCAGATGGTTTGTCAAGTAGGGAAGAGATATACTTGGATAGCTTGCAGGGAATGGCTCTAGGGGAAGGAATGGCTAATGCGGCTCGAGCTGGTGCAGACGACGTCAAGCACCTTCAAGAAGAGGTGGTGTCAAAAGCACAAGAACTATGGAATCAGCTTGACTTTAGTAGTTTCCGATACCTGAGTTATGATGAAGTTCTATCGACTTTTGCGTCTGCGGGTGTGACTCAGGATACGATTGTCGGTTCAGTTAAGCAAGATTTTGAGCAAATGAATCAAAAGGCTGAAAAACTAGCCACAGAGTTTGATACCCTTAACCAACAGATTATCCAAGTCATTGAGAGTAAACTGGCCACAGATAAGGAATTGGCAGGAGAATTTAGAAAATGGAACAGTCGGATTTAGTCTTCCAAAAGTTAAAAGCAAAAGAAAAAGAGCATTATGATTTGGAAGATGAGTATCTAAAGCGGAAAGCAACTTTTACGAATCAATATAACGAACTCTATGAACGTCGAGACCGCCTTGCCCGAATCATTGAAGACGAAGCTAGCAAAATGGATGTCTTTCTTCAAAAGGGACAACACAGTTACCAAGATGGAGAACAGTTTTATAGGAGTTTGCAACAATTGATGGAGGATTCTCAGTTTGCGTGTAGGCGTAGAGAAGATGAATTGCAGTACCATGAAGAGATGTTAGATAGAGATTATCGTAAAAAGCAAGATGAGTTAGAACAGACAATCGGAGATTTAAGGAGGTCATATGCTCGCACCATTAAATGAATATTACACAGATGAAGAATATGAATTTGCTTTACGTCAGATGTATCGCATGATGGAGAGGAATAGAATCTATACAATGGCGACAGTAATCTTAAAGGAAAAAAATTCTTTGCAAACCAACTATAAAGAAAAAGTGAGAGAAAGTGCGGAGGAGACAAAAGTCGCTATTGGGAAAATAAAATCACAGATGGATACGGCCATAAAAGGTCAGGTAAAGAAAAAGTTGGAAGAAGTGACAACGGAGAAGCTATCTCAGTATGATTCCATTTGCTAATTTTATGGTGAGTGATATAGAATAATTATTACAAACTGCACAGAGCAGTTTGTTTTGCTCTTGCTTTTCCTATGAAAAATCTCTGCAAGCTCTTTCAAAATATGGTAGAATGGAAGCAGTAGAATTAGAAAAGGAAATCGATTATGAAATTTCTTGAATTAAATAAAAAACGTCATGCGACCAAGCATTTTACTGATAAACCGGTAGATCCCAAAGATGTGCGTACGGCTATCGAAATCGCAACCTTGGCCCCAAGTGCCCACAATAGCCAGCCATGGAAGTTTGTGGTTGTTCGTGAGAAAAATGCTGAATTGGCAAAATTAGCTTATGGTTCGAACTTTGAGCAGGTATCATCAGCGCCAGTAACCATTGCCTTGTTTACAGATACAGATCTTGCCAAACGTGCCCGCAAGATTGCCCGTGTTGGTGGCGCAAAGAATTTCTCAGAAGAGCAACTTCAATATTTCATGAAGAATTTGCCTGCCGAGTTTGCGCGTTACAGTGAACAACAAGTCAGCGACTATCTAGCCCTCAATGCAGGTTTGGTTGCCATGAACTTGGTTCTGGCTCTGACAGACCAAGGAATTGGTTCTAACATTATTCTTGGATTTGACAAATCAAAAGCCAATGAGGTTTTGGACATTGAAGACCGTTTCCGCCCAGAACTCTTGATTACAGTGGGTTATACAGACGAAAAATTGGAACCAAGCTACCGCTTGCCAGTAGATGAAATCATCGAGAAAAGATAGAAGGAAGAAAAAATGACAACAATTGATTTTACAGCAGAAGTAGAAAAACGCAAAGAAGACCTCTTGGCTGACTTGTTTAGCCTTTTGGAAATCAACTCAGAACGTGATGACAGCAAGGTAGATGCGCAACATCCATTTGGACCTGGTCCAGTAAAAGCCTTGGAGAAATTCCTTGAAATCGCAGACCGCGATGGCTATCCAACAAAGAATGTCGATAACTACGCAGGACATTTTGAGTTTGGTGAAGGAGAAGAAGTTCTCGGAATCTTTGCTCACATGGACGTGGTGCCAGCTGGTAGCGGTTGGGACACGGACCCTTATACACCAACTATCAAAGACGGTCGCCTTTATGCGCGTGGAGCTTCAGACGACAAGGGGCCTACAACAGCTTGTTACTATGGTTTGAAAATCATCAAAGAATTGGGGCTTCCAACTTCTAGAAAAGTTCGTTTCATCGTCGGAACAGATGAAGAATCAGGTTGGGCAGACATGGACTACTACTTTGAACATGTAGGACTTGCGAAACCAGACTTTGGATTCTCACCAGATGCTGAATTCCCAATCATCAATGGTGAAAAAGGAAATATCACAGAATACCTCCACTTTGCAGGTGAAAATGCAGGTGCTGCCCGCCTTCACAGCTTTACAGGTGGTTTACGTGAAAACATGGTACCTGAATCAGCGACAGCAGTCGTTTCAGGTGACTTGGCTGACTTGCAAGCTAAACTAGATGCCTTTGTTGCAGAACACAAACTCAGAGGAGAACTCCAAGAAGAAAACGGCCAGTACAAGGTGACTGTGATTGGTAAATCAGCCCATGGTGCTATGCCTGCTTCAGGTGTCAATGGTGCGACCTACCTGGCACTCTTCCTCAGCCAGTTTAACTTTGCGGGACCTGCAAAAGACTACCTTAACATCGCTGGTAAGATTCTCTTGAATGACCATGAGGGTGAAAATCTCAAGGTTGCTCATGTGGATGAAAAAATGGGTGCCCTTTCTATGAATGCGGGTGTCTTCCGCTTTGACGAAGCAAGTGCTGACAATACCATTGCCCTCAACTTCCGTTATCCAAAAGGAACAAGCCCAGAGCAAATCAAGTCAATCCTTGAAAACTTGCCAGTTGCTTCTGTTAGCCTCTCTGCCCATGGTCATACACCTCACTATGTACCGATGGAAGATCCACTTGTGCAAACCTTGTTGAATGTCTATGAAAAACAAACTGGTCTCCAAGGTCACGAACAAGTCATCGGTGGTGGTACCTTTGGTCGTTTGCTAGAACGTGGGGTTGCCTACGGTGCGATGTTCCCAGACTCAATTGACACTATGCACCAAGCCAATGAATTTATCGCCTTGGACGATCTCTTCCGAGCAGCAGCAATCTATGCAGAAGCTATCTATGAATTGATCAAATAAAACGATAGAAGTCTGAGATTTTATGCTTAGACTTCTTTTTGGAGGGAAAACAGATGTCTCAAATCGAAAGAATCAAGCAAGCCATTATGGCGGATCCGCAGAATGCCAGCTATACAGAACGTGGAATCGAACCTCTCTTTGCGGCGCCAAAAACTGCTCGCATCAATATTGTCGGTCAAGCTCCGGGGTTTAAAACGCAAGAAGCTGGGATTTATTGGAAGGATAAGAGTGGTGATCGGCTGCGTGAGTGGCTAGGTGTAGATGAAGATACATTTTACAATTCGGGCTTGTTTGCAGTTATTCCCATGGATTTTTATTTCCCAGGACATGGAAAATCGGGCGACCTTCCCCCCCGTAAAGGCTTTGCCGAAAAATGGCACCCACAACTCCTCAAGGAATGTCCAAATATTGAATTGACACTTTTGATTGGGCAATATGCCCAAGCCTATTATTTACATGAGAAAATTAGTGGCAAGGTAACAGAACGGGTAAAACGCTACAAAGACTATCTACCAGAATTTTTCCCTCTGGTTCACCCATCACCACGAAATCAAATCTGGATGGCTAAAAATCCTTGGTTTGAGTCAGAAGTGGTGCCAGATTTGAAAAAAAGAATTAAAACGATTTTAGGAGAAAAAGAATGAAAGAAATAGCCTTCGATGAATTTTACCAGCTCTATCAGAAAGAATCCCTTTCAGTCTTAGACGTGAGAGAAGTAGAAGAGTTCGAGACGCTTCATTTAGAAGGTGCACACAACTTACCGCTTAGTCAATTGGCTGATACTTATGATCAGTTGGACAAGGACCTCTTGCATTATGTCATTTGTAAATCTGGGATGAGGTCAACTCGTGCTTGCCAGTTCTTGGAGGAGTATGGATACAAGGTCATCAATGTTCAAGGTGGAATGACGGCCTTTGAAAATCTTTAAAATTTTGCATTTCTCCTACTTGGTGTGGACTAGGTAGGAGAATTTTGTTTTTAGATAATTCTTATTTTTAAAAATATTGAAAACATTCAATATTTACTTCGTGATGCTTTTTTCATACTCTTATTCGTGATATACTAGGTCAGTATTTTAGAAATATGAAGGAGATTCTTTATGGCTAAAAAAGGTGCCCTAACAGGTTTGCTCCTGTTTGGAATATTTTTTGGTGCGGGGAACTTGATTTTTCCGCCTTCTCTAGGTGCCCTATCTGGAGAACATTTTCTTCCTGCCATTGCAGGTTTTGTCTTTTCAGGTGTCGGTATTGCCGTCTTGACACTTATTATTGGAACGCTAAACCCGAAAGGATACATTCACGAGATTTCTAAGAAAATCTCACCTTGGTTTGCGACGCTTTATCTTGCAGTCCTCTATCTATCAATTGGCCCCTTCTTTGCCATTCCGCGTACAGCCACAACAGCTTACGAAGTTGGGATTAGCCCCCTCTTGTCTGAAGCAAATAAAGGTCTAGGATTGATCGTCTTTACTGTGTTGTATTTTGCAGCGGCCTATCTGATTTCACTCAATCCATCAAAGATTTTGGACCGTATCGGACGAATCTTGACACCAGTCTTTGCTTTGTTGATCGTTATCTTGGTTGTACTAGGTGCCTTCAAATATGGTGGAACCAGTCCTCAAACTGCGTCAGCTGCTTATCAAGCTTCTGCCTTTGGGACAGGTTTCCTAGAAGGTTATAATACCTTGGATGCCCTTGCTTCAGTTGCCTTCAGTGTAATTGCTGTTCAAACCTTGAAACAACTGGGATTTTCCAGTAAGAAAGAATACATTTCAACTATTTGGGTGGTTGGTATCGTTGTAGCTCTTGCCTTTAGCGCTCTTTACATTGGTTTAGGATTCCTTGGAAATCACTTCCCAGTACCAGCAGAAGTGATGAAGGGTGGAACACCAGGTGTTTATATCTTGTCGCAAGCAACTCAGGAAATCTTTGGTTCAACAGCTCAACTCTTCCTTGCTGTTATGGTAACAGTAACCTGCTTCACAACGACAGTTGGCTTGATTGTGTCAACAGCAGAGTTCTTTAACGGACGTTTCCCACAAATCAGCTACAAGGTCTATGCAACTGCCTTTACCTTGATTGGATTTGCTATTGCAAATCTTGGTCTTGATGCAATCATTAAGTACTCAGTGCCAGTACTGGTAATCTTGTACCCAATCACCATCGCCATTGTGATGATCGTAATTGTGAATAAGTTTGTCGCCCTATCAAAACCGGGCATGCAGTTAACCATTGGGCTTGTTACAGCTATTGCGCTTGCAAGCGTCCTTGGAAGTTCCTTTAAGGTAGAGTTTCTAGAAAATCTGATTAATGCCCTTCCGTTTGCGTCAGCCTCTCTTCCGTGGCTAGTGCCAGCTATTATCGGAATCTTGCTTTCATTGGTTCTACCAAACAAACAAGAGAGTGACGTTTTTGAGATGGAATAAAAAAATTCTTGGTCATCGACCAAGAATTTTTTGTATGAGCACGACTCATTAGTTGTTTTGTTCGGTATAACCAGCTTCTTTAAGCATTTTTTTCGAGGCAGCAAAGCTTACACGGCTTCCAATACCAGAATATTCGTTCGGCATTGCTTTTTTCAATTCGTCAAGACTTGCAACAGTCATGTCAACCTCGATGTTTTGGATAACTTTTCCGTCTTGAATTTCAACTTTTTGTGTAACCCCTTTGACCCCTTCATAACCTTTATAAGTATCGTCAACAATTTCCTTAATACCTTCCGCGGTATTATTAAGTTTTTCAGGGTCAAGTACATTATGAACAGTTTGTTTTACAACGTCATCTCCCTTCACAGTATAAGTCAAGGTAGAATGAATCCCAGGTTTGCTATTGTGGACAAATGTGTGGGTTTCTGTCTCATCTTTCTTTTCAGATGATTGTTGACTGCTTTGTTTGCTCTCACTTGACTGAGTTGTTGTGTCTTCTTTGCTACTGCTGTTGATAGGTGTTGATGCTTGTTTGGAACATCCGAGCAGGAGAACAAGTGAAGCCACAAGGGCTAGTGATACTTTAAAGTATGATTTCATATTTTTTACTTTCCTTTCATAATCAAAGTATTTGTATTATAACATGGATCTATAGTGAAAGCAACTAAACACAGTTTTTCTCCTTTTGAGACGGAGTCTGACTAGAAAAATGTTATAATGGTAGGAAAGAGGTGAAGAAATGAATCATACTATAAACTATATCAAAGAACTAACCGCAATTGCATCTCCAACAGGCTTTACTCGTGAGATCTCAGACTATCTAGTTCATACTTTAGAGAAACTTGGTTACCAGCCTGTTCGTACAGCTAAGGGCGGTGTCAATGTGACCATTAAAGGTCAAAATGATGAACAACACCGCTATGTGACTGCCCACGTGGATACGCTGGGTGCTATTGTCCGTGCTGTCAAACCGGATGGTCGTCTCAAATTGGATCGTATCGGTGGTTTCCCTTGGAACATGATTGAAGGGGAGAACTGTACCGTTCATGTGGCTAGCACAGGTCAAACGGTATCTGGGACCATCCTCATCCATCAAACTTCTTGCCATGTCTACAAGGATGCAGGAACTGCAGAACGCACACAGGACAATATGGAAGTGCGTTTGGATGCAAAAGTAAGTAATGAAAAAGAAACCCGCGCCTTGGGCATCGAGGTTGGCGACTTTATCAGTTTTGACCCGCGAACTGTCGTGACAGAGACTGGTTTTATCAAGTCACGTCACTTGGATGACAAAGTCAGCGCAGCGATTTTGCTCAATCTTCTTCGTGTTTATAAGGAAGAGGGGCTTGAATTACCAGTAACAACTCATTTTGCTTTTTCAGTCTTCGAAGAGGTGGGCCACGGTGCTAACTCCAATATTCCAACTCAAGTGGTGGAATATCTAGCTGTCGATATGGGGGCAATGGGAGATGACCAGCAGACGGATGAGTACACAGTATCTATCTGTGTCAAGGACGCTTCAGGTCCCTATCACTATGACTTTCGTCAACACTTGGTAGCTTTGGCAAAGGAGCAAGATATTCCATTTAAGCTCGACATCTATCCATTTTACGGTTCGGATGCTTCGGCAGCTATGTCAGCAGGAGCCGAGGTCAAACATGCCCTCCTTGGAGCTGGTATTGAATCCAGTCACTCTTACGAACGAACACACATTGATTCGGTCATGGCGACTGAACGTATGGTAGACGCCTATCTCAAGAGTGCATTGGTAGACTAATATGTGCTTGATTTGTCAAAGAATTGAATGGATCAAGGCAGGGGAAAATCCCTACTTTGTAAAAGAACTAGAAACAGGCTATGTTGTTATTGGAGACCATCAATACTTTAAGGGCTATACCTTATTTCTAGCAAAGGAGCATGTCACAGAACTCCACCATATGGAGACTTCTGTAAAACTTCGTTTTCTAGAGGAAATGAGTTTGGTCCAAGAAGCTGTTGCCAAAGCGTTTAAAGCTGAAAAGATGAACATCGAACTGCTAGGAAATGGAGATGCCCACGCCCACTGGCACCTCTTTCCAAGACGATCAGGTGATATGAGGGGTCATGGATTGAATGGTCGTGGTCCAGTCTGGTGGGTGCCCTGGGAAGAAATGGCGGCAGAAGATTGCCAAGTGAAATCCCATGAGTTGGAACAATTGATTAAAGCCTTATCCGATGAATTAGAGAAGCACGTGGTCTAAGAGAGGAAGTAAAAAATGAAAAAAAGATATATCGTTTTATCTGGTTTGCTAGCAGTAACCCTAGCAGCATGTTCTCAAGAACAACCTAAAAATGAAGAAAATACTCAAAAAACGGAACAAACTAGCCAATCTGAAGGAACTGTAGGAAGCAAATCTCAAGCTTCTAGTCAGAAGAAGGCAGAAGTTGTCAATAAGGGAGACCACTATAGTATACAAGGGAAATACGATGAAATCGTCGTAGCTAATAAGCACTATCCTTTGTCAAAAGACTATAATCCAGGAGAAAATCCAACAGCCAAGGCAGAGTTGGTCAAACTCATCAAAGCTATGCAAGAGGCGGGATTCCCAATCAGCGATCATTACAGTGGTTTTAGAAGTTATGAAACTCAAACCAAACTTTATCAAGACTATGTGAATCAAGACGGTAAGGAAGAGGCAGATCGCTACTCAGCTCGCCCTGGATACAGTGAACACCAGACAGGTCTTGCTTTTGATTTGATCGGGACTAATGGAGAATTAGTGACAGAGGAGAAGGCAGCCCAGTGGCTCTTGGATCATGCGGCTGACTATGGCTTTGTTGTTCGCTATCTCAAAGGCAAGGAAAAAGAGACTGGCTATATGGCAGAAGAATGGCATCTCCGCTACGTCGGAAAAGAGGCCAAAGAAATTGCTGCAAGTGGCCTCAGTTTGGAAGAATACTATGGCTTTGAAGGCGGAGATTACGTCGATTAAAAAAGTAATTTTTCTCTTGCATTTTTAGATAAATAGTGTATAATGGAAAGGTATGTGTAAAGCATACTTGTGGGAGGTAAAAATCTTACATTACCGCCAAAACCACAAAGGAGGATTTAAAAATGGCTAAAAAAGTCGAAAAACTTGTAAAATTGCAAATCCCTGCTGGTAAAGCTACACCAGCTCCACCAGTTGGACCTGCTCTTGGTCAAGCTGGTATCAACATCATGGGATTCACAAAAGAGTTCAACGCTCGTACAGCTGACCAAGCTGGTATGATCATTCCAGTTGTTATCTCAGTATACGAAGACAAATCATTTACTTTCGTTACAAAAACACCACCAGCTGCTGTTCTTTTGAAAAAAGCTGCAGGTGTTGAAAAAGGATCAGGTACACCTAACAAAACTAAAGTTGCTACAGTTACTCGTGCACAAGTACAAGAAATTGCAGAAACTAAGATGCCAGATTTGAACGCAGCAAACATTGAGTCTGCAATGCGTATGATCGAAGGTACTGCTCGTTCTATGGGATTCACTGTTGTTGACTAATCAATAACACAGTAGAAAATCTCACAGCAGTCTATTAGTTGCTTTTCATACTAGGCAAGTGACTGAGGCTTGTACTTAGGTACAGCAAAGGAACTGAACGAAGTAGGAAAAGGAAAATAATAGACTGAAAACCCGCAAGACTTCATCATTTCGAGGAGTGACGTGGGAGATGAAAATCGATTGAACCACTTACAAGGAGAATAGAAAATGGCTAAAAAAAGCAAACAACTTCGTGCTGCTCTTGAGAAAATCGACAGCACAAAAGCATACAGTGTAGAAGAAGCTGTAGCACTTGCAAAAGAAACTAACTTTGCAAAATTTGACGCAACTGTAGAAGTTGCTTACAACTTGAACATCGACGTAAAAAAAGCTGACCAACAAATCCGTGGAGCAATGGTATTGCCAAACGGAACTGGTAAAACTTCACGCGTTCTTGTTTTCGCACGTGGTGCAAAAGCTGAAGAAGCAAAAGCTGCTGGTGCAGACTTTGTTGGTGAAGATGACCTTGTTGCGAAAATCAACGACGGTTGGTTGGACTTTGACGTAGTTATCGCTACACCTGACATGATGGCTCTTGTTGGACGTCTTGGACGTGTCCTTGGACCACGTAACTTGATGCCAAACCCTAAAACTGGTACTGTAACAATGGATATTGCTAAAGCAGTTGAAGAGTCTAAAGGTGGTAAAATCACTTACCGTGCTGACCGTGCAGGTAACGTTCAAGCAATCATCGGTAAAGTATCATTTGAAGCTGAAAAATTGGTTGAAAACTTCAAAGCTTTCAACGAAACAATCCAAAAATCAAAACCAGCTACAGCTAAAGGAACTTACGTAACAAACTTGACAATCACAACTACTCAAGGTGTTGGTATCAAAGTTGACGTAAACTCACTTTAATCAGTAGTTTATAAAAGAGAAGACGAGTACGAAAGTGCTCGTTTTTTTTGATGAGTATTACCTTTTAGAAAAATCAGTTCATTGATCAGCTTTGTAGCAATAGTGCGTTTCCTCTTCTTCTTTCACAGAAAATATGGTATAATAGAGAGTAAAAAACTTTGAAAGAAAGAAAAAGATGAATTTAAAAGATTATATCGCAACGATTGAAAATTATCCTAAGGAAGGTATTACCTTCCGTGATATCAGCCCTTTGATGGCAGATGGAAATGCTTATAGCTACGCTGTTCGTGAAATTGTTCAGTATGCAACTGATAAGAAAATCGACATGATCGTGGGTCCAGAGGCTCGTGGATTTATTGTTGGCTGCCCAGTTGCTTTCGAGTTGGGAATTGGCTTTGCACCTGTTCGTAAACCAGGGAAATTGCCACGTGAAGTCATTTCTGCTGACTATGAGAAAGAATATGGTATTGATACCTTGACCATGCATGCTGATGCAATCAAGCCAGGCCAACGTGTTCTCATCGTAGATGATCTTTTGGCAACAGGTGGAACTGTCAAGGCAACCATTGAAATGATCGAAAGACTTGGTGGAGTTGTAGCCGGTTGTGCCTTCTTGATTGAGTTGGATGAGCTTAAAGGCCGTGAAAAAATCGGAGATTACGATTACAAGGTACTTATGCATTATTAATGAAAAACAGTCCTTGGGGCTGTTTTCTCTTCATCTGCTATATAAACAAACTATAGCTAGTTAGAGAAAAACTATAATTGAAAACTATATCTTCTTGCAGTATAATAAAAGGACTAAGTGTTTGAGATTTGACTTCAAACACATTCAATTATTTCTAAAAGAGTACAGTTAGGAGAAGGTTATGCCGATTAGAATTGATAAAAAATTGCCAGCTGTTGAGATTTTACGGACAGAGAATATCTTTGTCATGGATGATCAACGTGCGGCCCACCAAGATATCCGTCCCTTGAAAATTTTGATTTTAAACCTAATGCCCAAAAAAGTGGTCACAGAGACCCAGTTGTTACGGCATTTAGCAAATACTCCTTTGCAATTGGACATAGACTTTCTCTATATGGAGAGCCACCGTTCCAAGACGACTCGTGCAGAGCATATGGAGACTTTTTATAAAACTTTTCCTGAAGTCAAGGACGAGTATTTTGATGGGATGATTATCACAGGGGCTCCGATTGAGCATTTACCATTTGAGGAAGTGGACTATTGGGAGGAATTCAGTCAGGTGCTTGAGTGGTCCAAGACGCATGTTTTTTCTACCCTGCATATCTGCTGGGGGGCCCAAGCAGGTCTTTATGCTCGCTATGGCGTTGAAAAACACCAGATGGAGCAGAAACTGTCAGGCATTTACCCTCAGGATACCTTGAAAGAAGGCCATCTACTCTTTCGTGGTTTTGATGATCGCTATGTAGCTCCCCATTCTCGTCATACTGAGATTTTAAAAGAAGAAATCTTAAATAAGACCAATCTGGAGATCCTGTCAGAAGGTCCTGAGGTTGGGGTTTCTATCCTGGCTAGTCGAGATTTGCGTGAGATTTATAGTTTTGGTCATTTGGAGTATGATCGTGACACTTTGGCAAGAGAGTATTTTCGTGATTATGAGGCGGGACTCGACCCTCATATCCCAGAGAACTACTTTAAAAATGATGATGTAAATGAGACCCCCTGTCTCTGTTGGTCTTCATCAGCTGCCCTCTTTTTTAGCAATTGGGTAAACTATGCAGTTTATCAAGAAACCCCTTTTGACTGGAGAAAGGTAGAGGATGATGCGGCTGCATTTGGATATTTATAAGAGGAATTATGACATATTTTGACGCTTTTAAAACAGGGAACTTGGTTTTGCCAAGTGCCCTGCTCTTGCATTTTAAGGAACTCTTTCCTTCCAGCGAAGATTTTCTCGTCTGGCAATTTTTCTATTTACAAAATACCACAGCCTTAGGAGATATTTCGCCTAGCCAAATAGCTGAAATCATTGGGAAAGAGGTGGCAGATGTCAACCAATCTATTTCGAATTTGACTGAAAATGGTTTGCTGCAATATCGGACCATTGAACTAAATGGGGAAATTGAGCTCATTTTTGATGCTAGTCTGGCTTTTGAACGCTTAGATAGCTTGTTGGATACCCAAACTCCAGCTACAACTGCCCCAAACCCGCAGAATCAGTTGAAGGATCTGGTTGAAACTTTTCAGCAGGAATTGGGTCGCTTATTAACACCATTTGAAATCGAAGATCTTTCTAAGACTGTCAAAGAAGACGGAGTTAAGGCGGATTTGATCAAGGAAGCTCTCCGAGAGGCCGTTCTCAATGGCAAGCCAAACTGGAAATATATTCAGGCAATCCTACGAAACTGGCGCCATGAAGGTATTAAGTCTGTGACTCAGGTAGAGGCCAAACGAGCAGAGCGAGAAGCGAACAATCCCAAACAAGTTCAGGCTTCGGCTGATTTCCTCGATGCCATGAATTTGTGGCAAGATTAGTCGCTTGAAAAATCTTGAAAATTAGAGTAAGGTTTGCAAGCTCCTTATAAATATGATAGAATAATAGTGAATAAAATGAAAAAAGAGGTATGTGAAATGTCACGTAAACCATTTATCGCTGGTAACTGGAAAATGAACAAAAATCCAGAAGAAGCAAAAGCATTCGTTGAAGCCGTTGCATCAAAACTTCCTTCATCAGACCTTGTTGAAGCAGGTATCGCAGCTCCTGCAGTTGATTTGACAGCTGTTCTTGCTGCTGCTAAAGGTTCAAACCTTAAAGTTGCTGCTCAAAACTGCTACTTTGAAAATGCAGGTGCGTTCACTGGTGAAACTAGCCCACAAGTTTTGAAAGAAATCGGTACAGACTACGTTGTGATCGGTCACTCAGAACGTCGTGACTACTTCCATGAAACTGACGAAGATATCAACAAAAAAGCAAAAGCAATCTTTGCAAACGGTATGCTTCCAATCATCTGTTGTGGTGAGTCACTTGAAACTTACGAAGCTGGTAAAGCTGCTGAATTCGTAGGTGCTCAAGTATCTGCTGCATTGGCTGGATTGACAGCTGAACAAGTTGCTGCATCAGTTATCGCTTATGAGCCAATCTGGGCTATCGGTACTGGTAAATCAGCTTCACAAGACGATGCACAAAAAATGTGTAAAGTTGTTCGTGACGTTGTAGCAGCCGACTTCGGTCAAGAAGTTGCGGACAAAGTTCGTGTTCAATACGGTGGTTCTGTTAAACCTGAAAACGTTGCTTCATACATGGCTTGCCCAGACGTTGACGGTGCCCTTGTTGGTGGTGCGTCACTTGAAGCTGAAAGCTTCTTGGCATTGCTTGACTTTGTAAAATAATCTAGGTTATTCCAGACAGTCTTTTAAGACTGTCTTTTTTTAAAAAAAATTCTGTATATTTTTCTTAAATTATCAGTCTATTGCAACTTTTCTCAGATAGTACATTTTCCTTGATATCATTTTCTGGTAGTAGTATACTTGTATTATAGCTACTGTGAAGTAGTTATAAAAAAATGAAAAGAGGTAAGAAATATGGTTGAATTGAAAAAAGAAGCAGTAAAAGACGTAACAACATTATCTAAAACAGCGCCAGTAGCATTGGCAAAAACAAAGGAAGTATTGAACCAAGCAGTAGCGGACTTGTATGTGGCTCACATTGCCCTTCACCAAGTTCACTGGTATATGCGTGGTCGTGGCTTCCTCGTATGGCATCCAAAAATGGATGAATACATGGACAGTCTTGATAGCTATCTTGACGAAATCAGTGAACGTTTGATTACTCTTGGTGGAAAACCTTATTCAACTTTGACAGAATTCCTTCAACACAGTGAAATCGAAGAAGAAGAAGGAGAATTCCGTAACGTTGAAGAAAGCTTGGAACGTGTTCTAGCAATTTATCGCTACCTCATCACTCTTTTCCAAAAAGCTTTGGATGTAACTGACGAAGAAGGTGATGATGTTACAAACGATATCTTTGTTGGGGCTAAGGCTGAACTTGAGAAAACAGTTTGGATGCTTACAGCAGAACTTGGACAAGCTCCTGGTTTGTAAGATATAGTTGCTACCCCTTTTATCATGAGGTGCTTGATAAGTGCCCATGATCAATCATCTTTTAAAAGTCATGTAACTGTAAAAAGGTGCATGACTTTTTTGTTTGCTAGCCCTTAGGAAACATTGTCAAATCTAGGATTTTACGGTATAATAGTTGCTGTTCGAGAAATTTTGATTTTCAAAGAATAGTGAAATGTTATAAGGAGAACCCATGAACAACTTACCAAATTGCCCAAAATGTAATTCAGAATATGTCTACGAAGACGGAAGTCTCTTGGTTTGCCCAGAGTGTGCCTATGAATGGAATCCTGCTGAAGTTGCAGAAGTAGAAGAAGGTGTTGTTGCTATCGATGCCAATGGAAATAAATTGGCTGACGGCGATACTGTAACCCTCATCAAGGACTTGAAAGTAAAAGGTGCACCTAAGGATTTGAAACAAGGAACTCGTGTTAAAAATATCCGTATCGTAGAAGGTGACCACAACATCGACTGTAAGATTGATGGTTTTGGAGCTATGAAACTCAAGTCAGAATTTGTTAAGAAAATCTAGCCATGAAACTGAATTATAAATTTATCTTTTATAGTCGTGTGCTCTTGTTTTTAGCGGCATTTACAGGGGTTTATTTAGAAATTACCAAGCACGGTGGCTTTGGTATGCTCCTTTACTACACAGTGTTGTCCAATCTTTTGGTAACGATTTTCACGGGCTATCTGCTCCGTGTGATGAGCCGTTCAGGTGAAAATTGGCAAAGTCCGACCTTGCTTCGTCTCAAGGGTGGTGTTACCATGAGTATCATGATTACCTGTGTGATTTACCATTTTATGCTTGCTCCGATTGCGACAGACTTTTACCGTGTGGAAAATTTCCTTTGCCACTATATCGTTCCACTCTGGTTTTTAGCCGATACCCTCTTCTTCGATAAACGGGGTCAATACAAGATCTGGGATCCAGTCTTGTGGACCATCCTGCCCTTGGTTTATATGATTTTTGCCTTGTTTAACGGCTTGGTCTTAAAACTCAATATTCCGAATTCCAAGGACAATCCCTTCCCTTATTTCTTTTTAAATGTGAACAAGGGTTGGGACGTGGTTATCAAATGGTGTTTGATCATTTTTGCGGCCTATATGGTTGCAGGCTTCATCTTCTATCTGATCAAGCAAATCAAGCGAAAATAGTCTTCCTATTAGGAAAGTTAGGACGGAGTCTCTAGTTCAATCGGGCTCCTTCTTTTCTTGCCATCTTCCTTTTAAAAGGATCAACAGTGAGAAATATACAGAAAGAAAATTCATGAAACAATATTTAGAACGGGCTAGTATTTTGGCCCTCTCCCTCGTTTTGATTACCTCCTTCTCCATCTCAAGTGCTCTGCCAGCCATGTTTGACTACTATCAAGGCTATCCCAAAGAACAAATCGAGCTCCTGGTCAGTCTTCCTTCTTTTGGAATTATGATTATGCTGGTTTTAAATGGGTTTTTGGAGCGGTTATTTCCTGAGCGACTTCAGATTAGTCTAGGACTTCTCATCCTTTCTATCGGTGGAACTGCCCCTTTCTGGTATCAGGAGTACAACTTTGTCTTTGCGATGCGGATTTTATTTGGCTTGGGTGTTGGGATGATCAATGCCAAGGCTATTTCTATCATCAGCGAACGCTATCATGGAAAGACACGGATTCAGATGTTGGGTCTTCGCGGGTCAGCAGAAGTTGTCGGGGCATCGATTTTGACTCTAGTGGTCGGTCAACTCTTATCCTTGGGGTGGACTGTGACCTTCTTGGCCTACAGTGCGGGATTTTTAGTATTGATCCTTTATCTGCTCTTTGTCCCTTATGGGAAAGAAAAGAAAGAAACAAAGAAAAAAGAGACCGAAACGACTCGTTTGACAGGAAAGATGAAAGGATTAATTTTTCTATTGGCTGTCGAAGCAGCAGTTGTTGTCTGCACCAACACAGCTATCACCATTCGTATTCCTAGTCTGATGGTGGAAAGAGGTCTAGGGGATGCCCAGTTATCGAGCTTGGTCTTAAGTATTATGCAGTTGATTGGTATCTTGGCAGGTGTGAGTTTTTCTTTCTTTATCTCTCTATTTAAAGAAAGATTGCTCCTTTGGTCAGGTATCACCTTTGGATTGGGGCAGATTGTGATTGCCTTGTCTCCGTCATTGGGTGTGATGGTAGTTGGAAGTGTTGTGGCAGGTTTTTCCTACAGTGTGGCCTTGACCACTGTCTTTCAGCTTCTTTCTGAAAGAATCCCAGCCAAGCTCCTTAATCAGGCAACATCTTTTGCAGTGCTAGGATGCAGCTTTGGAGCCTTTACGACACCTTTCATTCTTGGGGCGATTGGCTTGGTGACTCAAAATGGTATGTTGGTCTTCACCATTTTAGGATGTTGGTTGATTGTCACTTCTATCTTTGTTATGTACGCACTTCAAAAGAGAGCTTAGGATTAATTTCCTAAGTTTTTCTTTCTGGGAATTTTGTACCCAGACAATTATTGGTTTTTAAACTTGTTTACACTTTTATTTCCTGATAAAATAGAAGTTATGACAAGATATAAAGCAACTATTTCTTATGATGGTTTTGCTTTTGCCGGTTTTCAGCGCCAGCCTCATGCGCGGAGCGTTCAAGAGGAAATCGAAAAAACCTTAACGAGACTCAATAAGGGGCAAGCCATCGCTGTTCATGGTGCTGGTAGGACGGATAGTGGGGTCCATGCTCTGGAACAGGTCATTCATTTTGATCTGCCCTATCAGATGGATGAGGAAAAACTCCGTTTTGCTCTGGATACTCAGTCACCAGAAGATATCGATGTGATTTCGATTGAGATTGTGGCGGATGATTTTCATTGCCGTTATGCAAAACATAGCAAGACCTATGAGTTTATAGTAGATAGGGGGCGTCCTAAAAATCCCATGCGCCGTCACTATGCTACTCACTTTCCCTATCCCCTCGATGTGGAGCGGATGCAGGAGGCTGTCAAGAAATTAGAAGGAACCCACGATTTTACCGGTTTTACAGCATCTGGAACCAGTGTAGAGGACAAGGTTCGGACCATTACAGAAGCCAGTCTTAGTGTTGATGAGACAGGGCAGTTTTTGACTTTTACCTTTTCAGGAAATGGATTCTTATATAAACAGATTCGTAATATGGTGGGGACACTGCTCAAAATCGGAAATAATCGAATGCCAGTTGAGCAGATTGACTTGATTTTGGAGAAGAAGGACAGGCAGCTAGCAGGTCCAACGGCTGCACCGAATGGCTTGTATTTAAAGGAGATTCGTTATGAAGAATAATCGTATTTTAGCCCTTTCTGGGAATGATATTTTTAGTGGTGGTGGTTTATCAGCTGATCTTGCCACCTATACCTTAAACGGCTTGCATGGCTTTGTAGCAGTGACTTGTTTGACAGCCTTGACAGAGAAGGGGTTTGAAGTCTTCCCTACAGATGATACTATTTTCCAACATGAGTTGAATAGCTTACGTGATGTCGAGTTTGCAGGGATTAAGATTGGCCTTCTTCCTACTGTCAGTGTGGCTGAGAAGGCCTTGGACTTTATCAAGCAACGTCCAGGAGTGCCTGTGGTATTGGACCCCGTTTTGGTCTGCAAGGAAACGCACGACGTGGCTGTTAGTGAGCTCTGCCAAGAGTTGATTCGTTTTTTCCCTCATGTCAGTGTGATTACGCCAAATCTTCCTGAAGCAGAATTGTTAGCGGGTCAAGAGATCAAAACATTGGAAGATATGAAAACTGCAGCGCAGAAATTGCATGATTTAGGAGCGCCAGCAGTTATTATCAAGGGAGGCAATCGCCTCAGTCAGGACAAGGCAGTGGATGTCTTTTATGATGGACAAACTTTCACTGTTCTAGAAAACCCAGTCATTCAAGGCCAAAATGCGGGTGCAGGATGTACCTTTGCCTCAAGCATCGCCAGTCACTTGGTTAAAGGGGATGAACTTTTACCAGCAGTAGAGAGCTCGAAAGCTTTCGTTTACCGTGCTATTGCACAAGCAGATCAATATGGAGTAAGACAATATGAAGCAAACCAAAACAACTAAAATCGCCCTTGTATCCCTCTTAACCGCCCTTTCTGTGGTTCTAGGTTATTACTTGAAAATTGGAACGCCAACAGGAATATTGACTCTCTTGGATGCAGGTATTTTCTTTACTGCCTTTTACTTTGGCAGTAAAGAAGGGGCCGTCGTTGGAGGACTAGCAGCTTTTCTGCTTGACCTTTTATCAGGCTTTCCACAGTGGATGTTCTTTAGCTTGGTAAACCATGGCTTGCAAGGATTTTTTGCAGGTTTTAAAGGGAAATGGCAATGGCTAGGCCTTGTCTTGGCTACTATCGTCATGGTAAGTGGCTACGCTCTGGGCTCAACTCTAATGAATGGCTGGTCAGCAGCCTTGCCAGAAATCCTTCCAAACTTCCTACAAAATACCTTGGGAATGGTTGTGGGATTTGTAGTCTTTCAGAGTGTCAAGAAGATAAAATAAAAAAGTCAGCTTCAATAGCTGACTTTTTGCTTGTCTCTATGTTTAATCAAAATAAAGCAAATCTTTGCTGGTGCTGGTAAAGAGGTCAAATCCATCCTTAGTGACAACACCGCAGTCTTCGATACGAACACCGACTTTGCCCGGGATATAGATACCAGGTTCAACAGAGAAGCACATGCCTTCTTCGATGACCATGTCGTTACCTTCCATGATAGATGGGAATTCGTGGACATCCATACCGATACCGTGACCGAGACGGTGGTTGAAGTACTCACCGTAACCAGCTTTTTCGATGACCTCACGGGCGGCGCGGTCCACTTCATGGGCAGTCACACCTGGCTTGATGAAGTCAAGGGCAGCTTGTTGGGCTTCAAGCGTCAAGTTGTAAATATCTTTTTTGAACTGGTCTGGTTTACCGACAGCGACCGTACGAGTCATATCTGAGGCATAGCCATTAACCATGACACCGAGGTCAAAGAGGAGAAGGGCGTCCTTTTCAACTTTGTTTGCACCAGGAATTCCGTGCGGATTTGCAGCGTTATCGCCAGTCAAGACCATAGTATCAAAGCTCATTTCATAGCCTTCACCTTTCATGGCAAAATCGATTTGGGCAATGATGTCTGTTTCCGTCTTATCAAGAGAAATATTGTCAAAACCAACCTTAACAGCCTTATCAGCATAGAGCCCTGCAACCATCATTTTTTGCACTTCATCAGCTGATTTGATGAGGCGCATGCGTTGAATGCGAGGAGTGAGGTTTTCAAACTCAGCAGTTTCAAAAACTGTTTTCAAACCATGGTATTTGGTCAAGATGAGATTGTCAAACTCAACAGCGACACGTTTGAAGTCGTGCTGCGGCAAAGCATTTTTGATTTTTTGCCATGGATTTTCAGAATCTACATAGCCCGCAACCGGGAAGGAAACGGTGCTACTTGCACGTTCCACTTCGAGAGCTGGGACAAAGAGGAGAGGTTCCTGATCCGCTAGGACAAAGAGGAACATTTGGCGTTCATGGGGATCACTGTAAAAGCCAGTGAGGTAATTAATAGTGACGGGGTCAGATACGACAGCGACGTCTAGTTTTTCTGATTCAAGATATGTTACGATTTGTTGTAATTTAGACATATGCTACCTTCTTTCTACCCCTCTATTTTGGCAAAAAAAGAGAGAAAATGCAAGGGAGAAGGGTAAAATAGCAGGCAAAAAGAACTCCGACAAGATAGGGGAGTTCTTTGATATAGCTTTCATTTCTTTAAGAAAAGTCAGCCTTGCTTTTGACGTCGCTGTATTCTTCAGCGATTTCTTGACTGAGAATGTCTTCATAGGCAGGGAGTTGGATATCCTGACCGTATTTCTTCTTAAGGGCAGTAGTGACCAGGCGATAAGCTAGATTGGCATTACGAGAGAGGATAGGTCCGTGGAAGTAGGAACCAAAGACATTCTTATAATGAACCCCTTCGCCGACCTTTTCTTCGTTGTTTCCATTTCCATAGACCACCTGTCCCAGTGGTTTTTGGTCATCCGAGAGGAAGGTACGGCCCTGGTGATTTTCAAATCCATAGTAGGTTTCATTGAAATCTTCATTGTGAATTTTGATGTCACCGATAAAGCGATTATTGGTCTGGTTGAGGGTATAGTGGCCCATGACCCCTAGACCTTCGATGCGTTTCCCTGAAGCCTCAACATAATATTGCCCCAATAGTTGGAAACCACCACAGATGGCTAGAACCACTCCGTCGTTTTGGATGTAGTTGTCAATGCTTTCTTTTTTAGCAGGAAGATCGCCTGCGATGATGCTTTGTTCAAAGTCTTGGCCGCCACCGAAAAAGGCGATATCGTAGTGATTTTCGTCAAAGTCATCATGGAGAGAAACGATGTCAACCGTCACATGTGCCCCCAGTTTTTCAGCCACATACTTGAGCATGAGGATGTTTCCATTGTCCCCGTAGGTATTCATGAGGTTTCCATAGAGGTGGGCGATGTTGAGCTGATAAGGGTAGTTGCCAGCTTTTGAGGAAAGTGAAGTATAAACCATCAGTTCATCTCCTTTCTAATAATCTGACGACTAGCCAGCAGTTCACGGAATTCCAGCATAGCAGTATAGGTAGCCAGGATATAGGCATGCTTGCAGTCTTGGTTCTCAATGGTCTTGAGAACTTGCTCTAGATTGCTTGTTTCAGTGATTTTCTCAGCTGGATAGCCTGTCACTCGTAGACGACGTGCGATTTCAGAATGACGAACACCGCCAGCGTTTATTTCTGGAATGTCCATGTCAGTGATTTGTTCAAAGTCAGCATCCCAAATCCAGCTAGTATCAATCCCATCAGCATAGTTGGCGTTGAGAAGGACAGATAGGCTAAATGGATAAGGAGCTAGTTTGATCATCTCGATAGCCTGAGTTGCACCGACTGGATTCTTAATCAAGACGAGAGTACATTCCTTGTCGCCGATATGGAAGGTTTCCTGGCGTCCAAAGACAGCACGGCTCTTATCAAATCCTTGCTTGATGAGTTGTGAATCAGCCCCGAGGAAACGGGCAATAGCGACCGCAGCAAGGGCATTGTAGATGTTGTAAAGTCCACCGATTTGGATTCCGTATTCTTGTCCGTCAATGACAAAACGAGAGCGATTGTTGGTCAACTCAACCAAGTCTGTCAGACGGTAGTCCAAGTCAGGTCGTTTGCAACCACAATTTTCACAGATATAGGCACCCAAGTTGGCATAGGTATTGTGCTCATATTTGAGGATGCCTTGACAGTCAGGGCAGAGGATTCCTTCGGTATTGTAGTGAGCCAGTTGGGCTGGCCCTTTTTCCAAGTCAAAACCAAAATACTCTACAGGATTTGGAATAGCTGGCTTGTAGAAAAGCGGACTGTCACCATTGAGGAGAACAGTAGCCGTAGGCACCTTACGGATGGCATCCAAAATCATGTTATAAGTTGTGTAAATCTCACCGTAGCGGTCCATCTGGTCACGGAAAATGTTAGTGATGACAAAAAGGCTAGGCTGGATATAGTCACAGATACGAGAAAGACTGGCTTCGTCGATTTCGAGGACGGCAATGTTTTTCCCAGTTTTAGAGGATTTGGCCGTCAAGAAGGTTGTCGTTATCCCTGTGATCATATTGGCGCCACTAGGATTGGTCAGAACCTGACCATAAACTTCTTTTAAAATGCCGACAGTGAGAGCAGTTGTCAGGGTTTTCCCGTTGGTTCCAGTGACCACGACAATCTCGTAGTTCTTAGCTAGATTTTGTAAAATATCTTTATCAAATTGAAGGGCGAGTTTTCCTGGGAGCGTACTTCCGCGGCCAAGACGGCTTAAAACGAAGTGAGAAGAACGCCCAGCTAGGAGGCCCAAAGTAGTTTTTAATTTCATGTTTCTATTATATCATAAAAGAGGGAAAAGACAGATTTGATACTCAATGAAAATCAAAGAGCAAACTAGGAAGCTAGCCGCAGGCTGTACTTGAGTACGGCAAGGTGAAGCTGACGTAGTTTGAATTTGACTTTCGAAGAGTATGAGATTTCGCAGAAACAAAAACAGCCCTCGTCGGGCTGTTAGCTAACAAATCAGTCTCAACTTAAATCGCAAATAAGTCATTCAAGTTCTCAGCCAAGGTTGGGTGAGTGAAGATTTGTTTTGTGAAGTAAGTGTAAGGAATCTTGTTGTCCATGGCAACAGTGATGATGTTGATGATTTCTTGAGAACCTTCTGAGAAGATACTTGCTCCAAGAATTTCTTTTGTTTCAGTATTAACAACAGCTTTGAAGGCACCGCGAAGGTCTCCATTTACGTGACCACGAGGCATTGCTGCAACTGGAATTTCTTTCACAGCGTATGGAAGTTTCAAATCAGCTGCTTGGCTTTCAGTCAAACCAACTTGTGAAAGTGCAGGTGTGATGAACATGGTGTTTGGTACATTGAGACGGTCTTCAAGTGTGTAGCTGCCATCTCCAGCAAGGTAGCTGTAGACAACACGGAAGTCATCAAGTGAAATGTAAGTAAATTGAAGTCCACCGTTGACATCCCCAACTGCAAAGACGCCAGGAACGTTTGTTTGGCAGTGTTTGTCTACTTTAATAGCGCCACGTTCAGTTAGTTCAATGTCTGTATTTTTAAGTTGAAGTGGTTCTACATTTGGTTTACGTCCGGTTGCATAGAGAAGGGCATCGAAACGGTATGTTTCGTTTTCAGTTACGACAAGGACTTGGTCACCGTCATTTTTAATTTCAGTAGTACGGATATTTTGAAGCAATTCAATACCGTCTTCTTCCATGTATTGTTTAGCAAGAGCTGCGATGGAAGGTTCTGCACGAGGAAGGAATGTATCCAAGGCATCTAGGACTGTGACTTTGCTACCAAGTTTGTTGTAGAGTCCAGCAAATTCAAGACCGATGTTTCCACCACCAAGGACTCCAAGTTTTTCAGGCAATTTGTCCAAGTTTTGGATACCTGTTGAGTCAAAGACATTTTTACTTGTAGCAAGTCCAGGAATTGGCAAGACGTTTGAAACAGCGCCAGTGTTGATGACGATTGTTTCAGCAGTCATTTCTTGTTTTTCGTCACCAGCCTGGATCTCGATCACCTTATTTGACACGAAATGTGCCTCTGCATCAATGACATCAACGCCATTATCGGCCAACATTTTATAATTTTTAGCGTTAAGACGACCAGTCACTGCACCACGCTCTTTCATGGTATCGTCAAATGACCAGCCCTTTTCAGCCGCTACAATCATAGTCTTGGTTGGGATACAAGCAATATTAATGCAAGTACCACCATACATCGCTTTACTGCGCTCGATGACAGCAACTTTTTTTCCAGCCGCATTCATCTTAGCAGCCAAAGTCTTACCGGCTTTACCAAATCCAATGACAATTAAATCGTATGTTAACATTTTTAAATCCTCCTATTTGATTTAATTCTAGCACAAGAAAAAAACTTTTGCACAATTCTGCTACGGGAAATGGAGTGAGTTTGAAATGCTCCCTTCAAATCCTTTGAAAAACCAGTTTCGGGCTACTTTACTGCTAGAAAATCGTTTACATGATTTTCCTTAAGGATTCTACTATCTTTTGCCTCTCTCTTGTGTTATACTAGATAGGTTGCAAAGAAACTCGTACTTTTCTTTCGTGGAAAAGAAGCAACACGGTATCTCTTTTTTGTAGAAGATACGTCATGAAAAGAAAAGTATAAACTAAAGCCCTATAGGGTGGCTTCGCACCACCTTTAGAAAGAAGAATAACGTGAAATTTAATGAATTTAACTTGTCTGCTGAATTGCTAGCAGAGATTGAAAAAGCTGGATTTGTAGAAGCCAGTCCTATCCAAGAACAGACCATTCCCTTGGCCCTCGAAGGAAAAGACGTTATCGGTCAAGCTCAGACAGGTACAGGAAAAACTGCAGCCTTTGGCTTGCCAACCCTTGAAAAAATCCGTACAGAAGAAGCGACCATCCAAGCCTTGGTTATTGCTCCAACTCGTGAACTCGCTGTCCAAAGCCAAGAAGAACTCTTCCGCTTTGGCCGTAGCAAAGGAGTGAAAGTTCGCTCAGTTTATGGTGGTTCCAGCATTGAAAAACAAATCAAAGCTCTTAAATCTGGTGCTCACATCGTGGTAGGAACACCAGGCCGTCTCTTGGACTTGATTAAACGCAAGGCCTTGAAATTACAAGACATTGAAACCCTCATCCTTGATGAAGCGGATGAAATGCTCAATATGGGCTTCCTTGAAGACATTGAAGCCATCATTTCCCGTGTCCCTGAAAATCGTCAAACCTTGCTCTTTTCAGCAACCATGCCAGATGCTATCAAACGTATTGGTGTTCAGTTTATGAAAGAACCTGAGCATGTGAAGATTGCGGCTAAGGAATTGACAACAGAATTGGTTGACCAATACTATATTCGTGTTAAAGAACAAGAAAAATTTGATACCATGACTCGTCTTATGGATGTGGAACAGCCTGAGCTTGCTATCGTATTTGGTCGTACCAAACGTCGTGTAGATGAATTGACTCGTGGTCTTAAAATCCGTGGCTTCCGTGCAGAAGGAATTCATGGAGACCTAGACCAAAACAAACGTCTTCGTGTCCTTCGTGATTTTAAAAATGGGAATCTTGATGTTTTGGTTGCGACAGACGTGGCAGCACGTGGTTTGGATATCTCAGGTGTGACCCATGTCTACAACTACGATATTCCACAAGATCCTGAAAGTTATGTTCACCGTATCGGCCGTACAGGTCGTGCTGGTAAGTCAGGTCAATCTATTACTTTCGTAGCACCAAATGAAATGGGCTACCTTCAAATCATCGAAAACTTGACTAAGAAACGCATGAAAGGCTTGAAACCAGCGACAGCAGAAGAAGCCTTCCAAGCTAAGAAACAAGTAGCGCTCAAGAAAATCGAACGTGATTTTGCAGACGAAGCCATTCGTGGGAACTTTGAGAAATTTGCTAAAGATGCTCGTAAGTTAGCTGCTGAATTTAGTCCAGAAGAATTGGCTATGTATATCTTGAGTCTGACTGTCCAAGATCCAGACAGCCTTCCTGAAGTGGAGATTGCGCGTGAAAAACCACTGCCATTTAAACCATCAGGTAATGGATTCGGTGGCAAAGGTAAGGGAAGTCGTGGAGGCCGTCATGGAGACGACCGTCGAGACCGTGATCGCCGTGGTGGTCGCCGTGATGATTTCAAAAAAGGCAGTCGTGGAAATGATCGTTTTGATAAAGACAGACGTTACCGTAATAAAGACAATAAAAAACCTCGCAACACTTCAAGCGAAAAGAAGACCGGCTTTGTTATTCGTAACAAAGGAGACAAATAGAAAAAAGCGATTCACACTGTGAATCGCTTTTATATATAAGGAGACCGATAGTAAAAGAAGATGGTGATAGTAAATGATAGGTGAAACGGAAAGGGATTTATCATGTCATCTTCTTATGATGTTATAATATCAAAAATAAAATAGGATGTCAATAAAAAAATCGCTTTTTTTTCTAAAATATTTTTGCTGTTCAAAATTGCAATTAAATAAGCAATTTTCAGATAATTATTGAAATAAAGACTTTTCTATGTTATAATGGAAGCGATTATATGCGAGGTAAAAAATGGCACATTTATTAGAAAAAACAAGAAAAATCACGTCTATTCTAAAGCGCTCTGAGGAGCAACTTCAAGATGAACTTCCTTACAATGCGATCACACGCCAGTTAGCTGATATTATTGACTGTAACGCTTGTATTGTGAATAACAAGGGACGTCTCTTGGGCTACTTTATGCGTTATAAGACAAATAATGACCGTGTAGAACAGTTCTTCCAAACTAAAACCTTCCCTGAGGTCTATGTACAAGGCGCAAACATGATTTATGACACGGAAGCCAATCTTCCTGTTGAACATGATTTGACTATTTTCCCTGTAGAGAGCCGTGCGGACTTTCCAGATGGTTTGACGACCATCGCTCCGATTCATGTATCAGGGATTCGCCTAGGTTCGTTGATTATTTGGCGCAATGATAAGAAGTTTGAAGATGAAGATTTGATCCTTGTCGAGATTGCGAGCACGGTTGTGGGAATTCAACTGTTGAACTTCCAACGTGAAGAAGATGAGAAGAATATTCGCCGTCGTACGGCTGTTACCATGGCGGTCAACACCCTTTCCTATTCAGAACTTCGTGCCGTATCAGCTATTTTAGCTGAATTGGATGGAAATGAAGGGCAGCTGACTGCGTCTGTTATTGCAGACCGTATTGGCATTACACGCTCAGTGATTGTCAATGCGCTTCGTAAACTGGAGTCAGCGGGAATTATTGAGAGTCGTTCATTAGGAATGAAGGGGACTTATCTCAAAGTTCTAATTGGTGATATTTTTGAGGAAGTGAAAAAGAGGGATTACTAATGGCAAAAGCTTTAATCTCGATTGACTATACAGAGGATTTCGTAGCAGATCATGGAAAGCTAACTGCTGGAGCACCCGCTCAAGCAATATCAAAAGCCATTGATCAGGTAACCAGACTGGCTTTTGAACGTGGGGATTATGTCTTTTTTACCATTGATGCTCATGAGGAGAAGGATACATTCCACCCAGAAAGTAAGCTTTTTCCACCGCACAATATCATCGGAACTAGTGGGCGTAACCTTTATGGCCCCCTAGCTGATTTTTATGCTGAGCATGAGGCGGATAGTCGCGTCTTTTGGATGGACAAACGTCACTATTCAGCATTTTCAGGAACGGACTTAGATATCCGTTTGCGGGAACGTCGGGTTGATACTGTTATCTTAACTGGAGTCCTGACGGACATTTGCGTCCTTCATACGGCTATTGATGCCTATAATTTAGGTTATCAAATCGAGATTGTCAAGCCTGCAGTTGCCTCTATTTGGCCAGAAAATCATCAGTTTGCTCTTGGGCATTTTAAGAACACATTGGGAGCAAAATTACTGGATGAAAACCTTGCTGAAATTGAACTATAAGACTGTTGGAAAAATGAAAAAAATCTGAAAAAAGTGTTGACAAAGATTTTGAAAGTTGATATACTAGTAAAGTAATCGACGCGGGGATGGCGGAATTGGCAGACGCGCAGGACTAAGGATCCTGTGACCGCTTTAGGTCGTGAGGGTTCAAGTCCCTCTCTCCGCATAGGGTAAGAGTTAGCTTTGGCTAGCTCTTTTTTGTTTTTACAAATAAGATTAGAGGCTACGTTTCCTATATCGAAAAATATTGGCATCAAGAACAGTCATTGTATCAGAACATTTAAACTGAGTTTTCCATTTCATCCTATCAAGAATTTCCTCAAAAACTAGTCAGAAAATGAAGAACTTAGGAGATGGAAAAATACTAATCAGAAAGATGTGACTATCATTTTTAAAATGAAGTAGATTTTTGATTGGTACTATACATCCTTATATAAGAAGGAAAGTTAGCGTTTGCTAGCTTTTTTGTTTTTTTCAAAAATAAATCAAAAAAATTTTCGATTTCATAAACATTTCATATTTGGATTTTATAATAGTCTTACAAACATGGAGGTGACAAATGAATCCAATCCAAAGAGCTTGGGCTTATGTCAGCAGAAAACGACTGAGAAGTTTTATTTTATTTCTGATTTTATTTGTCCTTTTAGCAGGAATTTCAGCCTGTTTGACTCTGATGAAGTCCAACAAAACAGTAGAAAGCAATCTTTACAAATCACTCAATACTTCATTTTCTATCAAAAAGATAGAAAATGGACAGACCTTCAAGTTGTCTGACCTTGCATCCGTGAGCAAGATTAAGGGACTGGAAAATGTCTCTCCTGAACTTGAGACGGTCGCAAAACTGAAAGACAAGGAAGCGGTGAGTGGTGAGCAGAGCGTAGAACGTGATGATTTGTCAGCTGCAGACAAGAACTTGGTTAGCTTAACGGCTCTCGAGGATTCATCCAAGGATGTCACCTTTACCAGTTCGGCTTTCAATCTAAAAGAAGGGCGACACCTTCAAAAAGGGGACTCCAAGAAAATCCTCATCCACGAAGAGTTGGCCAAGAAGAATGGTCTTTCGCTTCACGACAAGATTGGCTTGGATGCTGGTCAGTCCGAAGCTGGAAAGGGGCAAACAGTAGAGTTTGAAATTGTCGGCATCTTTTCTGGTAAAAAACAAGAAAAGTTCACAGGCTTGTCTTCCGACTTCAGTGAAAACCAGGTCTTTACAGACTATGAAAGTAGCCAAACCCTTCTGGGAAATAGTGAACCGCAGGTCAGTGCAGCGCGCTTCTATGTAGAAAATCCTAAGGAAATGGACGGACTCATGAAGCAGGTGGAAAACTTGGCTTTGGAAAGTCAAGGCTACCAAGTCGAGAAGGAAAACAAGGCCTTTGAGCAAATCAAAGACTCAGTGGCAACCTTCCAAACCTTCCTCACCATCTTCCTTTATGGGATGTTGATAGCAGGAGCAGGAGCCTTAATTTTGGTCTTGTCCCTCTGGTTGAGAGAAAGGGTCTACGAAGTGGGAATTCTTCTGGCACTTGGAAAAGGCAAGAGTTCGATCTTCCTCCAGTTCTGTTTAGAGGTAGTTTTGGTATCACTTGGAGCTTTGCTTCCATCCTTTATCGCTGGAAATGCCATCACATCCTATCTACTCCAAACTGTACTAGCCAGTGGAGATCAGGCAACCTTACAGGACACGCTGGCCAAAGCAAGTGGTCTATCAACCAGTCTCCTATCCTTTGCAGAATCCTATGTCTTTCTGCTCCTGATTGGTTGCTTGTCTGTAGCCCTTTGTTTCGTATTTCTATTTAGAAAATCGCCGAAAGAAATTTTATCATCTATTAGTTAAGAAGGAGAAATCATGACTTTATTACAATTGCAAGATGTTACCTACCGTTATAAGAACACTGCTGAAGCAGTTTTATATCAGATCAAGTATAATTTTGAACCCGGAAAATTTTATAGTATCATTGGTGAGTCAGGAGCAGGAAAATCCACTCTCTTGTCCCTACTGGCTGGTCTAGATAGTCCTGTTGAAGGTTCTATCCTTTTCCAAGGAGAGGACATTCGGAACAAGGGGTATTCATACCATCGCATGCACCATATTTCCCTGGTCTTTCAAAATTATAACTTGATAGATTATCTTTCTCCGCTGGAAAATATCCGCTTGGTCAACAAAAAAGCAAGCAAGGATACACTTCTTGAGCTTGGTTTGGATGAAAGTCAGATCAAGCGGAACGTTCTCCAGTTATCAGGTGGTCAACAGCAACGTGTAGCCATCGCTCGCAGTTTAGTCTCAGAAGCTCCAGTTATTCTAGCTGATGAGCCAACAGGAAATCTGGACCCTAAAACTGCTGGAGATATTATCGAACTGCTCAAATCACTTGCCCAGAAAACAGGTAAATGTGTGATCGTCGTCACCCACAGTAAAGAAGTGGCGCAAGCGTCAGATATTACGCTTGAATTGAAGAATAAGAAATTGACTGAAACTCGCAATACTACGAAATAATACTCTTCGAAAATCAAATTCAAACTACGTCAGCGTTGCCTTGCCGTACTCAAGTACAGCCTACGGCTAGCTTCCTAGTTTGCTCTTTGATTTTCATTGAGTATAATACGAGCTTTTTCTGTTAGAACTATAAAATAGAACAACATCTAGAAAGGGAACCTATGTTGCACAACGCATTTGCCTATGTTACAAGGAAGTTTTTCAAATCGATTGTTATCTTCCTGATTATTCTCCTCATGGCGAGCTTGA
Organism: Streptococcus oralis; assembly: GCF_002386345.1. NCBI lineage: Bacteria > Bacillati > Bacillota > Bacilli > Lactobacillales > Streptococcaceae > Streptococcus > Streptococcus oralis. The sequence continues at coordinate 1,335,284 of NZ_CP023507.1, read as the reverse complement.
GTTTGGTCGGCTTGTCGATCAAGGGAGCTACAGCCAAGGCTTCTCAGGAGACCTTTAAAAATATCACCAATAGCTTCTCCATGCAAATCAATCGTCGCGTCAATCAAGGAACGCCACGTGGTTCTGGGAATATCAAGGGTGAGGATATCAAAAAAATCACCGAAAATAAGGCCATCGAGTCTTATGTTAAACGCATCAACGCTATCGGAGATTTGACTGGATACGACCTCATCGAAACGCCAGAAACCAAGAAAAATCTCACTGCAGACCGTGCCAAGCGTTTTGGAAGCAGCTTGATGCTGACAGGTGTTAATGACTCCTCAAAAGAAGATAAGTTTGTCTCTGGCTCATATAAGCTGGTTGAAGGTGAGCACCTAACCAACGACGATAAAGACAAGATACTCATGCACAAGGACTTGGCAGCTAAACATGGCTGGAAAGTCGGAGATAAGGTCAAACTGGACTCCAATATCTACGACGCAGACAATGAAAAAGGGGCTAAGGAAACAGTTGAAGTAACCATCAAGGGTCTCTTTGATGGTCACAATAAGTCAGCAGTAACCTACTCACAAGAACTCTATGAAAACACAGCTATCACAGACATTCACACTGCTGCAAAACTTTATGGATACACAGAAGACACAGCTATTTATGGGGACGCAACCTTCTTTGTAACAGCAGACAAGAACTTGGATGATGTCATGAAAGAGTTGAATGGCATCAGTGGTATCAACTGGAAGAGCTATACACTTGTGAAGAGCTCCTCTAACTACCCAGCTCTAGAGCAATCCATTTCTGGTATGTACAAGATGGCCAACCTCCTCTTCTGGGGTAGCTTGAGCTTCTCAGTCCTTCTCCTTGCACTCTTGCTTAGTCTTTGGATCAACGCTCGTCGCAAGGAAGTGGGAATTCTCCTCTCTATTGGTCTCAAGCAGGCAAGTATCTTGGGTCAATTTATCACAGAATCAATCTTGATTGCTATTCCTGCTCTCGTTTCTGCTTACTTCCTAGCCAACTACACAGCTCGTGCCATCGGAAATACTGTTCTTGCCAATGTGACTTCAGGTGTTGCCAAGCAAGCCAGCAAGGCAGCTCAAGCCTCTAACCTTGGTGGTGGTGCAGAAGTAGATGGCTTTAGCAAGACCTTGTCGAGCCTAGACATTTCCATTCAGACATCAGACTTTATCATCGTCTTTGTCCTTGCCTTGGTTCTAGTGGTTCTCGTTATGGCGCTTGCTTCAAGCAATCTCCTTAGAAAACAACCAAAAGAACTCTTGCTCGATAGCGAATAAAAAACTTGCTACCTATTCTCCCCTAAATGGGGTATAATATAGGTAGCATTTTTATGTATTTCATCTCCCTAAAGCCTTTCCTTTCAGGATGAAACAGGGATGATTTAAAAGAAAATTAAAGAAATGTGAAAGGTTTTTCTATGAAAATTTTAATTGTAGAAGATGAAGAGATGATTCGTGAGGGAATCAGTGACTATTTGACAGATTGTGGTTATGAGACCATTCAGGCTGCGGACGGCGAGGAAGCCCTAGAACAATTTTCCAGCTATGAAGTAGCACTAGTTTTACTGGATATCCAGATGCCCAAGCTCAATGGTTTAGAAGTCCTAGCGGAGATTCGTAAGACCAGTCAGGTTCCTGTTTTGATGCTGACAGCCTTTCAGGATGAAGAATACAAGATGAGTGCTTTTGCTTCTCTAGCAGACGGCTATCTGGAAAAACCCTTCTCCCTCTCCCTCTTAAAAGTGAGGGTAGACGCGATTTTCAAGCGCTACTACGATACAGGACGAGTCTTCTCCTATAAGGACACCAAGGTGGACTTTGAGAGTTACAGTGCAAGCCTCGCAGGTCAAGAAGTGGCCATTAATGCCAAAGAGTTGGAAATTTTGGACTATCTGGTAAAAAATGAAGGACGAGTCTTGACCCGCTCTCAGATTATTGATGCCGTCTGGAAGGTGACAGATGAGGTTCCCTTTGACCGTGTCATTGATGTTTACATCAAGGAACTGCGGAAAAAGCTAGACTTGGATTGTATCCTCACAGTGCGCAATGTTGGTTATAAATTGGAGCGAAAATGAAACGAACAGGTTTATTTACAAAGATATTTATCTATACCTTCTCGATTTTTAGTGTTCTGGTTATTTGTCTTCATTTAGCTATTTATTTTCTCTTTCCGTCAACTTATCTGAGTCATCGTCAGGAAACCATTGGCCAGAAAGCGACAGCCATTGCCCAGTCCCTAGAAGGAAAGGATAGGCAGAGTATCGAGCAAGTCTTAGACTTGTATTCCCAGACTAGTGATATCAAGGGGGCCGTCAAGGGAGAGATGACTGAGGACAAGTTAGAGGTCAAGGACAATCTTCCACTAGACGCGAATCGCCAGACCACCTCTCTCTTTATCGAGGAGCGTGAGGTGACAACCCAAGATGGTAGCACTATGACACTTCAATTTCTAGCTTCCATGGACCTGCAAAAGGAAGCAGAGCAGATTAGTCTCCAATTTCTCCCTTATACCTTGCTGGCATCCTTTCTGATTTCCCTCTTGGTAGCCTACATCTACGCTCGAACCATTGTTGCCCCGATTTTGGAAATCAAGCGGGTGACCCGTCGGATGATGGAACTGGATGCTCAAGTACGGTTGCGCGTGGACTCTAAGGATGAGATAGGTGATCTTAAGGAACAGATCAATAGCCTTTACCAGCATCTCTTGACTGTCATTGCGGACTTGCATGACAAGAATGAAGCTATTCTCCAGCTGGAGAAGATGAAGGTTGAGTTCCTACGAGGGGCCTCTCATGAATTGAAAACACCTCTGGCTAGTCTCAAAATCCTAATCGAAAATATGAAAGAAAATGTCGGCCGTTATAAGGATAGAGACCACTATCTTGGAGTTGCCTTGGGAATTGTGGATGACCTCAGTCACCACGTTCTCCAGATACTTTCTCTTTCTTCTGTTCAGGAATTGCGAGAGGAGAAGGAGAACATTGACCTAGTCCAGATGACGCAAAGTCTGGTCAAGGATTATGCTTTGCTCGCCAAGGAGAGAGAACTTCAGGTGGACATTAGCCTAACCTATCAGCAGGCTTACATAAACCCATCTGTTATGAAACTGATATTATCGAATCTCATCAGCAATGCTATCAAGCACTCCACTCCAGGCGGCTTGGTTCGAATTGGTGAAAGAGAAGGGGAGCTCTATATCGAGAATAGCTGTAGTCCTGAAGAACAAGAAAAACTGGCCCAGTCTTTTTCTGACAATGCTAGTCGCAAGGCCAAGGGTTCGGGGATGGGGATCTTTGTGGTCAAAAGTTTATTAGAACATGAGAAATTACCTTATCATTTTGAGATGCAGGGCGATCGCTTGAGTTTCTTCATACGTTATCCCAAAGTCACTCAGGACTAAGGAGAAGAAAGGGGTTACATTGATTGGATTGGAAGAAATTCAATCTAAAGTATGGGAAAAACTAGCTTTTTTTATCAAAAAGTGATAAAATGAACAATGTAAATGGGATGTCCCAAAAAATATATAGGAGGCCTGACAAATGGCAATCGTTTCAGCAGAAAAATTTGTCCAAGCAGCTCGTGACAACGGTTATGCAGTTGGTGGATTTAACACAAACAACCTTGAGTGGACTCAAGCTATCTTGCGCGCAGCAGAAGCTAAAAAAGCTCCAGTTTTGATCCAAACTTCAATGGGTGCTGCTAAATACATGGGTGGTTACAAAGTTGCTCGCAACTTGATCGCTAACCTTGTTGAGTCAATGGGTATCACTGTACCAGTAGCTATTCACCTTGACCACGGTCACTACGAAGATGCACTTGAGTGTATCGAAGTTGGTTACACTTCAATCATGTTTGACGGTTCACACCTTCCAGTTGAAGAAAACCTTAAATTGGCTAAAGACGTTGTTGAAAAAGCACACGCTAAAGGTATCTCAGTAGAAGCTGAAGTTGGTACTATCGGTGGTGAAGAAGACGGTATCATCGGTAAAGGTGAATTGGCTCCAATCGAAGACGCTAAAGCAATGGTTGCAACTGGTATTGACTTCTTGGCAGCTGGTATCGGTAACATCCACGGTCCTTACCCAGCAAACTGGGAAGGTCTTGACCTTGACCACTTGAAGAAATTGACAGAAGCTCTTCCAGGCTTCCCAATCGTATTGCACGGTGGTTCAGGTATTCCTGATGACCAAATCCAAGCAGCTATCAAACTTGGTGTTGCGAAAGTTAACGTTAACACTGAATGCCAAATCGCATTCGCTAACGCAACTCGTAAATTTGCTCGTGACTACGAAGCAAACGAAGCAGAATACGACAAGAAAAAACTCTTCGACCCACGTAAATTCTTGGCTGACGGTGTAAAAGCTATCCAAGCATCAGTTGAAGAACGTATCGACGTATTCGGTTCAGAAGGTAAAGCTTAATCTAGCTGAATAATACAATACAGAAACCTGCCCATTGGGTGGGTTTTTTGGTTTTCTTTTACCGTATTCGTTGACTTTCTATATTGTATTACTTCACTTATTTTAGTAATACTTTCTATAGTGAAATCTAGCATCAGACTAATTAAGCAATTATTTAATTATTAATAAAAACAATGTCAAATACGATGATGTAAAATTTGTTACCTAGGAATATTTTTGTTATACTAAAAAGAGAAGTTATCATGATAATAGATTTTTAATGATTAAGTATTTTATTGTTATGAGTATTCATAATTATTAATTATATTGAAAGGATTTTTTATGGATAGAGAAGAGTATAGAACGACTCCAGATTTTTTTAAATCTTTAGATATTGTAAAAAGTTTTGTTAGTGATGCATTAAATGGAGACGTTAATATGTTAAAAAATGAGGATATTACTCTTCTTGTTAATAGAATTAGTGATCGAGAAAAAAGAAACTTTTATTTTGGTAGTATAGCTGATCCTGACATGTATTACATAACTCAGGCAATATATATATTGATTTGGGGACATGTTTTTGATTTAACTTTTGAAAAATTAGGTTCCTGGGGGGCAGTAGAACATCCTTTTAGAGGAGATACAATGAATTCTTTTAATAGTGTTTTTGGAAAGGAATATTTAATTGCCAAAAGATATAAAGTAAATAAAAACTTATTGAAAAATATTGAAGAATATTTAAGTTTATACCACTCTATTGGTAATTTTATTGTGATACCTAACAAATTAAATTTAAATAGGCAGAGAGCGAACTACTATACTCTTCAAGATTATTTTGATAGCTTTCTTGGAGCATTGTTTCAGTATAAGTATCCGGATATAGAAACTGAGTATAGAACCTTTTCTGAAGTATTACATTCTTCGTTAATAGAAAATACTATTTTTAATAAAATTGAATTTAAAAAATATATATATGATTTCTTTTTGGAAAGCTATGTAGAAGACGGAAAACCGTACAATGTTTTTGATATACCTCTTGAAATTCGAAGAAAAGAGTATATTGGCAGAAATAGACGTTCTCGGTCTGACTTTATTACTAGAGATGAATATATCGATTTGGCGTCTAATTACTATAATAAATCAAAGGAGATAATTAGTTATAGAGCAGAATGTATAGTAGATGTTTTGAAGAATGAAATTGAAAATAGTTGACTAAGTTCTGTACAAGATAGTTTATGTTATCTAAATAGATTAAATGGATTATGGATTCAATAATGTTAGTTACCATCAATCCAGATTATAAAGTTAAGAGTAGTTTTAGCTCACTTTTTCTCAGGTAGTTCCTACTTTTAGTCAACACAGGTACATTACTTTAAATCATAGAAGTTAATAGTTTATAAGTAAACTATTATATAGAAAGGTTAGCATACACTGAATTACTTCTCCATCAAACAAGGACATTTAGTTCATAGAAAAAAATTAAATTTTGTCCCCAATTTGCCTTGCTTTTTAAGAACTAAAGAGTGTAATTAATAATCGTTCCAATACAGTGTGGGGAGAAGAATACCTGAATATAGCCCTTTTTAGTGTATGAGAAAGTATAGTGAATAAATGATTTAGGTTCAGAAGGTAAAGCATAATCTAGCTGAACAATACATACAGAACCTGCCCATTGGGTGGGTTTTTTGCTGTTTTAAAGAAATTATCAAACCAGAATTTTTGTTTAAAAGTATGATTTTAAGAGAGAAATCTCTAATTTCATAATCTATAGGCAAACGCTTGCATTCTAGTTTTTATTGGACTATAATAGGTTGGTATAAAGCCTTCTGTAGTAATAAAATGTAGAAGTTGTAGAAAGTAAGGATTTAGATATTTGTAGTCAAAAATACAATGTTGCTATTCCTTGCGATAGGGAGAGATTTATGGCAATGATAGAAGTGGAACATCTTCAGAAAAATTTTGTGAAGACAGTGAAGGAGCCGGGGTTAAAGGGAGCTTTGCGCTCCTTTATTCATCCTGAAAAGCAGACCTTTGAAGCGGTCAAGGATTTGACCTTTGAGGTTCCCAAGGGGCAGATTTTAGGCTTTATCGGGGCCAATGGTGCTGGGAAGTCGACAACCATCAAAATGCTGACAGGAATTTTAAAACCGACATCTGGTTTTTGTCGGATTAACGGCAAGATTCCACAGGACAATCGTCAAGACTATGTCAAGGATATCGGGGTTGTCTTTGGACAACGCACCCAGCTATGGTGGGATTTGGCACTGCAAGAGACCTATACGGTCTTGAAAGAGATATACGATGTGCCAGACTCGCTCTTTCATAAACGCATGGATTTTTTGAATGAAGTCTTGGATTTGAAGGAATTTATCAAGGATCCTGTGCGAACTCTTTCACTGGGGCAACGGATGAGGGCGGACATTGCGGCTTCCTTGCTTCACAATCCCAAGGTTCTCTTTTTAGATGAGCCGACCATTGGTTTGGATGTTTCGGTCAAGGACAATATTCGTCGGGCAATTACTCAGATCAATCAAGAGGAAGAAACAACCATTCTCTTGACCACTCACGACCTGAGCGACATTGAGCAACTCTGTGATCGAATTTTTATGATTGATAAGGGGCAAGAGATTTTTGATGGAACGGTTAGCCAGCTCAAGGAAACCTTTGGCAAGATGAAGACTCTTTCCTTTGAACTGCTACCAGGGCAAAGTCATCTTGTCTCTCACTATGAAGGCTCTTCGGATATGACCATTGATAGACAAGGAAACAGTCTCAATATTGAATTCGATAGTTCCCGCTACCAGTCGGCTGATATTATCAAGCAAACCCTGTCTGATTTTGAAATCCGCGATTTGAAGATGGTAGATACGGATATCGAGGATATTATCCGTCGCTTCTACCGAAAGGAGCTCTAAGATGGTCAAATTGTGGAGACGTTATAAACCCTTTATCAATGCAGGTGTTCAGGAGTTGATCACCTATCGAGTCAACTTTATTCTCTACCGGATTGGGGATGTTATGGGAGCTTTTGTGGCTTTTTATCTCTGGAAGGCTGTCTTTGATTCCTCGCAGGAGTCTTTGATTCAGGGCTTTAGTATGGCAGATATCACCCTCTACATCATCATGAGTTTTGTGACCAATCTGTTGACCAGGTCAGATAGCTCCTTTATGATCGGGGAGGAGGTCAAGGATGGTTCCATTATCATGCGTTTGTTGCGACCAGTGCATTTTGCGGCTTCTTACCTCTTTACAGAGCTTGGATCCAAGTGGTTGATTTTTATCTCTGTTGGACTGCCATTTTTAAGTGTTATTGTCTTGATGAAAATCTTATCTGAGCAAGGGATAGTAGAAGTGCTGGGACTAACTACCCTTTATCTTTTTAGCTTAACGCTGGCCTATCTGATTAACTTTTTCTTTAATATCTGCTTTGGATTTTCAGCCTTTGTGTTTAAAAATCTATGGGGTTCCAATCTACTCAAGACTTCCATAGTGGCCTTTATGTCTGGAAGTTTGATTCCCCTGGCTTTCTTTCCAAAGATTGTTTCTGATATCTTGTCCTTCTTGCCTTTTTCATCCTTGATCTACACTCCTGTCATGATCATTGTTGGGAAATACGATGCCAATCAGATTCTTCAAGCTATCTTGCTACAGGTTTTCTGGCTCATAGTGATGGCGGGCTTGTCTCAGCTGATTTGGAAACGAGTCCAGTCATTCATCACCATTCAAGGAGGTTAGTATGAAAAAATATCAACGCATGCACCTGATTTTTATCAGACAATACATCAAGCAAATCATGGAATACAAGGTCGATTTTGTGGTGGGCGTGTTAGGAGTTTTTCTAACTCAAGGCCTGAACCTCTTGTTTCTCAATGTACTCTTTCAACACATCCCCTCGCTAGAAGGCTGGACTTTTCAAGAAATCGCCTTTATCTATGGATTTTCCTTAATTCCCAAGGGATTGGACCATCTCTTTTTTGACAATCTCTGGGCACTGGGGCAACGTTTGGTGCGAAAAGGAGAGTTTGACAAGTACCTGACGCGTCCTATCAATCCTCTTTTTCACATCTTGGTTGAGACCTTTCAGATTGATGCCTTGGGCGAACTATTGGTCGGTGGTATTTTGTTAGCGACCACAGTGTCTAGCATTGGTTGGACTCTTCCAAAATTCCTGATTTTTCTAGTCTGTATTCCTTTTGCGACCTTGATCTATACTTCCTTGAAAATCGCGACTGCCAGTATCGCTTTTTGGACCAAGCAGTCAGGTGCCATGATTTACATTTTTTATATGTTTAATGACTTTGCCAAGTACCCAATTTCCATTTACAATTCGCTTCTTCGTTGGTTAATTAGCTTTATCGTACCTTTCGCCTTTACAGCCTACTATCCTGCCAGCTATTTCTTGCAGGACAAAGACGGGCTCTTTAACATTGGTGGGTTGATTTTGATTTCCCTTGTCTTCTTTGTCATTTCTTTGAAACTATGGGACAAGGGCTTAGATGCCTACGAAAGTGCTGGTTCTTAAGAGATAAAATAGAATGAGATTTAAAAATTAAATATGTTACAAACAACCGTTGAAAATTATTGCGGTTGTTTTTGCATGTTTATTAAGGCATAAATTCTGTCCATACCCCTTTTTGCGATTTTGGTAGTTATTCCAGTTGATTGATAATATTTTTGATGGCACGAATGAGTTTATATTGTAGCCAGTTAACTATAAAATTTATTGACTAGATTTTTTGTTAATATGGATTAAAAAAAAAATTAACCCAGGTTAATTTTTCTTGACTTAAATTTTTTTAATTGATATACTATTTTTCAGAGAGCTAACAATTATATATAAATGTACTACTCTATCCCACTAGATAATACGTCATAAAACTTTTTATAACAAAGGCTAGCAAGGTTAAAGTTTTCTATCTATTGGGTTTAAAATAAAAAATGAAGGAATTATAATGAAAAAAAGTACGGTATTGTCATTAACTACTGCTGCAGTTATTTTAGCAGCATATGCCCCCAATGAGGTGATTTTAGCAGATACAACTAGTTCTGAAGATGCTTTAAGAATTTCTGATAAAGAAAAAGTAGTAGCAGATAAAGAAACAAAAAACAATGAACAATCTGAAGAACTTCATAATGTTATAGAAACTTCAAAGGATACTGAAGAGAAGAAGACAACAGTTATTGAGGAAAAAGAAGTTGTTAGTAGAAAGTCTGAGATAGACAAAAAAACTAGTAACGAAGGAGCAAGTATCAAAGAAGACTCCAATCAATCCAAAGGAGATGATGCGAATTCATTTGTAAATAAAGATACAGAAAATCCGAAAAAAGAAGATAATAAAGTTGTCTATATTGCTGAATTTAAAGATAAAGAATCTGGAGAAAAAGTAATTAAGGAACTATCCAATCTGAAGGATACAAAAGTTTTATATACCTATAATACGATTTTTAATGGCACCGCCATTGAAACAACTCCAGATAATTTGGACAAAATTAAACAAATAGAAGGTGTTTCGTCGGTTGAAAGGTCACAAAAAGTCCAACCAATGATGAATCATGCCAGAAAGGAAATTGGAGTTGAGGAAGCTATTGATTACCTAAAGTCTATCAATGCTCCATTTGGGAAAAATTTTGATGGTAGAGGTATGGTCATTTCAAATATCGATACTGGAACAGATTATAGGCATAAGGCTATGAGGATCGATGATGATGCCAAAGACTCGATGAAATTTAAAAAAGATGACTTAAAAGGTACTGATAAAAATTATTGGTTGAGTGATAAAATCCCTCATGCGTTCAATTATTATAATGGTGGTAAAATCACTGTAGAAAAATATGATGATGGAAGGGATTATTTTGACCCACATGGGATGCATATTGCAGGGATTCTTGCTGGAAATGATACTGAAAAAGACATCAAGAACTTTAATGGCATAGATGGAATTGCGCCTAATGCACAAATTTTCTCTTATAAAATGTACTCTGACGCAGGATCTGGGTTTGCGGGTGATGAAACAATGTTTCATGCTATTGAAGATTCGATCAAACACAATGTCGATGTTGTTTCGGTATCATCTGGTTTTACAGGAACCGGTCTTGCAGGTGAAAAATATTGGGAGGCTATTAGAGCATTAAGAAAAGCTGGAATCCCAATGGTTGTTGCTACAGGTAATTTTGCGACTTCTGCTTCAAGTTCTTCTTGGGATTTAGTAGCCAATAATAATCTGAAAATGACAGATACTGGAAATGTAACACGAACTGCCGCACATGAAGATGCAATAGCGGTCGCTTCTGCTAAAAATCAAACCATTGAGTTTGATAAAGTTAACATAGGTGGACAAAGTTTTAAATACAGAAATATAGGGGCTTTTTTCGATAAAAATAAAATCCTAACAAATGAGGATGGCTCAAAAACTCCAAATAAATTAAAATTTGTATATATAGGCAAAGGTCAAGACCAAGATTTGATAGGCTTGGATCTTAAGGGCAAAATTGCAGTAATGGATAGAATTTATACCAAGGATTTAAAAGATGCTTTTAAAAGAGCAACGGATAAAGGTGCACGTGCTATTATGGTTGTAAATACTGTAAATTACTACAATAGAGATAATTGGACAGACCTTCCAGCTATGGGATATGAAGCGGATGAAGGGACTAAAAGTCAAGTATTTTCAATTTCAGGAGATGATGGTGTAAAATTATGGAACATGATTAACCCTGATAAAAAAACTGAAGTCAAAAGAAATAATAAGGAAGATTTTAAAGATAACTTAGAACAATACTATCCAATTGATATGGAAAGCTATAATTCTAATAAACCGAATGTAGGTGATGAAAAAGAAATTGACTTTAAATTTGCAGCTGACACAGACAAAGAACTTTATAAAGAAGATATTATAGTCCCAGCAGGGTCTACATCTTGGGGGCCAAGAACAGACTTGCTTTTAAAACCGGATGTTTCAGCACCTGGTAAAAATATTAAATCCACTCTAAATGTTATCAATGGTAAATCCACTTATGGTTATATGTCAGGAACTAGTATGGCAACTCCAATCGTAGCAGCTTCTACTGTTTTGATTCGACCAAAATTAAAGGAATTGCTTGAAAGACCTGTCTTGAAAAATCTTAAGGGAGATGACAAAATAGACCTTACAAGTCTTACAAAAATAGCTCTACAAAATACTGCAAGACCTATGATGGATGCAACCTCTTGGAAAGAAAAGAGTCAATACTATGCATCGCCTAGACAGCAGGGAGCGGGACTAATTAATGTTGCCAACGCTTTGAGAAATGAAGTTGTAGCAACTTTCAAAAATACTGATTCTAAAGGTTTGGTAAATTCATATGGTTCCATTTCTCTTAAAGAAATAAAAGGTGATAAAAAATACTTTACAATTAAGCTTCACAATACATCAAATAGACCTTTAACCTTTAAAGTTTCTGCATCAACTGTAACTACAGATGCTCTAACTGATAGGCTAAAACTCGATGAAACATATAAAGATGAAAAATCTCCGGACGGGAAGCAAATTGTTCCAGAAATTCACCCAGAAAAAGTCAAAGGAGCAAATATCACATTTGAGCATGATACTTTCACTATAGGCCCAAATTCTAGCTTTGATTTAAATGCGGTTATAAATGTTGGAGAGGCAAAAAATAAAAATAAATTTGTAGAATCATTTATTCATTTTGAGTCAGTGGAAGAAATGGAAGCTCTAAACTCCAACGGTAAGAAAAGAAACTTCCAACCTTCTTTATCGATGCCTCTAATGGGATTTGCTGGGAATTGGAACCACGAACCAATCCTTGATAAATGGGCTTGGGAAGAAGGGTCAAAATCAAAAGCAATGGAAGGTTATGATGATGATGGTAAACCAAAAATTCCAGGTACCTTAAATAAGGGGATTGGTGGAGAACATGGTATAGATAAATTTAATCCAGCAGGAGTTATACAAAACAGAAAAGATAAAAATACAACATCCCTAGATCAAAATCCAGAATTATTTGCTTTCAATAACGAAGGAATCAACGCACCATCAACGAGTGGTTCTAATATTGCTAAAATTTATCCTTTAGATTCAAATGGAAATCCTCAAGATGCTCAACTTGAGAGAGGATTAACGCCTTCTCCACTTGTATTAAGAAGTGCAGAAGAAGGAGTGATTTCAATAGTAAATACAAATAAAGAAGGAGAAAATCAAAGAGACTTAAAAGTCATTTCGAGAGAACACTTTATTAAAGGAATTTTAAACTCTAAAAGAAATGATGCAAAGGGCATTAAATCATCTAAACTAAAAGTTTGGGGTGACTTGAAATGGGATGGACTTATTTATAACCCTAGAGGTAGAGAAGAAAATGCCCCAGAAAGTAATGACAAAAAAGATCCTGCTACTAAGATACGAGGACAATTTGAACCGATTGCGGAAGGCCAATATTTCTATAAATTTAAATATAGGTTAACCAAGGATTACCCATGGCAGGTTTCCTATATTCCTGTAAAAATTGATAACACCCCTCCAAAGATTGTTTCAATTGATTTTTCAAACCCTGAAAAAATTAAGTTGATTACAAAGGATACTTATCACAAGGTCAAAGAGCAATACAAGAATGAAACGCTATTTGCGAGAGATCAAAAAGAACATCCTGAAAAATTTGACGAAATTGCCAACGAAGTTTGGTATGCTGGCGCCGCTCTTGTTAATGAAGATGGAGAGGTTGAGAAAAATCTTGAAGTCACTTATGCAGGTGAGGGTCAAGGAAGAAATAGAAAACTTGACAAAGACGGAAATACCATTTATGAAATCAAAGGTGCAGGAGATTTAAGAGGCAAAATCATTGAAGTGATTGCATTAGACGGTTCTAGCAATTTCACAAAGATTCATAGAATTAAATTTGCTGATCATGCTGATGAAAATGGGATGATTTCCTATTATCTAGTAGATCCTGATCAAGATTCATCTAAATACCAAAAGCTTGGCGAGATTTCCGAATCTAAATTTAAAAATTTAGAAAATAGAAAAGAGGATAGTCTTAAAAAAGATACAACTGAAGTAGAACATCATCAAGAAAATGAAGAGGCTACCGAAGAAAAATCTAGCTTGACTATTCATAAAACAATTTCAACAATTAGAGACTTTGAAAGCAAAGATTTAAAGAAACTCATTAAAAAGAAATTTAGAGAAGTTGATGACTTTACAAGTGAAACTGGTAAGAGAATAGAGGAATACGATTATAAATACGATGATAAGGGAAATATCATTGCTTATGACGATGGTAGTGCCTTACAATATGAAACTGAAAAACTTGATGAAATCAAATCAAAAATTTATGGTGTTTTAAGCCCGTCTAAAGATGGACACTTTGAAATTCTTGGAAAGATCAGTAATGTTTCTAAAAATGCCAAGGTGTATTATGGAAATAACTATAAATCTTTAGAAATCAAAACGACCAAGTATGATTCCCACTCAAAAACGATGACATTTGATTTATACGCTAATATTAATGATATTGTGGATGGATTAGCTTTTGCAGGCGATATGAGGTTTTTTGTCAAAGATGATGATCAGATAAAAGCTGAAACTAAAATTAGAATGCCTGAAAAAAATAAGGAAACTAAAGCAGAATATCCGTATGCATCAAGTTATGGGAATGTAATAGAATTAGGAGAAGGAGATCTTTCAAAAAATAAACCAAACAATTTAACGGACATGGAATCTGGTAAAATCTATTCTGATTCAGAAAAACAACAATATCTATTAAAGGATAACATCATTCTAAGAAAAGGCTATGCACTAAAAGTGACTACCTATAATCCTGGAAAAACGGATATGTTAGAAGGGAATGGAGTCTATAGCAAGGAAGATATAGCAAAAATCCAAAAGGCCAATCCTAATCTAAGAGTATTATCAGAAACAACAATTTATGCTGATAGTAGAAATGTTGAAGATGGAAGAAGTACTCAATCAGTATTAATGTCGGCTTTGGACGGCTTTAACATTGTAAGGTATCAAGTGTTTACCTTTAAAATGAATGATAAAGGGGAAGCTATCGATAAAGATGGAAATCTTGTGACAGATTCTTCTAAACTGGTATTATTTGGTAAGGATGGTAAAGAGTACACTGGAGAAGATAAGTCCAATGTAGAAGCTATAAAAGAAGATGGCTCTACGTTATTTATTGATGCAAAACCAGTAAATCTTTCAATGGACAAGAACTACTTTAATCCATCCAAATCTAATAAAATTTATGTACGAAATCCAGAATTTTATTTAAGAGGTAAGATTTCTGATAAGGGTGGTTTTAACTGGGAGTTGAGAGTTAATGAATCGGTTGTAGACAATTATTTAATCTACGGAGATTTACACATTGATAACACTAGAGATTTTAACATTAAGCTTAATGTTAAAGACGGTGACATCATGGACTGGGGGATGAAAGACTATAAAGCAAATGGATTCCCAGATAAGGTAACAGATATGGATGGAAATGTTTATCTTCAAACTGGCTATAGCGATTTGAATGCGAAAGCGGTTGGAGTACACTATCAATTTTTATATGATAATGTAAAACCTGAAGTAAGCATTGATCCTAAGGGAAATACTAGTATCGAATATGCTAACGGAAAATCTGTAGTCTTTAACATCAATGATAAAAGAAATAATGGATTCGATGGTGAGATTCAAGAACAACATATTTATGTAAATGGAAAAGAATACAAATCATTTGATGATATTAAACAACTAACAGATAAGACACTAAACATTAAGATTGTTGTAAAAGATTTTGCAAGAAATACAACTGTAAAAGAATTCATTTTAAATAAAGATACGGGAGAGGTAAGTGAATTAAAACCTCATAGGGTAACCGTGACCATTCAAAATGGAGAAGAAATGATTTCAATGATAGTGTCGGAAGAAGATTTTATGTTACCTGTCTATAAGGGTGAATTAGAAAAAGGATACCAATTTGATGGTTGGGAAATTTCTGGTTTCGAAGGGAAAAAAGACGCCGGCTATGTTCTTAATCTATCAAAAGATACCTTTATAAAACCTGTATTCAAGAAAATAGAGGAGAAAAAGGAGGAGGAAAATAAACCTACTTTTGATGTATCGAAAAAGAAAGAAAAAACACAATCTAATCCAACTAATGATGTCAACAGTATTGTTTCTGATGAGAATGATAAAAACTTTGAAATTAACAAGAACGTTTATCTAAATGAACAAGTGAACTTAACTAATAAAAATACCAACATCAATAGTAAATCAACTATTAACAATCCTAATCAGTTGCCAAAAACCGGAACAGCAAGCGGAGCCCAGACACTATTAGCTACCGGAATAATGTTTATAGTAGGAGCTTTTCTAGTATTGAAGAGAAAAAATAAAGATTAAGACAAAAGCTATAGAAAAAATGGTTTATGTACTGAGATTAGATTGTGAGGTGATGACATAGTTTTGTGAAAATTTTGATTTATAAATATATTATTTAGATTTCTATGAAAATAGGAGATTTTAAAGAGATATATGTAAAAGCCTCGTCTCAGGACAGGCTTTTTTAATCGTGATGAAAATTTCTTGACATCTATTCTCAGAGTGCTATACTAAAAGGGTAATCGCCGATTTAGCTCAGTTGGTAGAGCAACGCACTCGTAACGCGTAGGTCACAGGTTCAAGCCCTGCAATCGGCAGAATCAAGAAGTCCAAGCGGGCTTCTTTTTTTTGTAAATATAGGAAAGGTGGAACGTTTGAGATAGGATCTATTTAACGTCTGAAAATCCTGCTTATAAATAAAAACTAAAATTTATATTTTGTGGTATAATATATTTTAATAAGCACTTGTTTTCGTTCCGTTTTAGAGGACTATAGGCTGTTAATCATTCTAGAATTTTTTGCATAGGTTTTCTAAAAATTATAAAAATCCGTGGATAATAACGAATGAAGTCTCGCAAGCTTGGCTGAATATAAATCAAAAAGGAGAAAATTATGAATAAGAAAGAACGGGAAAAACAATTTGAAGAGGTCAATGGACGTAAGCGGTCTGAATCAAAGTCGGCTCCGAATAAAAATATAAAAATCTATATTGGCCTAGCACTCGCTGCTTCAGTCACTCTCATCTTGGTAAGTATTTTCTCGCATTCTTTGATTGGAAAGAAAGAGTCAAATCAAGCATCGTCTGCCGTTTCAACTACAGAGTCAACAAGTCAATCGTCTACAAGTCAAGCGTCTACAAGTCAAGGAAAAACGGATGAGACTGATAAGGATAAACAAGAGGAAATTCAAAAACTCAAGAATCAACTGACTGCTTTAGATACCAAAATTACGGAAGCAGAAGCACTTGTTAGCAAGCTAAAGAAAGAAACTGCTGTTCCAAAACTAGATATTGAAGCAATCAAGAACAATGATCTGTCTAGTTTAGAAGGTACTTGGCGTAGTCAATCTGGCAATGAATACATTATTAAGAATTCTGGAGAAGTAGATGCGACTTGGTTTACAAATGATCAAAAGTACGAATCTGTAGTTGGATTAAAGGTATCAAAAGGTCAAGATAGTCGTAACCCTGAGACAGCTTCTCTCAGTGCGTGGGTGAAAGATTCTGTTTCTGGAGGATTTGTAGTAGTTGCTGTTCCAAGTGGGGTTGTTATGCAACCTGGTGATGATGGAAAGATTACGGATAAAAGCAATCATGCTGAAGAAAGACTACTTTCGGGTCAAGATTACGGGTCTATGTTAATGAAACCAGAAGATGTTTATTACCGTGTGAAACCAGATACCAGTAAACTTGAAGAAGAAGAAAAGAATTTAGCTCAACTGCAAGCTGATCGAGAAACAATCAAATCTTCTCTAGAATCTAAGGAAAAGAAAAACTAGATGGTATTCGTTCAAAAATACTGTTACAATCGGCAGAATCAAGAAGCCCATTAGGGCTTCTTTTTCTTTTGTTACAAATACTCAACCACTTAGACAGAGATATTGACCAGATAGGCAAAAGGGCTTGTTCTTGAAAAATTCCTCTGCTATAATGGTTCATGTAAGGGACGTGAGGGGTCAGTATCAGACAACTCAAGTCAATAAAAAAGAAAATGGAGACAAAAAATGAAAAAATTATTGGGACTTGTATTTTTAGTAGCAGCAGCGCTAGTATTGTATTTCGGATCTGTTGGATGGCCAAGTTTGGATGTCAACCTCTGGTCACTCATTCCAGTAGGATTGTTCCTCTATTTCACACTAGAAAACTTTTTGAAAAAAGACTACAAGGCTAGTCTGATGTGCTTGATCATTGCCTTTATCATTGCAAATGCAATCTTTGATATTTTGCCAATTTCAAGTGGTTTGGTGATTGGTGCAGGAGTGCTAGCTTGTGTAGGACTTGGCTATCTCTTTCCTGATAAGGATAAAAAAGAAGGCAAATAAAAAGTCTCGAGATTTCTCGAGACTTTTTTACTGACCAGCGTAATATTTTTGGATCCCTTTCACGATGCCTGCGACCAGTTTATCTTGGTAGTGGCTATCTCTGATTTGTTGGTTTTCGGAGAAATTATCCATATAACCAAGCTCTAGGAGAACGGCTGGTTTGGCTGTTTCGCGTAGTACGGCATAGCTGCTTTCCAATAAGCCAGCATCCTTGGCCCCTGTTTCTGCTAAGAGAGAGGAGTGGATAGCAGCAGCGAGGCGCTTACTTTCACTAATGCGATCAGGATGGTTGTGCCAGTATTGATTAATCTTACTTGGATAATCAGGTTCATCGCTATAGGAGTATGTTTGAATACCGCTTGCTTTTGAGTAGGTATTACCAGTAGCATTGAAGTGGATACTGATAAAAATATCCGAGTTGGTTTTGTTGACCATACGGGAACGTTCTGTAATGAAATCTACATCAATATCACTATCACGTGAGGTGAGAACCTTGTAGCCTAGTTCTTCTAACTTAGTACGAAGCTTACGGTAAATCTGCATGTTGAGATCTTTTTCAGCGACATTGTAGTAAAAGGCGCCAGAATCTCGTCCGCCATGTCCGGGATCGAGGAAGATGGTCTTACTGTATTGGCCTTTTACAAATCCACCCTCAGTTGAAACTTCTGAAATCCATTGGCCGTATTTTTGGAACAGGTGTTCCTTACCGTCTATCTTGTAAGTTCCTGAAACATAATGTCCATTATCATCTAGGTAGTAGCGTGCTTTGTCAGAGTTATCGTAAATCCATTCGCTCTTTGCCATGTAACCGCCTGACTTGAGGTAGTATGCTCCAATCCACTCCTGATTTGCATAACGACCATCCGCTTTTAGTTAGAACCAGCTCTTGTAGGCTTTATCGAAGATCCACTCATTCTCCGCCATGGCTCCACTGGTTTTAAGGTAGTAGCTTTCTTTCCATTTGTCTGCTAGCATTCCACCATTCTGGTCAAATGAGTACCAGGAACCCTGAATCTTTTGCCAGTTTTGTTGGACATATCTACCTGACCCGTTCGCATAGAACCAAGTATCCTTGATTTTGACCCAGTTGTTTTCTGCCATAGCTCCGCTCTGGTTAAAGAGGTAGCCCTTGAAGGTTGTCGCACTCAGCATTCCACCGTCTTTGTCAAAGTAATACCAAGAACCGTTGATTTTCTCCCATTTGTCCTGCAAAATTTTTCCGGAAGGAGCGACATAGTACCAAATTTGGTCTAATTTAGTCCAACCCTTTTCTGCCATAGCTCCGCTTTTTGTGAGAAGATAGCCGTCAACGGAGGTGTTGCTGAGCATGCTTCCAGTTTGGTCAAAATAGTACCAGGAGCCGTTAATTTTTTTCCAGGTGTTCTGAGCTAGTCGTCCAGAAGAATCAGCATAATACCATTGGTTGTCCAATTTGGTCCAGCTATTTTCTATCATGACACCATCTTGGTCAAAGGCATAGCCTTTGTAGACAGTAGAATGAAGACGATTACCATCTTGATCGAAGTAGTACCATTTGCCTTGGATTTGTTTCCAGTTCAAAGCAGGTTTATCATCTTGGTAAAAACGCCAGTGGTGATTTTCTTGGTACCATCCTTCTTTTTTGGGCTTGTCTTCTTGCACATTTACTTTCGGAAGAACTTCTGATTTAGAGTTTTCCTCAACACTCGATTCCTTCTTTTCTTCTTTGGCAATTGCTTCCTTGACAGCAGGTGTGGATTGAGTAGTGTTTTCTTCTCCTAAGACGGATGCGGGTGCTAATCCTGCGATTGAAAGGATTAAAGCACTGGTCAGTAGTATCTTTTTCACTTTTTATTTCCTAACTTTTTCTTTTCTCTTTTTCATTTTTCCTATTAATTATCGAATTGAACTTCTTCTAGTAAGTATTCGATAAAGCGTTCGCCCATCTTAGACAGGCTGGTTTTTTCATGCTGGATATAGACTAGTTCAATCGGGTCGTCAATGTCCAGTGGAATGGAAACGATATTGTCTCCGTTGAGGTTGCTGTTCAATATCCCTGTTGCAATGGTGTAACCATCCAAACCAATCAAAAGATTAAAGAGGGTGGCACGGTCACTGACTACGATGGATTTCTTGTGGTGCTCTTGTGAAAGAATCTCCTCTGAAAAGTAGAAGGAGTTGTGCGTCCCCTGATCGTAACTGAGGTAAGGAAAATCTTCTAAATCAGCCAGTTTGACCTTGTCTTTTTTAGCTAGAGGATTGGTCTTGCTAACAAAGATATGGGGTTGAGCGGTAAAGAGGTGGTGGGCTAAGAGGTGATTGTCATCGAGCATTTTCGTTAAAACATCGCGGTTGTAGCTGTTTAAAAAGAGGACACCGACCTCGCTACGGAAGTTCTTGACGTCATCGATAATCTCCCAAGTCCGAGTTTCACGAAGGAAGAGCTCGTATTTCTCCATATCACTTTTTTTGAGCAGAGAGACAAAGGCATTGACTACAAAGGCATAGTGCTGAGAGGAAACGCTGAAAAGTTCGCGGTGGGCGACAGGATTTTTATAGCGTTCCTCCAGAAGCTGCGTTTGCTCGACAACTTGGCGAGCGTAGGAGAGAAACTCCATCCCATCACGGGTTAAGGTAATGCCCTTGGGATTGCGGATAAAGATTTCAATGCCCATTTCATTTTCCAAGTCTCGAACAGCATTAGAGAGACTGGGTTGGGTGATAAAGAGCTGCTTAGCTGCCTCATTCATAGAGCCAGTTTCGACGATTTTGATAATATAGTGTAGTTGTTGAATTCTCATGTTTTTATTGTACCATACTTGCGGAAGAATGGGCAATGAAGACGAAGAAAATAGGGGGAAAGAGCTGGTCCAGTATTGAAAAAAAGTCTAGAATCTGCTAAAATGGAAGCTATGAAAACATTCTATGATGTGCAGCAATTTCTCAAACAATTTGGCATTATTGTTTACATGGGGAAGCGTTTGTATGATATTGAACTGATGAAGCTCGAACTCTCTCGGATCTATGATGCAGGTCTGATGGACAAGCTAGACTATCTAGAGGCGGAAGCTGTTCTTCGTAGAGAGCACAAGATAGAATTAGACTACATAGAGAAAAATGGAGATAAGAACTTATGACAATTTGGATTGTTTGGGGAATCGTATTAGCGATGGTGGCATGGATGGGGTATAACTACCTTCGTATTCGTCGTGCGGCTAAGATTGTGGATAATGCGGAATTTGAAGACTTGATTCGGAAAGGGCAATTGATTGACGTCCGTGAACCAGCAGAATTTCACAGAAAACATATCCTCGGAGCTCGCAATATTCCTTCAAATCAGTTGAAGTCAAGCCTTGCAGCCCTTCGTAAGGATAAACCTGTCCTTCTCTACGAAAACCAACGCGGACAACGAGTGACCAATGCCGCACTTTATTTGAAAAAACAAGGTTTTTCTGAGATTTATATCCTTTCTTATGGATTGGATTCTTGGAAAGGGAAGATCAAGACAAGCTAACATTCTGTAAAAACTGTCGAATGAGTGATAAAGCTAGCATTTTATGGTATCATCATTTATATTAAATTTAAGGAGATTTTGTAATATGAATTCACAACAAAAGAAAAAACCTTCACTTATTTTAGGTATCTTATCTATCGTCCTTGGTTTGCTATCTCCAATAGTGGGTCTGATTTTGGGGATTATAGGATTGGTCTTGGCTTTTTCATACCAAAAAGAATCTGGACTGGACTATAAAACAGAAAAAATTCTCAATATCGTAGGACTTGTAGTTTCTGTTCTTAACTGGATTCTAGCAATCGCAATAGTTTTTAGATAAGCAAAAAAGAAAAAAGCTTTAAACATAAAGCTTTTTTCTTTTATCCACTTTTTTCTAAATAGTTTTTAATGATTTCCAATTCCTCTGGATTCAAGGGACGGTATTGCCCTTCTGCTAGTTCTGGGTTTAATGTAAAGTCACCGAATTGGACGCGTTTTAGGGCAGTCACCTTGACACCAACTGAGAGGAACATTTTTTTAACCTGATGAAATTTTCCTTCTGAGATGGTGATGGAGGCCCGGCTCTCTGTTGGGCTTGAGGACAGAATTTCGAGCTGAGCAGGTTTACAAGTGGTCCCGTCTAAAAAGACAATCCCATCTTTGAATTTTTGGATATGTTCTGGTGTGAGCAGTCCGTTGACCACCACTTGATAGGATTTATCGACATGGTACTGGGGATGAAGGAGCTGAAAACCAAGAGGTCCATTGTCTGTCAGAAGGAGCAGTCCCGTCGTGTCACGGTCTAATCTGCCGACAGCATAGAGCTGGTCAGACTGGATGTCAGGTGGAAGGAGGTCCATGACGGTTGGTAGGTCCTTATCCTGACTGGCTGTCACCACTCTACCTGGTTTATGAAGCATGAGGTAGGTGTGCTTGTATCCTTGGATTTGTCGTCCTTGAAAAACTAGTTTCTGCAATCCAGTATCGACATTTTGAGCGAGGGAGTTGGCTGGACAATCATCTACTAGGATTTCTTTTTTCAGGAGTGCCTGTTTCATAGCCTTGCGACTGATCATTTCTTGGGCTAATAATCTATCTAAACGCATACCAGCTTATCTTATCATAAGTCTCTGACTTTGAAAAGAGTTGCCTTGACTAGAAAAGTAGAGTGAAAACATTTACACTTAGCTGAACTGTGATTTTTGAATGAGACTGTGGTATAATTGTTCAGTTAGAAATAAAAATTTAAAATATTAGAGGAAATCATGACAAAATTAAGAGAAGATATCCGTAACATTGCGATTATCGCCCACGTTGACCACGGTAAAACAACCCTCGTTGACGAATTATTGAAACAATCTGAAACTCTTGATGCACGTACTGAATTGGCAGAGCGTGCTATGGACTCAAACGATATCGAAAAAGAGCGTGGAATTACCATCCTTGCTAAGAATACAGCCGTTGCTTACAATGGAACTCGTATCAATATCATGGACACACCAGGACACGCGGACTTCGGTGGAGAAGTTGAGCGTATCATGAAAATGGTTGACGGTGTTGTCTTGGTCGTAGATGCCTACGAAGGAACCATGCCACAGACTCGTTTCGTATTGAAAAAAGCCTTGGAACAAGACCTTGTTCCAATCGTGGTTGTCAACAAAATCGACAAACCTTCAGCTCGTCCAGCAGAAGTAGTGGACGAAGTCTTGGAACTCTTCATCGAGCTTGGTGCAGATGATGACCAGCTTGATTTCCCAGTTGTTTATGCTTCAGCGATTAACGGAACATCTTCCTTGTCAGATGATCCAGCTGATCAAGAAAAAACAATGGCGCCAATCTTTGACACCATTATCGATCATATCCCAGCTCCAGTAGACAACTCAGATGAGCCTTTGCAGTTCCAAGTGTCACTTTTGGACTACAATGACTTCGTAGGTCGTATCGGTATCGGTCGTGTCTTCCGTGGTAGTGTGAAAGTTGGGGACCAAGTTACCCTTTCTAAACTAGATGGTACAACGAAGAACTTCCGTGTTACAAAACTCTTTGGTTTCTTTGGTTTGGAACGTCGTGAAATCCAAGAAGCAAAAGCAGGTGACTTGATTGCCGTTTCAGGTATGGAAGATATCTTTGTTGGTGAGACGATTACACCGACAGATGCAGTTGAGCCTCTTCCAATCCTACACATCGATGAGCCAACTCTTCAAATGACCTTCTTGGTCAACAACTCACCATTTGCTGGTAAAGAAGGTAAATGGGTGACTTCTCGTAAGGTGGAAGAACGCTTGCAAGCAGAATTGCAAACAGACGTTTCCCTTCGTGTTGACCCAACGGACTCACCAGATAAATGGACTGTTTCAGGACGTGGAGAATTGCACTTGTCAATCCTGATCGAAACCATGCGTCGTGAGGGTTATGAGCTTCAAGTATCTCGTCCAGAAGTTATCGTAAAAGAAATCGACGGTGTTAAATGTGAGCCATTTGAACGTGTTCAAATCGATACTCCAGAAGAATACCAAGGTTCTGTTATCCAAAGCCTTTCTGAACGTAAGGGTGAAATGTTGGATATGATTTCAACCGGTAATGGTCAAACTCGTTTGGTCTTCCTTGTTCCAGCGCGTGGTTTGATTGGATACTCAACTGAGTTCTTGTCAATGACTCGTGGTTACGGTATCATGAACCATACCTTTGACCAATACTTGCCATTGATTCCAGGTGAAATTGGGGGACGTCATCGTGGTGCCCTTGTTTCCATCGATGCTGGTAAGGCAACAACCTATTCAATCATGTCTATCGAAGAACGTGGAACCATCTTTGTCAACCCAGGTACTGAGGTTTACGAAGGAATGATCATCGGTGAAAACTCTCGTGAGAACGACTTGACAGTTAACATCACTAAGGCCAAACAAATGACCAACGTTCGTTCTGCAACCAAGGACCAAACAGCTGTTATCAAGACACCACGTATCTTGACACTTGAAGAGTCTCTTGAGTTCTTGAATGACGATGAGTACATGGAAGTAACGCCTGAGTCTATCCGTTTGCGTAAACAAATCCTTAACAAGGCAGAGCGTGAGAAAGCCAACAAGAAGAAAAAATCAGCTGAATAAGAGCTAGAAAGAGATAAAGATGATCTATTTAATCATAGGGATACTCTTATTACTACTCTATGTATTTGCGACACCTCAAAGTATTAAAGGAACAGTCAACATCGTTATCTTGGTCTTTGTAGTTGTTGCACTCTTGATTTTGCTGATGTTGTCCATCTTGCAAATCTTCCAATTACCGACAGAATTCTTTGTCACAATCGCCATGCTGGCCCTAGCCTACTTTAGCTTGAGAGACATTACGCTCATGTCTGTAAAAAAGAGCAGAAGAAGATAAATAGAAAGAGAGCTATGGCTCTCTTTTTCTATGCTAGAATGAAGGCTAGAGCATTTTCGTTTAGTATTATTTCCATAAAAATGGTAAAATAGTAGGAGTAGAAATGGAGTTTGAGACATGAAAGTAATCGATCAATTTAAAAATAAGAAAGTTCTTGTTTTAGGTTTGGCTAAGTCTGGTGAGTCTGCGGCCCGTTTGTTGGACAAGCTAGGAGCTATTGTGACAGTAAATGACGGCAAGCCTTTTGAGGAAAATCCAGCTGCACAAAGCCTACTGGAAGATGGAATCAAGGTTGTCACTGGTGGGCATCCTTTGGAGCTCTTGGATGAAGATTTCGCTCTGATGGTGAAAAATCCAGGTATCCCGTATAGCAATCCCATGATTGAAAAGGCATTGGCAAAGGGGATTCCAGTCTTGACTGAGGTGGAATTGGCTTATTTGATTTCGGAAGCACCAATTATCGGTATCACTGGTTCAAATGGGAAAACCACTACAACGACGATGATTGGGGAAGTTTTGACTGCTGCTGGTCAACGCGGTCTCTTGTCAGGGAACATCGGCTATCCTGCTAGTCAAGTGGCTCAAACTGCAACAGCCAAGGACACGCTCGTCATGGAACTTTCTTCTTTCCAACTGATGGGTGTCCAAGAATTCCATCCTGAGATTGCGGTTATTACCAACCTCATGCCAACTCATATCGACTATCATGGTTCTTTTGAAGAGTATGTGGCAGCTAAGTGGAATATCCAGAACAAGATGACAGCGGATGATTTCCTTGTATTGAACTTTAACCAAGACTTGGCAAAAGAATTGGCTACTAAAACACAAGCCACTGTTGTTCCATTTTCAACACTTAAAAAGGTTGATGGAGCCTATCTTGCAGATGGTCAACTCTATTTCCGTGGCGAAGTGGTCATGGCAACTAGTGAAATCGGTGTTCCAGGTAGCCACAATGTAGAAAATGCCCTTGCGACTATTGCTGTAGCCAAGCTCCGTGGC
The DNA here is from genome assembly GCF_002386345.1 of Streptococcus oralis. NCBI lineage: Bacteria > Bacillati > Bacillota > Bacilli > Lactobacillales > Streptococcaceae > Streptococcus > Streptococcus oralis. The sequence continues at coordinate 1,309,612 of NZ_CP023507.1, read as the reverse complement.
GTGGACAATCAAACCATCAAGGAAACTCTATCAGCCTTTGGAGGTGTCAAACACCGTCTCCAATTTGTGGATGAAATTCAGGGTGTCAAATTCTATAACGATAGCAAGTCAACCAATATCTTGGCTACTCAAAAAGCCTTGTCAGGATTTGACAATAGTAAGGTTATCTTAATCGCAGGTGGTTTGGACCGCGGCAATGAGTTTGACGAATTGGTGCCAGATATTACTGGGCTCAAGAAGATGGTTATCCTCGGTCAATCTGCAGAACGTGTCAAACTGGCAGCGGATAAGGCTGGTGTGGCTTATGTAGATGCGACAGATATTGCTGATGCGACCCGCAAGGCTTATGAGCTCGCGACTCAAGGAGATGTGGTTCTCCTCAGTCCTGCCAATGCTAGCTGGGATATGTATGCTAACTTTGAAGTACGTGGCGACCTCTTTATCAACACAGTAGCGGAGTTAAAGGAATAATATGAAAAAAATTGTCTTTACAGGTGGGGGGACGGTTGGACACGTCACCCTCAACCTTTTGTTAATGCCTAAGTTCATCGAAGACGGCTGGGAAGTCCACTATATCGGGGATAAACACGGAATCGAACACCAAGAAATTCTCAAGTCAGGCTTGAATGTGACCTTTCACTCCATTGCGACTGGGAAGTTGCGTCGTTATTTCTCTTGGCAAAATATGCTGGACGTGTTTAAAGTTGGTTGGGGAATTGTCCAATCCCTCTTTATCATGTTACGACTGCGTCCACAGGCTCTTTTTTCAAAAGGAGGATTTGTCTCTGTACCGCCGGTTATCGCAGCGCGAGTGTCAGGAGTGCCTGTCTTTATTCACGAATCGGACCTGTCTATGGGCTTGGCCAATAAAATTGCCTATAAATTCGCAACTAAGATGTACTCAACCTTTGAGCAGCCTGTTAGTCTTGCAAAAGTTGAGCATGTGGGAGCAGTGACCAAGGTAACAGGCCAAGAGGCGCCAGAACCAGACGAATTGGTGAATATCCAAACCCACTTTAATCCTAAATTGCCAACGGTATTGTTTGTTGGTGGTTCTGCAGGAGCTCGTGTATTTAACCAATTGGTGACTGATCATAAGCAAGAACTGACAGAGCGCTACAATATTATCAATCTCACTGGAGATTCTAGCCTCAATGAGTTGAGTCAAAATCTCTTTCGTGTTGATTATGTGACGGATCTCTATCAACCCTTGATGGAGATGGCAGATGTGGTGGTGACGCGTGGCGGTGCCAATACGATTTTCGAACTCTTGGCCATGGCGAAACTCCATCTCATCGTACCATTGGGTCGTGAAGCAAGTCGAGGAGACCAGATTGAAAATGCAGCTTACTTTGTTAAGAAAGGCTATGCAGAAGAACTTCAAGAAAGTGACTTGACCTTGGAAAGCTTGGAGGAGAAACTCAGTCACTTGCTTAGTCATAAGGACCAATACCAAGCTAGCATGAAAGCTTCGACTGAGTTGAAATCTCTTGCAGATTTTTACGATCTACTAAGAAAAGACCTAGCATAAGGAATATCAATGTCAAAGGATAAGAAAAAAGAATCAAACCCCAAGCAAGAATTGTCTGAATGGCAGAAACGAAACCAGGAATACCTGAAGAAGAAGGCTGAGGAAGAAGCTGCCCTAGCTGAAGAGAAGGAAAAGGAAAAACAAGCTCGTAAGGAAGCCAACTCGAAACTATTGGAGGAATCCAAGAAATCATCGAGTGAATCAGATAAGGAAGCCTCAAGTCCAAGCAAGGAACCTTCCGAAAAAAAAGAGAAATCTAAAAAGGATGATCCTAAAGTCAAAGAAGAAAAGAAGAAGAAAAAAGAAAAACCAGAGAAACCAGCCAAACCTAAAATTGCACCTGTTCATATTTGGCGAGCTGTGAGTATCTTGGTACCCAGTGTCCTGGTCCTCCTTCTTTCAGTCTATCTATTGACTCCGCTTTCGACCATCAAAAATATCGAGGTTAAGGGAAATAGTAACACGCATGCGGATGACATCAAACAGGCTTCTGGAATTCAAGATAGCGACTATACTTTAGCCCTATTGTTGGATAAGGAAACATACGCTGAGCGAATCAAGTCCAATCATTGGATAGAATCAGCGAAGATTAACTATCAATTTCCGACTAACTTTACGATTGAGGTTAAGGAATTTGATATTGTTGGTTATTATGTGTCTGGTGAAGAACATTATCCTATTCTGTCTAGTGGTACAGTAGAGTCAACTCCTGTTGATCGCTTAAACTTGCCTGAGACTTATCTAACAGTTACCTTTAACGATGAGCAGCAGGTGAAAGAGCTGATAACGGGATTGTCTACTATCAGTGAGGATATCAAGAGTCAAATCCAGAAAATCGAATTAGCACCGAGCAAGGCAACAGCAGATCTTTTAAAAATTACCATGCTGGATACAGATGAGGTTTTGGTTCCCCTATCAGAATTGAGCAAGAAATTGCCTTATTACAGCAAAATCAAGCCACAATTGTCAGAACCGAGTGTAGTCGATATGGAAGCTGGAGTATACAGCTACACGATAGCGGATAAGCTGATAGAAGAAGCAGAAGAAAAAGCCAAACAAGAGGCCAAGGAAGCTGAGAAGAAAAAACAGGAAGAAGAAAAGAAAAAACAAGAAGAACAGGGAAATCAAAGCCAAACGAGCCAGCAATCACAGAGTCGTTAGACTAACTTTTCCTCTTGATTTTGAATGGTATAGAAGTCTAGTTTCGAGTTTTTGCTTGACAAGTCCTACTATAAATAATAGAATAGAAAAAAACCTTTAAAGCAGTCCAGAGAGGCGGCTAAGGTTAGACGGTGAAAGGGTGGAGACTACCCATTTTTCGTGGAACCTTGCTGTTGGCAGGTTCCTTTTTTCGTGGTTTATTTTTGACCATACTCTCTTGCTCGTAAAGGTAAAAGGAGAAAGGTATGCGTGAACATCGTCCAGTTATTGCTCTTGATTTTCCTAGTTTTGAGGCGGTCAAGGAATTTTTATCTCTTTTCCCAGCAGAAGAAAGTCTTTATCTAAAAGTAGGGATGGAGCTTTATTATGCGGAAGGTCCAGAAGTTGTCCGTTATTTGAAGTCACTGGGGCATAGTGTCTTTCTGGACCTCAAGCTACATGACATTCCCAATACAGTTAAATCGGCTATGAAGGTCTTATCTCAGCTTGGTGTAGACATGACCAATGTTCATGCTGCTGGTGGTGTGGAGATGATGAAGGCTGCGCGTGAAGGTCTAGGGACACAAGCCAAATTGATCGCTGTGACCCAGCTTACATCAACGTCGGAAAGCCAGATGCAGGATTTTCAAAATATCCAAACCAGCCTGCAAGAGTCTGTGATTCACTATGCCAAGAAGACAGCTGAAGCGGGCTTGGATGGTGTCGTTTGCTCAGCTCAGGAAGTCAAGCTTATCAAAGAAGCAACAAGCAAAGATTTTATCTGTTTGACACCGGGAATTCGTCCAGCGGGAGCTGCGGTAGGAGACCAAAAACGCGTCATGACACCAGCGGACGCCTATCAAATCGGTAGTGACTATATCGTAGTGGGACGTCCCATTACCCAAGCTGAAGATCCTGTTACAGCTTATCATGCTATCAAGGATGAATGGAACCAAGACAGAAATTAAAGAAATAGATTATAAAAACAAAAGGAGAATACTATGACACTTGCTAAAGATATCGCTAGCCACCTCTTGAAAATCCAAGCCGTTTACCTCAAACCAGAGGAGCCTTTCACTTGGGCATCTGGTATCAAATCGCCGATTTATACTGACAACCGTGTGACGCTTGCCTATCCAGAAACTCGTACCTTGATTGAAAATGGTTTTGTGGAAGCTATTAAAGCAGAATTTCCAGAAGTAGAAGTGATTGCAGGAACTGCGACAGCAGGAATTCCACACGGAGCTATCATCGCTGACAAGATGAACTTGCCTTTTGCCTACATCCGTAGCAAACCAAAAGACCACGGTGCAGGAAACCAAATCGAAGGCCGAGTAGCTCAGGGGCAAAAGATGGTTGTTGTTGAAGACCTCATTTCAACGGGTGGCTCTGTTCTTGAAGCCGTAGCAGCTGCTAAACGCGAAGGAGCCGATGTTCTTGGTGTCGTAGCAATCTTCAGTTATCAATTGCCAAAAGCAGATAAGAACTTTGCGGATGCTGATGTGAAATTGGTGACACTTTCTAACTACAGTGAACTGATCCACCTAGCCCAAGAAGAAGGTTACATCACGCCAGAAGGACTCGACCTCCTAAAACGCTTTAAAGAAGACCAAGAAAATTGGCAAGGATAATAAAATAACTAAGGCTTGTAAGAAATAGCAAGCCTCTTTTTCATTTTTATGATAGAATTATATTGATAGCGTTTTTACAAAAAAATAAGTGTGATTGAAGAAGGTTAGGATGGAAATTGATAATCGTAGTATTCGTTTAGGAGATGAATTAAAGAAAGAAATAAAACCTGGAAGCAAGGTCAAAATTGCAGCAGCGACTTTTTCGATGTTTGCCTTTCAACAGTTAAAGGAAGAACTTGAAACGATCGAGGAGTTGAAATTTATCTTTACAAATCCAACCTTTGTGACTGATGAGACGAGAGTTGGATATCGTGAATATACGATCCCCAAAAAAGAGCGAGAGCAGTCTATTTTTGGAGGACGTTATGAACTGAAGTTAATGAATGAATTAACTCAAAAAGCAATCGCTAGAGAATGTGCAGACTGGATCAGGAAAAAGGCACGTTTTAAATCTATAAACATTGAAACCGATGAGATGCCAAATGGTATGCGGATAGAAACGGATGATGATACTGTCGCTGTGGATCGACTCAAAAACTTTGATCGAAAAGAATTGGGCTATGATTCTTCTTTGTTCAAAACCACACGGCATATCTACCATGCTCCATTGAGTTTATCCTATCTAGATGAATTTGATAGTTTCTGGCAAGATGATGAGTATTTTCGTGATGTGACAGAAGAATTCTTAGAAACTCTCAATTTAGCTCACAAAGAGCATTCCCCTGAATTCCTCTACTATGTATTGCTCTTTAATCTCTTTAGTGAGTTTCTAGAGAATCTCAACGATGACTATACGCCAAATGAACAGGTTGGCTATAAAAATACCAAGTTGTGGAATCTTCTTTATGATTTCCAACAAGATGCGGTAAAATCAATCATTTCAAAACTTGAAAAGTATAACGGCTGTATTTTAGCAGATTCGGTGGGGTTAGGAAAGACCTTTACAGCTTTAGCGGTCATGACCTACTATGCCTATCGTGGGAAACGAATTTTAGTCTTGTGTCCGAAAAAGTTAGAAAACAACTGGAACATGTACCGACATGACTATGTCAACAACCCGATTTATGATCGTCATCTCATTTACGATGTTTTATATCATACTGATCTAAGTCGAGATAAAGGGACTTCTAATGGAATAGACCTTGCCCTTAATAAATGGGAAAATTATGACTTAGTGGTTATTGATGAGTCTCATAATTTCCGTAATGGTGGATCCAGTGAAAGTGATCAAGCGGAGGGACGTGAAAATCGTTACAGCCGATTAATGAATCGAATTATCAAATCAGGTGTTCCTACTAAGGTACTGATGTTATCAGCCACTCCAGTTAATAATCGCTTTAATGATCTAAAAAATCAAATCGCTTTAGCCTATGAAGGGGATGTAGAGCAAATAGATGGAAAATTAGATACACAGTCGTCCATTAATGATATTTTTCGGAATGCTCAGTTGGCCTATAACAAATGGGCAGATTTACCAGCTGAAGAGCGAACGACAGATAAACTATTATCGACTTTAGACTTTGATTTCTTTAAAGTTCTGGATAGTGTGACGATTGCTCGTAGTCGTAAACACATCCGAGAATTTTATGATCGAAAAGCAATTGGAGATTTTCCAGAACGTCTGAAACCAAGAAACTTTGAACCTGATTTGACAGTGTCTGATCTAGATGTGACCTATAAAAAGTTATACCAGTTGTTAGATCAGCTACAGTTAACTATTTACCAACCTTCACTTTATATCTATCCCTCAAAGCGTGATAAATACGAAATAACATTATCAGGGAATAAAGCCAATCTGACTCAACTGGGTCGTGAGTCGGGCATGAAAAAGCTGATGATGATCAATCTGCTTAAACGCTTGGAAAGTTCTGTGGCAGCTTTTCGTTATACCCTAATCGATGTCGTTAAATCATATGTAGATGAGACTTTAAAAGCTATTTCAACATATGAGCGAACAGGTTTAGATGATTTATCTGGAGTGCCCGTTTTAAATGAAGATGATTTTGATTTAGAAGATAGCAACTTAGATGTCTTTATCGGGAAGAAGAATAGAATAGCTTTGAAAGATATGGACTATCGCAGTTGGAAATTGGAGTTAGAGAAAGATCAAGCAATTTTGCTGGAATTAGAAGAACTGATCGATCAAATCACTCCTGCAGAAGATAAAAAATTGCAAACACTCTATCAGCTGATTGACGAAAAAATGACTCATCCAATCAATGAAGGCAACAAAAAACTCATTATCTTTTCTGCCTTTGCGACGACCACTAATTATCTCTATAAACATATTAGCCAATATGTACTAGATAAATACGGACTTCATACGGCACAGATTTCTGGTACAAAAGGATTTGAAACAACGCTAAAAACGAACCATCGAGACCTCAATTCCCTTTTGACTTATTTTTCACCACAATCAAAAGATAGGAATCTCCTATTTCCGGATGATCAAAGAGAGATTGATGTCTTGATTGCAACAGATGTTATTTCTGAAGGACAAAACCTGCAGGATGCAGACATGATGGTCAATTACGATATTCATTGGAATCCTGTTCGGATCATTCAACGTTTTGGACGTGTGGATCGGATAGGGAGTAAAAATAAGTTTATTCAGCTTGTAAACTTTTGGCCCAATATTGAGTTAGATGAATACATCGATCTTAAATCTCGTGTTGAATCACGTATGAAAATATCCGTCCTCACATCTACCGCAGATGATAACGTTCTTTCTAGTGAAGAGATAGAAGATAATAACTATCGTAAGAAACAACTAGAGCGTCTTAGAAATGAAGTTGTCGATTTAGAAGAGATGAGTGAAGGGATATCCATCATGGATCTAGGATTGGAAGACTACCGAATGGATCTTCTGAAGTATCTCGAAAGCCATCCTGAATTGGAAAAAGTACCAAAAGGTCTGCAAGCCATCTTGTCAGTTGAGAATAAGGAAGCAGAAGGAGCAATCTTTGTTTTAAAAAATAAAGACGAACTTAGAGGTAAGAATCAGAAGAATCAACTTCATCCATATTATATCCTCTATGTAAATAGTGCAGGAGATTTGGTGGTTTCTCCGGAAGAGAGCAAAAAGATTTTAGATCTATTGGGAAGTCTATGTCGTGGCAAGACGCAACCATTGCAATCTCTGGTGAATCAGTATAACCGTCAAACAAAAGACGGGAAAGAGATGTCTGGATATTCCAAGCTATTACAGCAGGCTATTGAACAACTGATGGAACAGGATCATCTGTCTACCATGGATGCACTTTTCAATTTTGGAACGGTTAATTTGATGAATACCGGCATTGAGGGGATGGATGACTTTGAACTTATTTGTTTCTTTGCCCTGCTAAAAGGAGAAAGTTATGATACAGTTTCCTGATTATACTTGTTTGCCAACTCCTCATGTGCTCTACAGACCCCATAAAAAGGGCAATCGTGATTTTTTTGATAACCTAGCTCTGAGCAAACAGGAAAAGCAAGAATTACGAGATCAGATTCAACTCATTCAGATTACCCACCAAATAGATTTGCAAACGACGAATATTCCTGTGGGAAACATCGTTAAGCAGATCTTAGTCTTAGAAATTCACCTTAATCATCAAGAGTTTACAACCAGTTTGCTAGAAAAACTAGATGAACGACTTGGTCTTTATACAGTCTTTATTCTTAAGTTTCCTTTGGGAAAGGAAGAGCTCTTGATTCATTACAAGGAAGCTCTGGCACAAGAAAAAGATGGAAGACATTTCAAAATTGTCCGTTGTTTCCGTACACAAGAGGATTGCCAGATCCAATTTGAAGGCAATGACTTAGATCAAGTTTATGAAATGCTGATTAAGGAAACAGGGAAAGACCAGCTTCAAAGTAAGTTGGGAGATAACTTGAAAGAATCGGTTGAACTGACTGAACAGCTAGAAAAGCTGGAAAAGCAAGCTCAACGTCTTAAGAAACAAATGTATACAGAAAAATCGATGAGAAAGCAGATGGAAGTAAAGAAAGACTACCAGGCAGTTCTTAAACAAATCCAAGAATTAGAATAAGGATTACTTGTATACTATAGACAAGTACACAGAAACCATTATAAGAAAGGTTACATATGACAGAACAATACAAAGGTGAACATACCGGCCTCTATCTTTTAAAAGTAGGCTCCAGAGATGTTTTCACAGATAATATTTCAAAAATTGGCCAACTCTTTCCAGAAGTTTTAACAGAAAAAAGAGATAAACACGGAAGACTTCGCCCTGCAATTGACTTTGAGAAACTGAAACAGTTTTTATCAGAGGAAATTGTTGATGGAAGGGAGTCCTATGACTTTACCTGGGTTTGAAAGCGTGAAGCCATCGCAGAAGCTGGACGACCTACTACCAAAACCTTACGACCAGACCTTGATGAGAGTGTTGACTTTGATAAGAGTGAAAATATCTTTATCACTGGGGATAACTTAGAAGTCTTGAAAATCTTACAAGAATCCTATCTCGGAAAAATCGATATGATTTATATCGATCCACCTTATAATACAGGGAAAGACTTTGTATATTCTGATAAGTTCCAAAAAACAGATGAAGAGTTGAAGGAAGATATGGAGCTTTTGGATGAAGAAGGACGCCAAGTTATTGGTTTACGACCAAATGAAAAGACTTCGGCTCGCTATCACTCAGACTGGCTAAATATGATGTATCCACGCCTTCGTCTAGCGCGTAACCTCCTCAAGGATTCAGGTGTCATCTTTATTTCCATAGATGATAATGAACAAGCGAACCTAAAAGTTATGTGTGATGAGATATTTGGGGAGGAGAATTTTGTTGCTAATGTAATTTGGCAGTCTAGGACATCGATCTCAAATGATGGTGAAATATCATGGAATCATAACCATAACTTAATTTATTCCAAAAATCGATCGAACCTAATTTTTGGTGGTGATGATATTGATAAAAATGGATATTCAAATCCGGACAATGATCCTAGAGGGCCATGGAAGTTAGTGCCGCTTGATGCTAATCATATTGGAGGAGACACAGTTTATCCGATATTGAATCCCTATACAGGTGAGGAGTACTATCCACCAAATGGAAGAATTTGGGCATATAATAGAGAGACAATGTCTAAATTGATGGAAGAGGGGAGAATCAAATTTGGTGTTAATGATACTTCTGCTCCAAAACGAAAATTATACTATGAAGAAAGAATTTCAAAGGGAGACAAAAAAACACCTAGCTCTTTATTTTTAGATGTTGGTACTACTAAAACCGGAACTTCAGAAATTATGAATTTATTTGATGGTCAAAAAGTATTTGATTATCCTAAACCAGTAGAATTGATAAAAAAATTCAGTAAATATGGGACTTTAGGTGGGGAATTAATCTTAGACTTTTTTGGTGGTTCTGCTACGACAGCTGATGCAGTCATGCAACTGAATGCGGAAGATGGAGGCAACCGTAAGTTTATCTTGTGTACTTTAGATGAGGAAGTAGCTGAAAAGTCTGCTGCGAAAGAAGCTGGATATGAAACTATCGATCAGATTTCGCGTGAGCGGATTCGTCGTGCTGCTGCAAAGATTCAGGAAGAACACCCAGAGTTGGTTGGCAAGCAAGACTTTGGTTTTAAAGCTTACAAACTAGACTCTTCAAATTTCAAGGATGTTTTAGCTCGACCAGATCAATTCATCCAAGGGGAACTTTTTGATAGTGTATCCAATATCAAGGAAGGACGTTCTGGACTTGATTTGCTCTTCCAAGTTATGTTGACATGGGGAATGGAATTATCCTTAGCGATTGATTTGAAGAATGTAGCAGGAGCAGAAGTCTATGATGTAGATCAGGGTTCCCTTATGGCCTGCTTTGAAGATGATATATCGGAAGAAGTCATCCGATACATTGCGCAAGAACAACCACTCCGTGCTGTTTTCCGTGATAGCTCATTTGCCAATTCAGCAGATAAAATTAACGTAAGTGAAATATTTAAGGAATTATCACCTAATACGAAAGTGAAGGTAGTGTAGACTATGAGTGAACACAAAGTAAAACATTTAGAGATGATACAAGCTATCATTGAACGGATGGGTAAGAATTCTTTTGTCGTTAAAGGATGGTCGTTCACTTCCATAGGTGCCTTATTTGCATTTTGGTTTAGTAATACTAGTATGTGGTATATACTTCTTTTAATTTTGTTTGTAACTATATTGTTTTGGTTTCATGATGCTTATTACTTGTTACTAGAACGACAGTATAGATGTTTATACGATGAAGTAAGATTAAGTGATAAAGAAACAGATTTTAGAATGACTCCAAAAAGAGAAGAGGGAGATCTTCTGATAACACTTTTTCGTCCAATTTTAAAGTATACCTATGGTTTAATAGTTATTTCTACATTGATTCTTATAGTTGTTGTTAGATAAGTGAGGGAATTATGAAAAGACAAGTATTTTTTAGCTTCCATTATGGCAATGATAACTGGCGAGCATCTCAAGTTAGAAATATGGGTATAGTATCAGGTGATTCTACTTTTTCTGATAATGATTGGGAAGAAGTAAAATTAAAATCTGATGCAATGATAAAATTTTGGATAGATAGTCAAATGGCAAAGCGTTCATGTGTGGTTGTTTTGATTGGTGAGAAGACTGCTGAACGTAAATGGATCAACTATGAAATTAAAAAAGCGATTGAGTTGAATAAAGGTATAGTAGGAATATATATTCATAATTTAAAGGATAGATTTGGAAACCAAAGTAATCAAGGAAGAAATCCATTTGATAATTTTGTATTATCTCGAACTGGCAAATCGTTATCAAGTTATGTCCGATGCTATAATTCTCCATTCTCTACTTCAAAGTTTGTTTATGAAGATATTCAAAGTAAAATGGAAGAATTAATAGAGTGCGCTATTGCACATAAACCATCTACATGGTAGCTAAGATTATTAGTAATAAACTAAATAGGAAATATCAAAGAGATATATTAATTAAGATTCACGATATTTGAAATAATTTAATTAAGTGATTGTGCTTTATAATTACTGGAAAAAGATAAGAATTGAAGAAAATAAATTATGAAACTACAATTTAAAGAACAACAATTTCAATTGGATGCGGTTAGTGCCATTGCAGACATATTTCAAGGGCAGAACAAGCAAACTGGAATCAGGTATATGGCTGATCCAGGTCGTCAAAAGTCAGATGAGGTGGATTTGGTATTGGATGCTTATCGAAATGCTCCGATTCAATTGGACCAGGAAGCTATTCGAAGCAATGTTCATGCCGTACAAACTCGTTTGGGATTACGACCTTCTGAAATCCTTTCGGTCGATATGGTAGCAGATCGTCCAGCCTACAATTTTTCTATAGAGATGGAGACAGGAACGGGGAAAACCTATACCTATATCCGTACCATTATGGAGCTAAATAAACGCTATGGCTGGCTCAAGTTTATTATTGTTGTTCCGAGTGTTGCTATACGTGAAGGGGTTCTCAAGTCTTTACAGATTATGACAAGTCACTTCCAGATGGAATATGGGAAGCAACCACGCTATTTTGTCTATGACTCCTCCCGTCTAGGAGATCTAGATAGTTTTGCTAACTCGTCGGACCTCCAAATCATGGTCATCAACTCCCAGGCTTTTAATGCCAAAGGGAAAGATGCCAGACGGATCCATGCAGAGCAGGAAAGTTTTCGCTGGCGTCGTCCAATTGACGTATTAGCAGCCATGAACCCAATCATGATTATCGACGAGCCCCAGTCTGTTGAAGGTAAGCAGACCAAAGAACGACTAAAAGACTTTAAGCCTCTCTTTACCCTTCGATATTCGGCTACTCATAAAGAAAAGTATGACATGGTTTATCGATTGGATGCCATGGATGCCTATAATCAAAAATTGGTTAAGAAAATTGCGGTGAAGGCTATCGAACAAGCTGGAACAACTGGGACACAAGGTTATCTGTATTTGCAAGAACTCCTTCCTCAGAAATCTGGTTCTCCAAAGGCTAAGATAGAGTTCGAGGTAAGAACTCAGTCGGGCGTAAAACGTAAAACAAGGATAATTGAAGAACCTTTTGACCTTTATGCTGAATCGGGTAATCTGTCTTCCTATCAAGGTATGACATTGAGTCAATTTAACGCAAGAGACAATAAAATCCAAGTCGGAGCGACGCAGGAATTATATGTTGGAGAGGTCATGGGTGAAGTGGATGAGTCGAGTATGCGGAGAATTCAAATTCGTGAGACCATTAAGAGTCACCTAGAGAAAGAAAGTAGACTTTATAATCGTGGAATTAAGGTTCTTTCTCTTTTCTTCATTGATGAGGTTGCAAAATATAAGCAATATGATGCACAAAATGATCCTCACAATGGGGAGTATGCTCAAATCTTTGAAAATGAGTATGAAAGTCAAGTTAGACAATTCTTACAGACTCAAGAACCCTCTTCTTATTATCGTTATTTGGAATCTCATCTTGATGGCAATGCAGTTCATGCGGGTTACTTTTCAGTTGATAAAGTGAAAAAGTCAGATAAGACGGTATTTGTGGATTACAAATCTGCTAGTGAAAAGAAAAGCAATTCATCAAATGATAAAGATGCCTATGATTTGATCATGAAAGATAAGGAACGTTTGTTGAGTTTCGAGGAACCAGTACGCTTTCTATTCTCGCATTCAGCCTTAAAAGAAGGTTGGGATAATCCCAATGTTTTTCAAATCTGTACTTTAAAGAAGTCATCAGCAGAGACACGGAAACGACAAGAGATTGGCCGTGGGATGCGTTTGGCCGTGGATCAAGATGGTGTACGTCAAGATTCGGAACTTTTAAAGAGTGAAGTCCATGAAATCAACAAATTGACTATCATTGCAAATGAAAGCTATGATCAATTTGCGCGTGGGCTACAAGCAGAGTTGAAAGAGTTGTTAGCTGATCGTCCTGTAAAAGTTGATGTTGCCTTATTTGAAAATAAAGTAATCGAAAACGAAGCAGGAGAAAAGGTTAGAATCACCAAAGAGCAGGCAGAGTCCATTCAGTTTGATTTGATTAGTCAGGGATATATTGATAAGAAAGGTCAACTGACTGCAAATTATTTTACTGCCAAGGAAAATAATCTGTTGAACTTATCAGATACACTTCCTGGCTTTGAGAAACAAGTTGTTGAAGTACTTGAAAGTATCTACCAGCCTGGAAAATATGAGATCGAAAATGCAAACAATACAACAGTGCAGTTCTCTGAGGAAGTAAATAAAGAAAATATCGCTCGAAAAGAATTCTTGTCACTTTGGAATCAGATTAATCGTAAAACAGCTTATCAAGTTACTTTTGATGATACTGAGCTAATAGAGCAGTCTGTTGCTTATATTAATGAGAAGCTAGTGGTCAGTCAACCAGTGTACAATATTACCCAAGCCAGTGCAGATCAAATGACAAAAGAAGGTTTGAAACTAGATGTTGGAGAAAATGCTCGTTCTCAGGAGTATATCGAAAATAGTCAAATTGCGACTCAGTATGATTTGTTAGGAGAAGTAGCAGATCATACAGGTCTAACTCGTAAAGTAGTAGCAGAAATTCTGAGTAAGATTAAAGTTGATAAGTTTGAAAAGTTCAAACAAAACCCAGAAGAATTTATTTTAAAAGTATCGAAGTTGATTAATGAGCAAAAAGCAGCTCAAATAATCAAGCATATTCAATACAATATTTTAGAAGATGAATACGATTTGGATTTATTCTACGATAATGCAGAAACAGCGAAACTTTCGGATGATCATTTGCTGGAATCTACGAAGGGAATCTATAACTTTGTAAAGGTGGATTCAGATATCGAGCGTAAGTTTAAAGAATCCTTAGAGCAGTATGAGGATGTTCGAGTATATGTAAAACTACCTGGGAAGTTTAAAATTTCTACACCTCTTGGAGATTACAATCCTGATTGGGCGATAGCATTTAGAGAAGGTAGTGTAAAGCATATCTATTTTGTAGCAGAAACCAAGGGTTCTATGTCTAGTCTTCAATTAAAACAATCTGAAAAAGGTAAAATCGATTGTGCTCGTGTTCATTTTAAAGCTTTAGTTAAGGCGGGACTAATTAGTGATCAATATATTTATGGCGTTGTTTCTAGTTATGAGGAGTTGCTGGGCTTAGTGAAATAGTATGATGATTTCTCGATAATAATTTACTATGTGAAAGTATTTTGTTCAATAATTCCAATAGTAGTTTTATTAGATAGATTATAAAACATAAAAAATCAGGTAGTCACTAGGATTATCTGATTTTTTATATGTGGGCAATAAAACAAAGGTTTCTAAAGGTAAGATGAATATAGGATAATGGTAGAATGAGAGTCCTCTCTTTTTTGGGGCATATTCAGATAATCAGTTTGAAATTTCCAGACAAAATTTTTGAAAAAATTCTGAAAAAGAAGTAAGATAGTTAATGTAAGATAAAGTAAACGCTTACTTAATAAGGAGGACACTTTATGTCATATAAAACAAGCAATGCAGAAGGACCTGTAGATTTTATTAACACCTATGATTTGGAGCCAATGGCGCAACAAGTCATTCCTAAAGCTGCCTTTGGTTATATCGCTAGTGGAGCAGAGGATACTTTCACTTTACGCGAGAACATCCGTGCCTTTAACCACAAACTCATCGTTCCTCATACGCTTTGTGATGTTGAAAATCCAAGTACAGAGATTGAATTTGCAGGTGAAAAATTATCTTCACCAATTATTATGGCACCTGTTGCGGCTCATAAATTGGCAAATGAGCAGGGGGAAGTAGCTACTGCGCGTGGTGTGCATGAATTTGGTTCTCTCTATACAACTAGTTCCTACTCTACCGTTGACCTTCCAGAAATTACGGAAGCTCTTCAAGGAACACCTCATTGGTTCCAATTTTACTTTAGTAAGGATGATGGAATTAACCGCCATATCATGGACCGTGTGAAGGCTGAAGGCTACAAAGCGATTGTCTTGACGGCAGATGCAACTGTAGGGGGGAATCGTGAGGTCGATAAGCGCAATGGTTTTGTCTTCCCAGTTGGCATGCCGATTGTTGAGGAATACCTGCCAGAAGGTGCTGGAAAATCCATGGACTTTGTTTACAAATCAGCTAAACAACGCTTGTCTCCACGTGATGTCGAATTTATCGCTACATACTCAGGACTTCCTGTCTATGTCAAGGGGCCTCAATGCCGTGAGGACGTTGAACGTTCGCTTGCCGCAGGTGCTTCTGGTATCTGGGTAACCAACCACGGTGGTCGCCAAATCGACGGTGGGCCAGCTGCCTTTGACTCACTTCAAGAAGTAGCAGAAGCAGTTGATAAACGTGTGCCAATTGTCTTTGACTCTGGTGTTCGTCGCGGTCAACACGTCTTTAAAGCCTTGGCTTCAGGAGCAGACTTGGTAGCTATTGGTCGCCCTGTGATCTATGGTTTGGCTCTCGGTGGTAGTGTTGGTGTGCGTCAAGTCTTTGAGCACTTGAATGCAGAATTGAAGACAGTCATGCAGTTATCTGGAACTCAGACTATTGAGGATGTCAAACATTTCAAACTCCGTCACAACCCATACAATCCAACCTTCCCAGTTGACCCACGTGACTTAAAATTGTATTGATAAAGAAGACGGCCTCCACCTGATGTGGAGGTTTTTCTTCGTGTATAGAAAGATTCAATCGTTATTAGAAACTATATAAATATATTTTTCGGTCAAATATCTTGCTAGGGCTTTCATTTTTTGCTATACTGGTCCAGTAATTAAATAATAAAGACATTTGGGGTGCTTTAGGCTGAGATGATACCCATTGAACCTGATACAGTTAAGACTGGCGAAGGGAAATGTGAAAAGGTTTTTTTCGTATGTCGAAAGAAACTGTTTAATCTTGTAAGCTAAACTCTAATTCTCGTTTGTAATTGGAGTTTTTTTGTTTATCAAAAGAGGATAGGCTTGACGGCAAGTCTTTCGGTAGCTCTCCTAGAATGCCCCACTTTTCTTTAAAAAGGTCAAGTAAAACTAGGATTTTCTTGGTATTTTGTTGATTACGAACGAGTAAAGAGAGGAAAAGTAAATATGGAAACACAAGACTATGCATTTGAGCCGGGTTTGACCGTTGGAGAATTATTAAAAAGCAATCAGAAGGATTGGCAGGCTGCAATCAATCATCGTTTTGTTAAGGAACTTTTTGCGGGGACAATTGAGAATAAGGTCTTTAAAGACTACCTGATTCAGGATTATCATTTCTTTGATGCCTTCTTATCCATGCTGGGTGCCTGTGTAGCTCACGCAGACCAGCTTGAATCCAAACTTCGTTTTGCCAAGCAATTAGGCTTTCTTGAAGCAGATGAAGATGGTTATTTCCAAAAGGCTTTCAAAGAGTTAAAAGTAGCAGAGAATGACTATCTAGAAGTGACCTTGCACCCTATAACAAAAGCGTTTCAGGAGCTAATGTATTCTGCTGTGACTTCATCAGACTATGCTCATCTTTTGGTCATGCTGGTCATTGCAGAAGGTCTCTATTTAGACTGGGGTTCTAAAGATTTGGCTCTACCTGAAGCCTATATTCATTTAGAATGGGTCAATCTCCACAGAGGTCCTTTCTTTACAGAGTGGGTTCAATTTCTGGTTGATGAACTTAATCGTGTCGGGAAAAATCGAGAAGATTTGACAGAACTTCAGCAACGCTGGAATCAAGCAGTTGCTTTGGAATTAGCCTTTTTTAATATCGGTTATGAATTATAGGACAGATTCAATACTTTTATGTAGATTAAAAGAATGAACAAACAAACTATATAAATATATTTTCCAGTCAAATATCTTGCTAGGGCTTTCAATTTCTGTTATACTGGTCCAGTAATAAAATAATAAAGACATTTGGGGTGCCTTAGGCTGAGATGATACCCATTGAACCTGATACAGTTAAGACTGGCGAAGGGAAATGTGAAAAGGTTTTTTTCGTATGTCGAAAAGAACTGTCTAATCTTGTAAGGTAAACTCTAATTCTTAATTGTAATTGGAGTTTTTTTGTTTATCAAAAGAGGATAGGCTTGACGGCAAGCCTTTCGGTAGCTCACCTTGAATGCCCCACTTTTCTTTAAAAAAGGAGTTTTTTATGTTGAAAAAATGGCAGTTAAAAGATGTTATCTTGCTTGCTTTCTTGTCTATCTTTTTTGGTGGCGTTTTTGTGGGTTCAGGCTATCTGTTTGATATTCTCACCCTGATCTTGGCCCCTCTTGGTTTGCAGGCCTTTGCCAATGAAATTCTCTTTGGTCTCTGGTGTATGGCTGCACCCATTGCAGCTATCTTTGTTCCAAGAGTCGGAAGTGCAACGATTGGAGAAGTGCTTGCTGCACTTGCTGAAGTCCTTTATGGTAGCCAATTCGGTCTAGGAGCTCTTTTGTCTGGCTTGGTTCAAGGTCTGGGAAGTGAATTTGGTTTTCTCGTAACCAAGAATCGCTATGAAAGTTGGCTCTCTCTAACTGCTAATAGTATTGGGATTACCCTTTTTAGCTTTGTCTATGAATACATTAAATTAGGTTACTATGCCTTCTCCCTTCCTTTTGTCCTTTCCTTGCTGGTGGTGCGTTTTATTTCCGTCTTTTTCTTCTGTACCATTTTGGTTCGTGCCATTGTCAAACTCTATCATCAGTTTGCAGCTGGAGGAAAGGCATAGATGGGCCTGGAATTAAGAGGGATTCAATCCCCAATCTTTTCGGAGCCGATTGATTTTACTTTTCATGAGCAAGCTTTTACCTTGTTAGTTGGGAGCAGTGGTTCAGGAAAATCCAGTCTCTTTCAAATCATTGCCCAGGTCACTTCCTTACCCTATAGTGGTCAAGTCCTGATAGATGGAAACCAGGTCAGTCAGCTTTCAATCGTTGAACGTGTTCAGACGGTCGGCATTCTCTTTCAAAATCCCAATCACCAATTTACCATGGAGAACTTGTTTGAGGAGCTGATTTTTACCTTGGAAAATATTGGGCATCTCGTTCAGGAAATTGATTCTAAAATAGCAGAGGTGGTCCAGCAATGTCGCTGCAAGGCGATTTTGCACCGTCCCATTCATCACTTATCAGGTGGGGAAAAGCAAAAGGCTGCACTGGCTGTTCTTTTTGCTATGAACCCTAGGGTCTATCTCTTGGATGAACCCTTTGCTTCCATTGATCGAAAAAGTAGGCTAGAGATCCTAGAGATTCTAAAAGAGTTGGTCTCTAATGGGAAGACAGTCATCCTGTGCGACCATGATTTATCAGACTATGAAGCCTATATCGACCATATGGTGGAGCTAAGAGACGGCCAGTTAAGGGAGGTGTTTCAAATCCCTTGCTCTGAGATGACACAGGTTGCTTCAAAGAAAGTTGCTCCTAGCCCAGAACTATTCCACATGGACAGAACGACTTGTGAGCTAGATTATCGCCCCCTCTTTTCCATTTCTGATTTTACATTCTACCAAGGAATTTCTTGTATCTTGGGTGATAATGGTGTCGGGAAATCAACCCTCTTTCGCTCAATTCTTCAATTTCAAAAGTATAAAGGGCGCATTACTTGGAAGGGTTCGGTCCTGAAAAAGAAAAAGAGTTTGTATCGTGACTTGACAGGTGTTGTTCAGGAAGCTGAGAAGCAGTTTATCCGAGTCAGTCTGCGAGAGGAACTGCAATTAGATAGTCCAGACTCTGAAAGAAATCAGCGGATTCTCCAAGCTTTACGATATTTTAATCTGGAGCAGGCGCTTGATAAGAGTCCCTATCAATTAAGTGGTGGTCAACAAAAGATTCTTCAGCTTTTGACCATCTTGACCAGCAAGGCTTCTGTGATCTTGCTAGATGAGCCATTTGCTGGTTTGGATGATAGAGCCTGCGACTACTTTTGTCAGTGGATTCTGGAGGACAGAAATCAAGGAAGAAGTTTTCTGATCATTAGCCATCGTTTAGATCCCTTGATTTCTGTGGTTGATTATTGGATTGAGATGACGAGTGAGGGGCTTAGTCATCTCAAAGACGTGACCATCAGCAAACCTCTCACATCTCGGAGTATCAATACTCAAGGGGAGGTGAAGTAGTATGGTCAAAGTAGCAACCCAGACACCGATAATCGGTCTCTTCTTTCTAATTTTATCCTTGGAAACATCTTTCATTCCTTCGATTGCTCTTAATCTTTCAGTAGTCGCATTTTGCATTCTCTTCATGCTCTACTACCGTCGATTTAAATTGTTGGCTTGGATGCTCTTGCTCGCCATTTTACCATCTTTTGCCAATTACTGGGCAGTACAGTTACATGGGGATGCTTCGCAGGCAGTGATACTTGGAACGAGGGCCTTTGTGACGGTTTGTATCTGTCTTGTCTTTGTTTCCAGTATTTCCTTAAAAGAGCTTCTCTTGTACTTGGCTCAAAAGGGGTTATCACGGTCTTGGGCCTATGCCTTAATTGTGGTATTCAATGCCTTTCCCCTCATTCAACAAGAAATCAAGTCCCTCAAGGAAGCTTGCTTATTGCGTGGTCAAAAATTGCATGTTTGGTCTCCCCTGATTTACAGTAAGGTTCTGATGACAGTCTTTAGGTGGCGCCATCTTTACCTGAGAGCTCTATCTGCGCATGGATATGACGAGCATGCACAGTTGGAGAATAGTTATCGGACTTTTTATATTTCTCAGAGGACAAAATTGATCTACCTACTTTTCTTTTTATTGCTTCAAACCAGCCTATTTCTATAAAGGAGTTATTATGGAATTTACAGATATTGCGATGGAATTATCCAAGGAAGCTTGGCAGGCTTCCTTTCATCACCCCTTTGTTTTACAGTTACAAGAGGGGAATTTAGAACCTTCTATTTTCCGCTATTACCTGATTCAGGATGCCTACTACCTGAAGTCTTTTTCAGAAGCCTATCACCTCTTGGCTGATAAGACTTCAAACCAAGAGATGAAAAGACTCTTGAAACAAAATGCCCAGAGTCTAGTGGAGGGTGAGTTGTTTATCCGCCAACAATTTTTCATGGAATTAGGAATCAGCTACCAGGAAATGGAGCAACATCCAATCGCTCCAACCTGTTATCATTACATTTCTCATATTTATCGCCAGTTTGCAGAGCCAAACTTGGGCATTGCTTTTGCTAGTTTGCTTCCATGTCCTTGGTTATACCATGATTTGGGCAAGGCACTTAATCGCAAACCATCCCCGAATCCTCTTTATCAACAGTGGATTGAGACCTATATCACCGATGAGTTAGAACAGCAGATTAAAGAGGAAGAAGCCCTGGTCAATCAGCTCTATCGCGAAAGCAACGAGACAGACAAACAAAAAATGCTAGAGGCCTTCCACCGAAGTGTCCACATGGAAGCTAAGTTTTGGGAGATGGCTTACCAACATCAAACCTGGACGAGTGATTTGCAATCCTTAGAAAAAGAGAAGAAATAGAAAATGAGAAACCACCAACTACAAGTTCACAAATTAACCATTTTATCCATGATGATTGCTCTTGACGTAGTACTTACACCCATCTTTCGAATTGAAGGAATGGCACCAATGTCCAGTGTAGTCAACATTCTTGCAGGGATTTTGATGGGACCTGTTTATGCCTTGGTCATGGCTACAGTCACAGCCTTTATCCGTATGACGACTCAAGGTATTCCCCCTTTGGCCCTAACAGGAGCTACTTTTGGAGCCCTCCTTGCAGGTCTCTTTTATAAGTATGGTCGGAAATTTCGCTATTCTGCTCTAGGAGAAATCTTGGGAACAGGGATTATCGGTTCCATTGTTTCCTATCCTGTCATGGTTCTCTTTACAGGATCTGCGGCCAAGCTTAGCTGGTTTATCTACACTCCTAGATTTTTTGGAGCAACCTTGATTGGTACAGCCATAGCTTTTCTTGCCTTTCGATTTTTAATCAAGCAGGAATTCTTTAAAAAAGTGCAGGGATATTTCTTTGGAGAAAGGATAGACTGATGCAGGAATTTACAAATCCCTTTCCTCTAACCTCCAGCTCCTTAATTCACTGCATCACCAATGAGATTTCCTGTGAGATGCTGGCCAATGGAATTTTGGCTCTGGGATCTAAACCTGTCATGGCAGATGATCCCCGTGAGGTTCTTGATTTTACCAAACAAAGCCAAGCTCTCTTTATCAATCTGGGGCATTTGTCAGCTGAGAAGGAGAAAGCAATCCGCATGGCAGCTACTTATGCAGCTCAAGCTGGCCTCCCAATGGTAGTAGATGCGGTTGGCGTAGCAGCTTCATCCATTCGTAAGGACCTAGTCACAGATCTTTTAGAATACAATCCCACGGTCCTTAAAGGAAATATGTCGGAAATCCGAAGTCTTGTTGGTTTAAAACACCACGGAGTTGGGGTCGATGCGAGTGCTAAAGATCAAGAAACTGAGGATTTGCTCCAAGTCTTGAAAGACTGGTGTCAGCTTTATCCTGGTATGTCATTTTTAGTCACTGGCCCCAAGGACCTCATCGTTTCAGAAAATCAAGTTGCTGTATTGAGGAATGGCTGTGCAGAATTGGACTGGATAACAGGGACAGGAGACCTGGTTGGAGCCTTGACAACCGTTTTTCTCAGCCAAGGAAAGACTGCCTTTGAAGCTTCCTGCCTAGCAGTTTCTTATCTCAATATCGCTGCTGAGAGAATTCTTGTTCAAGGAATGGGATTGGAAGGTTTTCGTTACCAAGTTCTCAATCAACTCTCTCTCCTAAAAAGAGATGAAAACTGGCTAAAAGCCATCAAAGGAGACTTTTATGAATAGAGAAGCATTTAGACTGTATCTAGTAACCAATCGCTACCAAGATTCCTTGGAAAGCTTTCTTGAAAAAGTTGAGACGGCCTGCCGTTCAGGTGTTACCATCATTCAATTACGAGAAAAAAATCTCACCACCAACCAATACTATCAGCTGGCAAAACAAGTCAAGGAAATAACAGACGCCTATCAGGTGCCCTTGATTATCGATGATCGGTTGGATATCTGTCTTGCAGTCGATGCTGCAGGTTTGCATATTGGCGACGATGAACTACCAGTTTCGGTTGCCCGCCAAGTATTGGGTCCTGAAAAAATCCTCGGTGTCACTGCTAAAACAGTAAAAAGAGCTCTTGAAGCAGAAACATCGGGTGCAGATTACTTGGGGACAGGAGCTATTTTCCCGACAACTACCAAAGAAAATGCACCTATCACCTTGATTTCAACCTTGAAAACCATTTGCCAAATGGTCGCCATTCCAGTAGTTGCTATTGGAGGCTTGACGTCAGAGAATATTGACCAACTTGCTGCAACTGGCATAGCTGGAGTAGCCGTTGTTCGTGATTTGATGCAGGCAGAAGATATAGAGGCAAAAACGCAAGCATTTTTAACAAAGCTGGATGACATGATTTCCTAATCAAAAACTCTCTAATTCCCTTAAAGTGGGAACTAGAGAGTTTTTCTTAATCTTTAAAACTTGTATGGTTGACTGGGCCAGAACCATGACCGAGTTGAGGGGCGTCTTGGATGGCTTTTGTGATAAAGGCCTTGGCCTTATCGACTGCCTGATAAAGGGTCTTCCCCTTGGCTAGTTCAGCCGTAATCACTGCAGCAAAAGTACATCCAGTACCATGGGTGTGACAGGTTTGAATTCGTGGACTTTCCCAGACAAATTGTTCCTCCTTGGTAAAGAGGAAATCCTTGGCACCACCTTCAAGATGACCACCTTTGATAACTACAGACTGAGGGCCAAATTCTTTTAAAATCAGGCGACCAGCACGTTGCATGTCTTCTGGATCATGGATTGAAAAACCAACAATCTCTTCTGCCTCAGGAAGATTGGGGGTGATGATGGTAGCAAGGGGAAGCAAGTTTGTTT
This sequence comes from Streptococcus oralis, assembly GCF_002386345.1. Lineage (NCBI taxonomy): Bacteria > Bacillati > Bacillota > Bacilli > Lactobacillales > Streptococcaceae > Streptococcus > Streptococcus oralis. The sequence goes on along the minus strand of NZ_CP023507.1, from coordinate 1,286,519 downwards.
TTAGGTAGCTTCTCGCACTAGTATCTATCAGGGTGTCCCCACTTGTAGCGACCATAACAGGGTCCAGCACATAGGGACAATCCAGCTTTTTAAGGTAGGGTTGGATGATCTCCATGATTTCAGTAGTTGCCAACATCCCAGTTTTTACAGCCTGAGGCTTGATATCCGAAAAGACACTTTCCAATTGAGCTTCCAGCATTTGGTTGGAGACGTGCTCGATTAATTGAACGCCTCTTGTATTTTGAGCGACAAGACTGGTCACAACTGCCATTCCATAGACATCTCTAGCTTGGAACGACTTTAAGTCAGCCATAATGCCAGCACCGCCACTGGGGTCTGTCCCAGCAATGGTCAGAGCAACGGGTAAATAAGTCATCTAAAACCTCCCAACCAACTGAAGTTTGTATTCTTAAGAACAAGCAAGTCTGTTTTAGGAAGGAAATAGAAGACCAGATAGTCCTCATCATCATTTCCACTTCCATCAGCTAGCATTACCTAGATTGAGTCAAAGGGATCTAACAGTCGTTAATCTCAGCTTTACGCACCCCTAGTGGTTGTTTTCTTTTTTCTTCAGTATAGCATATTTTTATAGTTTATATAGTAAAATTTGACTGCAAATCTCTCGTTACAGGATTAGAATTCTATATTTCGAAAAAATAATAAAAATTATAGTTGACAAATGTAGATTTCCGGAGTATACTAATAACTGTAATCGACAAATGTAGATTTAGGAGGTGTGATTATGCAGATTTCAGATGCAGAATGGCAGGTTATGAAGATTATTTGGATGCAAGGAGAGCAGACCAGTACGGATTTGATCAGGGTTCTGGCGGAGCGGTTCGACTGGTCCAAGTCGACCATTCAAACTCTTTTGGCTCGATTGGTAGAGAAAGAGTGTCTGACAAGGAAAAAAGAAGGCAAGTTCTTTGTCTATTCAGCCCTTTTAACTCTGGATCAAAGTCGAGACTTGCTTGTCCAAGATATCAAAGACAAGGTTTGTTCTCGTAGGATTAAGAACTTGTTGGCTGATTTGATTGCTGAATGTGATTTTACTCAGGCTGACTTGGAAGACTTAGAAGCTGTGATTTCTGAGAAGAAATCAAGCGCTGTAACAGAAGTAAAATGTAATTGTATGTAAAGGAGACGTCATGTTAAATAGTATTGTAACCATTATTTGTATTGCCCTTATCGCGTTTATCTTGATTTGGTTTTTCAAAAAGCCTGAAAAATCTGGACAAAAAGCCCAGCAAAAAAAGGGCTACCAAGAGATTCGAGTGGAAGTCAAAGGGGGATATACGCCTGAGTTGATTATTCTTAAGAAATCAGTGCCAGCCCGTATCGTCTTTGACCGTAAGGACCCTTCACCCTGCCTAGATCAGATTGTTTTCCCAGATTTTGGAGTGCATGCGGACTTGCCTATGGGCGAAGAGTATGTAGTGGAAATCACGCCTGAGCAGGCTGGAGAGTATGGTTTCTCTTGTGGCATGAATATGATGCACGGTAAGATGATTGTAGAATAGGAGAATGATATGACTGAAATTATAAAAGCAAATCTTGAAAATGGTGTTCAAAAAATCCGTATCACGGCAGACAAAGGCTACCATCCAGCCCACATTCAACTGCAAAAAGGAGTTCCTGCTGAGATCACCTTTCACCGTGTGACACCTTCAAACTGTTATAAGGAAATTCTGTTTGAAGAAGAAGGCATCTTAGAACCAATCGGCGTAGACGAAGAGAAAGTCATTCGTTTTACACCTCAAGAATTAGGTCAACATGAATTTTCTTGTGGTATGAAGATGCAAAAGGGAAGTTATACCGTAGTTGAGAAGACTCGAAAATCTCTATCACTTTTACAGCGTTTTTGGATTACTAGTATCTTTACTGTGCCTCTTGTAATCCTCATGATTGGAATGTCGACAGGAGGAATTAGTCACCAAGTCATGCGTTGGGGCACCTTTTTAGCCACAACACCGATTATGCTAGTAGCAGGTGGTCCTTATATCCAAAGTGCTTGGGCTAGTTTTAAAAAGCACAATGCCAACATGGATACCTTGGTTGCTCTGGGAACCCTAGTGGCCTATCTCTATAGCCTAGTTGCCCTCTTTACTGGACTTCCTGTTTACTTTGAAAGTGCTGGATTTATCCTCTTCTTCGTTCTTTTGGGAGCAGTTTTTGAAGAGAAAATGCGGAAAAATACTTCACAAGCTGTGGAGAAACTACTAGACTTGCAGGCTAAAACAGCAGAAGTCTTGCGTGATGATAGCTATGTTCAAGTTCCCTTGGACCAAGTCAAGGTAGGCGACCTGATTCGAGTGCGGCCCGGTGAAAAGATTGCAGTTGATGGTGTCGTAGTGGAAGGTGTGTCCAGCATAGATGAATCCATGGTGACAGGTGAGAGCTTGCCGGTAGACAAAACAGTTGGAGATACCGTCATTGGCTCAACCATCAATAATAGTGGAACCCTTGTTTTTAGGGCAGAAAAGGTTGGCTCAGAGACTGTTTTGGCTCAGATTGTGGACTTTGTGAAGAAAGCCCAGACCAGCCGAGCACCAATTCAGGATTTGACGGATAAGATTTCAGGGATTTTTGTACCAGCGGTTGTCATTTTAGGGATTGTGACCTTTTGGGTATGGTTTGTCTTGTTCAGGGATAGTGTAGTCGTGCTTGGAGCGAGCTTTGTCTCTTCTCTTCTCTATGGGGTGGCTGTTTTGATTATCGCTTGTCCTTGTGCACTAGGACTTGCAACACCAACGGCCCTTATGGTGGGGACAGGTCGCAGTGCCAAGATGGGGGTTCTCCTCAAAAATGGAACGGTTCTACAGGAAATCCAAAAAGTTCAAACTATTGTCTTTGATAAGACTGGGACTTTGACGGAAGGGAAACCTGTGGTAACAGATATCATCGGCGACGAAGTAGAAGTGCTTGGATTGGCAGCCTCCTTGGAAGAAGCTTCCCAACACCCACTGGCTGAGGCCATTGTCAAGCGAGCGAGTGAAGCTGGACTTGAGATTCAAACTGTGGAAAATTTCCAAGCCTTGCACGGAAAAGGTGTCTCAGGGCAAATCAATGGAAAACAAGTTCTGCTTGGAAATGCTAAAATGCTGGATGGCATGAACATTTCTAGCACTTATCAAGAAAAACTAGAAGAACTAGAAAAAGAAGCTAAGACAGTTGTCTACTTGGCTGTTGACAATGAAATCAAAGGCTTGCTTGCCCTGCAAGATATTCCCAAGGAAAATGCCAAGTTAGCCATCAGTCAGCTGAAAAAACGTGGACTTAAAACAGTCATGCTGACAGGGGATAATGCTGGCGTGGCGCGTGCTATTGCCGATCAGATCGGAATCGAAGAGGTCATTGCAGGTGTCTTGCCAGAAGAAAAAGCCCATGAAATCCATAAACTACAATCAGCTGGAAAAGTAGCCTTTGTTGGTGATGGTATCAATGACGCTCCTGCCCTCAGTGTAGCGGATGTCGGGATTGCTATGGGAGCTGGAACAGATATTGCCATCGAGTCAGCAGATTTGGTGTTGACAACTAATAACCTTCTAGGAGTGGTTCGTGCCTTTGACATGAGTAAGAAAACCTTTAATCGAATTCTGCTCAACCTCTTCTGGGCCTTTATCTACAATGTCGCCGGCATTCCGATTGCAGCAGGAGTCTTTTCAGGAATTGGTCTCGTTCTCAATCCAGAACTGGCTGGTCTAGCCATGGCCTTTAGTTCTGTATCTGTTCTGACTAGTTCACTCTTACTAAACTTTAGTAAAATAGACTAAAAGCGAGCTTGCTCGCTTTTTATTATAAAACAGTTCTGAAAAACGTTTTCAAACTGTACTGTAATAGAGAATCAAAACTTCTGAGCACATTCTTAGGAGACCCAAAACAAATGTGGTAAAGTAGTAGAGTAAAAATTTGCTGAAACGTTTCCAATTAGTATATGAAAACGGATGAATCAAATTTTAAAAATATTTGAAGGAGAGTTATCATTATGACTCAAGGGAAAATTACTGCATCTGCAGCAATGCTCAACGTATTGAAAACATGGGGTGTAGACACAATCTACGGTATCCCATCAGGAACACTCAGCTCATTGATGGACGCTTTGGCTGAAGACAAAGATATCCGCTTCTTGCAAGTTCGCCACGAAGAAACAGGTGCTCTTGCAGCGGTGATGCAAGCTAAATTCGGCGGCTCAATCGGGGTTGCAGTCGGTTCAGGTGGTCCAGGTGCGACTCACTTGATTAACGGTGTTTACGATGCAGCTATGGATAACACTCCATTCCTTGCTATCCTTGGATCACGTCCAGTTAACGAACTCAACATGGATGCCTTCCAAGAATTGAACCAAAACCCAATGTACAACGGTATCGCTGTTTACAACAAACGTGTCGCTTACGCTGAGCAATTGCCAAAAGTAATCGACGAAGCTTGCCGTGCTGCAGTTTCTAAAAAAGGTCCAGCTGTTGTTGAAATTCCAGTAAACTTCGGTTTCCAAGAAATCGACGAAAACTCATACTACGGTTCAGGTTCATACGAGCGTTCATTCATCGCTCCTGCATTGAACGAAGTTGAAATCGACAAAGCTGTTGAAATCTTGAACAATGCTGAACGTCCAGTTATCTACGCTGGTTACGGTGGTGTTAAAGCAGGTGAAGTGATTACTGAATTGTCACGTAAAATCAAAGCACCAATCATCACAACTGGTAAAAACTTTGAAGCCTTTGAATGGAACTACGAAGGTTTGACAGGTTCTGCTTACCGTGTTGGTTGGAAACCAGCCAACGAAGTGGTCTTTGAAGCAGACACAGTTCTTTTCCTTGGTTCAAACTTCCCATTTGCTGAAGTTTACGAAGCCTTCAAGAACACTGAAAAATTCATCCAAGTCGATATCGACCCTTACAAACTTGGTAAACGTCATGCCCTTGACGCTTCTATCCTTGGTGACGCAGGTCAAGCAGCGAAAGCTATCCTTGATAAAGTAAACCCAGTTGAGTCTACTCCATGGTGGCGTGCAAACGTGAAGAACAACCAAAACTGGCGTGATTACATGAACAAACTCGAAGGTAAAACCGAGGGTGAATTGCAATTGTATCAAGTTTACAATGCAATCAACAAACATGCTGACCAAGACGCTATCTACTCAATCGACGTAGGTGACACTACTCAAACATCTACTCGTCACCTTCACATGACACCTAAGAACATGTGGCGTACATCTCCACTCTTTGCGACAATGGGTATTTCCCTTCCTGGTGGTATCGCTGCTAAGAAAGACAATCCAGATCGCCAAGTATGGAACATCATGGGTGACGGTGCATTCAACATGTGCTACCCAGACGTTATCACAAACGTTCAATACGACCTTCCAGTTATCAATGTTGTCTTCTCAAATGGTAAATATGCCTTCATCAAGGACAAATACGAAGACACAAACAAACACTTGTTTGGTTGTGACTTCCCTAATGCTGACTATGCGAAAATCGCTGAAGCTCAAGGTGCTGTAGGATTTACAGTTGACCGTATCGAAGACATCGATGCAGTTGTTGCAGAAGCTGTTAAACTCAACAAAGAAGGTAAAACTGTTGTGATCGATGCTCGCATCACTCCACACCGTCCACTTCCAGTAGAAGTACTTGAATTGGATCCAAAACTTCACTCAGAAGAAGCAATCAAAGACTTCAAGGAAAAATACGAAGCAGAAGAACTCGTACCATTCCGCCTCTTCTTGGAAGAAGAAGGATTGCAATCACGCGCAATTAAATAATTCCTTCGTGGAACTTAAAAAGATCGGAGCAATCCGGTCTTTTTCTGGAGGATAGTAAATGAATTTAAATCAATTAGATATTATCGTTTCAGATGTTCCCCAAGTTTGTGCTGACTTGGAGCGTATTTTGGATAAAAAGCCCGATTATGTTGATGACAGTTTTGCTCAGTTTACGATTGGCAGTCACTGTCTGATGTTGTCCCAAAATCATTTGATTCCTTTGGAAGATTTTCAGTCAGGAATCATTCTTCATATCGAGGTTGAGGATGTAGACCAGAATTACCAACGGTTGAAAGAACTTGGTATCCAGGTTTTAAACGGACCAACTGTAACCGATTGGGGAACAGAGTCCTTATTAGTTAAAGGGCCTGCTGGTCTAGTGATTGATTTTTATCGTATGAAGTAGGTAATTCTATTATCAAATTTTTTATCTAAACATTCTTGGAGTGAAACTTAAAAAGATCGGAGCAATTCGATCTTTTTTGTATTTATGCGACTTTCAGTCCGTCTCGCTCCGTTAGGTGCGAGACAAAAAACCACCCGTTTTCACGGGTGGTTATGATTTCTACACTTATTGTTTGGCTTCCTGTTTTAATTGTTGCACCTGTTCCTCGTACTGGACAAGCTCCCTGTCTTTTATATTGATAGTCGCTTCTGCTTCAGCAATGCGGCTTCTCAGATCTTGAGTCTTGTTATGGTGATAGCTAATACCAATAGCACTACCAGCAATGATCCCGATTACTAGACAAGTAAAAATCACCAAAATCAAGGGAGCAGATAGTTGTGTAAAGACAAGACTGACAGTTACTGTTTGACGATTGAGTAGACCAAATGAGATCACAATGACTAATAAGCTCAAACCGCCAATTAGATAAGCCTTATCTTTCAGTGACAATTCATTAAATTTTTTTAGCATAAGTTCCTTTTCTCCTGACTATGTTGATAGAAAACTACACACCATTTAGGTATTAACAAAATTCATTTTACTAGAAAATTTCGATACTGTCAATAATTTCTAACGGCTTATTTACCATCAATCAATCGATTCATTGAAAAGGAGTATTCATTTTCTAATATTTGATTGAGTAAACAGAACGGAGCAATTCGGTCTTTTTTCTGTTCCCTCTTTCTTATAACAAGATTGTGATAGTTTATATCTTTATAACAAAAGTTTTAAAGACTTGATTGTTTTGAAAAAAGATTATAAAATATGATTCATAAAAATGAAAGAGGTTTTGAAAATGTCTGAAAAACAAATGAAAGTTTTGGGTTGGGTAGCGACCTTCATGTCTGTTATGATGTATGTGTCTTACTTCCCACAAATCATGAACAACCTGGCTGGTCAAAAAGGAAACTTCATCCAACCCTTAGTCGCAGCCATCAACTGTAGCCTATGGGTTTATTACGGTCTTTTCAAGAAAGAAAGAGATATTCCCCTCGCGGCTGCTAATGCGCCAGGTATTATTTTTGGTCTGGTAACGGCTATCACAGCTTTGATTTAAAAAGAAGACTGGTTTGAACTGCACCCCAAAAGTTAGATTTTTTCTGTCCAACTTTTTGGGGGCAGTACATATTGCATCCTTTTTAAATTTTTAGTGGATTAGATAAATACATAAAATTTTAGGTCATAAATTTTTCTACAATATAATTATATTTCTTAGTAAGAATTTCTTTTGTTTCAATGGCATTAAGTATTTTGTATAACAACATTCTCTTGCATTGAAGCATATTATGGTTATTGTGATATAAAAAATCCATTTCGCTTCTTTTACTTTTGTAAAACATTTTTCATTCTTCGTTCTAAATTTAAGTATTCCATAAAAGTTTAAAATTCTGTTAAAATTTCAAAAAAACTATGACGAATTAAGAGTAAGTTTTATTTTTATTATGTTATAATATAATAAAGGTAATGTTTTTTCAAAACAGTCTTAGTTACTTTATAATACAGTCAATAGCTTTAGCATATGAAAGGATAGTTTAAATGAATAGAGGTTCTGAATTTAGAAAATGGGATTTGCATATACATTCACCATATACAGTGTTAAATAATCAATTTAGTAAATTTGAAGATGGAAGTCCAGATATTGAAAGTTTTATTCAAAAAATTAAGGATGAGGATATTTCAGCAATTGGTTTAACTAATTACTTTAATTTTACCGATGACGATTTTAATTTAAAAACAAGACTTGAAGAGAACGGTATTGTAACTTTTCTTAATTTAGAAGTGAGATTATCTAATATAAATAAATCTGACCAGTTATTTGATTATCACATCATTTTTGATAATACATTAGATGATGGTATTATTAAGAATTTATTAGGGGAATTAAAGGCAAATATTGGTGCAACTGAGAAAGCATTCAATAGATTAAGTAATAAAGAGATTGAGTCTTCTGCTCATGTTGATTTCAAAAGTTTAAATCAAATATTAGAACGGAATACAGAATTAAATGGAAACTATTTAAAAGGATTTCTCTCGAGAGGGCATGGTAGTGCTACTAGTGATTCTGATTCCAAAAATAAGGCTGTTTATGAACAGATTTGTGTGAATTCAGATTTTATTATTCATTCTAGTTGTAATGATTCTTCGACTTGCCAAGACCCCAAATGCAAACATATGAATATAATATCTGACCGAGAATATTGGTTGCATAAATCTGATTATGTTAGACCTCTTTTACAATCTTCTGATTCGCACTCTTTAGAAGGGATTGGAACGAAGTATAGTTGGATTAAAGCAGATTTGACTTTTGAAGGTTTGAAGCAAATAATCTTTGAGCCAGAACATCGGATATGTGTAGGAATAGGAAAACCAGTTCGAACTGATAATGAGCTAATTATTGATAGAATTGAATATGATGGAGATACCATACTTTTATCAGATAATTAAATACGATTATTGGTGGTAGATCAACTGGAAAATCCACCTTATTAAATTCAATTGCCTATAAACTTAATGATAGTGAATCTAAAAATAAATATACGTATAAAGATATGGAAAACTTTCATGTGTTCTGGAAAGATAGGGAAGAGGATGATACTAGAAAAATACAATACCTACCTCAAGAACATATGATTCAACTAGCGAATAATACTGAAAAGTTAAATTTTCTTGTTAATGAAATTATTCAATCTAAAGGATTGGATGAAAATATTAAAAGTTATCAACAAAGTCATAATAAAATAGATATCGCAATTAAGGGACTTTTAAATGAATTTAAAGAAAATCTTCAACGTCAACAAAATCTCGTAAAACCAGAATTTGATAAAAAAGCTACTAACAAAAGGATTATTGAACTTCATAAAAAACGAGATGAATTGTTATCCGCAGTAGATATTGATGATGAAGAGAAGAAAAAATTTGAGATAGATAACTCTACTATTAAGAAGTTACAAGGTGAAATAAATCGGCTTGAAAAAGATTTTGTATTTATTGATAATTTATTTATTCCTAATATTGCAGCATATTCCAAATCTAATTCTGCACTTGAACATAGTGACGAAATAAGAGATATAATTAATAGTGCTGTTGAGGATATTAATCAAAAAGTACAACAAACATTTGAAGACAAAATTAATATTCTTAAGCAGAGATTAGATGATCAAATTTATGAAACTAAGAATAAAATTGGTTTAATTAGAGATACACCAGATTTTAAAAAGTTTTTATCTTACTTACAAGATAATAATGAGTTGTCATTTATAGAAGAGAACATAAAGCAAGAAACTACCATATTGAAAAAAATTGAAAGTTACGAACAAGAGATATCCAACCTTAAAACTGAAAACGATCAATTAAAACAAAATATTATTAATCAGTATAGAGAGTATTCAAAAATTCGAAAAGAATTACTTACTTCGTTCGATATATCTGAAAGTGATTTAAAAATTACTGTAGATTTTTACCTCAAGGATTTGGAGCTAGAGTTTGACTACATTAATGCTCAAGGACGTTCAAAAGCAGAATTTATTGAGAAATTAAATTTTGAGTTTGATTCAATGATTGATACTATATTTGAGGATAATTCTTTAAAATTTAATGGAAACAAAACCACATTAGACCATATCGAAAAGTTTTTCACTACTGATTTTTACTCTTATAAATTTGATATTGAATATCAGAATGATAAGTTTGAACAGATGTCACCAGGTAAAAAGGCTTTCGTTGTATTAAAACTGATTTTAGATTTTTCTAATAGTCGGGTTCCTGTATTGATTGACCAGCCAGAGGATAGTTTAGATAATAGAGCTATTTACCATGAGTTGACAGCATATATTAAGCAGAGAAAATTAAAAAGGCAAATTATTATTGTCACACATAATCCTAATATCGTCGTATCAGGTGATTGTGAAAATGTTATTGTAGCAAATCAACATTCAGAAAATAATCCTAATCCCCATAACAAAGTTTTTGCTTATAAAAATGGAGCTTTAGAGAATCAGATAAAAGAACCTGACAGTAATTTTATTTTAAACAAAAAATGTATAAAAGAACATGTTTGTGAAATTTTAGAAGGGGGGATTGAAGCATTTAAGAGACGAGAAGATAAATATGGTATTAAAATAGATAATCTAAATTCTCCAAAGGTAATTCAAGAATAGAAATAAGAAAGTTTGAGTTTTGATTAATGATATCTTAAAACTATTGATATATGACCCTAAAAAACCGAAACAATCTTTCGTCGAAAGACCATTAAAACCTGATCGTTATGTATGGCTGTCTATGTGTTTTGTCTACTTGCTTGTTTTCGTGATGATTATGTTAGCTTTTTTCATCATGTTCGTTCTTCCAAATCTTATGAAAGAATAGCTTCTTTTAGATTTATCAAAAGTATGAAAACCATATCGTTACTATTTTTATAAAATCTTCTCCCTACTTTATTAGATAGTAAAAAGAGTTCAATTCGAACTCTTTTTTTGCTATAATGAGGGGAGAAAAATCAGACAGGAGATCAAGATGTCAGAACCGTTATTTTTAAATTCTGTAATGCAAGAAAAAATCTGGGGTGGGACTAAACTACGTGATGAGTTTGGTTACGACATTCCTAGTGAAAAAATCGGAGAATACTGGGCTATTTCAGCCCACCCAAATGGAGTTTCAAAGGTCGCTAATGGGCACTACGAGGGAACAGACCTAGCTACTTTGTATGCAGAACACCGTGAATTGTTTGGCAACCGTCCAGAACCTGTATTTCCACTCTTGACCAAGATTCTGGATGCCAACGACTGGCTCAGTGTCCAAGTTCACCCAGACGATGCCTATGGACTAGAACATGAAGGCGAGCTCGGAAAAACAGAGTGCTGGTACATCATCGCAGCAGACGAAGGTTCAGAGATTATCTACGGTCACAATGCCAAATCAAAAGAAGAACTCCGCCAGCAAATTGAGGACAAGAACTGGGATGCCTTGCTGACAAAAGTACCAGTTAAAGCTGGAGATTTCTTCTATGTACCAAGTGGTACCATGCACGCTATTGGGGCGGGTATCTTGATTCTTGAAACCCAGCAGTCTAGCGATACCACCTACCGTGTCTATGACTTTGACCGTAAGGATGACAAGGGCAACTTGCGTGAACTTCACCTTGAAAAATCCATCGATGTTTTGAACATTGGTGAGCCTGCTAATAGCCGTCCAGTAACTGTCAAAGCTGATGATTTGCGTTCCACTCTCCTTGTATCCAATGATTTCTTTGCGGTTTACAAATGGGAAATCACTGGAAAAGTTGACTTTAAAAAGACAGCAGACTACAGTTTGTTTAGTGTCTTAGCTGGTCAGGGTCACCTGACTGTTGACGGGAAAAACTATCCAATCCAAAAAGGCAGCCACTTTATCCTACCAAGTGATGTTGAAGCTTGGACCTTGGAAGGGCAAGGTTTGGAATTGATTGTTAGCCATCCATAAAAAGAAAGGGCCTGAGTTTACTACTCAAGTCCTTTTTGATTACATAAATTGGGCGATAAAGACCACGATGATGATGATTGGAATGATAAAACGAAGAAGGAAAAGCCAAACTTGGAAAAGTCCTTGTTCCCATGTTCTTTCATCGAGATGGAGTTCCTCCTTAGCAAGAGCCTTTTTAAAGATATAGCCTGTAAAAAGTGAAAGGCAGAGGGCTCCAAATGGCATGAGGAGATTGGAAACCAAGAAGTCCATAGCGTCAAAGAAGGTCTTCCCAAAAATGTGAACATTCGCCATGACCCCATGGGATAGAGCTGAAGGAATTCCAAAGATAAAGGTCAAGATCCCTAAAATAGTGCTCCACTTGGCACGCTTGCGGTTGTCCTGGTTGGTGATATTGCCCACATTGATTTCCAGCATCACGACAGAGGAAGTAACCGTCGCAAAGAGGAAGAGCAAGAGGAAAAGAATGTAGAAAATGGTTCCAAAAGGCATCTTGTCAAAGAGTTGAGGCAAGACGATAAAGAGCAGGCTTGGTCCCCCTTCTGACTGAATATTGAAGGCTGACATGGCTGGAAAAATGGCTAGACCAGCCATGATGGATACTGAGATATTCATGGCTACGATGGAAATCCCTGACTGGACCAGATTGGTTTTCTTGTCCAAGTAGGATGCATAGGTCAGCATGGCTGTAACCCCTAGTGAGAGGGCAAAGAAAGATTGTCCCAGAGCATAAAGGAGACCAGCGCTAGTTAGTTTTGAGAAGTCTGGTTTGAGGAAGTAGAGAACGCCTTCCATGGCATTTGGTAAGCTGAGAGAGCGTCCAATAATCACAACAAAGATGATAAAGAGCAGGGGCATCATGACTTTCGAAGCTCTTTCAATCCCTTTTTGAACCCCACGTGATACAATAAAGATATTCAATAAGATAAAGGCTGCTTGAGCTCCTAGGGCAATGGCTGGATTTGAAATGATTGAAGTAAATAACTGAGCATAATCACCCGTACCGCCAAGCTGGAACAATTTTCCAAACTCAATACCTAGATAGACTAAAATCCATCCTCCGATAACACTGTAAAAGGAGAGGAGGATAAAGAGGGCAAAGGCACCAATCCAACCGATAAAGTTGTACTTGTTATTGTTACCAAGTTTTCCAAAGGTTTTGATAGCGGAAACGCCAGCGCTACGGCCAAGGGCAAACTCAGCCAGCAGGAGCGGGAAACCGATTAAAATAGTGGAAATGAGAAAGACCAGTAAAAAGCCTCCCCCGCCATTAGCGGCAGTCATGTAGGGAAATTTCCAAACGGCTCCAAGTCCGATGGCTGAACCAGCAGATGCTAGGATAAAGCCTAGTTTCGAGCCCCATTGCGATTTTTCTGACATAGTTGAAACTCCAATCTTGTTTTTTAAAATAAGAAAAGGCTACTTGAGTTGTCAAATAGCCTTCTCTCAATGGCTTTTTATGAGCTTTCTGTTTGATTGATAGACTTGACTATCCTATCATGTTTTCTAAGGTCTGTCAAGAAAACCATTTTCAAGTTTTCACACCTTTCTCAAAAAGTTAAAAATTTTTCGCAAAAACGCTTGACTCTGACCTAAGGGGAGGGGTTATACTATCAATGTAATACTCTTCGAAAATCTCTTCAAACCACGTCAGCTTTATCTGCAACCTCAAAGCTGTACTTTGAGCAACCTGCGGCTAGCTTCCTAGTTTGCTCTTTGATTTTCATTGAGTATAAGGAGGAAATCATGTACCATATAAAAGAAGCTGCGCAGCTTTCAGGTGTCTCTGTCAAGACTCTGCACCACTACGATAAGATAGGGCTCTTGGTTACCTTAAAGTCGGAAAACGGCTATCGAACCTATAGTCAAGAGGATTTGGAACGACTTCAGGTCATTCTGTATTACAAATATCTAGGCTTTTCTTTAGAAAAAATAGCAGAGCTGTTAAAGGAAGAAAGGAAAGATTTATTGCCTCATTTGACTAGGCAGTTGGACTATCTAACTCGAGAAAGGCAACATCTGGATACCTTGATTTCCACCTTGCAAAAAACCATTCAAGAACAAAAAGGAGAAAGAAAAATGACCATTGAGGAAAAATTCACTGGATTTAGCTATCAAGACAATCAAAAATACCACCAAGAAGCGGTAGAGAAATATGGTCAAGAAGTTATGGACCAAGCGCTTGAACGCCAGAAAGGTCACGAAGATGAGGCTACGGCTGCCTTTAACCAAGTTTTTCAAGTTTTGGCTCAAAACCTTCAAGCTGGTCTGCTTGCAACAGCGGCCGAAAACCAAGAGCAAGCAGCCAAACTATTGCAAGCTATTCGTACTTATGGATTTGACTGCTCTATTGAAGTATTCGGCCATATCGGTAAAGGCTACGTTTACAACCCAGAGTTTAAGGAAAACATTGACAAGTTTGGACCTGGTACAGCTCAATACACATCAGATGTTATTGCTGCTTACGTTCGGACACAGACAAAATAAAAATCAGCGGAGTTACCTCTGCTGATTTTTTCTGGTTTCAAGTACTATTTGGTTAATAGTTTTTCAACTACGTTTAACTTTCGCATGGTCAGAACCACGCCAAACAATTTTTCAAGATAGTTGGTATTGAGCTTTTTTTGTTTTGCAGTTCTAGGAAGATAGAGGTAGAGACAGTAATCGCCTACACAGATTTCTTCCTCGCCGTAGTCAGTTTTCAATTTTTCTAGTGGCAGACTTTGGATAAGTCCTTGATAAAGAACTACATGCACACGATCATGAAGATAGTCTTCTTTAAATGGATTCTCATGAACAATCTTTTCAAAATCGTTCTTATTCTTGATAACCATTTTTAAGTTGGCCCCAATTTTTTCCTTTATCAAAGTATGAACGCGTTCTCGTATTTCTGCTAAATCTGAGTCACTCTCAAGAATGATATTCCCACTTTGAATATAGGTTCGAACGTGTTGAAAACCAGCTTCTGTCAAAATATCTACCAAATAAGACATTTTCGGGATAGCATTTTTTCCATTAGGAGTAACGCCTCTTAGTAAAATAATATGTTCCAAAGGATTTCCTTTCTTACTTGGTATTTATTGGATTGGAGCCTGCCACCCAGCCGGTGCAGAGGGCAGAAGTGATGTTGAAGCCACCCGTGTGGGCATTGATATCTATGACTTCGCCAGCAAAGTGGAGACCAGGAACGAGCTTACTTTCCAGAGTTTTGGGATTGATTTCCTTGAGACTGACACCGCCTTTGGTGACAAATGACTTGGCAAGAGACATTTTGCCAGTCACAGGAATTTTGAGAGCCTTGATAGACTGGAGTAGTTGCTCGCGTTCCTTTTCAGTCAGTTGTTTGACTTTTTCAGGATAGCCTTGCACCAAAAATTCTGCCAAGCGTTCTGGAAGCAAAGTTTTTAAAGCATTTTTCAAGGATTTTCCCCGATTTTCTTCTAGAAATGCAGCCAAGTCCTTTTCAGAAAGTTGTGGCAAGACATCCAATGAGAGAACCTCTCCACCCTTGACAAAACTAGACATACGAAGAGCAGCAGGACCAGATAAACCAAAGTGGGTAAAGAGCAGATCATGAGTAATGACATGCTTGCCATAGTTTAGAGTCACATCATCCAGTGAAATCCCCTGAAGCGCTTTGTGTGGAAAATCAGTCAACAAAGGACTCTCAGCAGCCTCAAGCTCAGTAATGGTATGTTTAAAATGACGGGCGATCTCATGTCCAAAACCAGTCGAACCTGTAGAAGGATAGGATTTTCCGCCAGTTGTGACAATGAGTTTATCACAAGTGAAGGTTTGGTCTGAGGACTTAAGGACAAACTGGTCGTCTATCTTTTTAACCGAAACAATTTCTGTTTGAGTGAGAACTTGTCCGCCTAGTTCAGTGATTTTCTTTTCCAAGGCCTCGATAATAGTCCGAGACTTGTCACTAGCAGGAAAGACGCGTCCATGGTCTTCGACCTTGAGTTTAACACCATTTTCCGTAAAAAAGTTGATGATATCATGGTTATCAAACTGGGAGAAGACACTGTAAAGAAAACGCCCATTTCCCGGGATGCCAGCCATTAGGTCATCTAAAGTTCCATTGTTGGTTACATTACAACGACCACCGCCTGTTCCTGCTAATTTTTTGCCAAGTTTGCGATTTTTTTCGATGAGAAGAGTTTTCTGACCATAAAAGCTACTGGAAATCGTAGCCATCATGCCAGCAGGTCCCCCACCAATGACAATAGTATCAAAATGTTTCATAGCTCTATTGTACCACAAAAAACAAGAGATGCTTGGCATCTCTTGTTGCTCATAATCTTAGTTAATTTCATATCCCATCAACAAACCGCCATCTTCTGCATAGAAACTGCAGAGACCAGACGTCGGGATGATTTTAATATCCGCTTGTGGGAAGGTTTCCAGCAAGCGTTCTGACAATTGCTGACAGAATTTTTCATTGCTACGATGAGCCATGACGATACGGCCACCAGCGTAGCCAGCCTTGATGAGTTCTTCATAGGCTGCTTGAAGGGATTTTTTTGGTCCACGCGCTTTTTGGAGTAGTTCTAGGGTTCCAGTTTCACTTGCTTCCCCAACCATACGGATGTTGAGAAGGCCAACGACAGTACCGATAAGCTTACTCAAACGACCATTTTTGACCAAGTTATCGACCTTAGCAAGGACAAAGAGCAACTTCGTTTTTTCTTGGTAGGCTGTAATAGATTCAACAATTTCCTCATAAGAGAATCCTTGATCAATCAAGCTATTGATTTTTTCGACAATCAAGTCAACCTCACCACCTGCAGACAATGTATCAATCACATGAATCTGAGTGTCAGGATGTTCTTCCAGATAGATATTCTTAGCGAGCTGTGCACTATTATGGCTACCTGAAAGAGTACCAGTGATAGTAACGACAAAGATATGCTTAGCACCTTCAAATGCACGCAGGTAATCATCAGGGCTAGGACAGGCTGATTTTGAAGCCTCAGAAGTCGCATACATGGTTTCCATCATGTGGTTAATGTCGAGATTGGCATCATCAATAAAGATCTGATCAGCTACTTGAATGGTTAAAGGAACACTAATAAATTCCGTATCAATAGCAGGAGTTGCCAGTTGACGATAATCACAACCAGAGTCAGCTACAATCTTCCAAGTCATAGAAATTCTCCATCTTTGTCACTTATACATTGACAAAGGTTCTGTCTTTTTTTACAATTATATCATGAAAGCCCTTGAAACAAAAGTACCACCTCTCTGTTGTCACAAGTAGAAAGAAATTGTTATGTCTGAACGTAAAATATCTGAAAAATCTCTTGAAAATCTCAGAAAATCAAATCAAGAATCCAATTTTTTAACCAGAGAAGCAATCGAGACGGCTCTTTTGCAACTTCTAGAGAAAAAAGACTTGGCCAAGATCAGTATTTCGGAGCTGGTCAAACGGGCGGGCGTCTCTCGCGCTGCCTTCTATCGAAATTATGATTCTAAAGAAGAGATTTTGGAAAGCGTCTTTAAACGCAGTGTTCATAATATCATGGAACAGCTCAGCCACTACGATGTCAAAACCGATATTTATCTAGTCTGGGTACACCTTTTCCGCGCAGCCAAGAAAGAAGCCAAGGTTATCCAACTTGCTCTGGACTACCACTTGGAAAAGATTTTCGTCCAAGCCATGCAGGAATTTCTGGAAAAATACCACGGAAAGTCAAAAGGTGTCAGCAGCTACCTTCATTCCTTTTGGAGTTCTGCAATCGTATCGGTTCTGCTCAAATGGATCAAGGATGGAATGAAGGTTCCAGCTGAAAAAATTGCGGATTTACGCTTGCCATTTTTCAAAAAATAGGGGAAAAGGAGAAGACTTATGACAGAAAAAAGACTGGCTTGGGATGAGTACTTTGCGGCTCAAGCCTTACTGATTGCCAATCGTTCGACCTGCAAACGTGCCAAGGTGGGAGCTGTCCTCGTTAAGGACAATAAAGTCATTTCAACAGGCTACAATGGTTCTGTATCGGGAACTGAGCACTGTATCGACCACGAATGTCTGGTCATTGAAGGACACTGTGTCCGAACCCTTCACGCCGAGGTCAATGCTATCTTGCAAGGAGCCGAACGAGGGGTTCCCAGAGGATTTACAGCCTATGTGACCCATTTCCCTTGTCTGAACTGCACCAAACAACTGCTTCAGGTTGGTTGCAAGCGCGTGGTTTATATCAACCAGTACCGAATGGATGACTATGCCCAGTACCTTTATCAAGAAAAAGGCACAGAGCTGACCCATTTACCATTAGAGACTGTTCAGACAGCTCTTCAAGAGGCAGATTTGCTTTAAAAATTAATTAAAATAAATGGTTTAGAAAGCTTTTTAAACCGTTTTTTGATATAATAAGAAGAATAAATTGAAAGAAGGAATTCAGAAAATGGGAAAAATTGAAGTCATTAATCATCCACTTATTCAACACAAATTGTCAATCTTGCGTCGTACAGACACTTCTACAAAAGCTTTTCGTGAGCTAGTAGATGAGATTGCAATGTTGATGGGATATGAAGTACTTCGTGATCTTCCACTTGAAGACGTGGAAATCGAAACACCTATCACAAAGACCGTTCAAAAACAATTGGCTGGTAAAAAATTGGCGATTGTCCCAATCTTGCGTGCAGGTATCGGGATGGTGGATGGACTCTTGAGCTTGGTTCCAGCGGCCAAAGTTGGACACATTGGTATGTACCGTGATGAAGAAACCCTTCAACCAGTTGAATACTTGGTGAAATTACCTGAGGATATTGACCAACGTCAAATCTTTGTCGTTGATCCAATGTTGGCAACAGGTGGCTCAGCAATCTTGGCAGTAGATTCCCTTAAAAAACGTGGCGCTTCAAATATCAAGTTTGTCTGCCTAGTATCTGCTCCTGAAGGAGTAAAAGCTCTTCAAGAAGCACACCCAGATGTAGAAATTTTTACAGCAGCCTTGGATGAACGCTTGAACGAACACGGTTATATCGTTCCAGGTCTTGGAGATGCTGGAGACCGCTTGTTCGGTACTAAATAAAATCCCAAAGTAAATAGTGAAATTAGAAGTTCGTTTTTGACTTGAAAGGAGGTTGAGTTTTTGTTTCTGTTTAGAGAATAGAGCAAAAAATTGACCTTTTTTGACCAAAAAGATATAATAGTTCTGTATTGAGTCGTAAGACTAAGAAAATTCAACATAAAACATAAAAGGAGAAATGAATGATTCCTGTAGTTATTGAACAAACAAGCCGTGGAGAACGTTCCTATGATATTTACTCTCGTCTTCTGAAAGACCGCATCATCATGCTAACAGGTCCAGTTGAAGACAACATGGCCAACTCCGTTATCGCCCAATTACTTTTCTTGGATGCCCAAGACAGCACAAAAGATATTTACCTTTATGTCAATACACCTGGGGGCTCTGTTTCAGCTGGTTTGGCAATCGTTGATACCATGAACTTTATCAAGGCAGATGTCCAAACAATCGTTATGGGGATGGCTGCATCCATGGGGACTGTTATTGCATCAAGTGGCGCCAAAGGCAAACGTTTCATGCTTCCAAATGCGGAGTACATGATTCACCAACCAATGGGTGGTACAGGTGGTGGTACCCAACAAACCGATATGGCAATCGCTGCAGAGCACTTGCTCAAAACTCGTAAGACTTTGGAGCAAATCCTTGCAGATAACTCTGGTAAATCAGTCGAGCAAGTTCATGCAGATGCGGAACGTGATTACTGGATGAGTGCCCAAGAAACACTTGAATATGGCTTTATTGATGAAATCATGGCCAACAATTCTTTAAGCTAAGCAACCTAGAAAGCAAACTCGACGGAGTTTGCTTTTTTTGGTATAATAGAGGAAGATTTCTTAGAAAGAGGATTCCTCATGTTTGAAAAAACAAATCGATCAGGATTAATCATCTATCTCTACTATAATCGAGATGCAAAAAAACTTCAGGAATACGGTGATATCTGTTACCATTCCAAAAAACGTCGTTACTTGCAGCTCTATGTTCCAACTGAGGAGCTAGATGAGTTGGTTGAGAGATTAGGTAAGGAAAGATATATCAAGAAAATTAGACGTTGCCATATCCAAGAGCTAGAAACCCCCTTCGTTGGGAATCTCTATCGGAATGAAGAAAACGTTATCATTTAAAAAAGTTAAACAAATACATTGACAATTTTCTGATAATTCGGTATATTCTTAACATACAATTTTTGAAACAACTATAAGGAGATTAAAAATGAAGAAAAAATTTGCCCTATCTTTTGTGGCTCTTGCTAGTGTGGCTCTTCTTGCTGCCTGTGGAGAGGTCAAGTCAGGAGCGTCAAACATAACTGGAAATCCAGTAGACGAAAAAACAATTAAAATCGGTTTTAACTTTGAAGAGACAGGTGCTGTAGCAGCTTACGGTACAGCTGAACAAAAGGGTGCCCAACTTGCTGTAGACGAAATCAACGCTGCAGGTGGAATTGATGGAAAACAAATCGAAGTTGTAGACAAAGACAACAAGTCAGAAACTGCTGAAGCAGCTTCTGTTACAACAAACCTTGTTACCCAATCAAAAGTAGCAGCTATTGTAGGACCTGCGACATCTGGTGCAACTGCTGCAGCTGTAGCTAACGCTACTAAAGCTGGAGTGCCATTGATTTCACCAAGTGCTACTCAAGACGGTTTGACTAAAGGTCAAGATTACCTATTTATCGGAACATTCCAAGATAGCTTCCAAGGGAAGATTATTTCTAACTATGTAACAAATAAATTGAATGCTAAGAAGGTTGTTCTTTATACTGACAACGCTAGTGACTATGCAAAAGGTATTGCTAAATCTTTCCGCGAAGCTTACAAGGGTGAGATTGTAGCAGATGAAACATTCGTAGCAGGTGATACTGACTTCCAAGCAGCCCTTACTAAAATGAAAGACAAAGAGTTTGACGCTATCGTAGTTCCAGGTTACTACACAGAAGCTGGTAAAATTGTAAACCAAGCTCGTGGTATGGGAATTGATAAGCCAATCATTGGTGGTGATGGATTCAACGGTGAAGAATTTGTTCAACAAGCAACTGCTGAAAGAGCATCAAACATTTACTTCATCTCTGGATTCTCAACAACAGTTGATGTTTCTGCAAAAGCTAAAGCTTTCCTTGAAGCATACCGTGCTAAATACAACGAAGAGCCTTCAACATTCTCAGCTTTGGCCTATGACTCAGTTTACCTAGTAGCAAATGCTGCAAAAGGTGCTAAAAACTCAGGTGAAATCAAGGACAACCTTGCTAAAACCAAAGATTTTGATGGTGTAACTGGTCAAACAAGCTTTGATGCTGACCACAATACAGTGAAAACTGCTTACATGATGACCATGAACAATGGTAAAGTTGAAGAAGCAGAAGTTGTAAAACCATAACATTAGAATAGTAATTGAAATGGGGAATGAGCCTTTGACTCACTCCCTGTTTCGGTGTTTATGAACTTGTGAAAATAATGAAATTTTCTAAAAAATAACGATAGAAAAGAGTGAATGCTATGCTCCAACAACTTGTGAATGGTCTAATTCTGGGTAGTGTTTATGCACTTTTGGCTCTGGGTTATACCATGGTTTATGGAATTATCAAACTCATCAACTTCGCCCACGGTGATATTTACATGATGGGTGCCTTTATTGGTTACTTTTTGATTAATTCTTTCCAAATGGATTTCTTTTTAGCTTTAATTATTTCAATGGCAGGGACAGCACTACTTGGTGTTGTGATTGAGTTTCTTGCCTACCGTCCTTTACGACACTCTACACGTATTGCTGTATTGATTACTGCCATCGGAGTGTCTTTCCTACTGGAATACGGAATGGTTTATTTAGTAGGTGCCAATACTCGTGCCTTTCCTCAAGCAATTGAAACAGTCCGCTTTGACTTGGGACCAATTAGCTTGACAAACGTTCAATTGATGATTTTAGCAGTTTCTGTCCTCTTGATGGTTTTGCTACAATTGATCGTCCAAAAAACAAAAATGGGGAAAGCCATGCGTGCGGTATCAGTTGATAGTGATGCTGCTCAATTGATGGGAATTAATGTAAATCGTACAATCAGTTTCACCTTTGCTTTGGGTTCAGCCCTTGCTGGTGCGGCAGGTGTCCTCATTGCCCTTTACTACAACTCTCTTGAACCTTTGATGGGTGTGACTCCAGGTCTAAAATCATTCGTTGCGGCCGTTCTTGGTGGTATCGGTATTATTCCTGGTGCAGCTCTAGGGGGATTTGTGATTGGCTTATTGGAAACTTTTGCTACTGCCTTCGGTATGTCTGATTTCCGTGATGCTATCGTGTATGGAATCTTGCTTTTGATTCTGATTGTTCGACCTGCAGGTATCCTTGGTAAGAATGTGAAAGAGAAGGTGTAAACAATGAAGACAAATCTTAAAGTAAATATTCTCTGGTTATTCCTTCTGTTAGCGGGTTATGGATTGATTAGTGTACTGGTTTCTGCTGGTGTTCTCAATCTATTCCATGTCCAAATTTTAGAACAAATTGGGATTAATATCATCCTTGCAGTAGGTTTGAACTTAATCGTTGGTTTTTCAGGCCAATTCTCACTCGGTCATGCAGGTTTTATGGCAATTGGGGCTTATGCAGCAGCGATTATTGGTTCAAAATCACCAACCTATGGTGCTTTCTTTGGAGCGATGGTCTTGGGCGCTTTGATTTCTGGTGCAGTCGCTTTGCTCGTTGGAATTCCAACTCTACGCTTGAAGGGGGACTATTTGGCCGTCGCGACACTAGGTGTTTCAGAAATCATTCGTATCTTTATCATTAATGGTGGAAGTTTGACCAACGGTGCTGCTGGTATCTTGGGTATCCCTAACTTCACAACTTGGCAAATGGTTTACCTTTTTGTTATTATCACAACTATTGCAACCCTTAACTTCTTACGTAGTCCGATTGGACGCTCTACTCTATCTGTTCGTGAGGATGAGATTGCTGCGGAGTCCGTTGGGGTAAATACTACAAAGATCAAGATTATCGCTTTTGTCTTTGGTGCCATTACAGCAAGTATTGCTGGTTCTCTTCAGGCAGGATTTATCGGTTCAGTTGTACCAAAAGATTATACTTTCATCAACTCAATCAACGTTTTGATCATTGTTGTATTTGGAGGACTTGGTTCTATTACAGGTACGATTGTTTCTGCGATTGTTTTGGGAATTTTAAATATGCTCCTTCAAGATGTGGCTAGCGTACGTATGATCATTTACGCTTTGGCTCTTGTATTGGTTATGATTTTCAGACCAGGTGGACTTCTTGGAACATGGGAATTGAGTCTATCACGTTTCTTTAAAAAATCTAAGAAGGAGGGACAAAACTAATGGCATTACTTGAAGTTAAACAGTTAACCAAACATTTTGGCGGTCTAACAGCTGTTGGAGATGTCACTCTTGAATTGAACGAGGGAGAATTGGTTGGTTTGATTGGACCAAACGGAGCTGGAAAAACAACCCTTTTCAATCTCTTGACGGGTGTTTATGAACCAAGCGAAGGTACTGTCACATTAGATGGTCACCTCCTAAATGGGAAAACTCCCTATAAGATTGCGTCACTTGGTCTCAGTCGTACTTTCCAAAATATTCGTTTGTTCAAGGACTTGACAGTTTTGGAAAATGTTTTGATTGCATTTAGTAATCATCATAAACAACATGTCCTTGCGAGCTTCCTACGCCTACCAGCTTTTTATAAGAATGAGGAAGAATTAAAAAGCAAAGCTTTGGACTTGCTGAAGATTTTTGATTTGGATGGCGACGCAGATACTCTTGCTAAGAATCTGGCCTATGGCCAACAACGTCGATTAGAAATCGTTCGTGCTCTAGCAACTGAACCTAAAATTCTCTTTTTGGATGAACCTGCAGCTGGTATGAATCCACAAGAAACAGCTGAATTGACAGAATTGATCCGTCGTATCAAAGATGAATTTAAAATTACCATCATGCTTATCGAACATGATATGAATTTGGTTATGGAAGTCACTGAGCGTATCTATGTTCTTGAATATGGTCGGTTGATTGCTCATGGGACTCCGGATGAGATTAAGAACAACAAACGCGTTATCGAAGCTTATCTAGGAGGTGAAGCCTAATGTCTATGTTAAAAGTTGAAAACCTCTCTGTGCATTACGGTATGATCCAAGCAGTTCGTGATGTAAGTTTCGAGGTTAATGAAGGTGAAGTTGTTTCCTTGATTGGTGCTAATGGTGCTGGTAAAACAACCATTCTTCGTACCCTTTCAGGTTTGGTTCGTCCAAGTGCTGGTAAAATTGAGTTTTTGGGAAAAGAAATTCAAAAGTTGCCTGCGCAAAAAATCGTGGCAGGTGGTCTTTCACAAGTTCCTGAGGGACGCCATGTTTTCCCAGGTTTGACTGTTATGGAAAACTTGGAAATGGGAGCTTTCTTGAAGAAAAATCGTGAAGAAAATCAAGCTAACTTGAAAAAAGTTTTCTCACGCTTCCCACGTCTTGAAGAGCGTAAAAACCAAGATGCGGCAACTCTTTCAGGTGGTGAACAGCAGATGCTGGCTATGGGACGCGCTCTCATGTCTACACCTAAGCTCCTTCTCTTGGATGAGCCGTCAATGGGACTTGCCCCGATCTTTATCCAAGAAATTTTTGATATCATTCAAGATATTCAGAAGCAAGGAACAACGGTTCTCCTAATTGAACAGAACGCTAACAAGGCCCTTGCTATCTCTGACCGTGGTTATGTACTTGAAACAGGAAAGATTGTCCTATCAGGAACAGGAAAAGAACTCGCAGCATCAGATGAAGTCAGAAAAGCATATCTAGGTGGCTAAAAAGGTCCGGGGGACCTTTTTGGTCGGCGGATAAGAATTGTGCAGCAATTCTCCTCTAGTCTGGGAGACTAGTTTAGGTTGCGGATGGAGATTGCGTAAGCAATTCTCCTTTAGTCCGGGGGACCTTTTTAGTCGGAGGATAAGGATTGCATAAGCAATTCTCCTCTAGTCTGAGAGACTAGTTTAGGTTGTGGATGGAGATGATAATAGGTTTTCAATACTAGTTGCTAGTATCCTTAACAACTGAAAGAAATATAAATAATGATTGCTAACTTGCACATATAGAGCTCTAGATTAGAGCTCTTTTTTGTAAAAGACTCAGATTATTCAAAATCTTGAAAAAGAGATGAAAGCGTTTGATAGATTTTCTAAGAAAGTGTATAATAAAAGTAGCAATATAGAAGGAGAAGTCTCATGGCAGTTAAAGATTTCATGACCCGTAAGGTAGTTTATATCAGTCCAGATACGACTGTAGCACACGCAGCAGATTTGATGCGCGAGCAAGGTTTGCACCGTTTACCTGTTATCGAAAACGATCAATTAGTCGGATTGGTAACAGAAGGAACCATTGCGGAAGCCAGCCCATCTAAAGCAACCAGTCTCTCTATCTATGAGATGAATTATCTTCTGAATAAAACCAAAGTAAAAGATGTAATGATTCGAGATGTCGTGACGGTTTCTGGCTATGCTAGTCTAGAAGATGCGACCTACCTGATGCTGAAAAATAAAATTGGGATATTACCAGTCGTAGACAATCATCAGGTCTACGGCGTCATTACAGACCGCGATGTTTTTCAGGCTTTCTTGGAAATCGCTGGATACGGAGAAGAGGGGATTCGCGTTCGTTTCATTACAGAAAATGAAGTAGGAGTGCTGGGAAAAATTGTAGCTCTAATTGTAGAAGAGGATTTAAATATTTCCCATACTGTTAACATTCCACGTAAGGATGGCAAGGTCGTTATCGAAGTTCAAATTGATGGAAAAATCGATTTAACTGCATTAAAGGACAAGTTTGAAAAAGAAGGAATTCAAGTGGAGGAGATCACTCATACCTCTGCTAAAGTCCTTTAAACCAGAGGCTTTAGAGCCTCTTTTCTTTTGCCGTCAAAAGCGGTGAAAAGCAAAATATGGAAAGAAATGAGAGATTATGGTATAATAAAACGATATGAAAAGGAGTATCTATGGACATTTCAGAAATTCGTCAAAAAATTGACGCAAATCGTGAAAAATTAGCTTCTTTCAGGGGGTCTCTTTGACCTCGAAGGCTTAGAGGAAGAGATTGCCATCTTGGAAAACAAGATGACAGAACCTGATTTTTGGAACGATAATATCGCGGCCCAAAAAACGTCGCAAGAATTAAATGAATTAAAAAACACCTATAACACCTTCCGTAAAATGGAAGAGTTGCAGGATGAAGTTGAGATTTTATTGGACTTTTTAGCAGAAGACGAGTCAGTCCATGATGAACTGGTCGAACAGTTGACAGAACTGGATAAGATGATGACCAGCTACGAGATGACCCTTCTCTTGTCAGAACCTTATGACCATAATAATGCAATCTTGGAAATCCATCCAGGATCTGGTGGTACTGAGGCACAGGATTGGGGCGATATGTTGCTTCGTATGTATACTCGTTATGGAAATGCCAAAGGCTTTAAAGTAGAAGTTTTGGATTACCAAGCTGGTGATGAAGCAGGTATCAAGTCTGTGACCTTGTCTTTTGAAGGACCCAATGCTTATGGCCTACTTAAATCAGAAATGGGTGTTCACCGTTTGGTTCGTATTTCGCCATTTGACTCTGCCAAACGCCGCCATACTTCCTTTACATCCGTAGAGGTTATGCCTGAGTTGGATGATACCATCGAAGTGGAGATTCGTGAAGATGATATCAAAATGGATACCTTCCGTTCAGGTGGTGCTGGTGGACAAAACGTCAATAAGGTTTCAACAGGTGTGCGTTTGACACACATTCCTACGGGAACTGTCGTCCAATCAACGGTCGATCGTACCCAGTATGGAAATAGAGATCGTGCCATGAAGATGTTGCAGGCTAAGCTCTATCAAATGGAGCAAGAAAAGAAAGCTGCGGAAGTTGATTCCCTTAAAGGTGAGAAAAAGGAAATCACATGGGGAAGCCAAATCCGTTCATATGTTTTCACGCCTTATACTATGGTAAAAGATCACCGTACAAGCTTTGAAGTTGCTCAGGTAGATAAGGTGATGGATGGAGACCTTGATGGTTTTATCGATGCCTACCTCAAGTGGCGAATCAGCTAAGATAGAAAGGAACTCATATGTCAATCATTGAAATGAGAGATGTTGTCAAAAAGTATGACAATGGAACGACTGCCCTGCGTGGAGTATCTGTTACCATTGAACCAGGAGAGTTTGCCTATATCGTAGGACCTTCTGGGGCAGGTAAGTCAACCTTTATTCGAGCTTTATACCGAGAAGTAAAGATCGAAAAAGGAAGCCTAACAGTTGCAGGCTTTAATTTAGTTAAAATTAAGAAGAAAGATGTCCCACTGCTACGTCGTAGTGTCGGGGTAGTCTTTCAGGATTACAAACTCTTGCCTAAGAAGACTGTTTATGAGAATATTGCCTATGCAATGGAAGTAATCGGTGAGAGCCGTCGCAACATCAAAAAACGTGTTATGGAAGTATTGGACCTGGTTGGTTTGAAACATAAGGTTCGCTCTTTCCCTAATGAACTCTCAGGTGGAGAGCAACAACGGATTGCGATTGCTCGTGCGATTGTCAACAATCCTAAAGTATTGATTGCCGATGAGCCAACAGGAAACTTGGACCCAGATAATTCATGGGAAATTATGAATCTGTTGGAACGCATCAATCTCCAAGGTACTACTGTCTTGATGGCAACCCACAATAGCCAGATTGTAAATACCTTGCGCCACCGTGTCATTGCCATTGAAAATGGCCGTGTCGTTCGTGACGAAGCTAAAGGAGAATATGGATACGATGATTAGTAGATTTTTTCGCCATTTATTTGAATCATTAAAAAGTTTAAAACGAAATGGCTGGATGACAGTAGCAGCAGTGAGTTCGGTTATGATTACCTTGACACTTGTTGCCCTGTTTGCATCTGTAATTTTTAATACAGCAAAACTGGCTACCGATATTGAAAACAACGTTCGGGTCATGGTTTACATTCGTAAGGATGTAGCTGATAACAGTGAAACGATTGAAAAAGAAGGTCAGACAGTTACCAATAATGACTACCACAAGGTCTATGATGCTTTGAAAGCTATGCCTGCTGTTAAGAGTGTTACCTTCTCAAGTAAAGAAGAACAGTACGAAAAACTAACGGAAACAATGGGTGACGATTGGAAGGTCTTTGAAGGGGATGCAAACCCTCTCTATGATGCTTATATCGTCGATACAAATTCTCCGAGTGATGTTAAAACGGTAGCTGAAGAAGCTAAGAAAATTGAGGGAGTATCAGAGGTTCAAGATGGTGGAGCCAACACTCAACGACTTTTTGAACTAGCTTCCTTTATCCGTGTTTGGGGATTGGTTATTGCAGGGCTCTTGATTTTTATCGCAGTCTTCCTCATTTCCAATACCATTCGTATCACTATTATTTCACGTAGTCGTGAGATTCAGATCATGCGTCTTGTAGGAGCGAAAAATGGCTATATCCGTGGTCCATTCTTGCTAGAAGGTGCTTTTATTGGCTTGCTTGGTGCAGCAATTCCTTCAGTCCTTGTATTCTTTGTTTACAATATGGTTTATCAATCGGTCAATAAATCCTTGGTAGGTCAAAACTTGTCAATGATTACGCCAGATGTGTTTATCCCTTTGATGACAGTCCTATTATTTATAATCGGAATTTTCATTGGTTCAATTGGTTCAGGGATTTCAATGCGTCGATTCTTGAAGATCTAGTTGGATTTAAATGCAAATTGCAGAACAAATCAGAAAAATAATACATATTTAAAAGAGAAGTTTTCGTAAACTTCTCTTTTTCCTTTCTAAAAATTAAAAAAATAGACAATTTTTTTATAAAAGCCTTTACAAAAAAAATAAAAGTGGTATAATTAATACATAACCAAATGCAAACGTTTTCGTAAAACGTTTGCCTAAATAAAATAAAGGAGATTTGAATGATGAAAGCTACATTCAAAAATGTCTTGTCTTTCGAATTTTGGCAAAAATTCGGTAAGGCTTTAATGGTGGTTATCGCCGTTATGCCAGCGGCGGGATTGATGATCTCAATCGGTAAATCAATCGTGATGATCGACCCAAACCTTGCTCCTCTAGTGATTACAGGTGGAATCCTTGAGCAAATTGGTTGGGGGGTTATCGGTAACCTTCATATCTTGTTTGCCCTTGCTATTGGGGGAAGCTGGGCAAAAGAACGTGCAGGTGGTGCATTTGCAGCCGGACTTGCCTTTATCTTGATTAACCGTATCACAGGTACTATCTTCGGTGTTACAGGTGATATGTTGAAAAACCCTGAAGCAATGGTTACTACTTTCTTTGGTGGTTCAATCAAGGTTGCTGACTACTTTATCAGCGTTCTTGAGGCACCAGCGCTTAACATGGGGGTTTTCGTAGGGATTATCTCTGGTTTTGTTGGGGCAACAGCTTATAACAAATACTACAACTTCCGTAAACTTCCTGATGCCCTTTCATTCTTCAATGGTAAACGTTTCGTACCATTCGTCGTTATTCTTCGTTCAACTATTGCTGCAATTGTACTTGCTGCCTTTTGGCCAGTAGTTCAAACAGGTATCAACAACTTTGGTATTTGGATTGCCAACTCACAAGAAACTGCTCCAGTTCTTGCACCATTCTTGTATGGTACTTTGGAACGTTTGCTCTTGCCATTCGGTCTTCACCACATGTTGACTATCCCAATGAACTATACAGCTCTTGGTGGAACATACGAAGTGTTAACTGGTGCTGCAAAAGGAACACAAGTATTTGGTCAAGATCCACTTTGGCTTGCATGGGTAACTGACCTTGTTAACCTTAAAGGTTCAAATGCTGACCAATACCAACACCTTCTTACAACAGTCACTCCAGCTCGTTTCAAAGTTGGACAAATGATCGGTTCATTTGGTATCTTGATGGGTGTCATCGTTGCTATCTACCGCAATGTTGATGCTGACAAGAAACACCAATACAAGGGTATGATGATTGCGACAGCCCTTGCAACATTCTTGACAGGGGTTACTGAACCTATCGAGTATATGTTCATGTTCATCGCAACACCGCTTTACCTTGTTTATTCAGTAGTTCAAGGTGCTGCCTTTGCTATGGCAGATATTGTTCACCTTCGTGTCCACTCATTCGGTTCAATTGAATTCTTGACTCGTACACCATTGGCAATTAATGCTGGTATTGGTATGGATATCGTTAACTTTATCTGGGTAACTGTTCTCTTTGCGGTTATCATGTACTTCATTGCCAACTTCATGATCAAGAAATTCAACTACGCAACTCCAGGACGTAACGGAAACTACGAAACAGCTGAAGGAACATCAGAAGAAGCAGCTCCTGGAACTCCAAAAGTTGCAGCAGCTTCTCAAGCCGTAAACATCATTAACCTTCTTGGTGGTCGTGCAAATATCGTAGATGTGGATGCATGTATGACTCGTCTTCGTGTAACTGTTAAAGACGCAGATCGCGTTGGTACTGAGGAACAATGGAAAGCAGAAGGAGCTATGGGTCTTGTCATGAAAGGACAAGGTGTCCAAGCTATCTACGGACCAAAAGCTGACGTATTGAAATCTGATATCCAAGATATCCTTGACTCAGGTGAAGTAATTCCTGAAACTCTTCCAAGCCAAATGACAGAAACTCAACAAAATACTGTACACTACAAAGGTGTAACTGAAGAAGTTTACTCAGTAGCTG
The DNA here is from genome assembly GCF_002386345.1 of Streptococcus oralis. Taxonomy (NCBI): domain Bacteria; kingdom Bacillati; phylum Bacillota; class Bacilli; order Lactobacillales; family Streptococcaceae; genus Streptococcus; species Streptococcus oralis. The sequence goes on along the minus strand of NZ_CP023507.1, from coordinate 1,256,146 downwards.
ACGGTCAAGTTGTTGCTTTAGAACAAGTGGAAGATCCAGTTTTTGCTCAAAAAATGATGGGTGATGGATTTGCAGTAGAGCCAGCAAATGGTAACATTGTATCTCCAGTTACTGGTACTGTATCAAGTATCTTCCCAACAAAACACGCTCTTGGTCTTGTCACTGACTCAGGTCTTGAAGTGCTTGTTCATATTGGTTTGGATACAGTAAGTCTTGAAGGAAAACCATTTACTGTTCATGTCTCTGAAGGACAAAAAGTGGCCGCTGGTGACCTTCTTGTCACAGCTGACTTGGATGCTATTCGAGAAGCAGGACGCAAAACATCAACAGTGGTTGTCTTCACAAATGGTGATGTCCTCAAATCAGTTAAATTAGAACAAACAGGTTCTCTTGCAGCTAAAACAGCAGTTGCTAAAGTAGAATTGTAATATACTTGGGGTTGGAAGCTGTTTTCCAACCTCTTGTTTTAGGAGAAAAGCATGAAATTTCTAACACTCAATACCCACAGTTGGATGGAGAAGGAAGCAGAGGAAAAATTCCAAATCTTACTCCAAGACATTCTTGATAAGGATTATGATTTGATTTGTTTCCAAGAAATCAATCAAGAAATGACTTCGCCTGAGGTAGAGGTTAACAATCACTATCAAGCTTTACCATCAGCAGAACCCATTCATCAGGATCACTATGTCCGACTTCTGGTTGAAAAATTGGCTGAGAAAGGGAAAAACTACTACTGGACTTGGGCTTATAATCATATTGGTTATGACCGTTACCATGAAGGCGTAGCTATCTTATCTAAAACACCGATTAAAGCCAGAGAAATTTTAGTTTCGGATGTAGATGATCCAACAGACTATCATACTCGCCGCGTTGCCTTGGCTGAGACAGAGGTTGAAGGTAAGGAACTTGCTCTTGCAAGCGTTCATCTCTCTTGGTGGGATAAAGGTTTCCAAGAAGAATGGGCACGATTTGAGGCTGTACTAAAAGAGTTGAACAAACCTCTAATTTTAGCGGGTGATTTTAATAATCCAGCTGGTCAGGAAGGCTATCAAGCGATTTTAGCTAGCCCATTAGGATTACAAGACGCGTTTGAAGTTGCGAAAGAAAGAAGTGGTAGCTATACCGTTCCACCAGAAATTGATGGCT